>NZ_JBHTJV010000009.1:0-642280 GCF_042676045.1 Pseudahrensia aquimaris | reverse complement strand
GCTGGACAGACCATCAACGAACACGCGGTCGTAGCCTTCCTCGGACAGTTCAACCACAACATCGCCTGCGTCTTCGACATGGTATTGATCGTTACCAGAGCCGCCCAAGAGGGTGTCACCGTCGCTCCCACCACGCAGAACGTCCGCGCCTTCTTCGCCGTGGAGTGTATCCGCTCCTTGGCCGCCTGAAACATCGTCATCGCCAGCACCCGCAAAATAGGTATCATCGCCAGCGAGCAAATCGATCACATCGGCAAGCGCTGTGCCGTTAAAAACATCGGCTTGGGCGGTTGGGACGTTGGGTTGTGACGCGAGATCAATGAAGAGATCCAACTTTTGGTTCTGGGAACCCATCACCACGGCTTCCGTTACAGCGCTCGTGATGCCGCCCCCGGAAAAGGTGACTTGATAGCTGCCGGCAGGGACGACAATCTGATAACCGCCAGAGTCCCAAGTCGTTGTTGTGTAAGTGGACCCACCACCCGAAATGGTTACAGTGACTCCACCCAAGCCTTCACCAATATCATAAAACTCGTCTTGATCGAGATCATTCGCCACGACACCAACGAGTTGGTCTTGGTAGCCACGTCTGTTTGCCAGATTTTGAGTAACAACCCACGGACCCACTCCGGTTGCAGGGTCGTTTTCGGCGACCACACCCAGACCAATTTCGTTGAAACTTGAACTGATCAGACTGTCGCGATGACCTGCCGGATCTTGAATGCCATCACCGCGGGATTGCCAGTCGCTTCTAAGCGTGCTGTCGTTGAAGTCTACGTCGTCATAGCCCCAATCAATTATGAAGCCTGCGTGGCCATAAAGCATGTCGTCGGTGAAGGCGAAGATGTTTTCACCATAGGTGTTGTAGTTATAGCCAGCCGCAGCAATGCGCTGCCCTGCGTCCGGGCCGCCCGGCAAAGTGTGAGCCTGGGTATCGGCTGAAATCATATCGTTGGAATGGCCTTCCGCTGCATTGGCAAGGTTGGCATTCCAAGCCAAAACATGGGTGGGTTGGAGCGCGGAAAGTTGCGCTTCAAAGGCGGAAAGATCGACGCCAAAATAGGAAACTGCGCTTGCAACACCGGAATCATAAGCCTGCCCATTGGCGTCAATCAGCCGGTTATATTCGCCATTGGGATCGAGGCGGAATGCGTTTATGAGTTCGAGCATAAACTGCTCTTGATTGCTTGGCGTGGTCATGTTTTCCCTGCAGATATCCGTTGAACGCTTTGTACCGATTCACCCTCACGACAGTTTTCGCCAGAATGGTGGCGGAAATGTCGTACATCGATTGTGATTTCTAGCCGACTTGCGATAAATTATTCGCAAATGTGATAGATAGAATTGAAATAATTGACGAAACGCGCCGCTCATTGATACGAGCGATATCCGCAGCCCTAAGGCCAATCCATGAAATTTTCCGACATTTCTCAAAAAGCAACACGAAAAGCACGGCGCCTCTACCACCAGCCGGATAGTTGGCGCGATGAAATGCAGTTTGTGCGTCGCTGGGCGAAATTGGAACCGGGCGCAGAAGATTACCTGCAATTTATGGGCCGCAATTGGCAGCACGCACCTGACAAGCCCGTCATATTTTTATGGAAGATCAATCCATGGAAACGCCGACATCTGGTGGACTATCTGCCAGAATACCGCGTTGCCTTTGTGCGCTTTGATACTGGACCACAAACTGTTTTTGACAGACGACCAGATCTTTTCGAAGGCGAATGGAAACTGGGAATTTGGGGCAATGATGTTCCGAAATCGCTCAGCAGTTTTGCTGAACAATACAAAAAGAATCTGGTGCGTATCGAGGATGGATTCCTAAGATCAATGGGTTCTGGCGTAAAGCACACGCGGGCTCATTCGCTGGTGTTTGACGACAACGGTCTATACTACGACGCTCTCGGCAAATCGGACGTACAAAAGCTCATCGCCGAGACGGATTTGAGTGCGGACCCCGATCTCGCAAAGAATGCGCGGGACGGTCTTTTGCTCATGCGTGCCGCGCGGTTGAGCAAATACTACACTTATTTCAGTGATGAGCCGGTTGAACTGGAAGACGCCGAAGGGCGCGAGAGGGTTCTTATTGTCGGCCAGGTAGAGAACGACGCGTCCATTCGATATGGCAGCTTGGAACGGCCCAACCTGCTGCAGCGGCTAACAAATAAAAATTTTTCCAACCAACAGCTTGTTGAAACAGCGAGCGATAAGTTTGCCAACGCTCAGCTTCATTTCCGTCCCCATCCAGACGTGGGTAGCAGACAATCGAAAAAAATTGCTGATGCGCTACCGTCGCAGTCGCTGATTGTCCATTCGCCGAACGCTCCTCTCGCTGATCTTACCAGCCAGATGGACCGCATTTTTACGCAGACATCGTTGAGCGGTTTTGAAGCGCTTATTCAGGGAAAGAAGGTGACTGTTGCTGGCGCACCATTTTACGCCGGCCACGGACTGACCGATGATCTGCAACAAATTCCGGAACGCACTGGAAAAGACGTTTCGTTGGAAACTCTGTTTGCAGCCGTTTATCTGCGCTATCCGCGCTACGTTCATCCAGTCAGCAATGGCTTGAGCAATTTCTTTGAAGTTGCCGGACATTTCATCGTCGAACAGGTAAAGCACCTTGACCCTCGCGAGATCCCTGAAAACTGGCTTGACCTAGAGAAACTCCGCTCAATTGAAGAGACACTGCCAAGTGCTGTTCGAGTGCTGCTGTATCTCAATACATGCCCCGATTCAGCTTCCGCTACGGTAGATCAAATTATGCAGCGCGTGGATGACGCGACGCTGCTGCACAATTTCGCTCAAATCGTTGATCTTCTGGTCGGCACTTTCAACTACGACGCACTACTGGCGGTAACAAACCGTGCACTGGATCAACTTGAAGCTAATGACGAGATCATTTTGCACGATCCGATGCTCACAGATTCTGTTCTGTCGGCAGTCACTTTCGCTCAGGCAAACCTGAATGGTCGGGTTTGCCGCGATATTCCTGATCTGATCGACAAACTGGTGGAAAGCTACTCAGAGGAAGGTGGCAATGCGAGCGCTATCCATTCCTATGCACGCGCACTTTCAAACAATCTACACTATAACCCCTTGGTTGATTTGATGAATGCGCTGTCATCGGTCGAAAAGACAGATCCCGCGCTCTATCATCGGCTCTGCACAATCATCCGATCCAATCCAACTAGGAGCGAACGCGATCACAGCCGTCGCCGGGGACTTCAGGTGCGTTGTGCCGAACTGCTGAAAGAGCATCTGGCTGCAAAATATCCCAGTCGTTACGACATGTTTTTGAACGCCGCTCTTGTAGGTGTGGCAACCGATAGCGTCAGCGAAACCCAGAAGGGTTATGACCTGTTGATCGGGTCATTCGCCAATAACGAATTTAATTTGCAGAGCAAATCGATCGAAAGCTGGGGCCATCTTGCAAAACGTAGCGGCCATTTTTATCAGATTTTCGATTTTTTCGTGAAGCGTGGGCAGTTTGAGCAAGCGAAGAAAATGCTTGCTGAGCACTTCTTCCATAAGTCAGCAAAAACAACGACCGACCAAAAAGCGCGTTTGGAGACGGCCTGGATTGCGCTGCACGCTGCGAAGGCGGACCATCTGGGAGTGATAAAGGCTTACTCGACTGCGTCGCCGATGACGCAAAAAGATAGTCGGGCAATCATGCGCTACGCCAAGGCTTTGCGTGCGATTGGAGAATTTGCGGAAGCGAAACGAACGCTCAATCTAAGACTTCAAAACGTCGTAGAACCGGCCAAGCGCAAGTCGCTGAAAGACGAAATCGCAAAGATTGATTTCATTCGCCAGACAAGTCGCATCCTGAAAAGCTATCCGCAGCCTGTGGTGCCAAAAGGCGTTGTTTTTCTGGCGTCGCAATCTTGTTTCAACACGTTGGCGATGATGACGCCGGCGCTCTATGCGCTGAAGAAAAAAGGGTACGCGGTTGTAAATTTGCTGGAAGGCATGGTGGAGCACGATCCAACGGGTATCGAGTATATTGACCGCTTCGCTGGCTCCATCCCCTCCACGCTCTATCATCACCAACTTGACCACGACTGGGAGATCAATTGGGACGAGCGAACGGTGGAAGCCGAGGGTATCAATTTCTATCAGGGTTTCTACGAACGCATGTCGACCCGTGTGCGCAAGTACGAAGTCGATATCAACGAAGATGCGGCCAATCGCGATTTCAGTGTTTATCTGAAACGCGCCGATACATGTCTTTCGGTATGCGAAGACATTTTCCGCGAGGTCGTTCAGCGTAAAATCAATGTGGTCATGGTCAGCGGCAACGCCCATGTCGTGCCGTTCTCGGTGTTTCGAGACTTTGCCCGTGCAAAGGACGATCCACACTTGTCATTCATCAACTGCAATGTGGCTTACGAGAGTTACTTCTCTAACCTTGGCTCGAAATATGCATCGACGATGTGCGTAACCGATATGACCCTGCACAAGGATCGCCGTGCGCCGTTTATGGCATTGCCAGAGAAATTCGAGACCTGGTATGCGCAAAACCGTAGTGACAGCGATTTGAAACAACGCGCGGACGACATGATCAAGGTCAACCGCAATTCATCCTCCAGCAACGAGACCGAACTGGAGATTGTTGATTGGCTCAAGTCAGAACGTGCTGCTGGCAAAAAGGTCGTCTGTGCGTTCGGCAAAGTACCGGTCGATCTTAACGTGCCTTATGATGGCGGCCCTGCCCATAAGGATATGAAAGACTGGCTCAATCACACGGTCCAATCGGTCGCCGGGGCAGACGATGTAATATTGCTGATAAAGCCCCACCCCCACGAATTGCGGCCAGAGATCGCTCTCGATCTGATCGATTTCTTCGCCGATCTGATTGAAGTGGATATTCCAGATAATGTTCGCGTCCTGGGGCATCGTGACATCAATGTTCACGCGTTGGCCCCGCATCTCGATCTGGCTCTTTTGTGGAACGGTTCCAGCAGCCTTGAACTTACTGCTTTGGGCATTCCGGTTCTTATGGCTTCATGGTTTGGAAAGCATGACTATCCGGTCGATCTCATTTACCCGGAATCGCGTGATCAATATCGCTCGTATCTTCGAGCGGGAAAGTTCAAGAAGCCATCAAAGGAGTTGCGAAACCGCTCGGCGTTTCTCATTTCCTATCTGGGCACCCCAGACGTCTCTATCCTCAACGAATATTCATTGCGGCAATTGACCAACGACCGCGTCGGCGTTCCACAATGGCGGTGGGAGCAAGTGAACGATCTGCTTCAAAATGGCGACGACCGCATGGACTTAGTTGCGGATCGGATGATCGAGAAGTTCACGGGCATTTCGCGTTAATCGAAAGTCAGCGGGAGTTTTGCAAGAACCAATCGGCGGTTTTTGACAAACCTTCTTGTAGGCTGGTGCGCGCTTCCCAACCCAGATCACGCTTGGCCTTGGCGACATCAGAAAAATTGCGTTGAACATCGCCCACCCGCGTTTGGGCGTGGTTAACGGTAACGCCCTCGACGCCTTGATCTTTCAAGACCGATGCAAGGATGTTGGCGATTTCATTCACCGTGGTCTCGCGATGAGTGGCTATTTGATAAATCTCGCCTGCATGCGTGCGTGCCTGACGGGCAGCGAGCGCAATAGCCTCGCATAAGTCTTCAACGTAGACAAAATCGCGTGTTGCTGTGCCGTCACCGTATATCTCAAGCGGCAACCCCTCGAGTGCGCGCAACAGAAAACGCGCCACAACGCTTTCGGTATGGTTACAGTGGATTCCGTAGACATTGCCAAAACGTAAAATCGAAGTCGGCACGTCAAAGCAATTTGCATAGGCCTGACAATATCCTTCACCCGCCAGCTTGCTCGCCCCGTAAGGAGACGCAGGATTGGGGGGCGTCTCTTCCGTTATCGGCTGAGCAGCGGCACCCAATGGTGCGCTCGATGAAGCAAAGACAAACGCCTCGACAGGATGTGTTCGGCACTGTTCAAGCATCGTGAGCACGCCCAACACATTGTGCTGACAATCCGTTAGGGGGTCTTCAACTGACCGGGTAACACTGGTCGATGCGGCCAGATGAACAACATGGGTTGACCCTTGCATCGCTCTGCCAACTGCCAGTGCATCACGAACATCGCCTTGCCAAACACCGATTAAGCCAGAGCCCCAGTCCGCTCCTTCTTCGGCCGCTTGCGTAACGTGCTTTAAGTCGTCGAGTGAGCCTGCGGAGTGATTGTCATAGACACGAATGCTGCCGAGAGGAACGCCTTGGCCCAGCAAGAGGCTGATCAAATTGCGGCCGATGAAACCGCAGCCACCTGTGATGAACCAGCGCTCCCCGTCTGATCGATGCGAAGCGCCGTTTGAAACTGACATGGCAGGACCACCGATTGCGTAAGTGCTCCGCTTTTTGGCCAAGAAGGGGGGGAATTGCAAGCGGGGCGGTCTGGTTCTCTAGGACTGCGAGAACGTCCAGCCCGGGCTGAAGTGCCGTGTGATGCGCGGCTTATAGGCAAAAGAGCGCAAATGATGGCCCAAGGCCTTCACCCAACGGCTTTCCCGCGCACTCGCTGTTCCAAGTTCCAACTCGAGATAAGCGTTCATTGCACTGAAAGCATCAGGGTCACTTTCTGCCAAAGCAGTGTGCTTGGTCCGCAAATGTTTTGCAGCGCGGGCCACCTGATCGGTATCTGTCCGGTTTGCGGGTCGGATTGCAGCACCCGCAATTGGTTGAACCAGAAGCTGCCCACCGCTTTTCCCAAAACGGATACCAAAATCAAAGTCTTCCAAGCGGCTCAAACTCTCATCGAAGGGCAAATCCACAAAGACTTGTCGCCGCGCGATGATGCATGAGCCGGGGCAATACCAGCAGCCAGATGCGAAATGGCGGGCGGTGTCTGCACCTAAGGGAATGCGTGTTTGCTGGCCGATCTTTCGTGTTGCTTCCAACCAACCGCAGCCAAACAGGGCTAGCGGAGCATCGGCCTCCATTGCCTTTGCAAATTCGAAACGCTGATGGAGTGTGTCGGGTATGAGTGTGTCATCCGCGTCGAGAAAAGCCAGCCAATCGGTTTTGACCCTTGTGACGCCTGCGTTACGGGCCGCCGCCGCACCACCATTTGAAGGAAGTGTCAAAAGGGTCACCAGCGGATGCGCTGCCACGTCCTCAGGCAACGTGATCGGAGGCAAAGAGCCGTCATCAATGACGATGATTTGGGCCTCAATTTTCTGGATCAACACGCTTTCAACCGCATTAGACACAGTGTCATGCATATTGTAAGCGGGAATGATGATGGTGAGGTCTGGCATGGAAGAAAGGATGTCCGTGGCGTTTCGAAGCAAGGACCATCCACTTTTCAAAAGCCACGATGGTTAAAATGCAAATCCTTTTTGTGGTCAATGATCTTGGTTATTTCCGCGCTCACCGCCAAATGCTCGCAGAACACTTTGCTTCCAAGGGACACGATGTTGTTGTGGCGAGTGGCGCATGCACCGAAGAAGCAAAGCGTGCTTGGCCCGATAATATTGCACTTGTTGAACTGCCAATCGACAAACACCGTCTGAACCTTCTCGCAGACCTTCAGCTTTTGTGGGCTCTGCTGCGGATTATTGGAACCCGAAAACCTCATATCGTCCATGCAATCACGATCAAGCCAATTCTGTTTTCCGGGCTTGCGGTGTCATTGCGACGTCTGTTCGGGGGCGCGGAAAAACTTGTTTGGACCTTCCCAGGCCTCGGCAAAGTTTTCGAACCATGCGATAGAGCCATGGCCACGGTGCGAAAGGTGATCGTCACGATGGCCCTGCGTCTCAGCGCCAAGGTAAGCGGGGCACACGCGACCTTTGAAAATGCCTGTGATCGGAAAATTCTTATAGATTACGGCATAGTTCCTGCCACTCGAGCCACCGTTGTTGAGGGCACGGGGTTGGATACAGACGTGTTCAAACCTGAAGCTAAGACGTCGATCAACGGCCTGACCTTCCTGATGGCAACCAGACTCATCGAAAAAAAGGGGGTCGATGTGTTTCTGGAAACCGCACGCGACGCAAAGAGCAAGGGGCTGGACGCTAAATTCGTTCTTGCCGGACTGTTTGAAGAGACCGATCCCGGATCAATGGACCCCTCAACAATCCAGAAAGCCCATGAAGATGGCGCGATCACATTTTTGGGGGCGGTAGATCAGAGCGAGATGCCACGGATAATCAATTCAGCGGACGTGGTTTGCCTGCCAACGCGTTTGCAGGAAGGTTTTCCCCGCGCTTTGCTGGAAGCGGCAGCCTGTGGCGTGGCAATGATTGCCAGTCGGCAAAGTGCAATCGAGAAAGTTGTTGTCGATGGCGAGACAGGTTGGCTACTCGACCCACCAGATAGCAGCGCGCTCATAGCTGCCGTCGGTGAAGCTCTGAACAATCCGGACCTTGTCTCAGAATACGGACGCGCCGCACGCGCGCTCATTGAAGCACTGCCTGTCAGCAATGCAGAAGTGGCAGACGCATTTGCCGAAGTTTACGGGCTGCGCGACGATGGCCATTGAACCCGAAACAACTCTATCCGATGGTTTCGACTATTGGATTTTGCGGATCTGCCGCGATAGCGCTGCTGTCGTGCTTTTTATCATCGGCCCCATTTTGCAGGTTGCTGTAACACGATGGATGCCGGCAGCAATTTTGTTGGCGCTGGTGTTTCTTTTGGTGGGCCACGCCATCACTGGGTTCCGCCATCTTAACTTTCGCCAATCGGTCAGAAGCTTTCGGACAGACCCGGTGCGCCTTTTGGTATTGTCCTTTGCCGCGTTTGTGGTGTGGTATGCTATTGGAATTTTCCGCAGCCCAATTCCGCTTGAAGCTCTATTCGACGTTGCAGCTTTGCTTGCACTTATTCCAATCGCCCTCATTCTTGCGCGTGAGTGCTCCAGAACGATTATCGCACCTATGTCGATCATGGTTATGAGCGGCTCGTTAATCGGCGCTACGCTCGTTTTGCTGGACCTGCTTGGATTGACGTCGCTCTACGCTCTTAGGGACACAAATTCTGAACTATATGATCTTAACCGCAACACAATCGGGTTGGTTTTTCTTGCCATTCCGATTGCAGTTTTTTCAAAGCCGACTGCGCTTCACAAAATTTTGGCCTTCGGCTTTTTGATCGTTCTTGCCGCCGTTTTATGGGCCACACAAAGCCAGACAGCGCAATTGGCTGCTGTATTCGCCGGAGCCGTTTGGGGTATTTTGACGGTGGCGCCTCGGCTTCGAACCTGGCTGATCGCCAGCGCCGCCGCATTTACTTTAGTCTTTCCGTTGCTTTTGCCGCTGGTTGGGGCGGCGGTGACCAACTCCTCTTCAAGTTTCCTCAAAGACGGCCATGCTCTTCATCGCGCCGCAATCTGGCAAGGCTATGCCGACGAAATTGCAGACAGCCCCATATTTGGCACGGGCGCGAAAGCCGATCGACACTTGGCCATGAAAGGGGCGCTGGCGGAAACACTCAGTGATGCAGGCTTTGATACGCGCACCACCCATCCTCATAATTTCGTGCTGGAAATCTGGGTCAACTTTGGTCTGATTGGCGCAATACTCTTTGCTGCCGTTCTGCTATCCCTTGCGAAAACCGTCGCCGGACTTGGGCAGCAAGAGGGCATGGCAGCAACTTGCCTGCTGGTCGCAGCTTATGTCTCGGCGCTCGTCGGCGCGTCTTGGCTGCAAGGCTGGTATCTTGCCGCGTTGGTCATTGCTATCGTCGCCTTTTTGGGTTGGCCGAGGCGTGAAGACAAAGACTTATCGACAGATTCAAATGACTTTTGAGCGCGACTTGCGATCAAGCAACGCTACGAGAAAGAACCCAAACTTTTGGAATGTCCGCAACCAAACGAGGGCATCAAGAAATATGCCGCGGTTGTTGATATAGAAAATATCATAGCCGAGCTTTCTGTTTCTCGTATGCAGCGTCCTTGAAGGTTTGTAACTCACTTGTGCCCATCCGGTTATGCCCGGTCTTATGGCCGTACGCATCCAATAGCCTTTGGGCGCTTTCTGGTCTGTTGCCAGTGACAACCATTCTGGCCTTGGGCCAACAAGCGCCATATCGCCTTTCAGCACATTCCACAATTGGGGCAGTTCGTCGAAGTGAGACACGCGCAGAATGGTTCCAATTTTGCGCCCAATCGGTGTTTCATCATCACCGTTTTTGAGGCTTCTAAATTTTGCGATTTCAAAGTGGCGTCCACCTTTGCCGACGCGGGTTTGCCAGAATATCACCGGACCGCCGTCCTGAAGGTAGATTGCGAGAGAAATGATGGCGAACAGGGGCAAAAACACGATCAGCAATACCAGCGACAGCGTTCGATCAAATGCGTTCTTCAACGTGTCGAACACAACCCGCTCGCGCAGCGCAATGCGGTGAGATTTGCGCATGTAATTCACGTAGCCATATTCCTGCTTCAGGAAGTCGTTGATGTCGAGCAGCTCTACATCCAACAGCGCAGCTTTTTGAAAGATGTCCTTTAGGTATTCCTCTTCCGCATCGTCAGTAGGCAGAAATTTCTCGTCGAGTATCAGTTTGTCGATCTTATCTAGGTCATCTGCGGAACGCACCAAACGTCCCCGTCTGCGATTCATCAGAACGCAACGTAGGTATCCCTTTTTTCCCAAAACGCCGTATTTCGTCGCGCGTTTGGTGAAGAGCACAACAATGAACCATGCCAAAAGCGAAGGGACGATCGCGTAAGTTTCATCAAAATCGAAAAAGTATGCTGAAAAGGAAAGCGGCGACATAAACAGGACGTAGAGGAGGAAAGACTCATATCGTCCGATCGTTGGTTGATGGCGAAATTCGTAAGCTACGAATACCCCGAGCGACAGACTCAAGATCACCATCAAAATGGGTGACACTGTAAGGGTAGTGAACACGACGCTGCTTACTGTCCAAAAAGTGGAGCTTCACGTTTACGCTAACTTACGGAAGGTAGCTAAACAACGGCGCGGCCTCTGGCATGTGCGAACATGATTAAATCAAGGACTTAGGCGGTCCAATGCCGTGCTTATTGGGTCATTTTCAATTGACCGTTTTCCACCGTGTATTTGCTCAAGCGCTTCAAAAATGCCGCGCCCAAAAGTGTGCTTCCCAAGGCTTTATCCGACAGGACCGCGGCCGGTACATCAGAGACAACAATGCCACCGATGCGGATTTCTCGAATTTGGGCAGAAGCGAAAAGTGTCTTCCCGTTGGCCGTTGTGGCTTCGTGTTTGAAGTCTTCTTGCGTGACGTTGATGCCCAAGCGGCGCGCGGTGGTGAGATTGATGGCTACCGAGGTCGCACCTGTATCCACCAGCACGGGCACTCGCCTGCCGTTCATTCTGGCATTTAATTTGAATTGACCAACTGCATCTGCTTCCACGGTAACCGACCGCCCGCCTTTAGAGCGCTTGAATGAACCGGATTTCGAGCTTGAGGCTTTGCGGGTTGAGCGGCAATTAGCGGGCCCAAGATCCCCGTTAGGGTCACAGCCTTTGGTCAGCCGTCGGGGTGCCTTGCGCACTTGCGGCTCGGGCTTGGAAAACATGCGTTTGGGCGCATTGGGGTCGTCAGCCGCCCGCGTGATGTTGGCAGGTTCAGACTTGGCGCTCTTCTCGCTTACTCCGAATATCGATGGAGCAGCGAGTGCCAACACGACAAGGCCCGCGCCGCCAACCAAAAGATTGTGATGAAAGTCCACGAGTAGCTCTCCTGCCTCGACGCTGCAATCATGCCAAAAGCAGGTAAAGGAGGGTTAAAGTCTCGGTGAAACTGGGTTTCCGGTTAAGACGCGGTTAAGACGCGGTTAACAAGCAGCTACACCCAACCACCGTCTACGATGTAGCTTTGGTTGGTGCAGGCGCCAGCCTCGTCGGACGCGAAGAACAGAACCGTACGGGCGATGTCCGCCGGCTCCAGTCTGCGCTTCAAGCACTGACGCTGCATCAACTCTTTTTCCGCTTCATCGGTGAGCCAAAGATCGATCTGTCGCTGGGTCATAATCCAGCCCGGGGCGATGGAATTGACGCGGATATTGTGCTCACCCAAATCGCGGGCAAGCGACCGTGTGAGACCTAGAACAGCCGACTTCGCAGCCGTGTAGCATGCCATGCCACCCTGTCCGATCATCCAGGAAGTTGACCCCATATTGATGATCGAACCGTTGCCGAGCTTCTTCATATCGTCGGCCACAGCTTGAGCTGCAAAGAACTGGTGCTTGATGTTCACACCGATCCGTTCGTCCCAATATTCCGGAGTCACATCTTCAAATTTGTGGCGCTGGTCGTGGGCGGCGTTGTTCACCAACACACCAACGGGCCCGAGTTCGTCGGACAGTTCGCGAACCGTGGCCTGTAGCTTTGACGTGTCGGTAATATCGCAATGGCGATAGGCGACTTTTGCTCCCTCGCCGCGCAAGGTATCAACCAAGGCATTTGAAGGCTCGTCAGCGATGTCCACAAAGCCGACCTTTGAACCCTGGGCGGCGAAGTGTTCAACAATTGAAGCGCCAATGCCGGAGCCGCCGCCGGTAACGATGACTGTTTTATCTTTCAAGCTTGGATAGATCGCGCCGTACTGCATCGCCCTGCTCCTACTTGGTTCCATACATGCGGTCACCCGCGTCACCGAGGCCGGGTACGATGTAGCCCTGTTCGTTCAATCGTTCATCAATTGCTGCTGTGAAAATCGGGACGTCAGGGTGTTGTTCCTGAAACGCTGCAATGCCCTCCGGCGCTGCGAGCAAGCATAGAAAGCGAATATCTTTGGCGCCGCTTTGCTTGAGTTTATCAATTGCTGCCGTAGCGGAATTAGCAGTCGCCAACATGGGGTCAACCGCAATTACCAAACGATCCGACATGTCTTCCGGCGCTTTGTAATAATACTCAATCGCCTCCAGCGTGTCGTGATCGCGGTACAAGCCAACATGCGCCACGCGAGCGGACGGCACGAGGTCCAACATGCCCTCTAGCAAGCCGTTACCAGCGCGCAGAATGGAGGCAAAGACAAGTTTTTTGCCTTTCAGCGTCGGCGCATCCATTTCCTGCATCGGCGTCTCAATACGCTTTGTGGTGAGTTCCAAATTACGAGTGACTTCATAGCAAAGCAGCAGCGATATCTCGCGCAGCAAGGTGCGAAAGCCGCGGGTGGAGGTGTCCTTGTCGCGCATGATCGACAATTTGTGCTGAACGAGAGGATGATCGACGACCGTGACGTGTGACATTGAGTAGGCTTTCTGAAAGTCGTTTGAGGTAAAATGCGCAACCACCAGTTAAGCCGTATCGGCAAGCTGCTTCAACAGGCGCGAGCGGGTCTTTTCATCGACAAATGCTGCATCAAGTGCGGTGCGTGTGCAGGCGATTAAATCATGGTCGTGGAGGCCGAAATGCTTTTGGGCTATTTCGTATTCGCGCGCCAGTGATGTGTAGAAATACGGTGGGTCGTCTGAATTGAGGGTGCAGGCAATACCGGCATCGAGAAATTCGGCAAGCGGATGACTGTCGAAGCCGGGGTATATGTTCAGCGCCACATTCGATCCGGCACAAACCTCGAGCACGATGCCCTCCTCACGCAAACGTTCCAACAAAAGCGGATCTTCAACTGAGCGCACGCCATGACCGATTCGGGTGGCGCCCAAAATGTCGATAACGTCCCGCACGCTTTGCGGTCCACGCAGTTCACCTGCGTGGGCGGTGAGGCCCATGCCAGCGTCTGAGGCGATTGCGAACGCGTTGGCAAAGTCTGCAACCTCAAACGCTCTTTCATCGCCAGCCATGCCGAAGCCAGTGACTAGTGGATGCGGGTTGGCAGCCAATTGCTCGGCAACCTGCTCCGCAGATTCCGGCCCAAGATGGCGCACGCACGTGACCAAGATGCGCCCTTCGATGCCGTGATCGGCCTTTGCATCTTCGATTCCGTCTGCAATCGCACCGATCAATTCGGTGTAGGAAATTCCCATCAAGCCCGCATGATCGGGCGACGCGAAAACCTCGCCGTAGATCGCATTCTGATCAGCCAGACGTGAGTAATAATCATATGCCAGCAACCGGTAGTCTTCCGGTTCACGGAATACGCCTGATGCTTGATCGTAACAATTCAGGAACGATGTAAAGTCTGACCAGACATAACGGCCATCTTTGATGATGCCGCTCATATCCAGACTGTATTTCCGTGCCAGGCGCAGCACGAGCTCAGGCTCCGCCGCGCCTTCAATGTGGCAGTGGAGTTCCGCTTTTGGAATATGCGCAGTCACAGCAGGCTCTTGCCATGCGGGCCGGGTTCAATGCCCAGATGAACCGCCAGCGTTGCGCCAATGTCGGCAAATGTGTGTGCGGCGGGGAGAGGGCCGGTGTGGGTGCCGGCACCGAGCATAATGATAGGAACCTGCTCTCGCGTATGATCTGTGCCGTGCCATGTGGGGTCATTGCCGTGATCGGCAGTCAGTATCAATAAGTCTTCCCCGCGCATGGCCTCGATGATTTCCGGCAGTCGACGGTCGAAATGTTCGAGACAGGCAGCATAGCCGGGCACGTCGCGGCGGTGGCCGTACAACTGGTCGAAGTCAACAAAGTTGACGAAGACGAAGTCGTCGTGCGCCGCATCCTTCATCGCTTGAAGGGTGGCGTCGAACATGGCGTCGTTGCCGTTGGCCTTTCGCACATCCGTTACGCCACGATGGGCGAAAATATCCGCGATCTTGCCAACCGCAAAAACACTCCGGTCATCGTCCTCAACCCGATCGAG
Source organism: Pseudahrensia aquimaris (assembly GCF_042676045.1). Taxonomy (NCBI): domain Bacteria; kingdom Pseudomonadati; phylum Pseudomonadota; class Alphaproteobacteria; order Hyphomicrobiales; family Ahrensiaceae; genus Pseudahrensia; species Pseudahrensia aquimaris. The sequence goes on along the minus strand of NZ_JBHTJV010000009.1, from coordinate 627,542 downwards.
CAAGGTGGTTTCGGGCGGTGGCACAGAATAGTCGCGCCTATTGCCCGTGCGCTCAAACGTGTCTGACGTTTTGCCAAGGAAGGGGCGTGCGACAACGCGCTGGATGTCGAGCGGATCAACCAGTTTTCGCGTGATGGCACACAGCCGATAGAGATTTTCCAGCCCAAAGAATTCTTCGTGCGCGGCGATCTGGATCACGGAATCTGCTGATGTGTAAGCGATAGGTTTGCCAGATTGGATATGTTCTGCGCCAAACTCTTCGATAATTTCAGTGCCCGAAGCGTGCTTGTTGCCCAGCAGACCGGGAAGCTCAGCCTGCGCAATCATCGCGTCGGTGAGGTCTTTGGGAAAAGCGGGAACTGTTTCAGGGAAATGCCCCCATTGGCGGGTAACGGGACAGCCCACCATTTCCCAATGGCCCGACGGGGTGTCTTTGCCGCTGGAAACTTCCGCTGCGCACCCGTAGGCGGCTTTGAACGGACCATCGCTGTCGAAACCCTCTAATCCTTCACCAGTCGCCATCTTGGCAGCGGCGGAAAGACCGAGTGCCTCCAAATTGGGCAAGTTCAAGGGGCCGCTTCGCAAACCCTCCTGATCACCGCCACCACGGGCGCAAGCAGCGGCTATATGGCCGAGCGTATTGGCACCAACATCGCCAAACGCTTCTGCGTCCGGCGCGCCACCTATGCCGACTGAATCGAGAACAATGAGAATGGCTCGTGCCATGAAAAGCTCCTGCGGCTGAATATGGAACGTAGTGTGGCGCAGGGCGAGGCGCGCTTCAACATATCAATAGCTTACTGCCACAAGATACAGTCCGTGCGGGGGCGCGACTGGTGCGCAGGCTTGGCGGTCCCGCGCTTCCAGCGCCACACGCATGTCTTTCGCCGTCCAGCGCCCTTCGCCTGCCAGCTTCAACGCGCCAGCAAACGAACGCACCTGCGAATGGAGGTATGATCTTGCAGTGGTCGAAATTTCAATCACATCAACGCCATGGAGATGGCGCTTTGAGACTCGAAGCGTGTCTAGGGTTTTGACCGGAGACTTGGCTTGGCATTCTGTAGAGCGAAATGTTGTGAAATCATGTTCGCCAATGAGCACCTGCGCGGCCTCATTCATGGCGTCTATATCAAGTGGAACTTTCACGTTCCATGCCAAGCCGCGCTCCACGGTAAGCGGTGCACGGCGCGATATGATGCGGAAAATATAGTGGCGCTGGATAGCACTGAAGCGGGCATGGAATTCGTCATCGACAATTTCGGCGTCAAGAATAGCCACCGTTTCACCGCTCTGGCGCAGATGGGCGTTTACGGCCTCAGTTAGACGAAAACCCGTCCATTTCTGTTGCAGGTCAACATGGGCAATCTGGCCCAGCGCGTGAACGCCAGCATCAGTGCGGCCAGAACCTTGGACGATGCTTCCCGGCTCACCGATATTTTCCAACGCCTGCTCAATGGCTGCTTGCACGCTGAGAACATCGTCCTGCCGCTGCCAGCCGCGGTAAGGGCTCCCATCATATTCTACGGTCAGCCGATAGCGGGGCATTAGGCGAGACCGTCAAACGTGTTGCCACGCAGGAATTCATCGGCATTCATCGGCTTGGAACCGGCCTTTTGCAAGCGGGTGAGGATCACGTCTTTGTTGGCGCAGGCGATCTGAACGCCCTCGCCCGACAACGCTGCGCGGAGGACCTTCACGCGGGTTGATTTGCCGGAGAGCCGCATTTCCGTCCAAGCGCCGGGGAACGGTGACAAGCCCATAATGTGGCGCTGCACTTGCTCGGCGGTTTGAGTGAAATCGATGCGGGTTTCTTCCTTGGAAATCTTGGAAGCATAAGTGACGCCCTCCTCCGATTGCGGCGTCAGCGTTAGCACTCCATCTTCCAGCGCGGCCATCGCCTCAACCATTAGCGCAGCACCCTCTTGCGATAGCGTATCGTGCAGATCGCCAGCGGTCATTTCTGGCGTGATCGGAACTTTGCGCGTCATCGCTACAGGCCCGGTGTCCAAGCCGGCTTCCATCTGCATCACCATCATTCCTGTTTCGCTATCGCCTGCCATGATCGCACGTTGGATGGGCGCAGCGCCGCGCCAACGGGGCAAAAGCGACGCGTGCCCGTTGAAACAGCCATGTCGCGGCGCGTCGAGGACGGCTTGCGGCAGCAAAAGCCCATAAGCGACGACAACCGCAACGTCAGCCTTATGGGTAGCAAACTCGGTCTGCTCGTCCGAACCTTTCAAAGATTTTGGCGTGAAAACCGCAATGCCTAATTCTTCCCCCGCTTTATGAATCGGCGAGGGCGTCAGTTCTAACCCGCGCCTGCCCGCCGGTCGCGGAGGCTGCGTATAGCAGGCAACAATCTCGTGGCCCGCATTGTGCAGCGAGCGCAGCGTTGGCACGGAGAACTCAGGCGTGCCCATAAAGATGATGCGGAGCGCCATAAGCGGGGCTTATCCTATGAAGGGCTTGCCGGATTGTTTGGCAATCTTTGTGAATTTGCGCACCACCATGTCGCGCTTCAACTTCGATAGATAGTCGATGAACAAAACACCATTGAGATGGTCGACCTCGTGCTGAATGCACGTTGCCATGATGCCATCGGCTTCCAAGGTTTGCTCTTTGCCATCCCGATCGAGAAACTTCACCGTACACTCGGCTGGCCGTTCAACCTCTGCATAATAGTCGGGGATCGACAGGCAGCCTTCCTCGTAAACATTTGGCGCATCCGATGTGGCGACAATTTCCGGATTTATCAGAAAGATCGGTTCACGCTTAGGGTCCGGATCTTCCTCACCACGCTCATTCACTTCACGCTCGGCGCAGTCAATCGTAACAACGCGGATCGGTTCACCCACCTGCACGGCGGCAAGCCCAATGCCCGGCGCGTCGTACATCGTCTCCAGCATGGAATCGAGGAACTTCTGGAGGTCACCATCAAAGCGCTCTATCGGCTTGGACGGAGCGCGCAAAATGGGGTCGGGAATATGAACGAGCGGTAGAATGGCCATGGCGGTGAAATAGTGCTTCGCCCTTCGCTGGTCAACGATGCGAGGGCGCTGAACCAACGCAAAAAATGTTCTTGTTTCATTCTATCCCCCGAATCGGCTAGTTTCCCGCGATGAACGCTTTCGATTTTTCCCGCGATTTCCTGACCATCGGCACAACAGTGCTGTCGTTTGGCGATTTTCTCATCATTGCGCTCGGCTTATGTCTTTTGCTGGCGCTGTTTTTCCTGTTTTCGATTTGGCGCAGCGCGAGAATGCGGGCGCTTGAGGCGCAGTATCTTCGCCAGCAAGACGAATTGCGCGCGCAGGAGGCAGAGGCGCGCATGGCCCAGCTCGTTGCCACGCAGAGCGAGCTGACGGGGCGTTTGGCCTCGATGCAAGACAGCGTAACCGTTCAGCAATCGGCGTTCTCCAAGCAACTTGATGAGCGGTTGGCGAACGTAACCGGACGGGTGTCACAATCGCTGGCGGATACGCAGAAAAACACGATGGAAAATCTTGCTAAACTGCAGGAGCGGCTGGCTGTGATCGACACCGCGCAAAACAACATCCAATCGCTGGCGCAAGACGTTGTGGGGCTGCAATCAATCCTGCAAAACAAACAGACCCGCGGGGCGTTTGGTCAAAGCCGGATGGAGGCCATCGTGCAAGATGGTCTGCCGATGGGCTCGTTTGAGTTTCAACCGACACTATCAAATGGAAAGCGGCCCGACTGTACTATTTTAATGCCCAATGACGGACCTGTTCTGGTGGTGGATGCGAAGTTTCCCTTGGAAGCGTGGTCGCGCCTGCAAGAGGCCCAGAATGCCGATGAACGAAAGATTGCAGGAGCGGACTTCAAACGGGATTTGGAAGTTCACGTGAAGGATATAGCCGAGAAATATTTTGTGCCGGGCGAAACGCAGGACACGGCTTTTCTCTTCGTGCCATCGGAATCGATCTTTGCGGAAATCCATGAGCATTTTGAAGGCGTGGTTCAAAAAGCACATAAATCGCGCATCGTTATCGTCTCCCCTTCGCTGTTGCTGCTGTCTGTGCAGGTGATCCAATCGGTTTTGAAAGACGCACGGATGCGTGAGCAGGCGCATCTTATTCAAGGCGAGGTGATGAAGTTCATGACCGACCTCAGCCGCCTTGACGATCGCATCCGCAAGCTGAAAAGCCATCACGACCTGGCGGCCAAAGATATTGATCAGATTTTAACGTCTACCGACAAGCTTACGCGTCATGGCGCAAAGATCGAAAGCTTGGAGTTCGGCGCGCCGGAGGAAACCAAGCCGGTAGAAAAGGGCAAGCCTTTCCTGCGCGCGATAGAGAGTGGCGAACAGTGAGAACAGTTTTAGCAACAGCGCTTTTGGGGCTAACGATGGCTGGATGCACCAGCACTTCAGTGCTGGAAAGCGGGCTGAATGTATCTGGCAACACCAAAAGCCAGTATTCGTCGGTCAACGATGTGCGGCGCAAATTTGGTCTGTCGGTCTTGCAGCGCGACCCTGTGCTGGAGCGCATGGCCAAAGAGCAGTCGCGGCTGATGGCAAAGCATCTCAAAATGACGCACAACACCGAGCGTGGCCAGCGCTTCGCACAGCGCTTGAAACGCGCGGGATACAACAGGCTGGCGGCCGAAAATCTGGCCGAGGGGTATAAAAGCCGTGGCGAGACGATGGACGCTTGGGTGCGCTCGAAACCGCATCGACGCAACATGCTGAACCCGCGCATGAAGCGCTATGGGCTGGGCGTTGTGGAGACAGACCACCCGACACGGGGCAAACGCAAATACTGGACACTGGTTCTGGGCGGCTAGGCTTGTGAGCGATTTGCCTATTTTCTATTCGTTCCGCCGTTGCCCCTACGCCATGCGGGCGCGGCTGGCACTTTTGGCGAGCGAGATCTCAGTTGAGCTGCGCGAAATCAAACTAAAGGAAAAGCCGGAGGCTTTTCTTGCAGTGTCGAAAAGCGCGACGGTTCCTTGTCTTGTTCTCCCCGATGGCTCGGCGCTGGATGAAAGCTATGACATCATGGTTTGGGCGTTAAAGCAGAACGATCCGTTCGATTGGCTGCCGATGGATGGTGCAGAAGGCGACGCAACAGATGCTTTGGTTGAACAGGCGGATGGACCGTTCAAAACCAATCTGGATGGCTACAAATATGCGCAGCTTGACGCTGACAAACTGCCGGTCGCAGACGGCTTGGCACATCGTTCTTATGGGCTGGAATTTCTCGTCAAACTGGATGCTCAACTGGCGGCCTCCGCCGGCTTAGTTGCTGATCGGCTAACGCTGGCGGACGTGGCTATAGCGCCGTTCGTGCGGCAGTTTGCGAATGTGAACCGCGAATGGTTCGATACTCAACCGCTGCCCCATCTGCACGATTGGCTTGCCGCGTTCCTGAGTTCTGATCTGTTCGCAGCGACAATGTTTAAGTTTGACGTTTGGCAACCAGGAGAGGCAGGAATTGTCTATCCACCACGATGAGTGGATCGTCCGATATGGCAGCTATCAACTCACCTTCTTTATGGTGGAAAGCCTTTCCCAAACCGTCCGATGATGGCCACAAATATGATCGAGGCCACGCTTTGGTTTTGTCCGGCGGTGCAGCACAAACGGGCGGTGCTCGGCTGGCCGCGCAAGCGGCGCTGAGGGTTGGCGCGGGTTTGGTGACGGTTATGTCGCCTCCATCTGCTGTCATTGTAAACGCATCCCATCTAACTGCCGTTATGTTGCGGGCCGTCGCAGATGCCGATGAGTTGGCGGCTGTTATGGACGATCAACGCATCACCTGTGCAATCGCTGGCCCCGCACTGGGGTTCAGCAAAACGGCACGAGCCAAAGTGGACGCGCTGCTGCGCTGTCGTCAAAAGCTCGTGCTCGACGCGGACGCACTGACCATGCACGCAGAAGCTTCTGACGCGTTTTTCTCTAAATTAGGATCTCACGGACTGGCTGTGCTGACGCCGCATGAGGGCGAGTTCAAGCGACTGTTTCCCGATTTGGACGGTCCGCGAGAAGCAAGAGCCGCACATGCTGCAAAACGCAGTGGCGCGGTTGTGACTTTGAAAGGCGCCGAAACGATTGTCGCCTCTCCCAAAGGCTCGATAGTGCGCAACGAGCACGCGACGCCTTGGTTGGCGACAGCAGGCAGCGGAGATGTTTTGGCGGGCGTGATTGGTGGATTGATGGCGCAAGGGATGGAACCGTTCGACGCAGCCTGCGCCGGAGTGTGGTTGCACGGGGATGCTGGGAGACGATGTGGACCGGCACTCATTTCAGAAGATCTGGACGCTGGATTGCGGCGCAGTCTTGCGGCTTTGTTCGAGACCCCACCCACCTGAACGACAAAGCCGCCCCGGTTTCCCGAGGCGGCTTCATCATTTCAGCGATTGCTATTCGTTCTTATTGAACGGGGCAGGCGCTGTCGTCCATGTAGTTGTGGACTTTCACTTCGCCGGACGTGATCGCCATTTCAGCTTTTTTCACAGCGGCCATCATGTCGTCGTTGACGAGCTTGGCGTTGTTGTCGTCCATCGCATAGCCAACACCGCCGGCTTTGAGATCAAGAACATTGAAGCCCGTGGTCCAATTATCGTTCTTCACATCCATAAAGGCGTTGTAGACAGCGTTGTCGACGCGCTTGAGCATGGAAGTGAGAACAGAACCGGGGTGCATGCCGTTTTGGTTGCTGTCCACACCGATGCCGAGTTTGCCTGCGTCTGCTGCAGCCTGAAGCACGCCGATGCCGGTGCCGCCTGCTGCGTGATAGACAACGTCAGCGCCACGGTCGAACTGGGATTTCGCAAGCTCGCCGCCTTTAACCGGGTCATTCCAAGCAGCGCCTGTTGTGCCGGTCATGTTCTGGAAGACTTCAGCTTCAGGGTTCACCGATTTGACGCCTTGCACGTAGCCGCAGGCGAATTTGCGGATCAGCGGGATGTCCATGCCGCCGATGAAACCGACTTTACCCGTCTTGGAGGCTTTCGCTGCCATCACGCCGACAAGGTATGAACCTTCGTGCTCGGTGAAAAGGATGGAGCGCACGTTTGGCTGTTCGACGACCATGTCGACGATGGCGAATTTCGTATCGGGAAATTCTTTTGCGACTTTTTCCAGAGCAGCGGCTTGCGAAAAGCCGATAGCGACGATTGGGTTGTGGCCATCACGAGCGAAGCGGCGCATGGCTTGTTCGCGCTGGGCGTCGTTCTGGATTTCGAAGTCCTTGTATTCCATGCCCGTTTCACTCTTGAAACGCTCGGCACCGGTAAAGGCTGCTTCGTTGAACGACTTGTCGTTCTTGCCACCAAGGTCGTAAACGACGGCGGGCTTGAGATCGGCGGCGATGGCGCTGACCGTCATCGAGACGGCGGCGGCAAGGCCCAGGATAAATTTCTTCATGAGGGGTGTCCTTCCCTTGGAACTGCACACTTGTTAGGCATCCGCGTATGACGTTGTTTCAGTGTCGTTTTCACGGATTACACGCCCCCCTATCCATTGACGCCGGATATGGCGACATAATGGAACGGGATCGTGGAAACAGATTTGCACGATTGCCGGGACAATGCATTCACTTTATTGCCCTGATTCACAGGCTGGGACCGGCTGAGAAATCCACGCAAACCGCAGGTTTTACGCATCAATGAGCGCTTTTACCTTCCCCGTTCTTTTGGCTGATATCGGGGGCACGAATGCACGGTTTCAGGTGTTGGAAGCTGCTGACAGCACCGCCATCACATTCAAAACGGTAAAAACTGCCGATTTTTCAACCATTGAGGACGCTTTGCGGGCTGTTGTGCTTGACCAAGGGTACCAACCCAAAACCGCACTGATCGCTGCTGCAGGGCCAATAAAAGTGGATGGGCTAGACCTTACCAATTGCCATTGGCGTATCAAAGCTAACGCATTTGTGAACAATCTGAAACTCGACCACCTGATATTGTTTAATGATTTTGACGCTCAGGCACTCGCGCTGCCGTTTTTGACCAAAGACGATGTATCATCGCTCGGCGGCGTGGGCCTTGGCGAAACCAAGCGTACGATGGGTGTTGTCGGCGCGGGAACCGGTCTTGGCGTCGGCACACTGGCGCGTGCGGCCGGCAAATGGGTGCCTGTCGGCGGTGAAGGCGGCCATGTGGATTTGGGACCGCGCACCGAACGCGAAAGCACGATCTGGCCCCATCTGGAAAGGATCGGCGGACGCATTTCGGCAGAACAGGTTTTATGCGGCGATGGATTGGTCAATCTCTATCGCGCAGTTTGCGGTGCGGACAGAGTGGAGCCTAGCCTTCAAACGGCATCGGATATCTCAACAGCAGCTATGGAAGGGCGCGACGATCAGGCTTACGAGGCACTCTCGATCTTTTGCGCTTGTTTCGGTCGTGTGGCCGGCGATCTAGCCTTGACCGTCATGGCAAAGGGAGGGGTTTTTGTGGCTGGCGGCATAGCGGGGCATATTCTGTCGTTTCTTCAGCAGAGTGGAATGCGGCGTTCCTTTGACGACAAAGAGCCCCATAGCGAGCTGATGGAAGCGATCGGATTGCATGTGGTCACTCACAAGCTGCCCGCTCTGTTGGGATTGGCGAGCTATGCATGCCAACCCGACGCGTTTGCTATCGATCTGGAACACCGTTCTTGGAAATCTGCCTGACACATTTGCGCAACAGTGCTTCCTGTTGCACGGTTTGAAACCAGATAGGATGGTGCGGTTGCCTTGCCTGCCTGCTAGAGCGGGGTTGAACCGCAGACGTCGAAACGACTTGAGAGCGATCCTTTGAGCCGACTAGCCGCATTTTTGTTCCGAACGCCCGGCGAAGCAGGTGTCTTCCGCCGCATGGCGAACGAGAACTTTCGACGCTATCGCAGCCAATACGCCATCGCCATTGTCTGCCTGCTGTTTTCAGCCGGAGCCACCGCCTACAGCGCGTGGTTGATGGGGCCAATCGTCAAGGACGTGTTCTACGGCAACGATATGAACCGTGCGCTGGTGCTAGCGGCCACGGTGGCGGGCATCTTTCTGGTCAAGGGCATCGTCACCTATTTCCAAAGCGTGATTTTGAGCAAGATCGGCAACTCGCTGGTCGCAAATTATCAACGCCGCTTGTTTGACCACATGCTGCGGCTCGGTGTGGATTTTTTCTCACGTCAGCACTCCGTTGACCTCATCAGTCGTCTGAACCAGAACGTCATCGCTGTTCGTGACCTGCTGAACACGGTCGTGCTGGGCTTCGTGCGTGATCTGGTGACACTGCTCGGCTTGATCTTCGTGATGTTCTATCGCGATCCATATATGTCTCTTGCGGTCTTCGTCATCGGCCCCATAGCGCTCATCGCAATTGCCGGCTACGCGCGTCGGGTGAAGCGCATTGCGCGGGAAGAGGTGAAGATTACAGCGCAAGTAGCCACCTCTATGCAGGAAGCCGCTCACGGGATCGAAGTGGTCAAGGCCATGACGATGGAAGATCAGATGCGCGCGAAACTGAACATGCTGACAGTGGAGGCGGAGAAGCGCTCCAATCAGATTGCGCGGATCACTGCCCGTTCCAGCCCGTTGATGGAAACGCTGGCTGGTTTTGCAGTGGCTGGTGTAATTGCCTATGGCGGCTACCGCGTTATCAATCACGGCTACGCGCCCAGCGATTTAACGTCTTTCATGACCGCGCTGTTGCTCGCCTACGAGCCCGCAAAACGTCTTGCACGGATGCGGGTTTCGCTGGAACGCTCGCTCGTGAATGCAAGGATGATCTACGAAGTCCTCGATACGCCGATCCGGCAGGCCGACAAGGGAGATGCCAAGCCGCTGGATTTGAAGGCCGGCACGATCCTCTTCGATAAAGTCAGCTTCCACTATGAGACCAACGCGCAAAATGAAGCCCAATCGGTTTTGACTAACCTCTCGTTTGAAGCCCTGGCCGGTCAAACCACCGCGCTTGTGGGGCCATCAGGCGGCGGTAAATCCACCATCATCGCGCTGCTACAACGATTCTATGACCCGGCCTCGGGCACGATTACCATCGACGGCCAAGACCTAACCGGCCTTCAAGTGGCCAGCGTTCGCAGCGCCATTGCTTATGTATCCCAGCAACCAATCTTGTTTCAGGGCACCGTAATAGAAAACCTGCGCTATGCGCGTCCTGAAGCCACTGACGCGGAAATAGAAGAAGCCTGCCGGGCGGCTCAGGCGCACGACTTCATCATGCAATTGGCGGAGGGTTATGACACGCTGCTGGGCGAAAACGGCGCTAACCTCTCCGGCGGCCAGCGACAACGCCTTTCAATCGCACGCGCCATCGTGCGCAATGCGCCCATTCTGCTGTTGGACGAAGCGACGTCTGCGTTGGACAACGAATCCGAGGCTCAGGTCCAACAGGCGCTCGATACCTTGATGCAGGGGCGCACATCAATCGTGGTTGCTCACCGGCTTTCCACAATTGAGAAGGCCGACCGTATTGTCGTCATCGACAAAGGCCGTGCAGTCGATGCAGGCACGCATGACGAATTGATGAAAGCAGGCGGCATTTATGCACGGCTGCAAAGCGTTGCGGGCGGCAAGGGCTTGCCCGGACCGTCGAAGCGGCGCAAAAGAACTGCCAAAGCCGGATAAAAGTTCAAAAGGCCATTGCAGATGTCGGATGTGAAACTTGTTGTGGTTGGCGCTGCTGGCCGGATGGGTCAGTCGCTTATCCGCGCCATTTCGGAAGTCGATGGCGCGGCTCTGAGCGCCGCCGTGGAACGTCCCGGTTCGCAACATCTGGGTGAAGATAGCGGCGTGGTTGCTGGTCTTGCAGCCAACGGTATCGCAATCACCGATGATCCCCTGCCCGCTTTTGCAGCCGCTGATGGCGTTTTGGATTTTACCATGCCTGCCGCCAGCGTTGAATTTGCTGCCTTGGCCGCGCAAGCTCGTATTGTTCATGTGATCGGCACAACGGGTTGCAGCGAAGACGACGAGGCGAAGTTTGATGCTGCAGGACGGCACGCGCGGATTATCAAGAGCGGGAACTATTCGCTCGGCGTGAATTTGCTGGCCGTGTTGGTGAAACAAGCTGCACAGGCTTTGGCCGCGTCGGATTACGATATCGAAGTGCTGGAAATGCACCACAGGCACAAGGTCGACGCGCCTTCCGGCACGGCGCTTCTGCTCGGTGAAGCGGCAGCTGAGGGTCGTGGAATCAAACTGGGTGAAAAGAGCGTCATGGTGCGCGAAGGGCAGACGGGCGCGCGCGAAGACGGCACAATCGGGTTTGCAACCCTGCGCGGTGGTTCCGTGGTTGGTGAACATTCGGTTCTGCTGGCGGGTGAAGGCGAGACCATCACGCTTTCTCACTCGGCGCTAGACCGCCAGGTTTTCTCACGCGGCGCGGTGAAGGCCGCCCTGTGGGGCCATTCTCAAAAACCAGGACGCTACGATATGATCGACGTTCTTGGTCTTTCAAACTAAGAGGTATTTCATGTCTGGCACTCTGGTTCTCGTCCGCCACGGGCAAAGCGAATGGAACAAGCTCAACCTGTTTACCGGTTGGAAAGATCCTGACTTGACCGAACAGGGCGTAGCAGAAGCCATTGAAGCGGGACGCATTCTGGGCGAGCGCGGCATGAAGTTTGATATCGCCTTCACCAGCGAACTGACCCGCGCTCAAAAGACCTGCCAGCATATTCTCGATGGCGTTGGCCAGAGCGATTTGAAGACGATCCGGAATGAGGCAATCAACGAGCGCAATTACGGCGATCTGGCCGGATTGAACAAAGACGATGCCCGCGCAAAATGGGGCGAAGAGCAGGTGCATATCTGGCGACGTTCCTACGACACACCGCCCCCCGGCGAGGACGGCGAAAGCCTGCGCGACACGGGGGCGCGTGTTTGGCCATATTACCTCACCGATATTCTGCCCCACGTCCTGCGAGGCAACACGGTTCTGGTTGCCGCCCATGGAAATTCTCTGCGGGCGCTGGTGATGGTGCTTGATGGTTTGGGCAAAGACGAAGTGACGTCGCTCAACTTAGGAACCGGTATTCCTATGATCTACGAACTGAAAGCGGACTCGACCGTGGCCAGCAAAGAAGTGCTGGGCGATATGTCCGGTGCACACTGACAACCGCGGGCTAAGCGTAGTTTCCATCTCCGACCACAGCCGCGTTCACAAGCGCCCTCAATTGGGGACGGCTGGGCCACGCGCTTGAGGGGATAAGCTGGGTGAAGAAGATGGTGGTGATATCTTGAACAGGGTCGTTCCACCAACCGGTGCTGGCCAGCCCTCCCCAGCCATAATCGCCCATACTGCCGGGCACTTTCACTTGAGCCGGGTCAATCACCACTGACCAACCAAGGCCAAAGCCTGTGCCGTCCATCGGCATTTCAGCGAAGCTGGTTGGGCCCATTGATGCTATATCGCCCTTGAGGTGGTTTTGGCGCATGAAGTCTAACGTGCGGGGCGATAGGAAACGAACCCCGTCACGTTCGCCACCTCGACGCACCATGTCTGCAAATTTAAGATAGTCGTCCAGCGTGGAAACCAACCCACCCCCGCCAGAAAAGGCAGTGACCGTGCCGCGCTTGTAACGCGTGGTCTGCGGCGCATCGCTTAACGCCATCAGTGTGCTTTTGTCCTCCGAGCAGGTGTAGCAGGCGGCAAATCGGTCAAGCTTGTCTTCCGGCACATCAAAGGCGGTATCGACCATGCCTAGCGGCTCGATGATGTGGTTGTGAAGGAATTGATCCAGCGGCTCACCGGAGGCAACCTCAATGATGCGCCCCAACAGGTCGATGGCAATTGAGTATTCCCACTTGCTTCCCGGCTGAAAGGCCAGCGGCAGTTCTGCAACGCGTTTGGCAGCGGTCTCCAGTGTAAGACCAGGTTCGACGGGGCCGGTGCCGAAATGAATTTGGTTTTCAAGATAAGCTTCGCCCATCAAGCCTTCGTTGAACGAGTAGGAAAAACCTGCCGTGTGAACCAGCAATTGATGGACGGTCGGTGTTGGTGCCGGTTCGCTCTGACTAAGGTTTTGCGCGCCGGGCAGCAATGCGCGACATTTGGCGAATTCGGGAATGAATTCTGAAATCGGTGTGTTGAGCGTAAACAGGCCACGCTCAACCAACATCATGATCGCGACCGATGTGAGCGGTTTGGTCATCGAATAAATGCGAGCAATAGTATCTTGCTCAAAGGGCTTGCCCGCCTCGATGTCGCGTTGGCCGACTTGAGAGCGAAAGGCGACATTGCCACCCCGTGCGATCAAAACCGATGCACCGGGATAGCGGCCATCATCGACGTAGGATTGCATCCAATCGGTAATCCGCTCCAGACGGTCCGGCGCGAAGCCGAGCCTTGTCTGCAAACCTGCTGTTGTCATGGAATGTTCCCTGCCCTGATCTTAGTTGCGCAGTGTCGTGCGAAGCGTGGCAGGTGGCAAGTGAGTGAGGGCTATTCGAGGCCAGAAAAATCGGCCTGCGCAACATCCCAGCTTTGTACTGGCCTTTGAATTGGACGCGCCGGCTTGAGAGGCAAAAGGCTTGCACCATCGTTGAGCGTACGGCAGATGCGGCCTTTGGCGAAACGCTTTCCCTCACGCGAAATGCCAACGCGGGTCCATCCAGCCCAGCGGAAGCCGAGTTTTGTAGCGACCATTTCCGTCAAATCAATCACGCGCCCTTTTATAAATGGCCCACGGTCGTTGATCGTGACCACTGCGCTCTTGCCGTTGCGCAAATTCGTGACGCGCACTTTGGAACCCAGAGGCAATGTGCGGTGAGCGGCAGTCATGGAGCCAGGATTGGCCCTCTGGCCGCTGGCGGTTTTCGAGGTCATCGCATACCAAGATGCCTTGCCGCATTGGGCTTGCGCTATCGCAGGCATGGCAAGCGCCATAGCGGTGGCAGCTATGGTGATTTTGACGTGTGACATAAAAAGAAAAAACCGGCACGCGATGAACATGCCGGTTTCTTGCTTTGTAAATGCGGCGAAGATTAGAGCGTGGCGACGACGCGGCCCCGGATCTTGCCTTCAACAATGTCGCTGGCAGCACCGATCAGATCATCAAAACCGATCTCGGTGGACAGGCTCTCCAGCTTGCCCATGTCGAGATCTCTGGCCAAGCGCGACCAAGCTTCCTGACGGATCGACTTCGGTGCCATCACGCTGTCGACACCCAACAGGCTGACACCGCGTAGAATGAACGGCATCACGGTTGTTGGTAGATCAAAGCCTTGTGCCAAGCCACAGGCAGCGACAGCGCCGCCGTATTTTGTCTGCGCCAACACGTTGGCAAGCGTATGGGAACCGACGCAATCGACGCCGCCAGCCCAAAGCTCTTTGCCCATTGGACGGCCCGCTTCGCTCATTTCAGCCGCGTCCATTATCTGGCTTGCACCCAGATCTTTCAGGAAATCCGCCTCGCTGGTGCGGCGTGTTGTGGCAATAACTTCGTAGCCGAGCTTGGAAAGGATCGACACGGCGACCGTGCCGACGCCACCATTTGCGCCGGTCACAACGACCGGGCCGCGGTTTGGCGTGATATCGTGACGCTCCAGCGCCATGATGCACAGCATCGCTGTGTAGCCGGCGGTGCCGATTGCCATTGCCTGTGTGGCAGAAATGCTATCGGGACGATGAATCAGCCAGTCGCCTTTAACGCGCGCTTTTTCTGCGTAGGCACCCCAATGGGTTTCACCCACGCCAAAGCCGTTCAAGATCACATCGTCACCAACAGAGAACTCAGGATTGTCCGAGGCAGTCACCTTGCCTGCGAAATCAATGCCGGGAACCATGGGCCAATGGCGCACGACCGGCGATTTCCCGGTGATGGCAAGGCCGTCTTTGTAGTTCACGGTGGTGGCTTCCACGGCGACGGTCACATCGCCTTCCATCAAATCGGAATCGGAAAGCTGGGTCATTTCGACGGACTGTTTCTTGTCTTCGTCGCGGGAAATAAGGATGGCCTTGAATGTGTCGGACATGGTTGCTCCGTTAGGCTGAAGGGTTCGTTTCGTCTTGGCTGTCTTTTCGACGCATGGCAAGAATTTCATCCAAAATGATCGCAGCCGCACCCACAGAAATAAAGGCATCGGCCAGATTAAACACTGCAAACGCCCATGTTTGGGTGTGCAGTAAGACCATGTCGATCACATGCCCCCACAGAGAGCGGTCAATGAGATTGCCGATCGCGCCCGCGATGATTAGCGCAAAACCCAGGTGTGAAAGCCAGCGTGCAGCAGGCACTTTTGACCACAGATAGATCATCAACAGCACAACCACGAGCGCTAGAACGATCAAGCCTGTAGCACCCGCCCAATCGAACATGGAGAAGGCGATACCTGTATTGTAGGTGCGGTAAAGAGAGAGGATTGAGACGAGGTTGATCGCCTCTTGCAGCGGCAGATAGGCTTCCGTCGCCCATTTGGACACTTGGTCCACGACGATCAACCCGACTATCAAAGCGACCGTCCAAGGTTTGATGAAATCAAAGCGCATGGCGGCGGGCCTCAAACAGCATGATGCCTGTGGCAACGGCGAGGTTGAGGCTGTCTGCCTGCCCGGCCATAGAGATGAGCGCCAGGCGATCACAAGCGCTCGCTAGATCGTCGGTCAGCCCCTGCTGTTCATTGCCCATCAACAGAAGTTGCGGGCTGTTCGTGTAGTCGATGCTGCGATGGTCAATCGCACCTTTAAGATGCGTTCCTGTAACGTGACCTTTAAAATCTTCACGCCACTTTTCGGCAAAACCGACAAACGCTTCCTCGCTCATCCGCACCAGAGGCACGTGAAAGAGCGAGCCCATAGTGGCGCGCACGGCTTCCAACGCGAAAGGGTCGGTCGTCTCGCCAACCAGAATGACACCTTTTGCGCCAAGACAATCGGCCGTTCGGATGATTGTTCCCAAATTACCGGGGTCGCGGACACGATCCAGCGCCAGCCAGCAATCGTTTGCGACGGGCTTGATATCGGTCGGTGTTGTGAAGCGCTGTTCCAATACGCTGACAACCATCTGAGCGTTATCGCGGCGTGTGATCGAGGTGAGAATTTTATCGCTCACGATCAACACGTCACCGCCTAGCGCACGGGCCTGAATCGCAAGCGCCTGCACTTTATCGCGGAGATTATTGTCTTCCAGCGCTTTCTTGCCGTGGATCAGCGTGCGCAGCCGCCAGCCCGCTTCCATGGCGTCAGTAGCGAGTTTCAAACCCTCCGCGAGAAACAAACCTTCCCGGTCGCGGTTTTTCTTCAGCGCGAGTGCCTTGATATCTTTGATAATCGGGTTGGAAGTGGCGGTGACTTCTTTGATTTTTCCCTGAATGGTTGCGCTCATACGTCGACGCCCTCACCAATGTGGCGCGAGAACATGGAGGTCGACAACATCCGCTCGCCGCCTTCCTGGCGCAGGATGAGTTCGCCCGTCTCGATGCGCCCTGCCATGCCCGCGAAAACCTCTTGCATGAGTTCATGAAGGGCGAACGAGGATGCACGGATAGCGTAGGATGTGAGAACGGTCATGATTGGTTTCTCAGCCTGCAATTGGCGCACGAGGTCCAGCATGAGCGGCACGTGTTCGAAAAATTGCCAGACTTCGCCCTTGGGTCCGCGGCCGAAGGCGGGCGGATCAAGCAGGATGATGTCGTAGGTGTTTCCCCGCCTGACTTCGCGGGCACAGAATTTCACCGCATCTTCGCAAATCCAGCGAATGGGCGCGTCTTGCAATCCGCCCTCCAACTGGTTTTCCCGCGCCCACTGGATCGCCTTCTTCGACGCATCCACATGGGTTACTTCCGCTCCTGCGCGTGCGCCAACCAGCGAAGCGACGCCGGTATATCCAAAAAGGTTCAGCATTTTCACTGGGCGCTTGGCGGCGCGGATGGCGGTTTGCATCGCGTGCCAATGGGCTGCCTGCTCTGGAAAGACGCCGACATGGCGAAACGAGGTGAAACGCCCGTGGAAGCCAACACCATCAAAGGCCAGCGGCCACGTTTCGCCGCGATTGCCTTTGGGAAACTTCCAGCGTCCTGCACCCTCTTCTTCCGTATTGCCGGTGAAGATTGCATCCGCTTGGTCCCACGTGGACTGTGGCAGTGCAGGCAGCCATAGCGCTTGCCCTTCAGGGCGATCAACGATGACGTCGCCGTATCGCTCCAACTTGCGGCCCGCGCCGCTGTCGAGCAGGGCATAATCGGCAGTGGCTTCCGTCTCCAAAACCATTGATGTGCGTTCCGCGAGGCGTGCACCTTTCCACACCATGCGTTCCGGCAAGGGCTCGGGCGGGGGCTTGGAATTCTCACGCGGTCGCGCCTGGCCATTGGCTGACGCTCGGGGCCGCTTGGCGATGGACGGGGCGCTTGGGCGGCGCTGTGATTTGTATTTCGGCTTTGCCATGAACCTGCTGTAACCAAAAGAGGGGCTGGCGGAAAGTCTTGGTTGCAAGCTGGCCTGCGCCGCGCTTCAATGTGTTTTGTTGTTTACGCCAAAACGAGAACCACCACTATGGAAATGAACGGAAGTCACATTATCCCGGCAGACCGCGAAACGGTTTGGATGGCGCTGAACAACCCAGATGTTTTGCGGCAGGCGATTCCCGGTTGCAAAGAGCTGGAGCAGATCGGCGAAAACCAGTTGGCCGCAAAAGTCGTTGCCAAGGTTGGACCCGTGAAAGCGACTTTCAAGGGCGAAGTGACGCTAGAAAATATAGTGGCGCCAGAAAGCTACACAATTACGGGTGAAGGCAAAGGCGGCATCGCGGGCTTCGCAAAGGGCGGTGCGAATGTGAAGCTGACAGAAGTGGAAGGCGGAACCCAACTTGATTATAGCGTCGATGCGAAGGTAGGCGGTAAGCTGGCGCAACTCGGCTCGCGGCTTATCGACGGCACAGCAGCAAAGCTCGCGAACGAATTTTTTGAGAATTTCTCAGAAATCGTATCGGGAGAAGGCGAAGAAGCCGTTGACGCGTGAGTTATTCACAGCTCTCGGTTTTGACCATCTGGGCCCGATGCGGCTAACGTAAAGTCAAAATGGCGTGCGCCACCAATAGTCTTGTTTGAGGGAATACCGAAATGGCTGATTCAACTTACAGCGAAAATCACTGGAGCTGCTTCTTCTGGGGTTTGGTAATTTGCGCCATTTTGGCTTTCATCACCTATTCATTCGGCTAGAGCCGCCCCTAAAACCCTTGGTTTTTGGTCTGTTTGGTTTTTGAAGCTAAGCGGCCTTTGACGGCGAAGGCAAGCCACGAGCCGCGGGGCTTGAGTCTGCTGAAGCGACCTTCTGAGCAAGCTCGTTGGCACGTTCTTTTTCTTTATCGGCCTCGAAGTGCCATTTGGTCGCCTCTGCCTTACGCACACGCGCTGCTTTGCGGTGCTTGCCCTGTTTCAGCCACGTGGTGAAAGAGCCGATCAAGATACCCACCAAGAGCGTTGCAAAGAATGCGATAAACAAAGGCACTTGGAAAGAAAACAGCGGTTCCCCGCCCACATCCGGCGGAATGAATACCTGAATGAGCTGACGGTTGTTTACCGCCAGCCAAATCACGATGATGGCGATCGGGACAATTATCAATAGGATCAGCAGCCGCTTGAGCATTAGTCAGTTCCTGTCATTAACGCTGGCGCTTTGGCTGCTGCCCTGATCGACAATCAGGATTGTTCGTTGAGCCGTTCGCGCAATTCTTTACCTGTTTTGAAGAATGGCACCGCTTTGGCCTCCACTTCAACCTTTTCTCCCGTGCGCGGGTTGCGGCCGGTGCGTGCACCCCGGTGTTTCACCGAAAAAGCACCAAAGCCGCGCAGTTCAACGCGATCACCGTCTGACAGCGCGCCGGTGATCTCGTCAAAAATCGCGTTGACGATGTTTTCGACGTCGCGCTGATAGAGATGTGGGTTTTGTTCAGCAATTTTCTGAACCAGTTCCGATTTAATCATGCTTTTTCCGAAGCGCCTTATCTCCGACGCATCGCCCTCTCCGAAAATGTATTTCTCAAATTCAAAACAGCGTCAATTTCTGGGTTTTGTCGCTGCTTGAACCACCTGTTGCCTGCGTAAGTTTCCCAAGCCTTACCCAACGGCAACACGTATAAAGTCTTTTTTATGTTCTCCAGTCAACCGTGCCAAACGGACAACAAGCCGTCAAGAAACAGACGCTTTGGTACGATGGCGGGCAGCGTGTCCGGGTCGATGCCGTCAAGGCCACTGCTTGTATCGCCCATCATCCATCTCACAGCACGAGCGGTAAAGGGAATGGCAGAGACGTTGGACTTTACTTTCCAGTCCAGCACTTTCAGGTCGTCGGACAGTCCCTTTTCATCGACCAGCCACTTGCGTGCAACATCTTCGCCGCCCAAAGCGTCGATGAGTTTCAGGTCAAGCGCGCGGGTGCCTGAATAAACTGAACCATCGGCTAGCCGCAGCACTTCTTCGCGCGGTAGCTTGCGCCGCTCGGTTACCAGATCGACAAACCAGCGGTAACCATCATCGATTAGCGTCTGCAACATTGCGGTAGCCTCGGGGGGCGATTCGTTGAACGGTGATGGTTCTGCCTTCAAGGGGGAGGACTTCACCTCTTTCATTTCTATGCCAATTTTCGCCAGCAATTCTGAAGCTTGGGGATATTGAATGATCACACCAATAGAACCGACAATAGACGAATTGCGTGCCACGATGTGATCGGTCGCAGAGGCAATCATATATCCGGCAGATGCTGCCAAGGTTCCTACGCTGGTAACGGTCGGCTTCTTTTCGGTAAGATTGCGCACCGCCTCATAGATGGCCTCCCCGCCAACGGTAGTGCCGCCGGGCGAATCAATGACCAGCACAACGCCTTTGACATTGTCGTTGTCTTCAACCTCTTTGATCAGCTGAAGCAGCTTGCGGTTTTCTGTAATCGTGCCTTCAATTTCAACGCGAGCGATATGATCGACGGCGGTGGCTGCACCTTTGAAAACGCCCAGAGAGGAGAGCAGAGCCAGCACAACGGCGGCAAATGCTAGAAGCGCGGCGATGCGCCAGAAGCTCACCTTTTTGCGCAGACTTCGGCGGTCAAGAATGTGGTCGATATCAGTGGTCATCGGGGAGCCCTTCAAGCTGTTCTCAAGGTGGCCAATTCATTCTCTGTCCCTAGGCCGATG
This sequence comes from Pseudahrensia aquimaris, assembly GCF_042676045.1. Lineage (NCBI taxonomy): Bacteria > Pseudomonadati > Pseudomonadota > Alphaproteobacteria > Hyphomicrobiales > Ahrensiaceae > Pseudahrensia > Pseudahrensia aquimaris. The sequence goes on along the minus strand of NZ_JBHTJV010000009.1, from coordinate 607,450 downwards.
CAACGCACGGCGCAAGTCGACGGCAAGGCGCAGGGTAAGCGAAGAATGAACGGGACTTTGCCAGCATGCTTCTAGTCGTTCTAAGACGCTTGCATGAACAATGAAAAAGACAATTGGGTGGCGGTCACGCCGAGACAGCGCGCTGTTTTGGAATGGGACGAGGCGAACCAGCCTTACTCAACGCAGTTTGAAGACCATTATTTCAGCAGCGGCAAAGGGCGCGAGGAAACACGCTTTGTGTTTCTGCAGAGCAATGGCCTGCCGGAGCGCTGGAGCGGGATGTCTGACTGTGTGATCGGGGAATTGGGCTTTGGAACAGGGCTTTCATTTCTTGAGACGTGGGCCACTTGGCGCGAGAATCGCGTTGAAGGGCAGCAGCTTATCTTTCAATCGGTCGAGGGCTTTCCCATGTCTGCGCAAGACTTAGAACGCGCGCTTTCACCTTGGAGCGACCTTTCCCCTCTCAAAGAGCATTTGCTGGAAATTTGGGAAGAGCTGGCAAACGGTCCCGTTCAGATTGACGAGCAAACGGTTTTGCAAGTGGTCATGGAAGATGTGACGATCGCGCTAGAGCGTTTTGAACATCCGGTTGATACTTGGTTTCTTGATGGCTTTGCACCTGCGCGCAATCCGCAAATGTGGTCAGTACAGGTGATGGAAAGCGTGGCTGCAGCGAGCGCCCCGGGTGCCCGGTTTGCCAGCTATACGGCAGCGGGCTGGGTGCGACAGAATCTGCGGCAGGCGCGATTTCAGGTTGAACGCCGACCCGGCTTTGGCAACAAGCGGCATATGATTGCTGGATATTTGGAAGATGCCATATGATCGTTGTCGTTGGCGCAGGCATTGCCGGGCTGTCGCTCGCTTGGGCGCTGTTGCAAAAGGGTGCCGACGTGACCGTGTTGGAAGCCGCAAGTGTCGGCAGCGGCGCGAGCGGTGCAGCGACGTGCTACCTTGAACCGCGGCTTGGTACGACGCCGATCAGGCGGTTGGAGTGGGAAGGGTTGCAAGCCTGGGAAGACTACGCCGCACGGCTTTCTTCAGACAGCGGCACCGATGTTGAATATTGGCGCGAGGGGCAAATTCGTGTGACGCTTGCCGAAAATCTGGAACGGTTTGTTGCCGACTACGACGAGCGCACAGACTATGGCTGGCATGTCGATCTGCTATCAACAGACGAACTGTTGCAGCGCGAGCCGATGCTTTCGCCAGATCTCGTAAGAGCAGCCTATGTGCCAATCGTTCGTTGGGCCAATGGGGCGACGGTGTGCGCTGCGATGGCGGTGGCGATTGAGAAGGCAGGCGGAACCATAAAAACCGGTTGGTCCGTGGAGCGTTTGGAAACAACGGCTTCTGATGTGATCGTTCATTCGCAAGATGGCGGCAGCGTTACGGCAGAAACCGTGGTTTTCGCAAACGGATTGGGCGCAAATAGTGTTGCTGGAACGCCGGAAGACTTGCCAGTCAGCCGCGCAGTTCGCGGCGTCAATTTAGTCGTCGACATGAGCGGCGCTGCGCAGCCGATCAGGCATCTCATCAAACACCGCGATGGCACGCTTTGCCCGCGTTTGGGCAGCCGACTGATCATCGGACCTACTTACGAGCACGGAATTGACCACCACGATGTAGCCGATGATGTTATCGAGATGCTGTATTCTCGCGCAGCGCCCATCGTTCCGGGCCTGCGCGACATGCCTCTGATCGGTGTGACAAGCGGAATTCGCACAAAGATCGGCAATGGCCAGCTGGCACTGGGTCGTTCAAGCGCGAACCCAAGAGTTGCTTTCTCACTAGGCCACGCAGGAAGTGGCTTTCTCCGGGCCCCCATAGTGGGTGATGCGTTGGCAGACTATCTGCTGAACGGTGAGCGGCACCCACTGCTGGATGCCGTCTTGCATTAAGTGGCGAACAGGCGCTCGCGAGCGGCGGCGTACTGGTCTTTCAATTGCTGCACCATTTCAGCGGTCGTCATCACATGGTCAATTGCACCAATGCCTTGGCCAGAACCCCAGATATCTTTCCAAGCCTTAGTGGTATCAGAACCGAAATTCATAGCACTGGGATCGCTCTCTGGCAGATTGTCCGGGTCCATCCCGGCATTGACGACAGACTTCTTCAGGTAGTTGCCGTGAACGCCAGTGAAGAGGTTGGAGTAGACGATGTCGTCCGCCTTACCCTCAGCAATCGCTTCCTTATACTCGTCAACCGCGCGGGCTTCTTTGGTGGCAATGAAGGCGGAGCCGATGTAGCCAAGATCAGCGCCCATGGCCTGCGCTGCCAGCACGGAATCACCACGAGCAATTGCGCCGGACAGCAGCAGTGGGCCGTCAAACCATTCCCGAATTTCCTGGATCAAAGCCAGCGGCGACAGCGTTCCCGCATGGCCGCCAGCACCGGCTGCAACAGCAACCAGGCCATCAGCGCCCTTCTCAATTGCCTTGTGGGCGAAACGGTTGTTGATGATATCGTGCAACGTGATGCCACCATAGGAATGGATGGCATCGTTGACCTCCGGCCGTGCGCCCAGCGAGGTGATGACGATTGGCACCTTATATTTTACGCACATTTCCAAGTCGTGTTCCAAACGGTCATTCGATTTGTGAACGATCTGGTTGACAGCAAACGGCGCGGCGGGTTTGTCCGGGTTTTCACGGTTGTATTTGTCCAGCGTTTCGGTGATTTCGTGCAGCCATTCATCCAGCTGGGCCGCAGGGCGGGCATTGAGCGCAGGGAACGAACCAACAATACCGGCCTTGCATTGCTCAATCACCAATGGCGGGTGCGAAATGATGAAAAGCGGCGCGGCGACCACCGGCAATTGAAGATTGTCTTTAAGAATTGAAGGAAGAGCCATTTTCATTTTTCCGCTGGATGTCAAATTTTGCGCCACACTAAGACTTCTTACCAATACGTCAATTGCGTCCTTATGGTCTGTTGTCGCTCAATTCCGGTGCGCTCGCCGTGGGAAAGCGGGTTTATAGACGTTTGCAATCGGCTCTAGGGCGGTTAGAAAGGAACGAATGCTGTGGCGGGAGAATTTGTGTGGCCGGTTTCGAAGATCTGATCCGAGGCGCATTGGCAAAACAGGCCGATCCGACGCCGGAAGCACGCGAGAAAATTTACGATTCAGCACGTCAGGCTTTGCAGCGTATGCTGGAAGGCAACGATGCATTGGCGCCCGAAGTCGTTCAGGCACAGCGCGTGAAACTTAACGAAGCTATTGCTTCCATCGAGGGCGAATACTTAGCGGATGTAACAAAAACAGCGTCCGAGGAACCAACACCGCCGCCACCTCCCACCGCGCCAGTTGCGCCCATGCCACCACCGGTCGCAGCAACTCCAACGCCTGCCCCCATCGATGCACCTGCTCCAGCGCCAAAGGCTGAAAAACCATTCCGGCCAGAGCCCCAGATCAGTGCACCAACTCGGGCAACACCGCAGGTCGATACTCCTCGGGTTTCCCAGCCAAGTGCACCTGCTCCAACTGGCGAGCTTTCGGCATCGCGCCAACAACCGGCCGGTTCATCGTCGCCTGAGCCATCTGTTTCGCGGCCAGTAGCACCATCCATTCGCGAAATTCCAGAACCGCCCTCGCCACCGCAGGACACGGAATATCCCGAAGCCTACATCGGTGATGCCTTGCGAGAGAAAAAACCCTACGCAAAGATTTTGCTTTGGGTAATCATACTTGTCGGTCTCGGCGTCGGTGGCTGGTGGGTATATTCCAATGGCCGTGCGCTGATTGAACAAGAACTTGGCGGCGGTGTGCCCAATCCACCGCGCACTTTCGAATCTGGAGCATCCGCCGGTGCGCAGGATGAGGAAGGTTGGGTGACAGTCTTTGCTCCGCAAGACAACGCACAAAACGTCGGCACGCCTGGCGCGGGCGCTGCGGAGTTGCAGCAGGACGGAACGCGGCCAATCATGCGTCTTGCCTCGCCGGATGCGGCGCTAACAAACAATCTGCTCATCCGTTTGCCACGCGGTTCAATGAACGAATTACAAGGCAAATCCGCGACGTTCGAACTTATCGTTCGCTCCGGCGGCGATGAAGACCAGAGCTTTGTGATTTTCTGCGAATTTGGCACGATGGGAGAGTGTGGGCGTAAGCGCTTTGTCGCTGGGTCAAACCCACGTCCTGTGCTTTTTGACGTGCTGATAAATGATGTGACGCTTGGCGCTGACGAAGATGCATTTATCTCCATCAACACAGATTTCGAAGGCACAGGGCGTGCGCTTGATCTCTATTCTATTCGCGTTCGTGAAAGCGGCTAAGCTACGTTGCTAAGCCCCTGCCTTGTTGATGAACAATGGTCCTTGCCCGATGATCTGGGGGTCTAGTCGACCAATCGCGCGGGTGTCTTTGCCCTCATATTTAAGTGAGCGAAGAATATGGCGCATCGTGTTGATGCGTGCGCGGCGTTTGTCGTTTGAACGAACAATCGTCCACGGCGCGTGGGGCGTGTGGGTCTTTTTCAACATCAAGTTACGCGCTGCGGTGTAGTCGTCCCACTTCTGCATCGCTTTGATATCCAAGGGCGACAGTTTCCAGCTTTTGAGGGGGTTGTGACGGCGATCGTGGAAGCGCTTGATCTGCATTTCTTGCCCGACATTCAGCCATATCTTGAAAAAGGCGATGCCTTCATCGGTTATCTGTTTTTCAAAAGACGGCACCTGAGCGAGGAAGTGCTTGTGTTGTTGAGGAGTGCAAAAACCCATCACAGGTTCGACGCCTGCTCGATTATACCAAGAGCGGTCGAAAAGGATCATTTCGCCATCGGTTGGAAAGTGATCGACATAGCGCTGGAAATACCACTGGCCTTGCTCCGTCTCGGTCGGCTTGGTGAGCGCAACTGTGCGGGCATGGCGGGAATTGAGATAGGAGCGCACAGCGTTGATGGTGCCGCCTTTACCGGCGGCATCCCGGCCTTCAAATATGATTATGATGCGCTGGCCGGTCTTTTGCTGATGCGCCTGAAGCTTCACAAGCTCCAGATGCAGGGCATCGAGTTGGCTGTTGTAAGCGGAGCGCTTCAATTTCTCATCATAGGGATAAAGGCCAGAGCCAAACGCCTCATCAGCGATCCAATGGGGCAATTGCGGATCTTCAAGATCGAATTTCCGCGCCTTTCCGCCAATGGTAATGTTCAACATCGCACTTAGCCCTCCAACACCTGTCCGGCGAGGCAATCGCACCGCTTGCCCTCTGTCAACTGTCGCGAGCCAACCACATAAAGCAAAAAGCCCGCCAAAAAAGGCGGGCTTTTGGAATTTGTTGGATGCAAAAGCCTAGCGGCGGCGACGGCGCTCACTTGGTGGCTGGAAGGCCAACTTGTTGTGAAACTCACAATAAGGCTTGTCGTCTTTGGTCTTGTGTCCGCAAAAGGAAAAGCCGGGCATCGTTGGGTCGCCATGGGGCCACTTGCACGTGAACTCCGTGATTTCCAGAAGCGTCAGCTTTTTCGACTCCGGCGCGACCAAGCTTTCGACTGGCTTGGTCAGAACTTCGCCGTCAACATCTGGCGCAGCTTTTGCCTTGTTGGTGCGGCCTGTTGATGGGCGCGCGCGCTGGTAGGTGCCAGTGCTTGATGCTGTTCGCGCCGTTGTTGTCGGCTTGCGGCGTGGTTTCGCACCACCGCCAGTGTTCGACTTCACCCGACCCGACAGGCCCAAGCGGTGAACCTTACCGATCACAGCGTTACGCGTTACGCCGCCCAGTTCAGCCGCAATTTGGCTGGCGCTCAGGCCATCGGCCCAGAGTTTGCTTAGCTTCGCAACGCGATCATCGGTCCAGGCCATATTTGTGCTCCTCGTATATCTCTGACCGTTGGAAATATCCTGCTGAATACCCAACGACATTGACTGCGCTGCCGCAGAAATAAGCGCGCAAAAATCCAGCATCAGCCAATGGCTAAATTGAAAAACCCCAAAAATTACGGGGATAATACTTGGATTTGAGCCCGCAGATTTCTTGCGCAGTCTCGTTGAGGGGCAAACTAGAGGGCTGCGGAGTCAGCGGCAAGAGTCCTTGTCAGCGAACGAATCAATTTTTCAACTTGTCCCCAACCAAACGAATCAAAATTCCCGAAATCGGGGAAAACCTGCGGTGTTGGCGCAAAATTAATCTCTTTTTAACCCTCTCAAGCCGCCTCCCGGCCCTTTGCATTGCGAAGAAAAAGCCGAAAGCGCTTGGGTTGAAGATGAATTGACACCGCAGGCTCCCATTATAAGATGCAATTTCAATGCCGCCGCTGGCGGCTTTTTTTGTTGCAAACAGAAGTGCACACATCATGGCTCCCCATCCGGCGCCCGCGACAGGCGATACATCACCGATCTTCAACACATTCGCGCGCAAGCCCCTGCGCTTCGAACGTGGCGAAGGTTCGCGCTTGTTTACTGAAGATGGCGAGACCTATCTGGATTTCGCCGGTGGCATCGCCGTGATGGCGCTTGGCCATTCGCACCCGGTTTTGGTGGAGACGATCAAGAACCAGGCCGAAAAGCTGTGGCACGTTTCCAATCTTTACGACATTCCGGGTCAGACAGAACTTGGAAACAAGTTGGTCGAGAATACATTTGCCGACAAAGTGTTTTTCACCAATTCCGGCACGGAAGCACTGGAACTGGCGTTCAAGACGGCACGGCGTTTGCATTATGCTAATGGGAATCCGGAGCGCATCGATATTCTCACATTTGATGGCGCCTTTCACGGTCGTTCGCTCGCAGCAATCGCAGCAACGGGCAACGAGAAATATCTTGAGGGTTTTGGCCCCAAGGTTGAAGGCTTTATCCAATTGCCTTTCGGTGACCACGAGGCGCTGAAGGAAGCGGCTGCACGGGAGACGACAGCCGCTATCCTAATCGAGCCAGTGCAAGGCGAAGGCGGCATCCGCCCCGTTCCGCACCAATGCTTGCGTGGCCTGCGCCAGCTTTGCGATCAGCATGGCATTTTGCTGATTTACGATGAAGTGCAGTGCGGCGTCGGCCGGACAGGCAAATTCTTCGCCCACGAATGGGCCAGCAACGATGCGGGTTCTGCCGAGCCAGACATTATGGCTGTTGCCAAAGGCATTGGCGGTGGCTTTCCGCTTGGCGCATGCCTCGCAACAGCGGCCGCAGCCGAAGGCATGACGCCGGGCAGCCACGGCACGACATATGGCGGCAACCCGCTGGCTATGGCGGTCGGCAATGCTGTGATTGATCTGGTTCTGGAAGAGGGCTTTCTCGAAGACGTTCAGGACAAGGCGATCTGGCTGCGGCAGCGGCTGGCCGAATTGGTTGATAGCCATAGCGATCTGCTCGACGAAGTGCGCGGCGAGGGTCTGCTTCAAGGTTTGAAGTGCAAGGCATCCAATCTTGATGTGGTCGCCGCGTTCCAAAGCGAGCATCTGCTGAGCGTTCCTGCTGGCGACAACGTCGTGCGCCTGTTGCCACCGCTCAATGTGGAGCTTGATGTCCTGGCCGACGCGGTGAACCGCATGGATGCGGCTTTAACCGCCATGGGTAAAGCGTAACCGCCATGCCCAGACACTTTCTCGATATTGCCCGCTTCGATGCGGATGAACTCAGAGCTATTCTTGACGACGCCAAGGCTATCAAAGCCGCACGCGAGGCCGTCGCCGCTGAAAAGCCGCTGGCAGGAAAAATGCTAGCGATGATTTTTGACAAGCCTTCGACACGCACACGCGTGTCGTTCGATGTTGGCATGCGCCAACTTGGCGGCGAGACTTTGATACTGGATTCTTCGGGATCGCAAATAGGTACCGGCGAGACAATTGCGGACACAGCCCGTGTCTTATCGCGATATGTGGACGCCATAATGATCCGCACAACCGAGCACGACCGCCTGTTGGAAATGGCAGAATACGCGACCGTGCCGGTGATAAACGCGCTGACCGACGACACGCATCCCTGCCAGATCCTGGCCGATGTCATGACGTGGGAAGAACATCGCGGCTCTGTAAAAGGCAAGACGATGTCGTGGTATGGTGACGGCAACAATGTGCTTCATTCGTTTCTTGAGGCCGCGCCGCGCTTTGGTTTCGACGTGAACATCGCCGTGCCGGAAGGCCACGACCCCCAAGACCGCTATGTAGCAGAAGCGCAATCTGGCGGCAGCGCTGTTCAATTGATCCGCGATGCGGCGGCGGCGGCGCAGGGGGCAGACTTGATCGTCACGGACAAATGGGTGTCGATGGGTCAGGAAAAGGCTGGTGGTCACAACACCTTTGCGCCTTATCAGGTGAATGAGCAGATCATGAAAGCCGCCAAGGATGATGCATTGTTCATGCACTGCCTGCCTGCAAAGCGCGGTGAAGAGGTGACGGACGCTGTTATCGACGGGCCACAATCTGTGGTGTTTGACGAGGCCGAGAACCGCCTGCACGCTCAAAAGAGCATCCTAATGTGGTCCCTTGCACCGGGCTACAAGCCTCCCCAAATATAGCGGCGAAATTTGAATAGAGGCGGGCCTCGCGCCGCCGGAAAGCAATCACATGGCTCAAACCCAGGAAACTGCCGCAATCGCGCTGGCGGGGCTCGATGCCGTCATTCCGTTTCAGGTCGCTCCGCTCGATGTGCGCGGACGCGCGGTCCAGCTTGGGCCGATGCTGGATGCGATGTTGGGACGGCACGATTATCCCCAGGCCGTAAGCCGTCTGATTGCGGAAGCGGTGACGCTTACGGTTTTGCTCGGCACCGCGCTGAAATTTGAGGGCAAATTTATCCTCCAAACCCAAACCGATGGTGCTGTGCCGCTGATCGTGACGGAGTTTCGCACGCCTTCATCCGTGCGCGCTTACGCAAACTTTGACCGCGAGGCGGTTGATGCACTGGTGGCAGAGGGAAAATCCGACGCCCCGTCGCTGATGGGCAACGGCATTCTTGCCATGACCATCGACCAAGGCACTTACATGCAACGCTATCAGGGCATCGTGCAGCTGGACGGGATCACGCTGGAGGAGGTGGCGCGGCGCTATTTTCTTCAGTCAGAACAGATCCCAACCGAGGTGCGGCTTGCTGTTGGCGAAACGCTGACCCGTGGCGAAGACGGCAAACCGATCAGTGGCTGGAGCGCTGGTGGCGTGTTGCTGCAATTTTTACCCGATTCCGAAGAGCGGATGCGGCAAAAGGATTTGCACGGCGGCGACGGCGCGGAAGATTATGAATTCTCAACCGACGATGCTTGGGCGGAAGCCTTGGCGCTGATGGGTACGGTTGAGGATCTCGAGTTGACGGATCGTGATGTGGAGCCGGAACGGCTACTATACCGCCTTTTCCATGAGCACGGCGTTCATGCCTTTGACGCCAACCCGGTGTTCGACGATTGCGGTTGTTCAGAGGACAATGTGCGCGGTGTGCTTTCCGGCTTCACAGCCGAACAATTGAATGAAAGCACGGAAGAGGGTGAAATCACGGTGACCTGCGAATTTTGCTCCAGCACATACCGCTTCAGCCCCAGCGAATTTACAACGTCACAGTAACCAAACCCGTGAATTTGCCGCATTTGCAACGCTGAAAGTATGGTAGGTAATTGCAAGTAAGGAATGAGCAGCGGTGCGACAGAGCCGCTGTCTCGCGCATCGGGAGCCGCCTTTACAAACTTTAACTTGGTTCTGCTCGTATAGATTATACGATACATGCAGCCGAAATTGTATTTGCGCGATACACCGTTAGGAGCGCTTGATGCTCAAAAAAGTCGATGAAACAGAACGTTACGAGATGACTGACGACAATACGGCGGCCGAAAACGCGCAGACTAAACCAGCGCTATCAAAAGAAGCCGCCAACGTCGTGCGCATCGCCCGTTCTGTTGGCCAGGCCATCTTCATGGTCCTCATCATTGCCGGTTCGGTGATGGTGATGAACCGTATCATCGACTCCAAACCACCGACAAAGAGCCGCCCTTCGTTTAAATCAGCGTACACGGTTGATCTTTTCACGGCGTCGGCGGCGGACAATCAACCCACTTTTGTCTCTTACGGTCAGGTTGCAGCCGCGCGGACGGTGGAACTGCGTTCGCTGGTTTCTGGCGAGATTGTTGCGGTCAACGCGAAGCTGCGCGCTGGCGAAACCATCGCAAAGGGCGAAACGCTCGTCGAAATCGACAGCTTTGAATACAAGGGGGCGCTTGCAGAAGCACAGTCGAATTTGCTGGAAGCAAAAAGCCGGATTACCGAGAACGAAGCCCGCATACAGCTTGAAAACTCCAAACTGGAAAGCCTGCAAGAGCAGCTTGCTTTTGCGCAGGCCGATCTGGACCGCATAACCCGCCTTCGCCAACGCGGCCAATCAACCGAACAACAACGTGAAGCCCGCCAATTGGTGGTGAGTCAGCGGCGGCAGGCCAGCGCTTTGGCGCAAGATACCATAAAGGTTGAGCAAGCACGCCTCGCGCAGCTTCAGGCATCTTTGCAACGGCTGGAATGGAAAGTTGAGCAAGCGCAGCGCAACCTTGACAGCACCAAGCTCGTCGCTCCCTTCACAGCCATCGTGCGCAGCGCGGCTGCTGATGTTGGCAGATTGGTTAGCGCCAACGATGTGGTCGTTTCGCTTTACGAAGAAGGCACGCTGGAAACGCGCTTCACGCTCACCGACGAGCAGTATGGACGTCTGCAAACGGGGCAAGACGGACTGTTAGGGCGTGTGGTTGATGTTACATGGACCGTCGGCGGCAAAAGCTATGTTTGGCCAGCAACGATTGATCGCCTCGGTGCAGAAATCGCCTCCAGTCGCGGTGGCGTTGAGGTCTATGCGCAAGTGGGCGATGCCGATAACGCAGTAGCACTGCGGCCCGGTGCTTTCGTTGAAGTGACCGTGCCGGACGTGACGTTTTCCGACAGTTACCGCGTCCCGGTTACGGCGATATATGGCTCCGACACTGTCTACGTTGCGGTTGATGGCAAGCTCGAAGAGCGCAAGGTTGATGTCGCCGCTTACGAAGGCGAAGACGCAATCATCGCGACAGGCGTGAACGAAGGCGACCAGATACTAACCACCCGCATTACCGAGGTCAGCGCTGGCCTTGCTGTGCGCACCGAAGAAGAAGCAAACGCGCCGCAACCTCCACGGGAGGAAGGCGCACCCTCCGCCGATGGCGGCCCGCCGACAGGGCGCCCGACACGCGAGGAGATCGCTAAGCTTCTCGACGACAATAAAATGAGCCGTGAGCAGTTTCAGGCCATGCCTCAAGACGAGCGGCGCAAGCTTATCCGCGAATGGCGCCAGGCCAAGGCGAAGCCAACCTCTACGTCTGGCAGCTAGATCATGGCAACGCGCACCCTGCCCACTGGTGGACTCGTTAGCCTTTTTGTAAGGCACCGCAACGCCGCGAACCTTGTGATGATCCTGATGATTATCTTTGGTGTTTTCGCTATTGGACGCATCAACACGCAGTTTTTGCCAAAGGTCGAAATTCCCGTCATCACAGTGGGTGTCGCTTGGTCGGGTGCCAGCGCGGAGGATGTGGAAGCCAACATTCTGGAAATCATGGAGCCGGAATTGCGCTTTCTCGATGGCGTTGACCGGGTTACATCGCGAGCGCGTGAAGGCACCGCCTCGATTGGCTTGGAATACAAGGCTGAGAAAGACCTGGCCGATGCGCTGCGAGAGGTGGAAACCGCCGTTAAGGCGATCACCAATCTGCCGGAGGATTCTGAGACACCAACCGTGCGGCAAGCTGCACGCGGGTTTGACCGCGTAGCGCGGCTGGCGGTGACGGGCGATTTTCCTGAAAGCACGCTTAGATTTTATGCAAAGAAAATCCGCGATGACCTAATCGATCGTGGCATCGACAAGGTTACGATGGTCGGGCTTCGCTCCCGCGAGCTCAAGATTGATGTGCCCGAGCAGGAATTGCGGCGTCTCGATATGACGGTGCAAGATATATCCGCCGCCATCGCCGCCAACAGCCGCGACCTGCCGTCTGGCCAGATGGAAGGGCAGATGGAAACCCAGTTGCGCACCGTGGCAGATGCGGAGTCGCCAGAAGCCCTAGCGCGTCTGGAGATCAAGTCTTTTCCCACGGGAGAAAAGGTACGTTTGGGCGACATAACCACCATTCGCTCCGGCTATGACGACAGCCAAAGCCAGGGTTTTGTCGGCGGCAAAAGAGCGATCCAGCTCACCGTTGAGCGGGCAGACAGTGCCGATACGCTTAAAACCGCGCGGTTGCTGTTGTCTTATGTAGACGAAATCAAAGATCAGTTGCCGCCGGGGCTGGAGCTTGCAGTCTACGATATTCGCGCCGACGCGCTGACCCAGCGCATCATGGTGCTTGTCAAAAACGGCCTTGGTGGGCTGCTTCTGGTTGTTCTCATTCTGTTTGTCTTTTTGAATGCACGCATCGCGTTCTGGGTCGCGGCCGGCATTCCCGTCGCGATGTTGGCGACCATCGGCATCATGTATGTCACCGGCCAGACAATTAACATGCTCACCCTGTTTGCCCTGATCATGATGTTAGGGGTGATCGTTGACGACGCCATCGTGGTCGGAGAACACACTGCCACCCGTTTTGCGCAAGGCGACGGGCCTTATGAGGCTGCTGAAAACGGGGCGGGACGCATGGTCGTGCCCGTCACCGCAGCCATGATCACCACAATTGCAGCTTTTGCGCCTGTGCTGGTGATTACAGGCGTAATAGGCCAGATCGTGAGCGTGCTGCCGTATGTGGTGATCGCCGTTATTCTGGCAAGCCTGATCGAGTGCTTTCTCATCCTGCCGGGCCATCTGGCGCACACTTTGCAGCCGCGCCAATACAAGCGCTGGTCATACTGGCGTCAGTTCACGATTGCGCTTGTCGTAGCCGCCTTTGGCGTATCGATCTCTGGCGACAATGCCGGTGGCTGGTTCGTCGAGGTGAGCAAAGGCGTTATGCAGTTGATCCGCGATTACCTGCCACTGCCAATCATACCCGGTTCCGCCCAAGGGCTTGTTGACGCCGCCCAATCTTGGCGCGCTGATGTCTCTTTCCCTGTGTTTATGCTGGCACTGGCAGTTATCGCCTACACGCTATCAGTGCTCGTTGAGGCCGTAGCCTCGGCGTTCGGCGCGTGGCGCAGGCGCGGGCGCACCGAAGATCAAATGATGGAAGAAGGCGCATTCCGCAAAGGCTTCGACCGTCAGTTTGAGCGATTCAAAGAAGGCCCGTTCAACTGGTTCACCCGCCTCACTTATCGCTATCGCTACATCACGATTGCTGTCGCCATCTCCACGTTCCTGATCGGTGCCATTGGCATGATGGCCGGTGATAAAGTGGGCTTTGTCTTCTTCCCCACAGCAGAGGCTGAAAACATTAACGCCCGCGTTGTCTTCAACGCTGGTGTTCCAGAGGAGAAAGCGGTCGATGCAATCAAACGCATTGAGGATGCTCTGCGCACCGCTGAGAAAAGCCTGTCCGATGACGGCGAAGTGCTTGTGACCGCAGCCTTCTCGACATACGGGGAAGCCGGACGAAGCGTTGGCGACAACCTTGCTTCAATCCGCGTTCAGCTGACCAGTTCCGAGGTTCGCACTGTTCGCACACCTGAAATTGTGCGGGCTTGGCGTCAAGCCATTCCGAAGATTGCAGGCGTGCGTCGCGTGGCTGTTTTTGAGAGCCGTGGCGGACCTCCTGGTCGCGATATCGATATACAATTGCGCGGCGAAAATGCAGCTACGCTGAAACGTGTGGCAACTGAAATCATCCCGATTGTCGAGACCGTCAACGCCATCAGCGGCGTGGCCGACGATCTGCCCTACGGCAAGCCAGAACTGGTGATGGAAATGACGCCACGCGGCACCGCGCTAGGCTTCTCCATCGACGCCGTTGGACGCCAACTTCGAAATGCTTTCGAAGGTGCAATCCCACGCCGTTTCGCCGATGGCGACGATGAAATTACGGTTCGAATTACCAAGGTTATGCGTACTAAGGGCGTTGCGGCATTGCGCAACTTTGAACTGAAAAGCCCGGCTGGCGAGTTTGTGCCATTGTCGGAAGTTGTGACCATCACCGAACGGCAAGGCTTTGCCGCCATCGAACGGATTGATGGACGCGCGACGGTTTCTGTAACGGCTGATTTGAACACCGATATAAATACGACCGAAAAGGCCATCGAATATCTGGAACAGAGCGCAATGCCCAGCATCATCTCGCAGGCTGGTGTGGACTACCGCTATTCGGGTCGTGATGAAGAGCGCAAGGAAGCGTTTGCCGATTTGCAGATCGGCGTCGTTATTGCTTTGTCAGTCATCTACATCATTCTGGCATGGGTTTTTGCTTCGTATTGGCGCCCAATTTCAGTGATGGCGATCATCCCCTTCGGCGCGGTCGGTGCCGTGATGGGACACTATCTATGGGGCGTGCCGCTCACTATTTTTTCAATGATCGGTCTGTTGGGTTTGGCGGGTATTTTGGTGAACGACTCGATTATTCTTGTCAGCCGCCTTGATGAGCGGTTGGAAGAGGGAGATACGCTGGAAGAAGCTGCAATTGGCGCAAGCCGCGACCGCCTGCGCGCCGTTTTGCTCACCTCGCTCACTACAATCGGCGGCTTGGTTCCTCTGTTATATGAAAAGAGTGTGCAGGCGCAATTCCTCATTCCGATGGCATTGACGATGGTGTTTGGCCTTGCGATTGCCACGCTGTTGGTTCTGTTTTTGGTGCCAGCCATTATCGGTGTCGGTTACGATATCCGCGGCTTTTTCAGTGCGCTTTTCGGTCAACGCCGAAAGCAGTCAAAGGATGACCCGGGCCTACAAGCGGCGGAGTAGCAGCGCGTTAAGCTCGCCAGAAGCGCGGCGACAAAAGAACCAGCACTGTGAAGAGTTCAAGCCTGCCGATCAGCATGGTGACGGCCAAAATCCACTTCGGCAGATCGCCTAACGACTGATAGTTTCCCGCTGGCCCAATAATCGCGCCAAGCCCCGGCCCGACGTTAGAGATTGCAGAGCCTGCACCCGACAGCGCGGTCAGCGGATCAACGCCGCACAGCGAAAGCGCGGTTGCGGAAATGGCAAATGTCATCATGTAGAGAAAGAAAAAGCTCATCACGGCGGAGACCACATCATCACCGATAGGGCGACCATTGAACCGCGCGATGAACACACCGGAGGGATAGAGAATACGCAGCACGTGCTGGCGGACATTTTGAAACAGAACCTGAAAGCGGAAGACCTTGATGCCGCACGAGGTCGAGCCAGCACAGCCGCCGATGAACATAATGAAAAAGAAGAACGCGATAGAAACCGGGCCCCACCCGTCATAGGCGGTGGTGGCGTAGCCTGTGCCGGTTAGGATCGACGTCACATTGACCATCGCATAGCGCAGCCCTTCCCAACCACTGCGGATGCCAAGTTGGTATTCGATGGTCCATGCAAAGCCTATGAAAACGGCAAGCAGCACGAAAAAGAGTTTCACCTGAGCATCGGTGAATAGGGGTTTGAACTGGTTTTGCAGCGCCTGGACATAGAGCAGAAACGGAAGCGAGCCGATAATCATGAACAGGGTCGCAATCATATCGATGCGGGCGCTGTTGAAATGGCCCAGCGAGTCATCGTGGTTGGAAAAACCGCCAGTCGCCACCGTCGTCATGGAATGAACAACCGCATCAAGAATGTTCATGCCTGCTGCCAGATAGGCCAGCATGCACAGAACGGTGAGCGTGAGAAAAATTAGCGTTATAAAACCTGAAATTTGTGTGGCCCGAGGCAAGATTTTTTCCGGCGTCTCGAAGGCTTCTGCCTTGAACAATTGCATCCCGCCGATTTGCAACATGGGCAGAACGGATACGGCCATCACGATAATGCCCAAGCCGCCGAGCCATTGCAGGATGCCGCGCCACAGCAAGATCCCTGGCGGCATATCCCCAAGGCCGGTCAGCACAGTTGCGCCCGTGGTTGTGAGGCCCGATATGCTTTCAAAATAGGCGTCAGTATAGCTTGGTACCAAGCCGGACCAATAAAACGGCAGTGCGCCGAACGCCGATAGTAGAATCCAAACCAACGTTGTCATGACAAAGGCTTGGCGGGTGGAAAGCTGTTTTGTTGTACCACGTGTTGCGAGAAACAGGCCGAGCCCAAAGCCGGACGTTACGAAAGATGACAGCAGGAAAATCTGCCAATCGGCATTGCCCAACGCGAGATCAACAAATGCCGGCACCAACATCGTCGCGCCCAAAAGGGCAACGAGAACGCCGATGACGAGGGCGATGGGGCGAATATCGAACAGCAAAGATTGCGCCTAGTTCAGCGACGCGCGAGCGTTGGGAAGGTCCAGCGAAAAGGCGGGAATGGCCGCTTCGAAAACCGACCCATCGTCGCGCACCATTTCGTAGTGGCCCACCATAAAGCCGGACGGTGTGGCGAGGGGACAGCCGCTCGTGTAGTGGAATTCATCGCCGGGATTAAGAATTGGTTGCTCGCCCACAACACCGGGGCCGTCGACGGTTTCAACCTTGCCCATCGCGTCGGTAATCGTCCAATGACGCGCGCGCAGTTGCACCGTTTCCTGCCCCTCGTTGAAAATCTCGATACTATAGGCCCAAACCCATCGACTGGCGTGGGGCGCGGATTGATCTTCCAGATAGCTTGGCTGCACCACCACACGAATGCTGTTGGTGACGCTCTCATAATGATTTTTTGTATCGCTAGCTTTAGACATGGGCAGATGGATTCCAGCCTTTTAATCGGGTTCGCATTCCACGCGGATGGATTGGCGTAGACGGCGCTGGCAATCTATACTGCAAAACGCTGTTTGGCCCAACAAGGCTTGTCATGTTCGACAATTCAATCCGTCCGAAAATCGACCCGATTCTTATCCGACTTGCACGGCACATTGCTGATGCGGGAATTTCCGCCAATGGCGTGACGCTGATCGGTTTTGCATTGGGGTGCGTAGCGGGCGTTTTGATCGTCTTCGAGGCGTATTGGTCGGCCTTGGCGTTTCTTTTGGTGTCCCGGCTTTGCGATGGGTTGGATGGAGCGGTGGCGCGTCTTACGCATAAGTCTGACTTTGGTGGTTATCTCGATATCGTTCTGGACTTCGCTTTTTACGGCCTCATTCCCACCGCCTTCATCATCGCAAATCCAGCTGCCAATGCGGTGGCTGGCGGGGTTTTGCTGCTGACATTTTATGTCAATGGCGCCAGCTTCCTCGCATATTCGGTGATGGCCGAAAAGCGAGGGGTTGATGAAAGCGACAGAGGCTCAAAAAGCCTGCTGTATACAATAGGGCTGGCGGAAGCCACGGAAACGATTATCGTCTTCGTACTTTTCTGCCTGCTTCCCGCCTGGTTCAGCTTGATCGCCTGGGTGTTCGCAGCCGTGGTCGCATGGACAACACTGTCCCGCTTTATGTTAGCGCGACAGACTTTTGGCCGCGATTAGAACGGCAGTTTCATGCCCGGCGGGATGGGCAGACCGGCGGTCAATTCGGCGGTCTTTTCTTTGGTGATTTCCTCAGCCTGTTCTTTCGCCTTGTTGTGAGCAGTGACGATCAGGTCTTCCAGAATTTCTGCCTCGTCGGGGTTGAACAACGATGGATCGATGGACACACCGCGCATAATGCCCTTGCCGCTGAGTGTTACCGTAACAAGACCGCCACCTGATGTTCCAACGGCTTCCAGCTCTTCAAGTTCAGATTGCATGGCCTCCATCTTGGCCTGCATTTCCTTCACTTTGCCCATCATGCCCATGATGTCTTTCATCGGGTCTGTCCTTTTGTGTGCATTGATGATCGCTGTTTATGCGATCAGTTAAAATAATCGTCCAAGCCGCCCGCACCCGGGTCTTCGGAATCACTCGTTTCTTCCTGACCCTCATCGGGGTTGGCCAGAGCGGCATCGTTGACGTCGGCTTCGTTCAATCCGTCTTCGGACGCGCCCACACGAATGTCGAGAATTTTAGATTTGGGAAACGCACGAAGCACGGCATTAACAACAGGATCAGCCTGTGCATCGGCAACCAGCGCCTCGCGTTCGGCGTCTTCGATTTCTTTTATCGTTTCCGCACCGGCCGCTTCGCTGACGGTGATCATCCAGTTTTCACCAGTCCACTCTTTCAGGCGGGCAGAGATCTGGTTGACCATATCGCGTGGTGCATTCCCGACCGGGTTCAGTTCAATATGGCCAACAGCGAAAGAGATGAGCGAGACGTTGTTGCGCAGCAGCATCTTGAAGCGGATATCGCGATGCCTTTCTGCCGCTTCCAGCAGCTCTTCAAATGTTGCAATCACCTCATATGCTGGCGCTTGCTCTTCGACAGGTTCCGGCTGTGGAGCAGGTTCTGGCGTGTTGTCGACCACCAGAGACGGCCCGTTCGCCTGCCGCATGGTCGTGTTGCCGCCGGGGTTTGATTGCGTTGCTACAGCGCTTGCCATCGGTTGGTTTGGTTGCGGTGGCTGTGCGTTAGACGAAGCCGTGCCGTTGGTGGATACGGTGGGAGAAGGCCCATCGCCCATCGATTTCAGCGCATCTTCAGGAGACGGCAAGTCAGCAGCATGGGTGAGGCGCACCAACACCATGTCGGCAGCGGCAACCGGACGCGGTGAAGATTGCACCTCATCGATTCCCTTCAGCAACATCTGCCATGTGCGGCCCAGAATTCTGGGGCTGAGCTTTTCGGCAAACGCTTTGCCTCGGCTTTTCTCATCAGGGCTGAGCGAAGGATCATCCAACGCGGTATCAACATAGCGAACGCGGGTGACGAAATGGACGAAATCAGCCAGATCGGTCAGCACAGTCGCTGGGTCAGCGCCCGTATCGTATTGGTCTTTCAATTCCGCCAAAGCGGCGACGATGTCGCCCTTCATGATGTGTTCGAACAGATCGATCACACGCGCGCGGTCTGCAAGGCCAAGCATCGAGCGCACTTCGTCGCCCATCACCTTGCCGCCGCTCGTTCCCGCCGCATGGGCAATCGCCTGATCAAGCAGCGAAAGCGCATCGCGGACTGAGCCTTCGCCGGCACGGGCGATCATGGCGAGCGCGGTGTCTTCGACTTCGATTTTCTCGGCTGTGGAAATTTTAGAGAGCAAAGCCGTCATCTCGCCAGCATCAATGCGGCGCAGATCGAAACGCTGGCAACGTGAAAGGACTGTAATTGGAACTTTGCGAATTTCGGTCGTGGCAAAGATGAATTTGACGTGTTCGGGCGGCTCTTCCAGCGTTTTCAGCAGGCCATTGAACGCCGCCGTCGATAGCATGTGCACTTCGTCGATGATGTAGACCTTGTAACGCGCCGACACCGGCTTGTAGCGCACGCTGGCGATGATCTCGCGAATGTCACCAATGCCCGTGTGAGAGGCCGCGTCCATCTCGATCACATCGACATGGCTGCCTTCCATGATGGCGGGGCAGTGCACGCCCGGTGTGGCGATATCCAGCGTGGGTTGGGTTACGCCATCGGCTTCGTAGTTCAAAGCGCGGGCGAGAATGCGGGCCGTGGTTGTTTTGCCAACACCGCGAACGCCGGTCAGCATATAGGCTTGGGCGATGCGGCCCGTCTCAAACGCGTTTGAAAGCGTTCGCACCATCGGCTCTTGGCCGATCAGGTCGTCAAAATTGGCAGGGCGGTATTTGCGGGCCAGCACGCGATATTCGGCGTTTTCAGAACTTGCCGTTTCTATCGTATCGCTCATGCATGATCCGCTTTGAAAGGCGCAGCGCCGAAAGAAGCGTGCGGTGGAAGACTGGCTTAGCGTGACCCGTGCCGGAATCTCGTTGGGGCTGCTTCGTTCCCGACCTGACCCGATTGGCGAGTGGCGCGTCCACAAACCAGCCTTCCAACAGCACCATATCATGTGTGCAAGGGGCAAAAGCAAGCGTGACTCTGGAAAAAAACTGACTAGCCTGCGCGCTATGTCTGACGTTGATAAAACATGGGCGCTTGATCCGCGCCTCGAAACGGATTCACTGGCGCTGACCTCGTTGGAACTATGCGATGTGCGGCTGGCGAATGATGCCCGCTGGCCTTGGCTCATTTTGGTGCCGCGCGTGGCAAATGCGGAAGAATTGTTCGATCTGCGACCTGGCCAAAGAGAGGCCGCGATGCAGGAAGCGACAATGGTGGGCGAAAAGCTAAAAGCCGTGACCTCTTGCGAGAAGATCAATATCGCTGCCATCGGCAATGTGGTGCGCCAATTGCACATTCATGTCGCCGCCCGCGCGACGGGAGACGAAAATTGGCCGCGCCCGATTTGGGGCCACGGCACAGCGCAGCCCTATGAAGCTGGCCACGGACAAGCCTTGATCGCCCATTTGAGGAGCATTTTGTGACGAAACCATTCATGCATCCTGACTTCGCGCCATCGGAAACCAGCGCGAAGCTTGCCTTTGCTGGCGGTCGCTTGGACAGGCTTTCCGAGGAGCGCGACGAGAATTGCCTCAACTCAGCACTGGCTGATCCGACTGCGCGGGCCATGGGCTTTGCGAGGGGACGGGTGTTGTTGAGTTTTGAGACGGATGAGACCGGCGTTGCCGTAATGACCAAGGATGCGCTGGAACCCTTCGCACCAAAATGGGACCGCGCTGTTCTAATGGGCTTTGCAGAAACCGCGCCGCGCCTTGCGGTGCCGCTGGGCATCAATCCCGATGACGAAGATTTCAGCTTGCCGGAACATTTCAAAGCGGTGGATTTTCGCTCGCTTGCTTTGCAAGGGCTGCTCGATCACGAAACGCTCGGCATGGTGGCGCACGGGGGCTCGCTGATCGCTTGGCATTCGACCCACCGCTTTTGTGCACGTTGCGGCAACGAGACGGAAAGCCGGATTGGTGGGGTAAAGCGGTCTTGCCCCTCGTGCGAAAAAGATCATTTTCCGCGAACCGACCCCGTTGTGATTATGTTGACCACCAAAGGAGAAAAATGCCTGTTGGGCCGCTCGCACCACTTCCCAACGGGGATGTATTCGGCGCTTGCCGGCTTTGTGGAACCGGGGGAAAGCTTAGAGAGTGCAGTGCGGCGGGAAACGTTTGAGGAAAGCGGTATTCGCATCGGTGACGTTCGCTATCACGCCAGCCAGCCTTGGCCGTTTCCACACACGCTGATGATTGGCTGCTACGGCGAAGCGCTCGACAGCGAGATCAATATGGACGCAATAGAGCTTGACGATTGCCGCTGGTTCACGCGCGACGAAGTGCGGGACATTCTGGCCGGTGGTGGGCCAAAGAACGACGATGGAACGCCCAAATTCTTCATGCCGCCCAAAATGGCCATTGCCAATCGGTTGGTGGCAGACTGGGTGAAGGACGGCTAATCGCCGTTCTGGCGGCGGAAGTCGCTGGCTGGATAAACACCAACAATGCGCTTTTCCGCACAGAAGAATTCCATCTCTTCCAAGGCGTGGGCCACGTTTTGTTGATCTGGATGGCCCTCAACATCGGCATAAAATAGCGTTGCTGTAAACGAACCGCCGATCTGATAGCTCTCCAGTTTCGTCATGTTAACGCCATTGGTGGCGAAACCGCCCATGACCTTATACAGCGCCGCAGGCACGTTTCGCACGCGGAAGAAAAAACTGGTCACTGCAGGGCCATCATCGACGTTGGGCGTCTTTGCATCACGTGACAAAATGATGAAACGGGTCGTGTTATTGCTCTCGTCTTGGACGTTTTCAGCCAGAATGTTCATGCCGTAGAGTTCAGCTGCGAGTGGCGGTGCGAGCGCTGCTGCGTTCATTAATTTGCGCTCTGCAATCATTCGCGCGGCACCGGCGGTATCGTTTGCAATTTCTCCCTTCCAGCCATTTTCGTTGAGAATCTTGCGGCATTGGCCGAGTGCATGAATGTGCGAGTAGACCGTCTCGATGTCTTCCATACCCACGCCCGGCATAGCCATCAGGTGAAACGGAATTGGCAGGAAATATTCGCCAATGATGTGCAAATCCGACTGCGGCAACAGGTGGTGAATATCGGCCACGCGACCAGCCACCGTGTTTTCAATTGGGATCATGGCGAGATCGGCATTGCCACCAACGACCAGATCAAACGCATCTTGGAACGTCGCGCAGGGTATTGGCTGCATGTCCGGATAGACATTGCGGCATGCGGTATCGGAATTCGCGCCCGGTTCACCCTGAAAGGCGATGCGGCCTGTTGGGCTGGTCATGATTGGAAGCTCCGCATTTGGTCAGCCCAGCAGAGCGCGGGCGCGGTCAAGATCGGCTGGAGTATCAACACCCAACGGAACAGTGTCAACGATAGCCGCATCGCAACGCATGCCCGCTTCCAGCGCCCGCAATTGCTCCAACTTCTCACGCATTTCCAGCGGTGATGGCGGCAATTTCACAAAGCGTTCCAAGGCCGCCCTGCGCCAAGCGTAGAGGCCGATATGGTGGAACAATGGGCCATCGCCATGGGGTGCGGTGGCACGGGTAAAATAGAGCGCGCGCAAGATACCGGGCGAGACTTCCGTGCCCACCAGTTTCACCACATTGGGGTTTGAGCGCTCTTCTTCGTCAGTGATTTGCGTGGTCAGTGTTGCGAAATCGACTTCCGGGGCGGCCAGAGGTAGGATGCTGGCCCGGATGGCGGCTTTATCGATGGTTGGCAGGTCTCCCTGCACGTTGATGATTGTCTCGACCGCGCCATCGGGATCAATCGCTTCCAAAGCCTCATAAATACGGTCCGAGCCAGAAGGGTGATCTTCGCGGGTCATCACCGCTTCCCCGCCATGAGCACGAACAACTTCAGCGACCTCTTGGGTATCCGTGCAGACGACAACCCGGCCTACATCGGCTTCCTCAGCACGGCGCACAACTTGCACAATCATCGGCAGGCCTGCGATATCGGCCAAGGGTTTTCCCGGCAAGCGGGTGCTCGCCATACGGGCAGGAACCATAACGAGGGTCGAAGCGTTCAAATCAGGTCTCCAAAAAGCTATAATGGGTCCAAAAGTCTCACAGTTTCGGCTTCTACAGGTGTTGCAAGTGAGGGGCAAAAGAAATAGCTTCCGGCCAACAAATCAAAGCCGCCAGACACGGAGCCGTCTGCGGCCTTCACATACCAAATTTGGGAGCCTCACTCATGGATTCATTTGAGTGGAACAAGATTTTTGGAGCCCTGCTGGCTGGTGCATTCGTCGTGCTGGGGCTGAACTTTCTGTCAGAAGCTATCTACCACTCCGAAAAGCCGGAGCAGTTTGGCTATGCAGTTGAGGTGGACGAAAGCGCGACAGCGTCCGCATCGGCTGAGCCGGAAGAGGTGGTTATTCCACCCGTTGCACCGCTGCTGGCGAGTGCTGACATTTCCAAAGGGGAAAGCGTTGCCAAGAAGTGCGCTGCTTGCCACAATTTCAATGAAGGCGGCGCAAACAAGGTTGGCCCTGCCTTGTGGGATATCGTGAACAAACAGATGGCATCAGCCGAGGGATTTTCCTACTCGGGTGCGCTAAAAGAGTATGGTGCAGACAAGGTGTGGAGCTACGATTCACTCAATAAGTTCCTGTTGAAGCCAAAGGCTTATATTAAAGGCACATCAATGGGTTTTGCTGGTATCAAGAAAGTGGAAGACCGCGCTGCGCTGATCGCTTACATGCGCTCTTTGTCGAACGATCCTGCGCCTCTGCCAGACAGTTGATCGCAGCTGATTGCACACATCCAGAGCCGGGCGATACAGCCCGGCTTTTTTTTGCCGATTTTTCTGCGCAGCCTGCTAACGCAAACGTGCCTTGACGTGACAGGGTGTCATAACGACTTATCCTTCAACCACGTCTTATTATATTTCAGTGATTTAAGCCGGAGACACTGCGCCCATGATCAAACTATTTGCCCCGCTTGCCGCAGTCATTGCGAGCCTGTGCCTCGCCCTTCCGGCTGTTGCTCAAGAGACCACATGGTACACATCAAGCTCGCTTGGGGCGGAGACAAAATACAAGGACAGTTTCCCACACTACGATTATGTGAACCCGAACGCGCCGAAAGGAGGCACGCTTAACAGCGCAGCTCTCGGCACGTTCGACAGTTTCAATCCATTCATCGTGAAGGGCACCGCAGCTTCTGGTCTGACATTTTTTGGCGGGCTTTTGTGGGATACGTTGATGGCCCAAGGCATAGACGAGGCATCCGTTTCGCATCCACTGATCGCGGAAGCTTTCACCTATCCCGATGACTATTCTTCGGCGACATACCGACTGAATCCGAACGCAAAATTCCATGACGGCAAGAGCATCACCGCAGAGGATGTGAAGTGGTCGATGGAGACGCTCAAGCAGCATTCCCCGCAGCACGTTCGTTACTTCGCAAATGTGCAAGAGGTCGAGATCATTGACGAGCGGACCGTGCGCTTTGTTTTCAATGAAAAGAACAACCGTGAATTGCCCCATATTATGGGCGACTTGCCAGTGCTGCCAAAACACTGGTGGACGGCAAATGGTGCTGACGGACAGCCCCGCGATTTCACCCGCTCTACGCTGGAAATTCCACTTGGAAACGGCCCCTACCGCATCGCTTCGTTTAGCGCCGGTTCGTCTGTGACTTGGGAACGGGTGCCAGATTATTGGGCGGCTGATCTGCCAGTCAACAAAGGGCGCTACAATGTCGATAAGCGTGTGATCCGCTATTTTACTGACCCAAATGCGATTTGGCAGGCTTTCACAAAGGGTGGATTGGAAGACATCCGGGAAGAAAACCGCGCTCAGCGCTGGGCGCAAGAATACAATTTTCCCGCATTTGAAAAAGGGCTCGTGAAGCGCACTCAGTTCAAGGAAACGTCCAGCTTCCCTATGGTTGGTTGGGTGTTCAATCAGCGTCGCGATATTTTCAAAGACCGCAGGGTGCGCAAGGCGCTCTCTCTGGTGTTGAATTTTGAGCGGATGAACAAAGACCTCTTTTTCGATCAATATAAACGCCTGAACACGTATTTTGGTGGCACGGAGCTTTCCGCCACCGGTATGCCCGAAGGCCGCGAACTTGAAATTCTGGAGGAATTCAAAGCCGAACTTCCGCCAGAGATTTTCACCGAGCCGTTCACACAACCCGTTTATGAAAGCCGGGGCGACGAGCGCAAATATCTCCGGGAAGCCTTTGACCTGTTGAAAGAGGCAGGCTGGGTGCGCGAAGGCACTCAACTGGTGAACGAGCAAACGAAAGAGCCGTTCAAATTTGTCATTCTTGGTTTTGATCCCAATTCTGAACGGGTGAACGCCCCGTGGATGACATCGCTGCGCAGGCTTGGCATCGATGTGAGCTACCGCGTCGTCGATACGTCGCAGTTCATCCAGCGCCGCCGCGGTTTTGACTACGATGTTGTCGTAGCCGGCGCGGTGCAATCACTTTCACCAGGCAACGAGCAGCGCGATTATTGGACAAGCAAATCTGCTGACACCGACGGTTCGCGCAATTGGTTTGGATTGAAAAATCCCGTTGTCGACAAATTAGTGGATCGCATCATCTTCGCAAAAGATCGCACAGAGCTGGTAGCGACCACCAATGCACTCGACCGTGTGTTACTGTTTGAATATTTGCAGGTCCACCAGTGGTATCTCGATCAGGACCGCGTGGCATGGTGGGATAAGTTCGGTATTCCCGAAAAGCAGCCGCTGTATGTGGGCTATGACCCCGAAAGCTGGTGGATCGACAGTGAGAAAGAAGCAGCGTTAAACGCTGCTCAATAGGAGCCTTGCCATGAGCAATCTCACGCGCCGTCAATTCGGCAAACTTTCTGCCGCCGCCTTGTTGGCACCTGGCCTTGCTGCGCTGCCGAGCGTTTCGCTTGCGAGCAATCCTACAGGCAGAAGGTTGCACGGCCTCTCGGCCTTTGGCGAGTTAGCATTACCCGCAGATTACCCCAATTTCCCATGGGTGAATGTTGATGCGCCCAAGGGTGGCGTTTTCAATTTTTCCGTCTCCAATTGGGCTTTCAACCAAAACCCACAAAGCTTCGACACGCTCAACACATTCGTGCTGAAAGGCTCGGCCCCACCACGGATTGAGTCATGTTTCGATACTCTCATGACGCCCGACGCCGATGATCCATCAGCTATATACTGCGCATTAGCGAGCGATGTAGAAATCAGCGACGACCGTAATACCTACACTTTCTCCCTGCGCCCGGAAGCACGCTGGCACGACGGGTCACCGGTTTCGGCAGAAGACGTCGCCTACACGTACAACACCTTTAAAAAAGACGGGCATCCAGATCTCGCGCTCAACCTGATCGAACTTGTTGAGGCGAAAGTTTTGGCTGATGGGCGCGTTTCGCTGATCTATTCGGGAAAACAAAGTGACCGGCTTATTTTGGCAAACGCGGTTTTGCCAATCGTCTCGAAAGCCTTTTTCGAAGCCAACGATTTTCTCACCACCACAATGACGCCACCGCTCGGGTCCGGTCCTTATAAAGTGGGCCGCCTGCGCGCGGGTTCGTTTATTGAGTATGATCGGGTGGATGATTATTGGGCAAAAGATATGCCTTTCGCCAAAGGACAGGCTAACTTTGACACGCTCCGGGTCGAGTTTTACCGCGAACGACAAGCGGCATTCGAAGCCTTCAAGAAGGGCAACATTCATTACCGAGAAGAATTCACTTCAAAGACTTGGGCGACTGAATACAATTTTCCAGCGGTAAGCGAAGGGCGCGTCAAACAGCAGCTTTTCGATGCTGAGAAATCGCCTTCCATGCAAGGCTGGGCTTGCAACACCCGGCGGGAAAAATTAGCCGACCCCAGAACGCGCGAGGCAATCGGTCTGTGCTTCGATTTCGAGTGGACCAACGCAAACTTCTTCTACGGGATTTACGAACGCAATTCGTCGTTTTTCCAAAAATCAGATTTCGCGGCTTCCGGCCCCGCTTCGCCGGAAGAGCGTGAATTGCTGGAGCCCTACAAAGATCAACTTGATCCCTCGGTTTTTGAGGCTGCCTACGTGCCGCCGGTATCCGATGGCTCAGGCCGCGACCGCACGCTTCTGCGGCGGGCTAATGATCTTCTCTTGGCCGCAGGCTGGACGCGACAGGGCTCAAACATGGTGGATGCTAGCGGAAACAAGCTGGCCGTGGAATTCCTAATCCGTTCGCCAACCTTCGAGCGGATATTAGCACGGTTTGTTGAAAACCTGCGCCGCCTTGGCGTTGATGCTTCCATACGGCTGGTGGACCCGTCGCAGTTCCAAAAACGGTTGGAGACATTCGATTTCGATATCGTGGGTCTTGCCCGCAATGTGGGTGCTACACCGACCGCTGAAGGTTTGGCGCAATTGTTCGGCAGCAACGCCGCCACAATTCCAGGAAGCCCCAACACAGCTGGCATTTCGTCGCCCGTGGTTGATGGATTGGTAGCAAAAGTGAACGATGTGCAGTCGCGGGAAGAACTCACCGTGATACTGCGCGCTCTCGACAGGGTCTTGCGTTCCACGCATAGCTGGATTCCAAATTGGCATTCAACGAATCACCGCGTTGCCTACTGGGATATGTTCGGCTTTCCCGAGGCGAAACCACAATATGCCTTTCCAGTAGAAGCCACTTGGTGGTTCGACGCTGAAAAGGCCAAGGCGATCGGCAAGGGCTAACCCGCCCGCGCTGAAAAAAGCCCGGAGACGAGAAGCACCGCATGGGCGCCTATATCGCACGACGTCTGTTGCTGATGATCCCAACCATTTTGGGCATCATGCTGCTGTCGTTCACCGTAATCCAATTCGCGCCCGGCGGCCCCGTCGAACAGGTGATCGCACAGATCACGGGACAGGGTGGCGACGGCACCGAGCGCATTTCTGGTGGTGGCAGCGACTTTGGTGCAGACCAAAGCACGCAGACCCAATCTGCTGGTGGTGGTGGCTCGTCTCAATATCGCGGCGCGCAAGGCTTGGACCCGGAGTTCATCGCTAGGCTCGAAAAACAATTCGGTTTCGACAAGCCCGCCCACGAGCGCTTTATGAAACTGGTTTGGGATTACGCCCGCTTCGATTTTGGCGAAAGTTATTTCCGCTCAATCTCTGTCATTGATCTCATCATCGAAAAACTGCCCGTTTCAGTTTCGCTTGGTCTTTGGATCACGCTCATTTCCTATGGCATCTCCATCCCGCTCGGCATCCGCAAAGCGGTGTCTGATGGTTCGCGTTTTGACGTGTGGACGTCAGGCGTAATCATCGTGGCTTATGCGGTTCCCGGCTTTTTGTTCGCCATTATGTTGATGGTCTTGTTTGCAGGCGGGTCGTTCTTCGACTGGTTTCCACTGCGCGGCTTAGTGTCTGAGAATTTCTCAGAACTGCCGTGGTACATGAAGATCGTCGATTATTTCTGGCACCTCACCCTGCCTTTGATCGCGCTTTGCTTGTCCGCTTTTGCCACGACTACGCTACTGACGAAGAACTCTTTTCTCGACGAGATCAAGAAGCAGTATGTCGTCACTGCCCGCGCCAAGGGGCTGAACGAAAAGCAGGTGCTTTACGGCCATGTTTTCCGCAACGCGATGCTGATTGTGATTGCTGGATTTCCAGGTGCGTTTATTTCGGCGTTCTTCACAGGGTCGCTGTTGATCGAAGCCATTTTCTCGCTCGATGGTCTTGGCCTGCTCGCCTATCAATCAACCATCCAGCGCGACTACCCGGTGGTCTTCGCAACGCTTTACATCTTCTCGTTGATGGGCCTGATCGTGTCGCTTTTATCTGATCTTCTCTACACATGGATTGATCCACGTATCGATTTCGACAGGCGGGATGTTTAGAAGATGGATGCGCTCGTGACCGATAGCGTGAAAGAAGCAAGGCCGCGCAAGGGGCGCTTTAGCCTGTCGCCAATCAACCAGCGGCGCTGGGCCAATTTCAAGGCGAACCGTCGCGGATATTGGTCTCTTTGGATTTTCATCTTCCTGTTTTTCTTCACCTTGATTGCCGAGTTTATTGCCAATGATAAGCCAATTCTCGTCTCCTATAAGGGCGAATTGCTGATGCCTGTTCTGGTGGATTATCCGGAAGAGAAATTCGGCGGCTTCCTGCCGGTGACAGACTACCGTGACCCGGTGAATATCGAAGAGATTGAGAGCAACGGCTGGATGCTGTGGACGCCAATCCGCTATTCCTATCGCACCGCCAATGTGGACATTCCCCGCCCTGCCCCATCGCCGCCAAGCTGGTTGATGGATGAGGAAGAAACGTGCCGCAAATATGAAAAAGGCGTGGATGACCCACTCTGCACGTTCGGCAACAAGAATTGGCTGGGAACCGACGACCAGGCTCGCGATGTTGTAGCGCGGTTGATTTACGGATTCCGAATTTCGGTCCTGTTTGGCCTAACACTGACACTATTCTCCGCACTCATCGGTGTAACAGCAGGCGCGATTCAGGGCTATTACGGTGGCTGGGTGGACTTGCTGTTCCAGCGCTTCATTGAAATATGGACGTCGATCCCGCTTCTCTTTCTGCTCATTATCATTGCATCCGTGCTGCCGCCCGGCTTTTGGATTTTGCTGGGCATTATGTTGCTGTTTTCGTGGGTAGGCTTTGTTGGTGTGGTCCGGGCGGAGTTCCTGCGCGCACGCAATTTTGAATATGTGAACGCGGCGCGTGCTCTCGGTATCGGCAATCGTACGATCATGTTCCGTCACCTGCTCCCCAACGCCATGGTGGCGACATTGACCTTCATGCCATTCATTCTGTCTGGCTCAATCACATCGCTGACCGCGCTGGACTATCTCGGCTTCGGCTTGCCCCCTGGCTCACCGTCTTTAGGTGAAATGATGAAGCAGGGGCAGGATAATCTACAGGCGCCGTGGCTCGGTCTGATGGGCTTTATGGTGCTGTCAGTAATGCTCTCGCTGCTAATCTTCATCGGTGAAGCCACCCGCGATGCGTTCGACCCGCGTAAGACATTTCAGTAGGAGCGGTGATGAGTAACAACACCCCCCTCCTATCCGTGCAAGATCTCTCGGTCGCCTTTACCCAAGGTGGCGTGACGACGACGGCTGTGGACCATGTATCCTTCGACATTCACCGGGGTGAGACGGTGGCCTTGGTTGGCGAATCCGGCTCTGGCAAGTCTGTGTCTGCACTGTCTGTGATGAAGCTGCTGCCCTATCCACCCGCAAGCCATCCTTCAGGCAGGGTTTTGTTCAAGGGCGAAGACCTGTTGGACAGCGATGAGCGAGACCTGCGCCGTGTGCGTGGAAACGACATCACGATGATTTTTCAGGAGCCTATGACGTCGCTCAACCCTTTGCACACAATCGAGCGCCAGATCGGCGAAATTCTGCAGATGCATCTGGGAGTGACCGAAACGCAGGCGCGGGAACGGACGATTGAACTGCTCAATCAGGTCGGTATTCGTGACCCCGAAAAACGTCTTGATGCCTACCCCCACCAGCTCTCTGGCGGACAGCGCCAACGGGTGATGATTGCCATGTCGCTGGCCAATGAACCCGAACTGTTGATTGCGGATGAGCCAACCACTGCGCTTGATGTGACCGTGCAAGCGCAAATTCTAGAGCTGCTTTCCGTGCTGAAGCGCGAACGCGGACTGTCCATGCTGTTCATCACACACGATCTGGGAATCGTGCGCAAATTTGCAGACCGTGTGTGCGTGATGACTAAGGGCAAGATTGTCGAACACGGTCCGACCGCAGAAATTTTCGAGAATCCGCAGCACGATTACACAAAGCACTTGCTGGCCGCTGAACCCAAGGGCAACCCGCCGGAGAAGCTGGCAGGCGCATCAACCGTTCTTTCTGGCGATGACATAAAGGTCTGGTTTCCAATCAAAGCCGGATTTTTGCGTAAGACGGTTGATCACGTGAAAGCTGTCGATGGCATCAATCTGCAATTGAAGGCCGGGCAAACGCTGGGCGTGGTGGGTGAGTCCGGTTCCGGTAAAACGACGCTGGGCTTGGCGTTGACGCGGATGATTTCGTCAGAGGGCAAGATCAGTTTTACAGGACGCGACATCCACGATTACAGCTTCAAAGAGATGAAGCCACTGCGCCGCGAAATGCAGATTGTGTTTCAGGATCCCTATGGCTCACTCTCTCCACGCATGTCTGTGGCAGAAATTATTGCGGAAGGTCTGGAACTTCATCGCCCCGAACTGAGCGCCAATGAAGTGGACGACATGGTTGCTGGTGTTCTGGGCGAAGTGGGGCTGGAGCCAGCGACACGCCATCGCTATCCGCATGAATTTTCGGGCGGCCAACGCCAACGCATAGCCATTGCACGCGCCATGATTTTGGAGCCGAAATTCGTGATGTTGGACGAACCCACGTCTGCGCTGGATATGAGCGTGCAGGCGCAGGTGGTCGAGCTTTTGCTGCGCCTGCAGGAAGAACGCAATCTGGCTTACTTGTTTATCAGCCACGATTTGAAGGTGGTTCGTGCGCTGGCTAACGATGTGATTGTGATGCGCCTCGGCAAAGTGGTGGAGCACGGCGATTCCACACAAATCTTCGACGATCCACGTGAGGACTATACCAAAGCCTTGATGGCCGCGGCTTTCGATCTTGAGACCGCGCCCGCTGGCGTTGTCTCGCAATAGGTTCCCTTTATGACAATTAAAGACACCCATCTCGCGGTGACAATCACGGATGAGCGGCTGGATCATCAGGGTTTTCGTTCGCTCAAGACGATCTTTTACCGCGAGGATATCAGCGGTATCGAGGCCAAGCGTGAGCTGGCCATCGCGCCCTGCGCTGTTGCAGTTGTCGCTTATGACCCCGATTTGGAAAAGCTCGTGATGATCCGCCAATTTCGTCTCGGCGCACAGATGGGCACAGGTTGCGGTAAGTGCGTTGAAGTGGTCGCCGGACTGATTGATGAAGGCGAAGCGCCTGAACAAGCTGCCATCCGTGAGTTGCAAGAGGAAAGCGGGCTCACGGCTAAACGTGTTGAAAAGCTGTGCCAATTTCTCACAACACCGGGCCTTGCCGATGAGGTGATCCACCTGTTCTACGCCGAAGTGGATGCCAGCAAGTTGGTGAGCGAGGCCGGGGAGGCGAGCGAGACGGAACAGACTTTTCCTTTCACCCTGTCTTTAGATGAGGCGCTGAACGCGGTCGATTCCAACGGCATACAAAACGGCATCGCAATGATCGCCCTGCTGTGGTTTGCCCGCCATAAAAACAGACTTGTGAACGCTGAGTGATGACAAAGCCGGATGTGCTGCTGCAAATTCGATGGGACGCCGACAACAAGGTGAGCGCATTCGCCGATCGTCTGGCAGGGCGCGAAGTGCTGAATTATGAAGGCGAGGCAGGCGTTGATTTGTCCGCAGTCCGATATGCGGTCGTTTGGAAGCCCGATCCCGGTTTGCTCGCTAGCCTTCCTTCGCTCGAAGTCATTTTCTCTCTCGGTGCTGGCGTCGATCATCTGCTTTCTGATCCACAATTGCCGACAGACAAACCAATTGTTCGGTTTGTCGATCCTGATCTTACCGGACGCATGGTCGAGTGGATTGCGCTGCAAGTGCTGCTTCATCTGCGCCAACAGCGCGTTTATGATGCCCAACAGCGCAAACGACTCTGGCAGGAGAACATGCAACCGGCAGCGAAAGACCTGCGGGTTGGGATTATGGGCTTCGGCGAGTTAGGCCAAGCCTGTGCCAAAGCTCTTTTAGCGCTTGGTTTCCCGGTGAACGGATGGGCGCGATCCCCCAAGCAATTCGAGGCCGTCACCACCTATGCAGGTGACGGTGAACTGGATGCCTTTCTGAATCACACAGACGTTTTGGTTTCGCTGCTCCCCTACACGCAAGACACACATGGAATTTTGAACAGCGCTCTTTTTGAAAAGTTATCACGAGACAATCCATTTGGAGCACCGTTCCTCATCAATGCCGGGCGGGGCGGTTCGCAGGTGGAATCGGACATTGTGGCAGCGCTGAAGGATGGCACGTTAGCGGGTGTTTCGCTGGATGTGTTTGAAACAGAGCCGCTGGACCCTTACTCTCCGTTGTGGGGTTTTGATAACGCGATCATCACGCCTCACATCGCAGCGTTGTCGGAGCCTAATGCGCTTGCGAATTATGTTGGTGACCAGATAGAGCGCTATGAGGCGGGTAGGTCACTTGAGAATCTGGTAGACATGAAACGCGGCTACTAGAGCCTGCGAACATGCGTGGGCTGTCCGTAAAGATAGCCAATCCGCTCAATAGCTTCCACAAGCGGCTCCACAGCAACATTCATCGTGTGGCCGTTTGCATGCAGCAAATTGTCAGCGTCGATCATGATGCCGACATGCCCTTTCCAGAAGACCAGATCGCCACGCCGCAAGTGCCTGTAGTCTCGGGTTTCAACTACAGCACCATATGTTGCCGCCTGCATGTCGGAGTCCCGTTGAACATCGATGCCACAGACACGGTGAGACAGCGTGACAAGTCCAGAGCAGTCTATCCCGAAGGCTGTTGCACCACCCCAAAGGTATGGTGTGTGCAACAGTGCTTCCGCCATCGCAACAGGATCTGACGGCAGATTATCAAGTGGTACAACATGTTGGGCGATGACCGAAGAGCCATCTTCCAAGACCAGATAATCAGTGCCCCGCGTTGTCGCTTCTCCTGTCACGATGAGGCGCGAACCCATGGAGAGAATGTCGGTGCGAGGAGATTTCAGATCTGACAGCGAATATAAAAACGTGCGGGGATGGGTGATGATATGTGTTGGTTTTGAGCCAATGGCCTCCAGCGTTTCGCTGCGAACATAGCCTACATATTTGAAGGCATCACACTGTATCCAAGACCAGCCATCCGCTTCCTCAAACACTTTCACCGTCTCACCGTGTACAGCTTGTGTATCGATGCCACTGTCGCTTTGCGGGCTGGGATGCATGTCGGCATAGGGGGCTGCAATCCGCGCCGGGCGACCTTCAACGAACCGTTCCGCTTCCACCTGCCCTTGCAAGCGAGCGTCTGCCAGATCAGGACGGTAAGCATTGAGACGGCGGTCCAGAACATATGTCATAGAACCGCATCTTCCGTTTGGCTGCTGACGAGGCGGGCGAACCGTTCCAAATATTCGGAACCCTGAACTGTGCGTTGTATGAGAACATTGCGGCGGTCGCGCTCATCTCGTCTGCGGTCGACCAGTTTCATCTGGCCCATCGTATCGAGAGCGCGGGTGATGACCGGTTTGGTCACACCCAAATGTTCGGCCAATGCACGCACGGTGTGAGGTGGTGGATTGAGGTAAACGGTGAGCAAAATTGCCATCTGCCGCATAGTCAAATCAGGCGCATCGGCATGGACCTGCGCCAGCGCTGTCTTGTGCCAAATCGTCAATGCTTGTGCGGGTGTCATGGCAGCGCCGTTTGTTTCGCCTCCGTATCAATTAGCATTGCAGGTGAGCCTGCGGCAAGGATCAGCGATAGGAGCGCTCGATATGAGCGAATAGAGCGCGGATCGCCTGCGCCTCGCCACCAGTTTTTGCCCAAGGTTTATCGGTGGGAACCCAGCCGAAAATATCGAAATGCGCCCACGTCTTCGCATTTTCGACAAAGCGCGACAGAAACAGCGCTGCCGTGATCGAACCACCAAAACCGCCAGACGTGATGTGGTTTACGTCTGCCACTTTGGATGACAGCATTGACTGGTAAGGGGCCCAAAGCGGCATACGCCAGAGCGGATCGAAGCAGGCATCAGCACGTTTCATCAAGGCATCGGCGAATGCGTCATCATGGGTGTAAAATGGCGGCAAATCGGGGCCAAGCGCAACGCGGGCTGCGCCCGTCAAAGTTGCCATGTCGATCATCAGTTCAGGCTTTTCTTCATCACCCCAAGTCAGACAGTCGCCCAAGACAAGTCTACCCTCCGCATCGGTGTTGCCGATCTCGACCGTTATTCCTTTGCGACTGTCAAGGATATCACCGGGTCGGAATGCATTACCCGATATCGCGTTTTCAACAGCCCCCACGATCACACGCAACCGCACGGGCAGCTTGGCCGCCATGATCATATGGGCAAGACCAAGCACGTTGGCGGCACCGCCCATGTCTTTTTTCATCAATGCCATGGAGCTGCCGGGTTTGATGTTCAAACCACCTGTATCGAAGGTCACGCCTTTGCCGACAAGCGTGATTTTGGCATGGCTCGCCTTACCCCATTTCATGTCCAACACACGCGGCGCATCTGTTGAAGCGCGGCCAACGGCGTGGACCATCGGGAAATTCTTTTTCAGCAGATCATTGCCTTTAATCACATTCACTTTCGCTTTGTGAGCACTGGCAATTTTGCGAAACGCTTTCTCGAGCTGGCTCGGCCCCATATCATTGGCAGGTGTGTTGATCAGGTCACGAGCCATAAACACGCCCTGAACTTGGAGCGCTGCCGTATCGCCTCCCGTCGCCACCAACTTGGCAGGCTTGGCGCTCTTTTTGCGATAGCGGGCAAAGTCGTATCCGCCCATCGCCCAGCCAAGATCTGCGGCAAGGGCATCTTTCGGCTTCTTCGCGAAGCGATAAGTCCCCTGCGGCAAAGCGCGGGCCAAAGCGCCGTGGGCCAAGCCGTTTTGCGGTTCGCCTTCCTCTCCCGTGCCAAACAAAACGCAGGCGATTGCACCTTTCTCATCGGGCACCACGCAATGCTGACCGGACTTTGCTGTAAAACCATTAGCCTTCGCCCAAGCAATTGCTTCTTTGCCCAGCGCGGCCGGCGGCTTCTTCATATCGTCTTTTGTGAGCGTATGAATTGGCACGGCCTTGTTGGAACGGGCTGCAAAAAGAGCGGAAGGGTCTGTATCGAATTTCATGGAGAAAGGCTTTCGTAAATGACGATGGGCGAACGCGATTGTCAGCCGATATTAACCAAGCATTAGGGTTAACAGAATACTTCTAAAAGCCACAATGGGTGCCCTCATGGGCGCAAGGCGGGCGCTCCGAAAAGCGCCTTTCGGGCACGGAAGCAAAAGTAATGACACATTCGATTTCCCTTTCCAAAACAGAGACAAGCAACACTGCTCGTTCGCTGATGGTTGCAGGAATTTTGGCGCTCAGCGTTGCCGTGAGCGGCTGCGCCTCGAAACGCCTGAGCACCGGCTCGGTCAATTCCAAGCCCGTTGACCAGATGTCCCAGACAGAGTTGAAGAGCGCTGCTGACGCTTGGGAGAAGCGCTACAAAGCCAACCCTGCAGACAAGAAAACAGGTCTGAATTTTGCCACCGCCTTGCGTATGA
Organism: Pseudahrensia aquimaris; assembly: GCF_042676045.1. Lineage (NCBI taxonomy): Bacteria > Pseudomonadati > Pseudomonadota > Alphaproteobacteria > Hyphomicrobiales > Ahrensiaceae > Pseudahrensia > Pseudahrensia aquimaris. The sequence goes on along the minus strand of NZ_JBHTJV010000009.1, from coordinate 571,411 downwards.
CGGGCCGCAATGAGCAAGCGCTTGCTGTGATGAAATATCTCGCTATCCGCCATTCCACAGATGAAGAAGTACTGGCCGCTTATGGCAAAGCGCTTGCTGGTGCAGGACAGTTGAAAAAAGCGCTCACCGTCATTCAACGCGCACAGACACCAGACACACCGGATTGGCGATTACACTCCGCAGCTGGCGCGATCTACGACCAGCTTGGCAACCCCAAACAAGCGCGGATTGAATACCGCAAGGCGCTTGACCTGAAACCGAACGAACCGTCCGTCATATCCAACCTTGGCATGTCTTATCTGCTCACCGGCGATATGCGTGGAGCGGAGACGCATCTTCGCCAAGCGATTGCATTGCCGGGTGCGGACAGCCAAGTGCGCCAGAACCTTGCTCTCGTGATCGGCCTACAGGGTCGCTTTGCCGAGGCGGAAACGGTTGCCGCTGGTGAATTGTCTCCACAGCAGGCGAGCGAAAACATCGCATTCCTGCGTCAGATGCTTTCGGAACAAAACTCTTGGACCGAGTTGAAAGACAAAAAAGTAAAGCCGGCTGGCTAAACGGCCGAGAAGCGCCTTAGGCAGGTGACTGCCTGGGAAACCATCTCTTCTATGATATCGGCGGCGGGCCTTACGTCTTTGATCATGCCTGTGCCCTCGCCAACAAAGGTGTTGGCGATCTCGACATTTCCCTCTTGCCAAGCCTTGCCCCACATCTCCGCTTGTGCGCTTTGATCGGCCATCAGTCCTTCGAGATCATCGTGCCAACGCTCAGTGAACGGGTTCTTCAAAACACGCGCAGTGTAACGGTTGGGCCATTTCAACAGCCGGGCAAGATCCATGACGCTTGAGCGGATTGTGTCATCGCCCGTAGCCTTGATTGCCGCTTGCAGCATATTGGGGTGAACAAGCGCCTCTTCGCTGGCCCACAACCGGGAACCTACAAGCACGCCGTCCGCACCGAGCATGAGAGAGGCCGCCAGGCCCCTTCCATCGGCAATTCCTCCAGCAGCAACAAGCAGCGTGTCGGGCGCTGACCTGGCGAGCATGTCAGCAACTTCCGGCACGATGGTCATCGTGGCACGCTTTTCACCGTGACCGCCGGCCTCTGCCCCTTGAGCGATGATCACTTTCGCTCCGCAATCGACCGCATGACAGGCATCACGCAGACTTTGCACCTGACAGATGAGAGGGACGCCAGCGTCTGAAATCGCCGTGGCGAATGGCTTGGGATCGCCAAAGGAGAGAAACAGCGCTTGCGGCTTGCGGTCGAGCACCTGCTCTAACAGTTCAGGCTTTTGCGTCAGCGACCATGTGATGAAACCGCAGCCGACAGCCGTGTTACCCGCTTGTGCGAACTCGTTGGTCAACCAGTCGGCATCGCCATATCCGCCCCCGATAAAGCCCAATCCACCTGCCCGCGTCACGGCAGAAGCCAAGCGACCACCCGCTGCCAACGCCATGGGCGCAGACAGGATCGGGTGGTCGATATTGAAGAATTCGGTGAGCCTGGTTGAGAGCGGTTTTATGACAGCCTGTCCATCGCAGTGATAATTGCAGGGCCGAGGATGACACAGAAGATGATCGGCAGGAAGAAGATCATCATTGGAACAGTCATTTTTGGTGGCAATGCAGCCGCCTTTTTCTCGGCCTTGGTCATGCGTTCGTCGCGGTTTTCACGGCTGAGAACCCGCAGGGCTTGCGACAGCGGCGTACCGTATTTCTCTGCCTGAACGAGCGACATAACGATGTTCTTAACCGACTCAAGACCAGTGCGAGATGCAAAATTTTCCAGCGCCTGTCGACGTTCCTGAAGATAGGATAGTTCGGCAACTGTAATCATAAGCTCTTCAGCCAGCGGTAAAGACTGCGTACCGATCTCCTCCGAAACGCGGCGGAAAGAGTTTTCAATAGTCATGCCGGATTCAACGCAGATCAATGAAAGATCGAGTGCGTCTGGAAGGGCCATCGTCATGTCTTTCTGACGTGCTGACTTCTTGTTGTAGACCCACAAAACCGGCAGATAAAATCCGACGCCGCCAATCATCAGACTGAACAATATCTTCTGAAAGACACCACGCTCTGTGGGATCAATTAGAAAGAAATAGAGCAGACCAAGAATGATGAATGCGATCGGCAAAATTACCCGCATCGCCAAAAACAAGAACAAAGGTGACTGGCCCCGCATACCTGCCTGGTTGAGCGCAGCAACTGTTTTTTCATCCGCTAAAGCGTCGCGAAGGTTAAAGCGCTCGACGATGTCTTTAACCGCACGGTCCGGCTCACGGCGTTTTGCGCCCTGGCGAGGGCCTTTTTCGCTGGCAAGACGCTGCCGCTCGCGAGAGCGTATCTGATCGCGCTCAAGGGCCACGGATTTCATTCGGCTGCCCAGCCTGTCACCGCTGAACAGCGGCACGATAACTGTGTACACCGTTGCCATCACGCCAATAATGACGGCAAGAAACATGAGATTTTCGGGTTGAGTGAGGAACTCCATCAGACACGCTTTCCTAGAATTTGAAGTTCATCATTTTGTAAATTGAGCCGATGCCCATCGCGTAGAGAATAGCGATCGCAACGAGAATTTTGTGGCCCTGCTGCGTCTGCCAAAGGGGAGCCAGGAAGTCTGGTGAAACCACAAACAGCAGTGTCGCAATGGCGATTGGCAGTGAGCCAATGATGTAGGATGAAGCTTTCGCCTCCATCGCCATGGCTTTGATTTTGTCGGCCATAGCCTTGCGCTCGCGCAGTGTCCGGGAGAGGTTTTCAAGCGCTTCGGCCAAGTTACCGCCAGCGCCCGACTGGATCGAAATCACAATGGCGAAGAAGTTTGTCTCGGCAGACGGCACGTTTTCGTATAGACGCTTACAAGCATCAGGCACGGAGAGACCGACCTGTGTGGATTCAACCAGCTTTTGAAACTCGCTCTTCACTGGCTCACGCGCATCGTTGCCGATAATTCGAAGGCAATCGTTGAGCGGCAAGCCAGACTTGATACCACGTGTGATGATATCGATGGCACCGGGAAAGGCCATAATAAACTTCTTGATGCGCCGCTTGCGCTTGAAGCTGACAAACCAGTTGGTGATGCCCCAGCCAAAAATGAAGGACATGCCGGCTGCCACGTATAGCGGCGCGCCAAACATGAGCGGGAGAAGGAAAAACACCACCGAAATAACAACGCAACGCACGTAGAATTTCTTGGGCGTAATCGTCATGCCAGCCTGTTGCAATTTGCGCGCAAGGTCGGGCTTATTGACGTCCTTGTTCTGCGACTTCTGATTGTTGAGCTTTTTAATCGACTCTTCGCGCTGTTTACGCCGTTGCTTCTCATCGCTCGCATTGTTCTGCTTCTGAACTTTTTGTGCTTTGGAATGCGAAAGGCTTTTTCTGCGCTGCTCGATCTTCTTCTGGTTCGAAATAGAATTGTAGAAGACAGCGTAGACAATCAGACCCACGACGAGCATCGCGAGAGCTGCAAATATCAGGAAGTTTCTATCCATAAGCATAGCGTGTTTCCCTGTGTTCCCTATCGATCTTCTGCTGCATCAAGGGCCGCCGCGAGGCGCTGCTCTTCATTGAAGTAACGTGCGCGGTCCCACATGTGCGGACGGCCAACGCCGGTGGAGCGGTGCTTACCAATAATCTTGCCGTCAGCGTCTTCCCCCGTCATGTCGTAGATGAAGAGATCTTGCGTGATAACGACGTCACCTTCCATACCCACCACCTCGGTGATGTGCGTGATACGGCGCGAACCATCACGAAGGCGGCGAGCCTGAATGATGATGTCGACCGAACCGGTGATGATTTCGCGAACGGTTTTTTGCGGCAGCGTGAAACCGCCCATGGCGATCATGGATTCCATACGAGACAAGCACTCACGGGGTGAGTTGGCGTGAATCGTGCCCATCGAGCCATCGTGGCCAGTGTTCATGGCCTGCAAAAGGTCGAACACTTCCGGACCACGCACCTCACCCACGATGATCCGCTCAGGGCGCATACGCAGGCAGTTTTTGACGAGATCAGTCATGGTGATCTGACCTTCGCCCTCAAGGTTTGGCGGGCGTGTTTCCAGCCGCACCACATGGGGCTGCTGAAGCTGAAGTTCGGCGGAGTCTTCGCATGTGATAACCCGCTCGTCTTCGTCGATATAGTTGGTCATACAATTGAGTAGGGTCGTCTTACCCGAACCCGTACCGCCGGAAATAACGATGTTACAGCGGACCCGGCCAATGATTTTGAGGATCTCGGCACCTTCGGGCGAAATCGCACCGAAGTTTACAAGTTGATCAAGCGTGAGCTTGTCCTTCTTAAACTTACGAATGGTGAGCGTAGGGCCATCCAGCGCCAGCGGCGGCGCGATGACATTAACACGTGAACCGTCCATCAAACGGGCGTCACAAATCGGGCTGGCTTCGTCAACGCGACGGCCAACTTGGGACACGATGCGCTGACAGATGTTCATCAGCTGGTCGTTATCGCGAAACTTGACGTTGGTCGGCTCGGTTTTACCGTTCACTTCAATGTAAGTGTTCTTCGCGCCATTGACCATGATATCGGCGATGTCATCGCGCTCCAGCAGCGGCTCCAGAGGTCCGAAACCAAGAACGTCGTTGCATATATCTGCGAGAAGTTCTTCCTGCTCGGAAATCGACATGACGATTGATTTGATCGCGATGATGTCATTGACAATATCGCGGATTTCTTCGCGCGCGCCATCAGCATCCAGCTTGGAAAGCTGGGATAGGTCAATCGTATCGATGAGGGCTGAAAAGACCTGGGTTTTGACGTCGTAATAGTCTTCGGTCTTGATCTTGATGTGGTTGACATCAACCACCTCTTCCTCTTCCTCCGCGAAGGGGGCAGCGATCTTTTTGACCTTTTTCTGCCCTGTTGCGGTCAAACCTTGGCTGACCGTCGCCGGCAGAGTTTGCATGGGTGCACCGGCAGCAGGTGCGGGTGTTGCAGGCTGCAACGGCTGCGTCATGCCGGGTTGGGGCGCTGCTGTCGGAGGTGCCGTTGGCGCGGCTGCAGGCGGCTGCTGCGGTGCCATGGGTGGTTGCGCAGGCGCAGCAGGTGGAGCTTGGGGAGGCTGCGGCGCAGCGGCTTGCGGCGGCGCTTGGTGAGCTTCTGGCGGCATGGCGAGAGGCTGCTTGAAGCCACCTGCCCCACTACCATTGTCGGTCGTTCCACCCTTTTTCCCAAACATCCCTGATGCTCCTGTTACGCTTTTATACTGTTCGCCCCATTGCGGGGCATGGAGATTTTTCTGGCTCAACCCCTTTCGGGATTAAGCCTTTTTGCGGCTCAAAAATGAGAGCAGCGAACTGGTTTTCTTGCCCGGCTTCTCGCTGGCGTCGCGACGGTTTGTCAGCGTGTGCGCAAGGTTTTGAATTGCGGCTGCCACCTCTGACTTCGGATCAGCTTCAGCGATCATCTGACCGTTGTTTGATGCGTTACCGAAGAGAGCAGGTTCAAATGGAATGACTGCGGCGGCTTTCAGCTCTAGAGGCTCCATGAAATCATCAATTGAGATTTCAGGGCGCTTTGGAACGTTCACCTGATTGAGAACTATCAATGGTGCCTCGTCATTAGGACGGATCTCTTTGAGCGTCTCCAGCAGGTTTTTGGTGTTCCGCAAACTTGCAAGATCAGGCATGGCGGTAATCACAACACGGTCCGATGCCGCCAAGACATTGCGCGACCAGCCAGTCCAAACATGGGGCATGTCCAGCACAACGTTCGGCGTGCCACGTTGGGCAACTTCGAGCAATTGCATGAAGTCTTGCGGGCCGAAATCGTATTCGCGCTCCAGCGTGGAAGGCGCAGCCAGCAAGCTGAGATGGTCGGAGCACTTGGCAAGCAGGCGATCAAGATATGTGTCATCGATGCGGTCTGAGGAGAAAACAGCGTCAGCAATGCCCTGGGCCGGATCTTGGTCAAAATCGATATTGGCTGTGCCAAAGGGCAAGTCCATATCAGCAAGGATGACGTCGCTCTCGAATTCCGAAGAGATGGCGAAGGCAATGTTATGCGCCAAGGTGGACGAGCCAACGCCACCCTTGGCTCCGATGAACGTCATCGTGTTGCCGAGCGGCTCAGAATCCGGATTAACGAAGAGATCGTTCACAATGGTCATCAATTGCACCATCGTGATGGGCGCCACGAGGTATTCAGACACGCCGCGCGACATCAGTTCACGGTACAGCTGCACATCGTTGGCATGGCCAACGACCATAACGTTAGAGCCTTCGTCACAAACCTCTGCCAGACCCTGAAGCAATTGCAGTAAGCCCTCGTCGCGCAACTGGCTTTCCACGATAATGAGGTTCGGTGTCGCTGCGGTTTGGTAATAATCAGTCGCGGCAGGAATACCGCCCAATTGCACACTCACGTGCGCTTTGGCCATGCGACGGTCATTTGCGGCGCGGTCGATGATGCCGGCAACAGCTTCGGTTTCGCAAAAAGCCTGAATGGAAACGCGCGGCACCGGGCGCACGCCGGACATATCTTCTTCCGGCCCAACATAAGCATAGCCACCCATAGGGGCTTCCTGTGCTGTGGACTCAGCTTCTGGAAACACCGAAGCATCACTCATAGCCGGATCGGCATAGGCAAAGTCTTGCGCGGGTTCTGGCGCATAGCCTTGCGGCTGCAATGGCTCTCCAAAACCTTGGTCAGGGTCGGTTGGCATCACGGGTGCGGCCATTGCCGGATTAACCATTGATGCCGACATAGCATCCGCCATTGGCGGCGCTGTGGGGGCAACTGCGGGATCTTGTACAGGCATAGCCAAGCCCGCTGGCATGGGGTTAGCCTGCATCACCGGGTCTGTATAACCTGTCGGCTCGGCTGGCATGGCCAGACCAGAGACAGGCTCCATTGCTGCGGCAGCCGGGTCTCCCGGCACTGCCATAGGATCGTAACCCTGCGGGACTTGCATGTCTGGTGCCATAGGCTGATCGCCATGCGCGGCATCGACGGGAACGGCCATCGAGATAGCGTTTGGATCTTGGGCGGTGTCTGACATCTTCTTCTTTTCCTGACTGACTTACGCTTTGAGCGACAGAACTTGACGGTTTGACTTAGTCCCAGACCGGCTCGGGCATGGTTGTGAATTCCCGTGGCGGGGTCAGGGTTTCTTCACCCTTGCGATACTTGTCGATCACGTCCGCACGGCGAGCTGCATCCAGTGGTGACTGGCCTCTTGGTGCGATCAGATCCGCCGGATTGGCGATGATTGCTGCCAAGTTCTTTTGCGATGCACAGCCGAAATTGGAGTAATTGCGGTTTTCAGTGTGATTGCCGAGATCAGTATCCCACTTTCCGCATTCTCCTACTTCAGCGCGAACAGCACCGAAGGATAGGCGTATCGGTGCAGCAGTGCCGTGCTCACCTGCATAATAGGAGACGGTTGAAATGCGGTGTCTTGGAACGCCAACATTTGAGACAATGTCTACGATCTGAGGCGAAACATTCGCGGCAGCCTGCTCGTTTGGCGAGCCTTGCGGCAACATTATTGTGAACGTGCCATTGGCTGAGCGCTTGTAAGCCCGCGCAAAGCCTTCGATGGCGCTCGCATTGGGTGCGGAGATGCCATAGGAAGAGCTTGCAATCGGCATATCAAGCGTCTGCTCCCGTTCGCTCAACTCAATCGCGTGTCGCTTTTCGTAGTGATCCGGTGTCGAGCCGACCACGAAATGCCTCTTGGAGACATTTGCGCAACCCTGCAACACCATCAAAGGCGCGATTGTCGCGAGCGCCAAAATGGCGGTCTTTTTGCGAAGCGTGCCCGGCTTGCCCCGGTGGTTTTGTGCCTTGCGGTCTGAATGGGTCATGACGCTGTTACCTTTGCCCCTTATTTGAAAATGAAACCGACAGAACCTGTGTAGCGGCCCTTGGGAAGTTTGCCCTGCTTGGTGCCGTAGACGCGGTTAATGCGGCCCAGCAGATAGCCAGTGGAGTCGGAAGCTGGCTGGAAGTTCTTATCCGGCGTCGTCAGATTGCGGCGCGCGGTTGGCTTGACCAGATATGGCGTGACAATGATCACCACCTCACTCTCGTTGCGCACGAATTCACGTGACCGGAACAAGGTGCCGAAGAACGGAATGTCTTTCAGCCAGGGTTGGCCGTTAATGGCCTGACGAATGTTGTCTTGCACCAAACCGGCAATCACCATCGAGCCGCCGGATGGCAGTTCAACCGTGGTGTCAGCCAAGCGTTTGCGGGTTGTGAAAAGGCTTGCCCGAGACGTCAGTGCGTAAGTGCCCTGAGCCGTTGGCTCGGAGACTTCCGTGCGCAACTTCAGACTGATGCGACCCTGTGTCAGCACAACTGGCACAAAAGAGAGAGCGATACCGTAATCGAGCGATTCAAACTCGATGCCGCCGTCACCCTTAATTTCTTTGGGCGTCCAATAGGAACCACCGACGCGGAAGTGGGCCTTTTCGCCCGAAATTGCAGTCAGACTTGGCTCGGCAAGCGTGCGCATGACGCCCGTGCGTTCCAGTGCCCGATAGGTTGCACCAAATGTGCCTAGCGAATCCGAAGCAAGGAAGCGGCCACCCGCAACGCCAGCAGTTTCAAGCGTGGAGGCTTGGCCACCGAGGATTTGGAAACCCAGGCCATCAGTGCCTTCGCCAATGCCGTTGGAGGCGTTGAAAATATTAGGCTCAATACCAAGTTGCTTAACAACGGAGCGCTGAATTTCTGCGATAACAACTTTCAGGTGAACCTGATCTTCACCATCAACACGAAGCATGTTGATGATCGGGTCAGGCTTTTCCTCATCATTGCTGGATGTGTCGCCAACGACCAGCTGTCCAGATCCGGCAGCACCAGAATCGTCGTCGGTCTCGCGGCCCTCAACAAAAACACGCGCGATACGCATGGCACTTGCAGAATCTTGCGGCGTTGCCACGTAGCCGGTCAGCACGAGATTGTCGTTGATCATTTCCGCTTTCACGTTGGAATTCGGGATCAAACGATGGATTGTCTCTTCCAGCATGGCGATGTCGCGCTCAATGCTGAGTTCCAGCGCTGCAATCTGTTTGCCGCGACCGTCAAAGATAAAAATGTTGGTCTGACCGATCTCTTTACCGAACAGATAAATCCGGCGTGAAGTGCGGGTGACAGCATCTGCAACTTCTGGGTTTGCAACCAGAATGTCGTGCGCATCTGCTGGCAGATCAATCACGATGGACTTGTTAAGTCCCAGTCTAACCGCCTGAGTTTTGCGTGAATCGGCAACTTCCAACTTGATGTAGTTGCGCGGGCTTTCCTGTGCCGAAGCTTGTTGAGGCAAGACGATGCCCTGTGAAAACACGCTGGATAGCGCGAGGCTGACGGCGGCGGCTAAGCTCAGGCCAGATCTTGCGACAGACCGCATGCTAAAGGAGGCGGCTGATGCAGTGGTATGTGCGTTTGTGTGTTTCATTGCAAAGGACTCTGTTTCAACCGGTTTATTTTTTGGTGCGAACATCGGAGCTGTCACCACCACGGATCATCCGAACGGTGCTACCGACTTCTTCTTCTTTTGAGCCCAGGTCCGTTTTAGACGTACCTGAGAGAGATGGATTGGAATCAGCCACACTGCGCAGAACAAGCGTCAGCTGATTGCTGGAGGCGGCTTTCGAAACGGTCAGGACTTCTGCCTGATAAGCGGATAGTTCCAGCGTTGCCGTTTCGCCGATCTGGAATTTCTCGCCGTCTTTTTCTTCAACCAATTGGTCAATCGCCAAGACGCGGACATTGGTGAGAATGGTGTTCGTCATCCAACGGTCCTGATTGTCTTTGTAACTCATGATCACGTCGACGCGGTCATTGGGCAGAATGAAGCCGCCGGCGGATGTTTCAGCCTGAATGCGAACCGATGCGGCGCGCTTACCAGCAGGAAGAATTGCTGAAAGGTAGCCCGATTCAGACTGAACGAGTTTCTGCTGGCGGATTGGCTCACCTTCGAAGAAGGAAGAGCGGGCAATCTGCTTGGCATACGTCTCAAGCGCTTCTGGATCGCTTTCACGGGTGATGAAGCTGTCGCGCAAGCTGGTTTGCGGCCATTCTTCCCAGGCTAGACGCTCCTCGGTCAGCGAAGAACCCATCGGGATAGCTTCGTTGGCCACGAGCACGTCCACAGTCGGGATGCTCTGCACAGGGGCATTGGATGCCACCACAACAGGGGCGGCTGATGGGGCCATCATGTTGCGGGCTACGAAGGCAAGGCCTACGGCTGCAATCAAGGCAATTCCCAAAACGATCATCTGCATTGGTTTCATGGAACCAAACTCCGTTACGCGTGACAGTCACACTCACGGTCAGTTTTGAACGTCATTGGTGTAATTATAGTTAATGGGCGGCTGACAAAGATGGTGAATGAAAAGTTTATGCTTTCAAAGCCGCCAAAAGCCCACAAAAAAGCCCGCCGGATGGGCGGGCTTCGATGTCTGGTATGGGGCCAGCTGTGTTTAGAGCACAGCCATTTTGAACAATTGCGTGCTGGCAATCGCGTACAGACCAGCAATGCCCAGCGGCACTCCATAAGGCACACCGCCCATCGGATTGACCAGCCAAGCATGAAAGAAGGGCACTCTCTCAGCAAGCGAAAGAGGAGTGAGCTTTCGGGCGGCAAAAACCAGCGCGATGAGAACCACGCTACTGATCGCAAGCGCGTTGATGTAAGGCCCAACAGCAACCGGCCCAACCCAAAGAACGGATGAGAACATCATTTTGACGTCTCCTGCCCCCATTCCGCCGAGCAGAAACATCAGGAAACCGATGGCGAACACGACAATGCCGATCAGCATTGTTATACCCAGCAATTGCCAACTCATGCCGATCAAAGGCACCGAGATAGCAAAACCAGCCAGCAAAGCCAGCGACAAATGGTTGGAAATCTTCTGCGTGAGAATATCGGAAATCATGGCGATAATCATGCAGCAGACGAACAGCGTCAGCAAAAGTGTTGCGATCATGGGTCGGTCTCGGTGTTCACAGAATGCCGCGTAGCGGCTTGATCGAAGCAGGATAGTGTCGCTGGCTTAAATGCTGGTTAAATGCGAAGCCGCCTTCCAATGCAAAAAAAGGCCACCTCCGAGGAGATGACCTTTCTTTTGCGTCCGGGACGAGTGCCCGCGAGGGGCGCCCGATCCGTCCGATCCTGGAATTAGATGACCAGGAAAGGAACAACGCCGTTGAAGAGGTTCAACAGGCCGCCACCAAGCGCCTGGAAACCAGCAACGGCAGCAACGCCGATAAGAGCAGCCAGAAGGCCGTACTCGATAGCAGTTGCACCGGATTCGTCTTTGAAGAATTTTTTGATCATAGTCATTGTGGTATTCCTTACTCCACGTGTTACAGCAAAATCTGCCAGAGTGTTTCCCCCGATCAGATGAGCCCAACTTACGGCTGGCGATTTAGGATTGGTTTAAGGAATATGGTTGACGAAACCTAACAGCGCCAGATTGTCGCTCATGGTTTCGACTTGGCTAATTGCATCGCTAAAATTGCATCTCGCAGCGCCCGGGATCGGCTGAAGTGTCAACCTGAATTCTCCGTATTATAATGTATAGGCGAAAACCAAGGCCAAATAGGCCTGTTTCAGCCCTTCGGCGTCAACGTTGAAACCCTTAAAACAAAATTCACCATTTTCGCGGACCATGCTTGCAGTAATCAGGGTAACAAGTCTGGCGTATCCCATCATGAAGAAAATCTTCTCATTGTCTTTGAAGTCACTTGCGGCTTTGTCTGTTTTGACTACGGCTGCAGCTATCGTGACACCGATGCAGGCACAGGCCGAAGGTCAGGGTGCGTTCGCTCCATCTGGCAATGCGCTGAAGGTAATCGTTGATCGGGCGAAAGTTGTTCGGTTTGACCGCAGCGCCAGCACCATCATCATTGGCAATCCGCTGATTGTTGATGCGACCTTGCAAGACTCTCAGACAATCGTTTTGACTGGCCGTAGTTTTGGCGTGACCAATCTCATCGTCATCGATGAAGCCGGTGAAGCCATCATGGACGAGACCGTGGTTGTGGGCGCACACGAGACCAACTCCGTGCGCATCTACCGCCGCACAAACCGCGAAACGCTGGCTTGTTCTCCAGTTTGCGAACCGACGCTGACAATCGGCGATCAGGCTGCAACATTCGACAACACGCTGGATCAGGTTAAACGCCGCAACGAGCTTTCCAGGCCTCAGCGCTAGCGTACAAAAGCCGTCTTCACGAAGGCGGGGTACTTTGGTCAACAAATGGTAAACCAAACCCCGACAATTTGAGGGGTCTGTGGAAGAGTTTTTCAACCCGTTTCATCTAGCATTCAGGCGAGGGACATATCTGTCCGGGCTGGATGAAATGAGATGGAAATGGAAAAGCAGAATAAAACCCCTGTGAAAAACAGGTGGCAGCCATTCAAGCGCTTCAGAAAAAGCGAAGACGGTGCCACCGCTGTTGAATTCGCGATGATTTGCGCACCGTTCTTCATGATTGTCGGTTCGATCTTTGAATTTGCGGTCGCCTATTTGGTGCAAGGGATGCTGCATCACGGCGCAGCGGATGTAGCCCGCTTGGTGCGCACAAACCAGATTACTGCCGGCACGCACACTGAAGCGCAGTTCAAGCAGGTGGTTTGCGGGCTACCTTATATGGGCCTGTTCGATTGCGAACGGCTTGTGGTTGATCTTCAGACCGTTGCCCAGTTTGGCGCACCGGGAACGCCGCGCAACGCGGACGGCACTCTCAACACCCAAAACATGAGCTTCAGCCCCGGCGGACCGAATTCAATCAACGTTATGCGTTTGTACTACGAGTTTCCCGTGCTGATGGCATGGATGCAGGGACTTGGCACTGATGCGACACCGAATGGCCGACTGATGACCGCCACCCAGGCGTTCATGATCGAGCCATAGGAGAGGGATGATGACGATGACAATGGAAAAGAACATGCGCAAAGCAAAGCGCACGATCCGCCGCTTCCTTCGAGAACAAAAGGCGCTGGCAGCAACTGAATTTGCGCTTGCCCTGCCCTTCTTGCTGACACTCTATCTGGGTTTTGCCCAGCTCGCTCGGGTGGACGCTTATCATTCCCGCGTTGGCGATACGGCATCAACGATCAACGACCTTGTGGCAAAGCTGCCGCAGGTTGGAACAGCTCAACTGGACGCTGTGATGTTGGCCGGAGCGGCCATTGCCGGTTCCATAGGGCCGCAAATACAGGTGCAGGTGATTGGTGTTTCAGTGGACGATCAGGGAGACGCGACAGTGCTTTGGTCTCGCGGCCGAAACGCTACGCCGCCTGCCGCTGGCTTGCCTTACGATCTGCCGGATAGCCTGACAAACGAGGCCGGATTTATCGTGGTCACCAAAAGCGAATACAACTACGACTGGTCGCCTACTAAATTTGCGCCCATGCCGCCGGTGAACATCAAATACAACTATTACCATGTGCCGCGTTCGAGCGACATCACGGACTGCGTTGGCTGCAATACTTAAGCCATTCCAACGCTAGGAAACAAAGGCCCGACAGCTCAATATTTGGAGCGGTCGGGCTTTTTTGCTTTAGAGCCCGAACAGTCGGTTGAACCATAAGTCAATCAGCAGCGAGACGCCTGCTGAGATGGCGAAAAACGTGAAGGCTTGGCCATTTGATATGCTGAGCGATATACGCAACAACCGCACTCCAATGACGACCAGACACGCAATAGCGCCAAACAAAATGATCGTCGCAAGGCTGCCAGATGGTTCGGGGTGGCTGAATGCCTCCAGCTTCAACAACACAAAGAACGGCACTGCAAAGATAAGGCTCACCACCGGTGAGGCCCAATTGTGCACGATCACAGCGGTGGAAAATCGCCGCTGGAGATCTTCCGTCCGGCACAGCAAAAACAGCGCCAACATTGAGGCAATGTAGGCCATTAGGGCGATGAACAGCATCGTCGCGGCAAAAACGAGTGGGTTTTCGATTTTGGTGACTTCAATATCGAAGCGCGCACCGTGGGTGAATACCATAATCGCTCCATCGATCAGGGCGACCAGCGCCAACCCTTTGAATGATCGGTAAAAGCCATCTGCACTGGTATCCAGTCGCTCCAGCCCACGCTCCCGACCCAAAATGACGTCAGTTGCGGCGCTAAGGTTTGCGATCACGGTCATGTGGCTCGGCCGAGATAGTCTTCCAGGAACCGCTCATACACGGCGGTGAGCTGATCCAAATCAGCCAGCGGCACGTGCTCATCCACCTGGTGCATAGTCTGACCAACAAGTCCGAATTCAACGACCGGGCAAACATCTTTGATGAAGCGCGCATCAGAGGTTCCACCGCCAGTCGTCAAAGCAGGCGCTTGGCCGGTGACGGCCTCAACGGAAGACGACAAGGCTGCGATGAGAGCATCATCGCGGGTTAGGAAAACGTGGCTTGGGCGCTCGGTGTAAGCAATTGAGTACGAGACCGGCGGGCGACGTCCACCCTTTTCCGGCTTGCGCAGGCGTTCTTCGCGGGCGGCTCTGGCCAAGCGTTGTTCGATCTCTTGTTTAATCGTGTCTGCTGTCCACGTATCATTGAACCGCACGTTGAACGTGGCCGTGGCCCGCGCGGCGATAACATTGAACGATGGATTGCCCACATCGACGCTGGTGACCTCCAGATTGGTAGGCTGGAAAGCGTCAGTTCCTTCATCAAATGGTTCCCACAAAAGACCATCAATCAACATCGTCATTCCGCGAACGGGATTATCGGCCAAATGCGGATAGGCGGCGTGGCCCTGAACACCCTCGACAGTAATGGTGCCCGATACCGAGCCGCGTCGACCAATCTTGATCGTGTCGCCCAAGTGATTTGCATTGGTTGGCTCGCCGACGATGCAGGCCTCGATGCCCTCTCCCTGCTGAACCAGCCAGTCCAGAATGGCTTTTGTGCCATTTATTGCCGGTCCCTCTTCGTCACCCGTTATCAGCAGTGAGATGGAGCCCGCTATTGGCTTGCCCGCTGCCAGATGTGCTTCCACGGCTGCAAGAAAGCAGGCAATGCCACCTTTCATGTCTACCGCGCCGCGCCCAAACATGATGCCGTCGCTTACATCGCCACCGAACGGTCCGTGGGACCAGGCGGTTTCATCGCCAACAGGAACAACATCTGTGTGACCGGCAAAGCAAAGATTGGGCGCAGCCTCTCCCAATCGTGCGTAGAGATTTTCAACGTCTGGTGTGCCCGGTGCAGAAAACGTTTTGCGCACCGTGCGAAAGCCCAGCGCATCCAGCCGCGTTTGGAGATAGGTAAGCGCTCCGCCTTCTTCCGGCGTTACCGAAGGACAGCGAATGAGGTCACGCAAGATTGCGGCGGGGGGCGTAAGGCTGGTCATGCAAGCGGTTTATGACCGACGCGCTAATGGGTCAATCGGTGAGATCAATCAAAGCTGCGCGGAGCATAGGAAACGCCGGGCATCAGCATCACGGTTGGCTGTTTTGGAAGGTTGCGCAATGAGAGAACCAACTTCTTCTCGCTCACCGTTTGAACCGGAATGTCGTCTCCCAAATGCGCGAGAAACTGCGGCAATGCACCTGCGAAGCGCACATGCATGGGCAAAATCACTGAGGAGCGCAGTCTGTCGAGCAATTCGCGAACGCTGTCATGGCGCAATGTCAGGCCACCATCCACCGGCACCATCACAACATCCAAACGGCCGATCTTCGCCAAATGATCTTCCGACAATTTGTGATGCAAATGCCCTAGATGGCCGATGCACAAACCGGCAACCTCGAAAATGAAAATCGAATTGCCATCTGGAACCGTTCCATACCGCAGCAGATCTGTCGTCACGTTGCGCACGATAACATCGTTGATTTGCTCATTATGTTCGGCAATTTTTCCGGGCTCGTTGTTCCACCCGCGAAAAGCGCGGGTGACATTCGGATCGTAGCTGTTGGTGTAGTGCGAAGAGTGCGCTTGGTTCATCGTTGCAATTGTCGGGACAACGCCGTCCGTCGTCCAACCCGCATAATCTGTGATGATGCGCTCGCCCGATGCGGTTTCGATAAGATACATCGAATGGCCCTGGTATGAGATTGCAACTTCAAACTGGCTCAATTCTGCGCTCTTGAAAGAGGCGAATTGAACATGAGGCATCTCCGGTCCGCGCAAATTGTCAGCGACAGCGAGGCATGTGCTTACCGGACCCTTTGATTGTGCAGATGCGGGGATGAGTTGCGCAACGAAAGCAAACGCAGCTGTGGCAAGCGCGAGAGATGTCTTTCGGGGGGAGAACATGGGGCTGAGCACTCCTTTGGTTATTCCAAGGCTATGTCTGCCAACAAGGGTTCGGCAACCCCCCTAAAACGCCGCAGGTGGTCGCGCGCTATTCAAAAACCTCAACATCAACCTCACCAACACCCAACGGGTTGGGACCGAAACGGTTGGGGCCGTCAGTGCCGCGCAGAAATCCCAACTCAACGAAAAACCAGAGAAACACAATAAATGTTCCGAACGAGCCCATCACAGCCAAAATAGAAGATGGACCCTGAATTTCTTGGATAAAGCCTTGCACCGCGCCTATGGCAACCGGCAGCAGGATCCACCAGCCGGACTTGTTGCGGTCATGCAAACGACGGACTGCAAGAGAGAATATCGAAACATAAAAGGCAAGAACAAACGGAATCACCACAACGATGAGCCCGAAAATGCCGATTACAGAATTGGCGGTCCCCGAGCCGAGGGAGCCGATGCCCACCATCAAGACGGCAGCAGCTGCATAGAGGGCTAAAATGCAGCCCAAGAAAGCGAAATACCTCAACCAAAAGGGTTGGCGGTTGAGGCGTCCTTGAAACGAGAAATATCTGCCGAGCAACGCCTTAATCGTCTATACCCTTTGTCCAGCTAGTGATTCAATCGCGCAGCAATTCGTTGATGCCTGTCTTCGAGCGTGTTTTTTCGTCAACGGTTTTCACGATCACTGCGCAATAGAGGCTTGGGCCAGGTTCGCCATTGCCCATCGGCTTGCCGGGCATAGCGCCTGCAACGACCACCGAATAAGGCGGGACTTCGCCGTAAGTGATCTCGCCCGTTGCACGGTTCACGATCTTGGTGGACTGGCCGATATAGACGCCCATTCCCAACACCGAGCCTTCACGCACGATGCAGCCTTCAACCACTTCTGAGCGCGCGCCGATGAAACAATTGTCTTCGATAATGGTCGGGCCAGCTTGCAGCGGCTCCAAAACGCCGCCGATTCCAACACCGCCGGAGAGGTGCACGTTCTTGCCGATCTGCGCGCAAGAGCCAACGGTTGCCCAGCCATCGACCATTGAACCATCATCTACGTAAGCACCAAGGTTCACGAAGGACGGCATCAGCACGACGTTCTTGCCAATATAAGCTGCGTGGCGGCAGATCGCGCCGGGAACAGCGCGGAAACCGGCTTCGCGGAACTGTGCAGCACCCCAGCCTTCAAACTTGGATGGCACCTTATCCCACCAGACGGACTTTCCGTTTCCGCCGTCAATCACTTCCATATCGTTCAAGCGGAAAGACAACAGCACGGCTTGTTTCAGCCATTGATTGACGACCCAATTGCCGTCGTCGCCCTTGTGCGCAACGCGCGCTTTGCCACTGTCGAGCAGATTCAGCGCTTCTTCCACCGCTTCGCGCACCGCACCTTGGGTGTTGATGGAGACGCTGTCGCGTTCTTCGAAGGCTTTTTCGATGGTAGCTTGCAGGTCGGCGTGGCTCATGGGTTTCTCGCAGTCTTGAAGTTTTGTTGCGCCTTTATAGCGGTGCGCCTGTTCGCTGCAACGGCTTTTGCACTTTGACGCATCGCGCCCCTATCGTTATGCGTTCGCGTTGGACGCATACGCGTCAAATTCCATGCTCCATCAGGAAAATTTCATGGCAAAAAATCAGATGCCCCAGCCGCACAACCCGTTGAAGCGTTCGTCAAAAGACCGCGAGCAGGTCAAAGCCGTTCCCGACACGCCACAAACGCGATCGCCTGCCTATAAGCTAGCCTTTGATGACCCCGACTTTCTGTGCAGGCCAGAGACACGGCCAATCCGGTTACAGTTAGAACTTCTCAAGCCGGAAATGATGCTGGAAGAGGCTGGAATTGTTTCCACCACAGTGCTTTTCGGCGGTGCTCGCATTGCAGAACCAGGCACGGAGCCTTGGGCTGCGAAGAACGAAACCCAGCGTAAGAACCTCAAAGCGAGTTCGAAATACTACACCGAGGCCCGCCGTTTCTCCCAGTTGGCGTCGGAGGCTTCGGCCAAGACAGGTTTCACTGAGTACGTTGTCGTCACAGGCGGTGGCCCCGGCGTCATGGAAGCAGGATCGCGCGGCGCACTGGATGTTGGCGCACCCAATATCGGCCTCAACATCGTGCTGCCCCACGAACAAGCGCCCAACGAATATGTAACGCCGGAATTTTCGTTCAACTTCCACTATTTCGCGATCCGCAAAATGCACTTTTTAATGCGGGCATCTTCAGTTGCAGTCTTCCCCGGTGGCTTTGGCACATTGGACGAGTTTTTTGAAACGCTGACGCTAATCCAAACAGGGCGCATGGAGCGGGTGCCTGTTTTGTTGTTTGGAAAACACTTTTGGGACCGAGCCATAAACATCGAAGCGCTTGCAGAAGAGGGCACGATTTCGCCGGATGACATGAACCTGTTCACCATCGTCGATAGCGCTGAAGAGGGCTGGAAAGTCGTCAGCGATTTTTACGGATTGTCAGCGTGAGCGAGCCAACACCGGAGGAGCTTGAACGCGCCGCAAGAAAGGGCGCGGGGCGAAAGTTCTTTGCCAATCCATGGATTTTTGTGCGTGGTGTGCCGTCAATGGAGTTTCTGCCGCCGGAAGGTCCGTCTGAAATTGCGTTTGCGGGCCGCTCCAATGTGGGCAAGTCTTCGCTCATCAATGCACTGACGGGTACTAAAGGATTGGCGCGAACATCAAATACGCCCGGGCGGACGCAGGAACTGAATTTCTTCGTTCAGGAGGGTGAGTTCGAAGACGGCATTCCGCCGCTCGCGCTGGTTGATATGCCCGGTTATGGCTTCGCGAAAGCACCAAAAGAAGCCGTCGACAAATGGCAGCAGTTGATCTTCTCTTACCTACAGGGTCGAACCACCCTGAAGCGCGTGTTCGTGCTGATCGACAGCCGTCATGGCATCAAGAAAAATGATGAAGCTGTGCTCGACCTGCTGGACAAGGCTGCCGTCTCGTATCAAATCGTTTTGACGAAGGGCGACAAGATTAAAGCGCCTGCGCTGGTAAAGCTGGAGGCGGACACGCTGCTGCGGATTAAAAAACGTCCCGCCGCTTTTCCAGAGCTTGTATCCACATCGAGTGAAAAAAGCGCAGGGATCGACGATTTAAAGGCCGCAATAATGTATTCCGCCGGGCTCGCTTGAGCCGGCGGCATCATTAAATTCCTGAAAGCCGGGTTTGCTTAGAAAGCGTAGGCTAGGCCGAAGCGTGCCAGCATCAGCTTGTTGTCAAACGTGTAGTTGATTTCCTGACCGGGGAAGTTGGTCGGATCAACGGCGTTGACTGTAACATCACCCAAATCGACATGCTGGAGTTCCAACGAGAAGCGCCAATTATCCGTGATCTGGTGCTCCACACCGATGCCGAGCACGAGGCCCGTCAAACGATTTTTCTCAGCCCAGTTCGGCGAAGTATAGGCAAGTTCCGGGATCTCAAGGTCAAAGCGGTTTTCGACTTCCGCGGTTGCAACACCGGCTGTGCCATAGATCATTGTACGGTCAAACGCATAACCCATACGCAGGCGTGCAGTCGCCAAGTAATCAACCTTGGTCATATAAGCCGTGTTGGTGTTCACGCCCGTAAATGGTGGGTTTGGGTTGGGATCAACCCGCGCGAAGGTGTTCGTGACGTCAATATTGGAGAACGTCAGATCACCCGCGACGCCCAAGACAACGTTGCCAATTTGATAGTCATAGCCAGCGTCAATGCCGCCGGCAAAAGAATTGTTATCAGCAGAGATGAGGTCCGGGAAAAGCCCGTTATAGACATCAAGGTTGATAAGATCGCCAGCCGTATCGCCCAAATTGGCGTCGGCGGATGTGTGCGTGATACCGGCATGGATACCAAGCCGAAGGCCGGTCCATCTGATAGGTTGCACTTCTGCTTCATACTGCGGTGCTGGCTCGTACTGCGTCTCGTGAACCATGTCGGCAGATATGGCTGGCGTCGTCATGAGCAAGACTGAAATTAACGACTTTTTAAACATGTGGCCCAGTTCCCTGTCCCTAATACTGTGAGGCGGAACCGACAGACCAAAAGGCGCCGCACAGCTCGTTCCCGTGGACCCAAGAAACACCGAAATGGCTAACGAACCTTTAATTGAGAATGGGTTGGGGCGAAAAAAGTTAATCATACCCGCAGCATCCAACGTTTACGGATCGGCAATGCCTTTGATCTAAAGTGAGTTCATCAATGCGTGCGGAAAGTTTCGTTTGATCGAAAAGACCCGCACCGACGGCCCAACCGTTCGTTGCATATATAAGAGCACCGACGGCCAAGGGGAGATGGGGAACCTTATGAGCAACGTCACCACAGCCACAAGAAGCGGTGTCTTCCAGTCTATTGCGAGCGCCTACCAGCGTTTGATCGATTTCTTCGTGCCAGCATCCATCAAGGGTGATCGGCAGGAAGAAAATCAGGCCAGGATGTTCCTGATTTCGCACACAATGGGTCCGGTTCTTGGCAATACTGTGCCTTTGGCGTTGTTCCTCTTTGATCCCACACCCGGCATTGACATGCTTGTGCTGGCGCTTTCGATCACCTCGTTTTGGCTGTTTCCGCCTCTGCTACGTTGGGGTGTGTCTTACAAAAAACTGGTTCTGACTTCCGTTGTGAACTTGAACTTCTGCATTTTATGGAGCTGCTATTTCTACGGCGGCGTGGCGTCGCCCACGCTGCCTTGGCTTCTGATCATTCCAATCCTGTCGCTGTTCTATATTGGAGGTGAGCGGCGCTTGCAGCCGCATCTGTTTGGTATTTCTGGCGGGTGTTTCATCACATTTGTGGCGTTTTACACTCTGACGACGCCGCCAATAAACGATATACCGCTGGTTGCAGCGCAGGGTCTTGGCCTCATCTCCACCATCGCTGCTCTGTGCTACGTGGCTACGATGGCGATCTATTATTCGCGCATCTTTGATGCCGGTATCGAGATGGAGAACGAAGTAAAGCGCCGGATGCAGGCAACGGACGAGCTTCGCCAAGCGGTTGCCTATGCTGATCGCGTTTCTTCAATGAAATCCGAATTTCTCGCTCGAATGAGCCACGAACTGCGCACACCGTTGAATGCCGTCCTTGGCTATAGCGAATTGTTGCGTGAAGACGCGGACGAATCGGGCGACGATTTCATGCGCCGTGACGTGGACCGGATTCACGATGCAGCCACTTATCTGATCCGCATGATCAACATGATCCTCGATCTGTCGAAGATTGAAGCGGGCCGTATGGGCTTTGACTTCAAATCGCAGAAACTGAGCGATACGATTCAAAACTCGGTGGACGCAAAGACCGCGCTGATTGAGAAAAACAACAACCGCGTCGAATATCACCTTGGTGACATTGATGCTGTGATCGACGAAGGCCGCTTGCAACAGGTGCTGGAATCAGTTGTCGAAAACGCAGCCAAGCACACCGAAAATGGCATTATTACACTTGCCTCCCGCACGTTCACCTATGCCAATGGCAAAACAATGATCCAGATTGACGTTCGCGATACAGGCTGCGGCATTAGAGCGGAAGACATGGCGACAGTGTTCGAGACTTTCTCAGCTTCGCGTGAGGCCTCCGATGGACGCTATGGTGGCACGGGCTTGTCGCTCACAGTCGCACGCAAGATGTGTCAGGCTATGGGCGGCTCCATCAACGTTCAAAGTCAGGCAGGTGTGGGAAGCACGTTCATTATCACGCTGCCGCTCAAGGGGCACGTGGATATGTCTCAACCCGACACAGAAGGCGACGTGCTGCCGGAAGACAATGTTGCGGGCCGCGCCAGCGCTGCTTGAAGGCAACAATGCAAAGGCGGCGTGGATCGTTAAATACGTCGCCTTTCGATCAACCCTTGCTTAACCACCAATTCAGAAGAGCCCTTTGAGGGGCCAAGTCTTATCGCCGCTTTAACCAGAGCCGTCCAAAATTGGCGTTCTAGAGTTAAGGATGGGAAACCTGTCATGACGATACAGACAGCTACATTGGATACGCGCGAAACGGTTGGCTTCAAAGCCTCGCACCGCTTAGTGCAATTGGGCCTCACCGCCGCAGCACTTGCAGGACTTGCAGCGGTAGCCCCTTCAGGCATCACCACATTTGTTGGCGGCGCAGTGCTTTCAGCCGGCCTCGCGGGCTGGAGCGTTGTTCGCGTGATCCGCGCTGACCGTTTGGGCCTATCAAACAGACCTTCCATTGTTGAAATGGCTGCAGGTGCCCTGCTCGTCGCTTCGATGATTTGGCTGGCGCATGTGCTTACTGTCGGCCTCTTTGCCGGCGGTCTTGCTTCCACTATCGCACTGTTAAGTGCATTGGCTGTTATCGCAGTGATTGAGACGGTTGATTCAGCTTTGGCCTGCTATGTGATCAAGCGGTTTGCGGCAACCGGCGCAATTGGCGCGGAAGTTGCGGTGATGCTCAACATGCAACAGAAATATGCCATATCGCTAGACGGCACAGATAGATAATCAAACCGACCCACGGGTCGCAAACAAAAGGCCGCTTCGGTAATCCCGAGGCGGCCTTTTGGTTTGCTCGATTGATCAGCATGCCTAGTCAGGCTGGTCATCTTTTTCCAAAATGCGCTCCGCCGCACCTGCCATGTCTTCATATTGGCCGCTGCGAAGCGACCATATGAAAGCTGCCAACCCGACTGCTCCTAAGCCAAGGGCAACGGGGATAAGGATCAGAACCTGGTTCATGACACTGCCTGCTTTGGTGAGAGGCCTACGGAATTGGAAGGTGGCACAGGAGCCACTTCGCTGCCAGCCTCAGCCGTCATCGCGCCCGCCACCCAGTTGAGACGCATAGAATTCGCGACCACGACAATAGAAGATGCTGACATCGCAATCGCAGCAATCAGGGGCGTGACGTGGCCTGCCATTGCGAGTGGCACGGAGATGCAGTTGTAGGCCAGCGCGATGCCGAAATTTTGCTGGATCAGGCGGCGCGTTTTCAAAGAAACCGTGTGAGCGAATGGAACGGCAGAGAGATCTTTGCGCAAGAACACGAAATCCGATGCCAGACGCCCAATCTCGGACGCCGATGCCGGTGCCATGGATACGTGAGCCGCGGCAAGGGATGGCGCATCGTTGAGACCATCGCCCAGCATCAAGACCTTGTTGCCCCTGCTTGAAAGACCAGCCAGATGGTCCAACTTGCCCTTCGGGGTTAGCTGCGCCTGATAGTCGGGAATGCCGAGTTGTGCAGCGACCGGCGCGACATTGGCGGCGCGGTCACCTGACAGAATTTCTACACTCAAATTGTGGGCCTTCAGCGCATCGACAGTTTCGCGTGCGCCAGAACGGATTTTGTCCGTCAGATAGAACAGTGCGGGTGCTTCACCTTCGATGCAAAACGCGCTGGTTGCTGTCTCATCAATGCTATCACCTTGGGAAATTTCAACGACCCATTCCGGACGACCCAAACGCACCGTCTTGCCATCGATATGCGCTTGCAAGCCAAAGCCCGCGATCTCTTCTATATCGTCAAGCTCCACAGTCTGCTGATCGCTAAAGTGCACACAAAGCGCGTTGGCGACAGGATGACTGGAGCGGGCGGCGAGTGCAGCAATGATCTTTCCATCGTTCTTGGTGACGTCGGTAGCCTTGGTCAAACACGGCGTGCCGAGCGTCAGCGTGCCGGTCTTGTCGAAGGCCACACGATCGATTTCCGCCATGCGCTCAAAGGCGGACCCGTCGCGCATGAAAATGCCCTCTTTGAGCAAGCGGCCAGCGCCAATGACGTGAACCACGGGGACCGCCAGGCCCAACGCGCATGGGCATGTGATGATGAGAACGGCAATGGCGCAGTAGAGCGAAGCCTTCCAATCGCCGCCTGTCGCAACCAACCAGCCAACAAATGTAACCAATGCGAGCAGGTGGACTGCGGGGGCGTAAATGGTCGCCATGCGTTCGGCAACGCGAACATAACGGCCTCTGCCATTTTGTGCAGCTTCCATCATCTGCATCATTTCAGCGAGGAACGAATTGGAGGCATCGCTGGTGGCGATGATATCAATCGGGCGGGTAAGGTTCAGGACACCGGCCTCAATAGTTTCACCAACGCTTGCCAAACAGCCATCGCTTTCTCCGGTCACGAGCGACCGGTCGATGTCGGTTGCACCTTCAACGATTGTGCCGTCTACGGGAAAGCGCTCTCCGGGCATAATGCGCAGGCGCTGACCCGGTTGCAGGGCTGATTGCGGCAGATAGCTCAGCTCACCGTCGTTGCCGACGACGACCCCGCCTCGAGCGGTAAGCTTGGCCAGACTCTCCACTGAGCCACGGGCGCGCTCACGCATCATATGGTCAAGATATCGGCCAATGAGCAGGAAGAAGAGCAGCATTACGCAAGCGTCGAAATAGGCTTCCTGGCCATCGCCAAGACTTTCATAAAGACCCATCAAAAGGGCCAACAGGACGGCGAGCGAAATCGGCACGTCCATGTTCAAACGACCGGCAGACAGGGCTTTCAGGGCAGACGAAAAGAACGGACGACCGGCATAAGCCACGGCCGGCACGGCAATCATGCCGGAAATGAGATGGAATAGCTTGGCCGTCTCCGCATCGGCGCCGGACCATACAGAGACGGAAAGCAGCATGATGTTGGCAGAGGCAAAGCCCGCTACAGCGAGCGACATCAGCAATTGACGGCCTTTGGCCGAGACGGTGTCATTCTCCGGTTCGTCGCCAGAATATAGCGTGTGATCGAAGCCCAAACCATCAAGTGTTTGATCCAGCGCCAACGCGTCGCCCCGGTCGGGGTTCCAAACGATACTCACACGGCGGTTGGAGAGATTTGCGCGGGCTTGTTCGACTTGCGGCAGCTTGGCGAGGCTCTTCTCGATTTTCGAGATACAAGCGACGCAGTGCATTTCGGGTACAATGAAATCGGTTTGCAGCAAGCCGTTGCCAAGTGAGCGAGCGGCAAGACGGATCTCCTCGCTGGCGAGATGCGCTTGGGCTGTGCGGTGTTCGCCAGTGCCTTGGTCAGACGTGAGGGGAACGCTGCAGCAGGTCATTTTATGCGACCGGAGAATTTATGGTTTGTGGTCAGGCCAGCATCGCGGCGATAGGGCTTGCCATCAATTGTTCCCGTGACCTGCACGAACCATTCACCCGATGCCAGATTGACGTCGACTGCGTATTGCCCCTGCCCAACTGGCACCAAATCAACTGTTTGATCCTGTTGTTCAAAGGCCGGTCGCCCAAAGGTAACACGTGCCGCATTCAGCATCAGTGGTTCACCCTCTTTGCCTGTGAGCGAAACCGACAGACGCCCATCTTGATAAGCCAGTTGCGATTTCCAGCCGGCAACCTGCTGTGCACGTGCCGCAGCCAATTCGGCATTGAAGGTTTGGCTGGCGACATAGGAATTTTTGACAATCAAGCCGGTCCAAGTGCTGGAAGCGAGTGTCGCCATAAAAACATTGACGACAATAATGACACCAAAGAAAGCGATGAACATGGATAGAACGTGCCAGCCCTTAAGGCGGAAACC
Organism: Pseudahrensia aquimaris; assembly: GCF_042676045.1. Taxonomy (NCBI): domain Bacteria; kingdom Pseudomonadati; phylum Pseudomonadota; class Alphaproteobacteria; order Hyphomicrobiales; family Ahrensiaceae; genus Pseudahrensia; species Pseudahrensia aquimaris. The sequence continues at coordinate 545,683 of NZ_JBHTJV010000009.1, read as the reverse complement.
ATTGTCGTTTTCCATCTGAACACTCATTTTGAAACCTCCGCTGGCGCTTCGAAATTGGCGCCGGTGCTTGTCGTTTCCGCACCGCGCAGGGCGGTTACTTTGAAGCGGAACGGTGTCTTCTCAGCCGAAAGATTTTCCCTCGGTACGATGACGAAAATTCTAGTCGCTCGTAGTTTGTCCGCATTGACCTCGATCAACAATGATTCCGTCGCTTTGTTCTGCGATCCAGCAGTTTTCATGGTCGCACCTTCCAAGCCCTCAGTCTGCACCCAGAACTGGCGGGTTTCGCCGCGCATGTTGAGAATTTTGACCTCATAGCCGTTGCGGATTGAACCGTCGCTTAGTTGCACAAAAAGCGGATTGCGGTCGTGCAGCACGTTGACATCCAACGTTTCGCGCATTGCTAGAACGGTGAGCAGTGCAGCACCAATCAAGGCATAAATCGCTAGGTAAATATAGGTGCGCAGGGTCATTACCGAGCGCCAAGTTGTGTGCTTTACCTGATCGACCAGTTCGCCCGCTTTGGTGCGGACGTTGAACGGTTTGACCTGATTGTAAACGCGGTTCGACGTAACCTCTCCAACGTCACCAGAAACGCCCGCCAACCGCATATTGCCCATGTAGGTGTCGAGCGTGCTGTAGGCGATCAGGCCTTTTTCAAGGCCGAGTTTTTCCATCACGTTATCGCAGGCATCAATGCACAGGGCGCAAGTGATGCACTCCATCTGCTGGCCATCGCGAATGTCGATACCTTGGGGACAGACAGCAACGCAGGCGTTGCAATCGACACAATCACCAACAGGCTTGCCCTCTTTGCGCAGGCGCATTGCGCCCTTCGCACGGCCTTCGCCCCGCCATGCGTTGTAGGTAACGGTGAGCGAATTTTCGTCTAGCATTGCCGCCTGAATACGCGGCCATGGGCACATATAAGTGCATACCTGTTCGCGCATGAAACCACCGAATACATAAGTGGTGGCTGTAAGGATCGCGATGGTAATATAGGCTTCGGGGATCGCTTGGCCGGTTACAAGGTTCCAAAGCAGGGTTGGAGCATCGGCAAAATAGAAGACCCACGCGCCACCTGTAAGAACAGCAATCACCAGCCAGACGGCATGTTTGCCCGTTCGTTTGGCGAGCTTTGAGCCAGACATCGGTGCGCTGTCGAGCTTAATGCGCGCATTGCGGTCGCCTTCGAAGAAGCGCTCCACCACTAGAAACAGATCAACCCATACCGTTTGCGGGCACGCATAGCCGCACCACGCGCGACCCAGCGTTGAGGTTACGAGAAACAGCGCGATACCGGCCATGACCAGCATTCCGGCCACGTAAAAAAATTCATGCGGCCAGATTTCGATGAAGAAGAAATAGAAGCGCCTGTTGGCAAGATCGACCAGAACCGCCTGATCGGGTGCGCCAGGACCGCGATCCCAGCGCAACCAAGGCGTCAGATAATAGATGCCAAGTGTGACGCCCATAATCCACCATTTGAACGTGCGGAAGAAACCCGTCGTTGCTTTCGGGTGGATCTTTTTGCGGGCCTCGTAGAGCGCCTGATTTTGCTTGGAATTGACCGCCTCCGCGTCAAAGGTTTCGACGTCAGTTTTTATGGCGGTCTTTTCCGGTGCGATCTGGTCCATCAGGTTTTTATACTACTCTTCTTTGTCGGCTTCGCCGCCGCCCAGAGAGTGAACGTAGATGGCCAACTGCTTGATGTTGGCGTCACCTAAACGAGCGATCCACGGCGGCATGGCACCCTGTTGTGGGTTCCATATTTGCGCGCGAAGGCTTTCACGATCACTGCCGTAAAGTGCAATTGCGTCTGTCAAATTTGGCGCACCCAGATCGCGGATGCCTTTGCCGTTTTCGCCGTGGCAAGCGCTGCACTGTTCGGCAAAGGTCGCTTGGCCTTGGCCAGCCAACGCGGCATCGTGTTCCTTGCCGGAGATTTGCAGCACGTATTCGGCCACCGCGTTGACCTCTTCACGCGAGAGCAGCTCATCCTTGCCATAGGCAGGCATGGCCGATTGGCGCGCATCGTCGTCTTCGTCATTGCGGACGCCGTGGGCGATTGTGATATAGATCGCTTCCAGATCACCACCCCAAAGCCAGTCATCATCAGACAGGTTCGGATAGCCCTCGCCACCCTGCGCAGCAGCGCCGTGGCACTGGGAACAATTCACCTTGTAGAGCGACGAGCCGCCAGCGGTTGCGAAACGCACAAGCTCTTCGTTCTTGGCTACTTCCGTGATGTCTTGCTCAGCCAACAGCGCAACCTTATCGCGCCGGGCTAAATCTGCCGCGTCCATCTCGACCTTGAGATTGCCCCGAGCAGTGACGCCTGAAATGCCCATAGTTGAGCCTTCAATAAGCGGGATCGCCGGATAGTAGACCATATAGCCAACAGACCAGATGATCGTGGCGTAGAAGGTCCACAACCACCAACGCGGTAGCGGGTTGTTCAGTTCTTTGATGCCATCCCATTCGTGGCCGGTCGTCTCTACGCCGGTGGGTTGGTCAATGTCTTTTTCTTGGTCAGACATTTGGCTCATCCTTATCAAACGGGATCTGTGAAACCTTCTTGGCGATCTCTTTCGAGCCGGGGCGGAAGGTGAAGAAGATGACGCCCAGGAACAGCGCAAACAGGTAGAGAAGTCCCCAGGAGTCCGCGAAGATGCGGAAGATTTCGTAGTCCATTCGGGTTCTCCTTAACGCAGGTTTTCGTTCTGCTCGTAGGCCTTGCGGTCCACGAGAGTGCCGAGCATTTGCAGGTAAGCGACAAGCGCATCCATTTCCGTGAGCTGGCCGGGCTGGCCGTCAAAGTCGCGGATGCGGATGTTGCTGTAGCGGCTTTCCAACCCGTCAGTATCGGCCTCCGGGTCGGCTTGCGCCTGCATGTCGAGAACGGCGTTCTCGATCATTTCGGCGTTGTAAGGCACACCAACCATCGCGTTGGCCTGTAGATGAGCACCGAAGTTTTCGGTGTTCAGCGGCGTATTAGCGAGGAACGAGTACGGCGGCATGATCGACTCTGGCACCACGCTGCGCGGGTCTTTCAAGTGCTGCACGTGCCACTCGTCCGAATAGCGCCCACCAACACGGGCCAGGTCTGGCCCAGTGCGTTTGGAGCCCCACTGGAAGGGGTGGTCGTACATGCTTTCAGCCGCCAGCGAATATGCGCCGTAGCGTTCCACTTCGTCGCGGAACGGGCGGATCATCTGCGAGTGGCAAAGATAGCAGCCCTCACGGATGTAGACGTTGCGTCCCGCCAGTTCGAGCGGGGTGTAAGGGCGCATGCCCTCAACCTTCTCGATCGTGTTCTTGACGTAGAACAGTGGTGCGATTTCCACGATGCCACCCACCAGCACCGCCAGAAGCGAGCCAACGAAAAGCAGCGAGAGGTTGCGTTCAAGTTTCTTGTGTTTGTCGAGGAAAGACATTGCTCAACCCCTCCTATTCGGCTGGCGCGGTGGCGGGCTGGGAATAAGCGCCACCAATGGGCGCCTCTTCCCGGATGTCGCCACGGATCGTGCGCCAGATGTTGTAAGCCATGACCAGACCGCCTGCGAGATAAAGCAAGCCGCCAAAGGTGCGCATGACGTATTCAGGGTGAATGGCCGAAACGGTTTCGATGAAGGAGTTCACGAGGAAGCCCTGGTCATCGTATTCGCGCCACATCAGACCTTGCGTGATACCGGCAACCCACATCACAGCGGCGTAGACAACGATGCCGATTGTGGCGAGCCACAGATGCCAGTTGACCAGTCGCATAGAATAAAGCTGCGAACGGCCCCACAATTTGGGCACCAGATAATAGAGCGAGGCGAATGTGACCATACCGTTCCAACCCAGCGCACCAGAGTGGACGTGACCAATGGTCCAGTCGGTGTAGTGCGACAGCGAGTTGACCGCCTTGATGGACATCATCGGACCTTCGAAGGTCGACATGCCGTAGAAGGCGAGCGCGATGACGAACATGCGCAGGATAGGGTCCGTGCGGAGTTTGTCCCAAGCGCCTTGCAGCGTCATCAGGCCGTTGATCATGCCACCCCATGAGGGCATCCACAGCATGATAGAGAACACCATGCCCAGCGTCTGTGCCCAATCGGGCAGCGCCGTGTAGTGGAGGTGGTGCGGACCAGCCCAGATATACAGGAAGATCAGCGCCCAGAAGTGAATGATCGACAGGCGATAGGAAAAGATCGGCCGGTCGGCCTGTTTCGGCACGAAGTAATACATCATGCCCAGAAAGCCAGCGGTGAGAAAGAAGCCAACGGCGTTGTGACCATACCACCACTGGGTCAGCGCATCCTGCACACCCGCGAAGGCAGAATAAGATTTTACGCCGAGCAGGGAGACCGGGATCGAAGCGTTGTTGACCAAATGCAACATCGCAACGGTGATGATGAACGATAGGTAAAACCAGTTGGCCACATAAATGTGAGGCTCTTTACGCCGCACAATCGTGCCCATGAAAACGATGAGATAAGCAACCCAAACAACCGTCAGCCAGATATCAACATACCATTCCGGCTCAGCGTATTCTTTCGACTGGGTGATGCCGAGCAGGTAGCCGGTAGCAGCCATCACGATAAAGAGCTGATAACCCCAGAAGACGAACCAAGCGAGGTTTCCGCCGAAGAGTCGCGCTTTACAGGTGCGCTGAACGACGTAAAAGCTGGTGCACAAGAGCGCATTGCCGCCAAAGGCGAAGATAACCGCCGATGTATGCAGCGGGCGCAGCCGTCCGAAGTTGAACCATGGTTCGATGTTCAAAATTGGCCAGGCAAGCTGGGCTGCAATAAGCACACCAACCAAAAAGCCTGTAATGCCCCAGAACAAAGTAGCGATGACGCCGTAGCGCACCACATCGTCCATGTAGCCAGATGTGTCTTTCGGCGGCAGCGTTTGGCCTGCTGGCACAAATTCCACACGACGGATCAGGATGATCGTCGTGATGGACAGAACTGCCACCAATATCCATGCATGCGCGCGGAACAGATCGTCCTGTGCGAAGGCTGCGCCAAGCAGCGCTACAAGGGTAGCTAACCCCAGCGCGATGGCTTCCGTTGCGTTTCTCATGAATGTCTCCCTTCAGACATGCTCTTTGAAAATGACAAGAGCGGAGATCTCGCGGGAGCTAATTTAAGTGAGGTCAAAGGCAGATGGTCCGGCTCCCCTTGGACCACCTGCTTGCCTTCAAATAAGCGATAATGAGATTTTCGTTCGTTGATCTCGATCAAGGACGCAGACGTTTTTGATGGGCAAAGTCATCGGCAATTCTAGGAGGAGCTCGCCATGACGACCCCGCATACAAACATCACCAACGGTGCATCTGTTCACGCCGCAGCAATGGCGCTGTGCGAAACGCCTTGCACCACAAAATGCAATTGCCGAAGCCATCCCGAATGCGCTGGAGAAATCAAACGATTGATGAACGATCACCATCAGCGTCAACTTTCTCTATGCTCCGAACTTGAATCGATTGCCGACGGTCTGCCCGATCATGCTGATACGCAGCACATGCTGGTTGTTTCGCGCAGCCTCTACAGCACTGTGAAAGCTGCCCATGACTTTGAAGAGAAGCGGGTCTTCCCATTCCTGCAAGCGATGGGCCTTGAAGATGAAGCAATGGCCCAAAGCCTTGAACGGCTGCGCTTTGAACATTGGGAAGACGAGAGCTTTGCGGAAGAATTGTCTGATGGTTTGCGCCGTCAGGTGATGCAGGGTGACGAACACTCCAGCGAAACGCTTTCCTATATGTTGCGAGGCTTCTTCGAGGGCATCCGCCGCCACATCGCTTTCGAGGTTGAGCACGTTCTGCCCATCATGATGAATTCGCAAAAGGCGTCCCAATGATCGACCCTAAAGCGATACTTGATAAACACCCCGGCTCCGTGCCGCGGTATACCAGTTACCCGACCGCTCCACACTTTCAGCCCGATCAAGGGCCGCAGATGATGGGTGCGTTGATCGACGGGCTTTCCTCCCGCCAGCCGATCTCGCTGTACGCCCATATTCCCTTCTGTGACCGGCTTTGCTGGTTTTGTGGTTGCCACACCAAGCACACGAAACAGTACGCACCCGTTTCGACCTATGTGGGTTTCCTCGCCCGCGAGATGGCGCTTGTGGCGGAGCGGTCGGGTAAGTCCATTCCGGTCAGCCAGGTCCATTTCGGCGGTGGCTCACCCAGCATGTTGCGCAGCCAGGACGCGATTCGATTGGGCTATGCCCTGCGCGACAATTTTCTGCTGACTGATAAAACTGAGATTTCCGTTGAGATCGACCCATCGGACGTATCTGGCGACACGTTAGCCGGACTGAACGAACTGGGCATTACCCGCGCCAGCCTGGGCGTGCAGGACTTTGACCCCAAGGTGCAAAAGGCTATCAACCGTCCCCAGACCTTTGAACAGACCGAAACGGTGATCCGCTCGCTTCGCGATGTGGGGGTCGGTTCGCTGAACATCGATGTGCTTTACGGCCTGCCGTATCAGACCATCGCCACGATGAGCGACACGATCAACAAAGTGATTGAGCTTGATCCAGACCGCATTGCGTTGTTTGGCTATGCCCATGTGCCGTGGATGAAAAAGCATCAACAGATGATACCAACCGAAGCGCTGCCGGACACCCAAGAGCGGTTTCGCCAAGCGCGCCACGCAGAAGAATTGCTGAAAGAAGCAGGTTATGTAGCCATCGGCATCGACCATTTTGCCAAGCCAAATGACGCGATGGCTAAGGCGGCTGCCAGCGGTCGCCTGCGCCGCAACTTCCAAGGCTATACCACGGATGAATGTTCTACCCTTCTCGGCCTTGGTGGATCGTCGATCTCGCGCTTTGACGGCGGGTATATCCAAAATGTCTTGCCGACTGCTCAGTATCAACAAGCGATTTCGGAAGGCCGCTTGCCCGCCAATAAAGGCATGGCGCTTTCCACCGACGATCTCATCCGCGGCTTCATTATTGAGCGGCTGATGTGTGATTTCGAATTGCGGTTTGGAGATTTGGAGCGCCGCTTTGGCGGTTTGGCCGGGCCGTATCTGGCCGAGGCTAAATTGTTAGCGAAATCCGACAATGATGGATTATGCGGAATGGTCGGCGACACTTTCGTTATTCCAGAAAATGCACGTCCTTTCGCACGCATCGTTGCTTCTTGGTTCGACGCCTATATGGCCGAAACAAAGCACCGCTACTCGGTGGCCGTCTAAACGAAAACTATCGCGAAAGATCCTGCGACGTCGCGCTGTGCAGGCGGTGCAGATCCGCTACGAACACAGTGCGGCGATCCACGACATCAATCACGCCACGCTTGCGCAGCTTGGTGATATTGCGGCTGACCGTCTCGATCGTGAGCCCTAGAAAATCCGCGATGTCTCCGCGCTTCATGGGCAGATCGATGGTGATATCCGTCGTGCCATTCTGGCCTTCTGGGTCCACGTGTGTGGCGATGAGATAGAGGAAGCTGGCAACTTTTTCTTCGGCATTTTTCCGACCCAGCGTGAGCATCCACTCGCGTGCCTCGTCCAGTTCTCTCAAAGTCTGGCGATGCAAACGTTGCTCAAGCTCAGGCTCCTCTTCCATCAAACCTTCCAGGGTTTCACGCGGGAAAGAGCAAACGCGCACGTCGGTCGCAGCTTCCACGGTGATGCCATCAGCATTAGCGAAAGGACGGCCCACGAAGTCAGGAGCGAACTGCAGACCAACGATCTGTTGGCGACCATCGGCCATCAATTTTGAAAGTTTAACCACGCCGCTCATAATGTTGGCATAGCGTTCTGCCGAACGACCGCCCGTTGTCAGCTCGGCCGCATGGCTTATGGCGTGGCGCTTAGTGTGCTTGCTCAGTCTCATCAACTGCTCGCCATTCAGCGCACCGCACACGCCGCGATGGCGCACTTCACAGGCCTGACAAACTACCGGGACTTCTGAATTGTGTATGTCTTTGCGCTGGCTATTGTTCATATCTGTGCCGTCCTATTCTCGGTAACGACACTCCCTTGCCGTCAAGCAAAGATTACACATTGAAATGTCACTTGTGAAGTTAGGTTGACACCATTTCATCCAGACACATTAACGCTCTGACTTCTATGCAGTTTCCGCCATTATTTCGAAACGGGCGGCGTTTGGACAGAATTCCGGGGCGGCTCCCTTGCCCCGGTTTTCAGCCTGCCATTTCTGGCAGGTGTCCCCGCTTTTGCACGACAAACATGTTGTCATGGCGCGGCGAAGCGCAATTTCAACCATTCGTGATGTGCCCAATCGTTTAAGCGCATCAGTGCGGTTGGCCATCTTGGAGAGCATGTCGAGACGTTTGCTGAACGGTTTGAAGACCACGGGACGAAGCCCTCCATTGATTTGATGAACCATCAATAGGTCAGTCGCAATGTCCTATCTTTGATTCAGATCAACAAATTGCAACTTTCAAACCCTCTCTAGCCATCAGCCAAAGCCTGCAAAATGCGCACCCATGAACGGGTGCCTTTGTGGTAGCTGGCAAGCTCATATTTCTCGTTGGGCGAATGGATGTTGTCCTCTGCCAAGCCGAAGCCGACGAGAAGCGAGTCCATTCCCAGTTCGCGCTTGAAATTGCCAACAATCGGGATCGACCCTCCCATCGCGATCAGCGCGGCAGGCTTGCCCCACTCTTCGGTCAACGCGGTTGAAGCCTGCTTTAGCGCAGGCAGCGCATAGTCCAATTGGGTGGCCTTCGAGCGCCCGTGGGGAATGTATTCTACAGAACAATCGTCTGGCAGATGCGTTTCGACGTGTTTGTGGAAGGCTGCGATGACTTTGTGCGGGTCTTGTTCGCCTACCAGCCGGAAAGATACTTTGGCCGAAGCGATGGCCGGAATGACGGTCTTAAAGCCTTTGCCCGTATAACCACCGATAACGCCGTTCACTTCTGCCGTGGGACGCGACCAGATGTGTTCCAGAGCCGAATAGCCCACTTCACCTGCGGTCTTCTTCAAGCCTACATCGCCCAGAAATTCTGTTTCGGAAAAGCCTAATTCGTCCCACATGGCGCGAATATCATCCGGCACTGGAGCAACGCCTTCATAGAAGCCGTCCAACGTGACCCGGCCCTTATCGTTGTGAAGAGCCGACAGGATGGACGAAAGAATGTGAATCGGGTTTTGGGCAGCGCCGCCATAATAGCCGGAATGAAGATCGCGCGATGGACCGTGAACCACGATTTCTTCGCTTGCCATACCACGAAGTGCGGTTGCGATTGCTGGAGTTGATGCGTCCCACATGTTCGTGTCGCAAACCAAAGCGAGGTCGGCTTTCAACTCTTCTCCATGTGCCGCCAGGAAAGGCAGCAGACTGGGGGAGCCGGATTCCTCTTCGCCTTCGAACAATATAGTCACCTTGCACGGCAACGCGCCTGTCGCTTCCTTCCAAGAGCGGCAAGCTTCCACGAAGGTCATCAACTGGCCTTTATCATCGGACGTTCCGCGCCCACGCAGACGTTTAGCACCGTTGACCTCGATAATATCTGGTTGGAACGGATGGGTGTCCCAAAGATCAAGCGGGTCCACCGGCTGAACGTCATAATGACCGTAGAAGAGCACATGCGGCGCCCCGTCCGGCCCATCATGGTGGGCAACCACCATCGGATGACCCTCGGTGTGGTGCAGGCTGGCATCAAAACCCAAGTCATTGAGCGTATCCACCAGCCATTGCCCGGCCTTTTCGCACTCTCCTGCATAGGCGGGATCGGTGGAAATGCTCTCGATGCGCAACAGATCAAACAGGCGCTCGATCGACGCATCGAGATTGCTGTCGACCGTGCTGAGAACCGTTTCGATATCACTCATATTTCATCTCTCCCGATGGCTTTTATTCTCCAGCCATAAGCCGAAACCAACCAGACGCCAAGCGGGCAAAAAAGAGCCTCGAAAGCCGATACTCGCGGCTTTCGAGGCTCAGGACGCTTTGCAAACTGGCCTCAGGAGAGGGGAAAAGGGGCCAGTTTGTCTGCATTCGGGTTCTTGGGGGGATCACAACCACGAACGCGGCCGATGCGTCATCGGCGTGATGACAAAATGATTGCCAAAATTGGCCTTTTCAAGACGCGAAAGTGACCATTTTGGACACGCTTGCGTGAGCCTTGCGTGACGAGAAACAGCTGTTTTCTATGCTGCTCAACCCTTGCATTGAAGCGGCGGCTTGGCCATCGTTCGGGTCGTGTTGTTATCCATGCCGGAAAGGCATTTCCCTTGAAAAAAGGCGATCACCTGTTTCTTGTCGATGGCTCGGCTTATATTTTCCGCGCTTATCACGCTTTGCCGCCTCTGACGCGCAAATCCGACGGCTTGCCGATTGGCGCCGTGTCCGGTTTTTGCAACATGCTGTGGAAACTGCTGCAAGAAGCGCGTGACACGTCTGTGGGTGTCACACCTACCCATTTCGCCGTGATTTTCGACCACTCGTCGACCACGTTCCGCAACGAAATATACCCTGAATACAAGGCCAACCGCGACGCGCCGCCGGAAGATTTGCGCCCGCAATTTGCGATCATCCGTGAGGCAACCCGCGCGTTTGACGTGCCGTGCATCGAGAAAGAAGGCTATGAGGCCGACGACATCATTGCCTCCTATGCGCGAGAGGCGGTGGCGGCAGGCGGCGATGTGACGATCATTTCGTCAGACAAAGACCTGATGCAGCTCATCAACGATAACGTCATCATGTATGACACGATGAAGGACAAACGGGTTGCTAGCGCCGAAGTGATCGAGAAATTCGGCGTTGGGCCGGAGAAAATGATCGACCTGCAATCACTGGCGGGGGATTCAACCGACAACATTCCCGGCGTTCCTGGAATCGGACCGAAGACGGCGGCGCAATTGCTGGAAGAGTTTGGTGATCTGGAAACGCTGCTGGAGCGGGCGGGTGAGATTAAACAAAACAAGCGGCGCGAAAACCTGATCGAATTTGCCGATCAAGCGCGGCTATCCAAACGCCTCGTCACGCTGGACGTGAACACGCCGCTGGATGTGCCGGTGGAAGACTTGGCGCTGAATTCAGTCGATGGCCCCAAACTGATCGCCTTCCTGAAAGGGCTGGAACTCAACACGCTCACGCGCCGCGTGGCAGCGGAAACGGAAGCCGATGCGGCAGCCATCGACGCCAGCGAGATTTCCGCAGACGGCTACGAACAGCGCGGGCCGGACTTCGATGCACCGGCCGAAAGCGCTTCCACCGAGGGCGGCAGCACACCGTCAGGTTTGGTTGAAAAAGTCACTGCGGCGATGGCCGCAATGCCGGTGGACACGAGCGCTTATGAGACCGTCCGCGACGAGGCGGCTCTGCAAAGCTGGATCGACGCAGCGCACGAGGCAGGTGTGGTGGCAGTGGACACCGAGACGGATTCGCTCGACGCCATGCAGGCGCAGCTGGTGGGCGTGTCGTTAGCCGTTGCGCCGGGCAAGGCTTGCTACATTCCTCTCGGGCATATGTCTGGCGAGGGCGACATGTTTGGAGGCGGCTTGGTGGCGGACCAGATCGACCGCAACCGCGCATTGGAGATGCTCAAACCGCTGCTGGAAGATGCGTCCGTTCTGAAAATCGCGCAGAACATGAAATACGACTGGCTGCTTCTCTCACGCCCTGAAAATGGCGGGATCCACATCGCACCGTTTGATGACACGATGCTGCTTTCCTACGTGCTGGACGCTGGCCGCACCAAGCACGGCATGGACGCGCTGAGCGAAGCCATTCTTGGCCACACGCCGATCTCCTACAAAGACGTGGCAGGCACAGGCAAAAGCGCGGTATCGTTCGCGCAGGTGGAGATCGATAAAGCCACAGCCTACGCCGCCGAAGACGCTGACATCACCCTGCGGCTTTGGAAAATCCTCAAAGCGCGGCTTACGGCAGAAGGAATGAACACGGTCTATGAGCGGCTGGAACGCCCTCTTGTGCCGGTGATCTGCCGGATGGAAGCGCGGGGCATTTCCGTTGACCGTCAAATTCTATCGCGCCTTTCCGGCGAACTGGCTCAGAAAGCGGCGGCTATTGAATCAGAAATTTATGAGTTGGCCGGGCGGAAATTCAATGTCGGTTCGCCCAAGCAATTGGGTGAAATTCTGTTTGACGAAATGAACCTGCCGGGCGGCAAGAAAACCAAGACGGGCCAATGGGCGACGGGCGCACAGCAACTGGAAGACCTCGCCGCAGAGGGCCACGATCTGCCGCGCAAAATCGTCGATTGGCGGCAGCTTTCGAAGTTGAAATCGACCTACACCGACGCCCTGCCCGGCTTTATCAACCCGCAGACCAAGCGGGTCCACACATCCTATGCGATGGCCTCCACGTCTACGGGGCGGCTGTCGTCATCCGATCCAAACCTGCAGAACATTCCCGTTCGTACGGAAGAGGGACGCAAAATCCGCACAGCTTTCGTGGCTGAGCCGGGCTTCAAGCTGGTCAGCGCCGATTACAGCCAAATCGAACTGCGCGTGCTGGCCCATGTGGCCGATATTCCGCAGCTCAAGCAGGCTTTTGCCGATGGCATCGACATTCACGCCATGACGGCGAGCGAGATGTTCAACGTGCCTGTGGAAGGCATGGACCCGATGATCCGCCGTCAGGCCAAGGCGATCAACTTTGGCATTATCTACGGCATTTCCGCCTTTGGATTGGCGAACAATCTGGGTATCGGACGGTCGGAGGCGGGCGACTACATCAAGATGTATTTCGAGCGCTTCCCCGGCATCCGCGACTACATGGACAGCACAAAAAAGTTCGCCAAAGAGCATGGATTTGTGGAAACGATCTTTGGCCGTAAAGCACACTACGAAGAAATCCGCTCGTCCAACCCGCAAGTGCGTGCGTTCAACGAACGCGCCGCCATCAACGCGCCCATTCAAGGCAGCGCGGCCGACATTATCCGCCGCGCCATGGTGCAGATGGAAGGTGCTTTAGGCGAGGCCAAACTGAACGCGGAAATGCTGCTACAGGTCCATGATGAACTGATCTTCGAGGTGCCGGAAGCCGAGGTGGACGAAACCATCACGCTGGTAACGAAAATCATGGAAAACGCCACAATGCCGGTGATGCAGTTGAGTGTTCCCCTGCAGGTGGACGCACGCGCGGCAGACAATTGGGACGAGGCGCACTAATTTACGCGCTCAAGTTGCCACCATCACTGATGGTCTGAAGCCGCTTTGCGACTTGTGCATTTTTGCACATCGCGGAGCACGGGAGTGTTTGATTATGGAAACCATCAAGGCGAGCTATCGCCAATTAAAGGTTCATAAATTACACTTCGAGAGGCAAACACCATGACCACGCAATTGATCTTTGCTGCTGCCGTTGTTGCAATCGGCAGCATCTTTGTACCGCAGGTTTCCCACGCCGCGGGAGCGAAAGGCACCGTATCAAATCCATACAGCCGGAAAAGTACATCTGAGGTAAACCGTCTGACAAAAAATCGCAGTATTCCGCGGACCTGCGGCACGAGAACAACCAAGAGCAAGAGCGGGATTGCGGGAACGAGGCAGCGCAAAACCATCCGAGCATGCGCGACATTCACCTACAAATAGCCTAGCGCAACTCACTGCCGGCTATCCGATACACCTGCCCGTTGCCGCGCATGAGAGCGTGGAAGTTGCGGCCTTCGAACAGGCCCGCATAAGCCTCGTGGCGCACGTCCAAGCCGCCGGTATAAGCGCCGAAGCTGGGGAGGATCATGCGGGTTTCGCTGGCGGCGAAGCATGAGCGACGCACGTTGCGACCGCGACGCATCAAGCGTGCTTTGGGATGCAAATGTCCTGCTAATTCACCCAAGGCATCTTCCACTTGCGGTTCGTGACGGAAGATCAGGCCAGCTTCGCGCAGTTCGTCAGCGACATCGCCGCCGAGGCCGACGGGTGGTTCGGGGTCGTGGTTTCCGGTGATCCACAGCCAATCGCGACCCTTCATAAAGCCGCTGATTGTTGCTTGGTTGGCGGGCGAGAGCCGCGCAGAAGCGTCTGTATCGTGGAAAGAGTCCCCCAAGGCGATCACCCGCTTGGGGTTCCACTTTTCAATCATTTTGTCGAAGCGGCGCAGTGTCGTCTTTGTGTCGTAAGGTGGGATCAATTGGCCACGGCGGGCGAAGCTGGAGCCTTTCTCCAAGTGTAGATCGGCGACAATGAGAGTGTCAGCAGCTTCCCAAAAAGCGATGCCTTCAGCGTCCGTGAGCAACCAATGGCCGTTGATCTGATGCGGGCAGCAGCCTGACGTATCGCGCGTTGATTGAAGCGCCGCGCTTTCGTCCAAGGCCAATTGCAATTGTGCCATCAGGGTGTCGTCGTCCACGTTTTGCGACGCTTTCACCGTTCGCGCACCACGCCCCATTGGCGGCTGGCGATAAGGAAGGGTCGAATCATTCACGCCGTCACCATACAGCACAAACCACGAACATCCACCGCGCCGGTCATCAGTCTTCCAGCCTCACGATGGGCGCGGGAATATCGGTGGTCTTCTCCCGCGATTTGCACAGATCGGCGATGACGCAGGCTTCGCAATCGGGCTTGCGGGCCTTGCAGACATAGCGACCATGCAAAATGAGCCAGTGATGGGCATGGAACAAATAATCGCGTGGGATGCGCCGCTCCAGAATGAACTCCACATCATCGACCGTCTTGCCCGGCGCGATGCCGCAGCGGTTGCCTATGCGGAAAATATGGGTATCGACGGCAATCGTCGGCACGCCGAATGACATCGACAACACCACATTGGCCGTCTTGCGCCCGACGCCCGCCAGTTCCACCAGCGCGTCACGGTCTTGGGGCACGATGCCGCCGTGGCGCTCGATCAATTGCTCGCAAAGTTTGATGACGTTCTTGGCCTTGTTGCGATAAAGGCCGATTGTTTTGATGTAGTCGCGCACCTTCTCTTCGCCCAACGCCAACATCTTTTGCGGCGTGTCGGCTACCTTAAACAATTCCTTGGTCGCCTTGTTCACCCCCACATCAGTCGCCTGCGCAGATAGAACGACGGCCACAAGAAGTGTGAACGGATTGACGTGGTCCAACTCGCCCTTTGGTTCCGGCCTTTGCTGGCGGAAGCGCTCAAAGATCTCGACCAATTCGTCTTGAGTGTATTTCGCCCGTGGCAGCTTGCGTTTCAGCTTGAGACGCGGCGGATCGGGCCGCTCGATATCGCGAAACGGTGCCTGCGACGATTTTTGATTTTCCTGTTTCATGGGGTGATCTATACTGAGCAAATGAGCGCGCACAACATCACCGCCGACGATCTCGTTTTTGCCGCACGGCTAACCCCCTATCGCTCGCTCGATGGGCAGGGTTTTCGCATTCTCATGGGCGTGTTCGGGCTGATCTGTTTTGGTGTGGGTGTTTTTTTCTTTGCGCTGGGTCTGTGGCCTGTCCTTGGCTTTATGGGGCTGGATTTTCTGCTGATTTATTGGGCCTTTAAAGCCAATTACCGTTCGGCTAAAGCTTATGAGGATGTGGAAGTTTCCCGCGCGCACGTTCTGGTGCGCAAAGTAACGCCAAAAGGGCGCGAGCAAGAGCATCGCTTCGACCAATTTGGCACACGGTTTGAAGTGGAACGCCACGACGAGATCGGCATCACGAAAATGCGGGTTGCGAATCGCGCAAAGGCCGTGGAGTTGGGCTATTTCCTCAACCCACTCGACCGCGAAAGTTTCGCTGAAGCATTTTCCAACGCCCTTTCCCGCGCCAAGCGATAGTTTTCTTCCTCGTGCAGGTATCGGGTGGCTGTGTACGGCGCGATGCGGTTTGCTGACTTCACACAAACGATGTGCGAGGTTTTGCCATGACATACCAACCCGACATGACCAGCCTGACCCCGTCAGCCGATCTGCATGAGCGCCACAGTGACTATGTGATCGTGCGGCAGGTTCTGGAGCATCTGACGGAAAACTGGCGCGATCACCCGACGATGGACGAGTTGTCGGCACTGACCGGTCTTGGCGAAACACGGCTGCAAAAGACGTTCACCCGCTGGGCGGGGCTGTCGCCCAAGGCTTTCCTGCAGGCACTCACCTTAGACCACGCCAAGCGGCTGCTTGGCGATGGCTTGCCGCTGTTGGATACGGCTTATGAGCTTGGCCTTTCCGGCCCGGGGCGGCTGCACGATCTGTTCGTGACCCATGAAGCCATGTCGCCGGGGCAATTCAAGGCAAAGGGCGAGGGGTTGGAAATTCGTTATGGGTTTCACCCATCCCCTTTTGGTATGGCGCTCATCATGGCCACGGATCGCGGGCTTGCTGGCATCGCTTTTGCCGATGATGATACGGGCGAAAGTCTTGGGCGGCACCAGGGCAAGAGCCAGATTTTTGACCGCAAGACGGCGCTGGAAGATATGGTGAAGCGCTGGCCTAAAGCGCAGTATTTCGAGGACGAAGCGGCGACTGCGCCCTATGCGGCGCGGGTGTTCGACCCTTCCAAGTGGCGTGCGGAGGAGCCTTTGCGGGTTGTCTTGATTGGCACGGATTTTCAAATTCGTGTTTGGGAAGGTCTGCTCAACATTCCGCTCGGTGGTGCGACGACCTATTCGGGCCTTGCGCAATCACTGGGCCGCCCCGATGCGCCCCGCGCTGTGGGAACGGCGGTTGGCCGCAACCCGATTTCGTTTGTGGTGCCGTGTCATCGTGTCCTTGGAAAAGACGGCACGCTGACCGGTTATCACTGGGGTCTGACGCGCAAACGCGCCATGCTCGGCTGGGAAGCGGGCGTTGTGAACGCCGCATAGCGGAGAACTCTATGAGTCAAGCCAAACGCAAAGCCTTTGCCGAAGACCTGCTGAAGCCCAAACAGGTGGAAGAGCTCTACCGGCTGATGGAAAGCAACATGCCGGGCCGAACGCCGACTGCCAAAGGCCCGAAAGATCAGCCGGACCCTTTTCGCTCTTGTGTGTCGTGCATGCTGTCCGCCCAAAGCCGTGATCAAAACACGGCTGCCGCCTCACAGGCATTGTTCGCGCTGGCCGATACGCCCGGCGGGATATTGGCACTGGACGATGACGTGGTGGCACAGGCGATCAAGCCTGCTGGCCTCTACAACACGAAAACACGCAATCTGAAAAAGATGTGCCGTGCGCTGCTCGACGATCATGGCGGCGTGGTGCCGCAAACCCGCGAGGGCCTGATGAGCCTGCCCGGGATCGGGCGCAAATGCGCGGACATCGTGATGAGCTTCACCTTTGACCACGACGTTATCGCGGTGGACACCCACGTTCACCGCGTCTGCAACCGCACTGGCCTGGCGCAGGGCAAGACCGAAGCGCAGACCGCGCAAAGCCTCGAAGACCGCACACCCGACTGGGCCAAGCGCGATGGACATTTCTGGTTGCTGGAATTTGGCAAGAAGGTTTGCGCCTCACGCGCACCCAAATGCGAGACGTGTTTCGTCAACCACCTGTGCGTGTTTTACGCGGGGCGCGATTAAGCCAACAGCGCTTCCACGCTTTCAATCGTGTCCGCCTCGTTCGGCGGCTTGTCCCAGCGCAGACGGGAAATGCGTGGGAAACGCATGGCCACCCCGGATTTGTGACGCGTTGACCGTTGCAGGCCCTCGAAGGCGACTTCCAACACCAAGCCTTGCCCCCGGTTGGCAGTGACTGACCGGACGGGGCCGAAGCGCTCGCGGGTGTTGTCGCGGACATATTTGTCGATCTGCTTCAGTTCCTCGTCGGTGAATCCGAAATAGGCCTTGCCGACGGGCACGAGTTCATCGCCCTTCCAGACGCCGAACGTGTAGTCCGAATAATAGCTTGAGCGCTTGCCGTGGCCGCGCTGGGCGTACATCAGCACGGCGTCGATCAGCATCGGGTCGCGTTTCCATTTGAACCACGGGCCTTTGGGGCGACCGGGCACATAGACCGAGTCCCACCGCTTGATCATCACCCCTTCGATCACCGGATGGGGCAGGTTTTCGCGTGTGCTGGCCAGATGATCCCAATCCTCGAATTCAACCAATGGCGACAGATCAAACCCTGTCGTGTCGAGGTTTGGCAGAAAATCTTCCAGCCGCTTTCGACGGTCGCTGAAAGGGTCTTCGCGCAGGTTACGGCTTCCATCGGCCAGCAGATCGTAGGCCCGCACGAAGACAGGATGGGAGGCGAGCAGCTTCTTGGAGACCGTCTTGCGGTTAAGCCGCTGCTGCAAATCGCTGAACGAACCCACTTCAATCGTGCCATCGGATTGCGGACGGCCCACCAGCAGTTCGCCATCGAGCGAACCTTCAAAATCCATACGCTCCAGCAAATCGGGAAAGGCGCGGCCAATGTCGTCACCGGTTCGCGAATAGAGACGGCGCGTGCCCGCCTCACTCGTCACCTGAACGCGAATGCCGTCCCATTTCCACTCAGCCGCATAGTCCTGCGGATCGAGTTTGCGCATGTCGGTATCGGCCAGCGGATTGGCGAGCATGACAGGGCGAAAGGGTGCGGCAGCGAGGTGTTTGGGCTTCGGCGCGCCGCCCGTCAGCCAGGCGAAGAGATCGGTGTAGGGGATTTCCAGCCCGTGCCAGAGTTCCTCGATTTCGATGACATCAAGGTTGCCCAGTTGCGCCAGCGCCTGTTTGGCCAGCCGTGCCGACACGCCGATCCGCATGCCGCCGGTAATGAGTTTCAGCAGCGCATAGCGGCCAGAAGCGTCCAGTTGATCCAACCAATCCGCCACCTGCCGCATGGCCTGCGTCTTGCCAAGGCTGTTCAGCGTTTCAACGATGTGGGTGAGCGTGAGCGGGATAGCTTCCTCGCTTGAAGCGGGTTGGGCGGGGGCTGCCCCCGGTTTCATGGTGCGCCGGTCGGCATCCCAAACCAATGCGACAGTCTCCGCCAAATCGCCCACATAGTCATAGGAAAGCCGAAACAACTCCTCGTCCATCCGCTCCGCCACGAGCTCGCGCAACATGGCAGGCTTCACCGAAGCCACATCCAAATCCCGCGTAATCGCCGCCAGCGCATAGCCCCGATCCGGGTCCGGCGTGCGCGAAAAATAATCCACCATCAAAGCAATCTTCTGATTGCGCGATGGGGTGAGGACTAGGCGGTCTAGAAGGTGGGCGAAGGATTTCACTCGTTCTCATCCTCATACCCAACCAAATGAAGCGGGCGGGCTTTGATGTTGTTCATGGTACACCAGCGCACCAGCGCGTCGTCGCGGCCGTGGGTGACCCAGACCTCCTTGGGGGCGACTTCCAAAATTGTGTCGAGCAGTTCGTCCCAGTCGCAGTGATCGGACAGGATGATGGGCAGTTCGACGCCGCGTTGTTTGGCGCGTTGGCGCACCTGCATCCAGCCGGAGCAGAAACAGGTGATTGGGTCAGGGAAGCGCCGTGCCCATTTGTCGGTGAAGGCCGATGGCGGGCCAAGCACGATCGCGCCCGCAAAGTCGCCCTTCTTGCTGTTGGCCACCGTTGCCGGTTCCAGAACCCCCAGATCAATTCCCTGGCTTTCGTAGTAGTCGCACAATTTGGCCAGCGAACCGTGAATGTAGATGGGAGCGTTGTGGCCAGCCCCGCGGATAAGGCTGATGACCCGCTGCGCCTTACCCAAGGCATAGACGCCAACCAGATGGGCGCTTTCGGGGAATTGGCGCACGGAAGCTATAAGTTTGTCGATTTCGGCGCGGTCGTTGGGGTGGCGGAAGACGGGGAGCGCGAAGGTGGCTTCTGTTATGAACACGTCGCAGGCGACGGGCTCAAATGGCTCGCAGGTCGGGTCTTTACGGCGCTTATAGTCGCCCGATGCGACGATTCGGGTGCCGTCGAATTCGACCAGAATCTGTGCTGAACCCAGCACATGGCCAGCGGGGTAGAAGCCGACTGTCACACCGTTCAGCGAAAACGTCTCGCGTAAATCAACAGCGTGGGGAGCTGTGCAGTGGTCTGCCCCGTAACGGATGGCCATGATGTCGAGCGTTTGCTGTGTGGCGAAAACCGTGTCGTGCCCTGCCCTTGCATGATCCGCATGGCCGTGGGTAATCAGCGCGGTTTCGACGGGCTGAACGGGATCAATATAGAAATCGCCGGGCGGGCAATACAGGCCCTTGGGCGTGGGGTGGAGAAGATCGTCAGGGCGCATAAAACGAGCTTAGCGCAAATCCTGCCAAACTTCCCACTTGCGATCAGCCTGCGGCACGCGGGGAGAGCTGTATCCGGCAATTGCGGGCGCTGCTGCCACTTCCAGATCGCGGGCTTCAGCAAATTCCGCTAACGCCTTTTCAGCCGCTTCAATGCGCTCCGGCGTGCGCGGACCTATGAAACCAAAGACAATGCGGCGCTCCTCC
Source organism: Pseudahrensia aquimaris (assembly GCF_042676045.1). NCBI lineage: Bacteria > Pseudomonadati > Pseudomonadota > Alphaproteobacteria > Hyphomicrobiales > Ahrensiaceae > Pseudahrensia > Pseudahrensia aquimaris. The sequence goes on along the minus strand of NZ_JBHTJV010000009.1, from coordinate 525,417 downwards.
TCAAGCTGAACCAGCTTTACATTCTCGTCCAGCGGCTTGGGCAGTGTTTCCATCGTCCATTTGGATGGCATGGTGAAGCGCACGGTGTAGCTGCCGCTTTCGCTAGGGGCGGTCGTCACAGGCGCCGTCATGGCAATCTTCTCACCCGCTTGCGGCGTGGTCGTCACGGGTGCGGTCATTGCGATTTTATCGGAGCTGATGTTCTGACCGAAAATGTAGTTGGCCAGCGGACCGAAGCCCATGCTCGACGCCGCCTCGCGCGACGGGGCAGCAACGGTTACCTCAGCGACGATGCGTGGAGAATAAACGCGCAGCTCCACACCATCAGCTTGCTCGATAATTGCGTATTTCGGGGTTTCGATCCCACTTTCTGAGGCGGTGGCGTTAAACAGGTTCATTGTGGCGAGACCTGCAAGAAAAATGGTGAGGGCTTTGCGCGGCATGGGGACTTCCAGTCTTAAAGGACGGTTTTCTCTCTACCCCATAACGTGAGTGTTGGCTGCGAAAACGCCATGCGGCTAAATCTCTTCGTCGCGGGTCCAATCATAGGTGCCTTTGTCGCGCTCTTTCACAGCCTGTTTCCAACCCACCTTTTCAGAGCGGTGTTTGAAGTTGATCCCTTCAGGCGAATGACGGGTGATGCCATCAAACAGTGTGGCGAGGCGCTGGGTATTCATCAAGCCGGTCGCTTCGATGGCCTGATTGATTACCATTTTCTGCATGGCGAGTTGGTTGATCGGCACCGACGCCATTCGCGCGGCCATGGCTTCGACCTCATCATCAAGCTTTTCAGCTGGAACAGACTTGAGAATAAGGCCCATCTCCTCCGCCTCTTTGCCGGAGACCTTATCGCCTGTCAGCATCATGCGCTTCGCCTTTTCTGGGCCAAGCCGATAGACCCACATGGCTGTCGTCGGACAACCCCAAACACGGGCAGGCATGTAACCGATCTGCGCGTCGTCAGCCATGTAAGTAAGATCAGCGCACAGCGCGATGTCGGAACCACCGGCTACAGCATAGCCGTGAACCTTGCAGATGACTGGCTTCATCGCACGCCATATAGACATGAAGTGCTGCGTGTTGGCCCACATGAACTGGTAATCCTGCAGCGGATCCCATGGCATGTCTTGCGTGAACGGATTGTCGGGATCGGCGGCATATTCGGCCATGTCATAGCCAGCACAAAATGCTTTGCCAGCGCCAGACAAGATCATCACATGCACACCGCGGTCAGTGTCCGCCCGCTTTACCGCGTCTTCAAGAGCAGCAGGCAGATCATCGTCGATAGCGTTCATCCGTTCGGGACGATTGAGGATGATGCGGCCGATCCGGCCATCTTTTTCATAGAGAACCGGATCAGCCATAGTCGTATTCCTTCTGGCGAGTGCTTAGCCGTTGGGTGCGTCTGGGAACCAGCCACCGACGGCTTTGACTTCGAGGAACTCATCCATACCCCAAACACCGCCTTCGCGACCATTGCCGGACTGTTTGTAACCACCAAAGGGCGAACGAGCCGAGCGGCCCATGCCGTTCATGTCCACCATGCCCGTGCGCATGCGCCGGGCGACGCGATTGGCCTTTTCGCCGTCTTCGGTCTGGATGTAGTTGGTAAGCCCGTAGTCGGTGTCGTTGGCGATTTCGATGGCTTCTTCTTCGGTGTCGAAGGGCATCATCGCCAGAACAGGTCCGAAAATTTCCTCTCGCATGATCTTCATGTCGTTGTGGCAATCGGCGAAGATCGTCGGGCGCACGAAATAGCCGCGGTTCATGCCGTCGGGGCGGCCCAAACCACCGGCAACCAATGTCGCTTTATCTTCTTTGATACCAGCCTCGATCAGCGCCTGCACTTTGTCATACTGCATCTGCGAGACGAGAGGGCCGATGTGGCGGCCTTCGCGGGAAGCGAGGTCTACGGCAGTTTTTTCGGCTTGTGCCTTTGCCTGCTCCACAGCCTCGTCGTAGCGTGAGCGCTCGACCAACATGCGGGTCGGTGCGTTACACGATTGTCCAGTGTTGTTGAAGCACCGCATCACGCCCTGCTGAACCGCTTTTTCTGGCGCATCGGCAAACACGATGTTCGCGCCCTTGCCGCCCAGTTCCAGCGATACGCGCTTGACTGTTTCAGCAGCATTTTTGGTGATCAGACGACCAGCGCGGGTTGAGCCGGTGAAGGAAACCATGTCCACATCCTTGTGGCCAGACAGCGTTGTGCCGACGCCGGGGCCATCACCATTCACCAAATTGAAGACACCCTTGGGCACCCCCGCCTCATGGAGAATGTCGGCAAACAACATGCCGGACAGCGGAGACAGTTCCGATGGCTTCAAGATCATGGTGCAGCCGGTGGCGAGTGCGGGCATGACCTTCAGCGCGATCTGGTTCATTGGCCAGTTCCACGGTGTAATCAGGCCGCAAACGCCAATTGGCTCGTACAAAATTTTGTCGCGCGGAGCGTCTTCGCGCAGCGGGCGCTCGAATTCGAATTCCTCCAGCGTGTCAATAAAGCCCTGAATGTGATATGAGCCCGTGCCCGACTGAGATGTCTTTGACATATCAACGGGAGCGCCCATTTCCTTGGAAATTGTTTCGCCCATTTCGTCGGCGCGCTTGTTATAGATATCGAGAATCGAGCGCATCAGATCGAGTCTCTCTTTCTTGGTCGACCAAGCCCATGTTTTGAAAGCCGTCTTCGCCGCAGCGATTGCCGCTTCAGAATCAGCGGTGCCGCCGAGCGAAATCGTGTCCACAACTTCTTCGGTTGATGGATTGATTACGTCGAGGTCAGTGCCATCTATTGGATCAACCCATTGGCCGTTTATGTAAAATTGTTTTGCGTTGTTCATGCGCTTGCCCTCTCGGCGGTGCTAAATTCGTCCTGAGTGCCATTTAGGGCTTGGAAGGGCGTTGGACCACCCCCGAATTTGCGCAGGCGTCACTTTTCCGCCACGACATCACGGTGGAAAACGGCTATAGAGGCATCATATCCGCTCACGCCCTGCCCGTTTAATTTCCATGACCCGCTTTTCGATATTCTTCGCAGCCCTTGTCTTTGCAATTTTGCAGATAACGCCGAGCTTTGCGGCAAGTGTTGTGCCTCCTGGGAACCGCAATGCGACGCAGCCGAAAATTCCGGGGGGCTCCATCAAACGCACAAAGGCACGCAAAACGACGTTCGATAAAAAGTATCTGAAAATCCGAAATCTACTAGCGCGGGACAAGAAGCTGCGCGGCAAAATCAACAGCGCAGCAAAAGCATTTGGCATTGATCCGATTCATATCGCAGGAGCGCTTGTGGGCGAGCACACCTACAATGTGGACGCTTACGACCGCCTCCAGAATTATTACACGAAGGCGCTGTCCTATCTCGGCCAATCACTTTCGTTTGAATATGACGGGGTATCGGTGGTTGAGCTTATCAACCAGCCAGCTTTTAAGAAGTGCGGATCGCTGCGCAGCGATTATGACAAGTGGACGTGTCGCGAGTCCGTTTGGAACACGGCGTATCGGGGCAAAACAGTTGCCGGAAAGCGCTGGCCCAACTCACGATTTGGGCGCGTGTTCTTCCAGCCACTTTACGCAGGTCAGACATTCGGTCTTGGCCAGCTAAACCCGCTGACGGCGCTAAAGGTGAATGACCTCGTTCGCTCGAAATTTCCCCGCGAGCCGCGCCTTCGGGCAACACGTGCACCAGAAGTTTACAATACGATCATGGAGCCGGACTCGACGCTGATTTATATGGCCGCCGTGTTGCGCCATTCGATTGACGTCTATCGCTCAACCGCCGGCTACGACATTTCGCAAAATCCCGGTGTGACAGCGACGCTTTACAATCTTGGCAATGTAACGATACGGGCCCGACAATTGGCGGCAAAAAACAAGCGGCGCAAAGCACAAGGCAAGGCCGCGCTGCTGCCGCAGGAAAACTATTACGGCTGGTTGATCAACGATAAGCTCAGCGATCTGCGCACGCTGTTTTAGGTCAACTCAAGTCTTCGGCAGCGCTTGAGTAAGACGTTCAATTGTCTCTTCATCCCAGTGAGCAATATCTTCCGCGATCAAACATGCCAGCAAGGTGGCCTTGTCGGACAGATCAGAGGTATCGATCACCGCCTTTGGATCCGACAATTGTGCAAGGCGTTCTACGGCCTCCGCCTCGTCCCAAATCACGCCTAGATAACCGATAATCCTTTGCAGCAACGCGAAAGAAGGTTTGCCGCGTTTGCCGTGTTCCAGCGCAGATAGATACGCAGAAGACACGCCGATCCCCGCTGCCATTTCTTTTTGCGATATGCCCAACGCAGCGCGTTTGTCGCGCAGGTAGATACCCAACGGTGTCCAATTTTCACTGTTTTTGATACCGCGCCGCGTTACCATATCAGCGAAGGCCCCTGCCGCCTTTTTCACGCGGACGCCGCAAGCGTACATAAAAGGCGCCATCGCCGCCGTGTGTCGGATGGGCAACACGGAAGCCGTTGACGAGATGTGTGCACGGCGGCAATTCCAGCCAATGTGGCAGGCTTTGGCGCAACACACCGCGGCCGTCCATTCCCTTGCCGGTAATCACCAAAACGATGCGGTGTCCTGCGGCGCGCGAGAGTTCGAGGAAATCCACCAAGGCAAATCGCGCGCGGTCCGAGGTCATGCCATGCAGGTCCAGCCTAGCATCGACGTCGAGCCTGCCCTTGGCGAGCTTCTTCAGCACGGGCGGGTCAATGGGTTGGGCAGGCGTCAAAGGCTTGTGGCTGCTGGGCGTTGCTGGCGCAGGCGACGGCCGCGTATGAGGCGGTTGTGGCGGGTGAACTTTGCGGAAGGCTGGCGGTGGCGAGTGTTGGCTCGTGCTGTCCTCAAGCAAGGCGGCCAGTTCCGATTCCAAATCACGCTTACGCTCCGACATCGGCGTGGTTGAGCGTGCGACGCGACGCCACAAATGCTTGTCTTCGCCTGATAACATTTTGCGTTTCATCAGACCGTCAGCGCCTTTGGCATGAGCACGATCATGTCTGCAGCGTGCTGAATACGTCCAGCTTGCATCCCCGCAGCATCACCCGTGCCGCAGAAAATATCGCCACGTGCCGGCCCAACAATCGCGGAACCCGTATCATGGGCGATCATCAGCTTGCGGAACGGTGTGGTTTCGCCCGGCAGCGGTGTGTGGGTGGAAATGAAGAACGGAACGCCAAATGTGTGCAAGCTGCGGTCTACTGCAAGAGAGCGATGGGGCATGAGCGGCACTTTTGCAGCTGCGATTGGACCATCAACTTCGCCTGCCTCGCTTGCTTCAAAGAAAATATATGAACGGTTATGCGCCAGAACCTCGTCAAGTTGAGCGGGATTCTCCATCATCCAGTCGCGCAGCACGTCGCTGGTCATTTGCGCGGTTGTCACGCCCAAACGCTCGCACAACAAGCGGCCCAATGATGTGTAAGGATGACCGGTTTTTCCAGCATAGGTAACGCGTAGGCTTTCACCATCGGGCAGCATCAACTTCGCGGCGCCCTGAACGTGAATGAAGAACGCATCAACACGGTTACGCATCCACGCGATTTCAAGACCAAGCTCCGCAAGGGCTCCGGCATTGATGGCACCACGGTCCGGGCTTTGGACGATCTTTCCATTCGCCAGCCAGCCGTAGCGGTAAGTCTCGTCCAATTCCGGCGGGCGGTTATCGTCATTGAGATCAACAAGCTCAGGCGGACGGGCATACAGTGGTTCGGGAAAGGCTTCGCTTTGCTGGAGTGATGCTTGCATCTCCGGCTCAAAGAAGCCTGTCATGAAACCAGCGGCGGCATCTTGCTGAGGCATTACATGGTGCGGTTGAAAATGACGCTCGAAAAAAACTTTTGCATCAGAGGCGCTTGTATTGTCCGCCGCCAGGGCCTTTTCGCCAATAGCGGCTAAAGCAGTCCCGTCTTCGCCAAGCGCGCGGGTCTTGTAGGGCTTTTGCGCCATGCGGCGTGCGCTGCGCAGGAAAGCGGCAAAGGCTTGAGCGTGATCGTCCTGCGCCCACCCCTTGATGGAATCAAAGCTAAGCGGCTTGAGGGATGCAGTTTCCACGGCAGCTACTGCGCGAAATTAAGCATCGGTAGCAACGAGTTTCCAGTTTGGATCGCGGGACTTCACGGGGCGCGCAAAAGTCCAAACATCGACGATTTCGGCAACTTCCTGCAAATCTCCATCAACCACATCACCGGCTTCATTAAGCGTGGCAGAAATCATCTGGCTGACAAACCGCATAGTGATCTGCGCCTCTGTCTTGACCAGTTCGGCTGAGTCGATGTCAGCTTTTTCGATACCCACAAAACTCGCCTGAACGTGCTCGCCACGCTCGCGGCGCTCGTCGATTACGGCTTCGAAATTATCATAGACCTCACGGGACAGGAGTCCTTTAAGTGCGCGTTTGTCGCCATCGGCAAAGCCGGTAACGATCATTTCATAGGCGATCTTTGCGCCGTCGATGAATTCATCCGGGTCAAAATTGGGATCACGGGAACGGATGGCGGTCAGGCCCTGCTTCAGCGCGCTTTTCTTGCCAGCGATCGCCTCGATACGCTCGGCTACAGCGTCCGTGCCAGCCTCATCTGTCGCGCGGCGGGTCCGTGAGCCGGGCAAAGTGACCACATTGTCGTTGGCCTCAGCCGCTTCCGCGCCATCAGCAGCATCCTTCTTGTCGTCGTAAGGATTGAATGGCGGGGGCGCTTCATTTCCATTTCTGGTGCCCAGAACTTGACGCAAACGCCAGAATACGAAGATCGCCACAGCAAGCGGCAACAAGGTGAAAATGTCGAATTCCATGGTGCGTATCTTTCGATCTTCTAATTTGGTGCCGCAAACAGGAGGCATGCCCAATAGAGCAGGTGTTAGGCTTCATATAGCGATTTGAGACAACCATTCAAATGGCCGCAGCAATACCTATGTAAGAAACACGCCGTCAGCATATCCTTTAAGATGGCTACAAGACGCTTTTTTGGAAAGAATGCTATGCCCTTTGCCCTCATACCCTTCATGTTGCTGGTTGTGCCGATTGTCGAGATCGCTGCATTTATCGCCATCGGCCAGCAAATTGGCATTGGTCTGACGTTGCTGATGATCCTGGTCACCGCGATTATCGGCACTTTCCTGCTCCGCAGTCAGGGTTTTGCGATATTGGAGACGATCAAGACAGAAACCAACGCTGGCCGTGTTCCCGGTCGCGCTCTGGGTGATGGTGCGATGATCCTTGTCGCAGGCATTCTGCTGCTCACACCGGGCTTTGTGACCGATACTCTGGGTTTTCTGCTGTTCGTACCAGGCGTTCGAGGCGCGATCTGGAAGTTCCTTTCATCGCGAATCACGGTGGTTACACCAATGGATGCCGCCTTTAGGGACCGGGAACCGAGCAGTCCTTATGCGTCGGATGATGTGATCGATCTTGATGACAACGAATACCATGTCCAAGACCGCGATCCGAATTCACCCTGGAAAAAAGACTGACGCACTTGCTGTTAGAACGAGCTTTGCTTGCCTGAAATCATCGCGCATGTTACCGCGCGTAACGAAATTTGCGGGTTGCCTTAGCCTGCGCGAACAAGACAACAGGAATGGGAGCCGACATGGCCAAAAAAGCTGCACCTAAGAAATCGAAAAAAGACGAAGCGCCAGCGGCAGAAGCAGCCGGCGGTGCAGCTGAGGGTGGCGCGCCTTCGCTGGGCATTATGGCGCAATACATCAAGGATCTTTCCTTTGAAAACCCACATGCCCCCCATTCGCTGCGCCCACGCGAGAAGTCGCCTGAGATCAACATCAACATCAATGTGAACGCAAACCCGCTTTCGGAAACCGACTTTGAAGTCGAGCTGAAAATGGATGCAAGCGCCGGTGAAGGCGCGGATACAATGTTCAACGTGGAGTTGACCTATGGTGGCGTTTTCCGCTTGCAGAATATGCCGCAAGAATCGGTCGCCCCTGCGATTTTGATCGAGTGCCCGCGTCTGCTGTTCCCGTTTGCACGCCAAATCATCGCGGAAGCAACGCGCAACGGTGGCTTCCCGCCGCTGTTGATTGATCCGGTTGATTTTGCAGCCCTGTTCCAGCAGCGGATGGCTGAAGAGCAGGTGAAGAGTCAGGTTACAACGTAATCTGCGATTTTATCGGCCAACAATCGATGGGGCGCGCTCTCGGGGTGCGCCCTTTTTCTTTGGCGGACCCGGCAACGAATCATCTATAAAGCGATGATGCTCAATCTTCTCAAAAAACGCCCTCCGCCCAAGCAAGGCAAAGTTGAACGCTGGACCTTGCTCGAAATTGATGGGCGCAACGTTGATGTCCGTGTCGTGGAAAATCCGCGCACGTCGCGGCTGACGTTGCGGCTCGTGCCTGCGTCAAAAACCGAAGAGAGCCTGAAAGTCACCGTTCCACCGGGAACGCCGGAAGATGAGGTCGATGGCTTTTTGCAACGCAACCGCGCCTGGGCCGCTTCGCGCCTGTCGCGCTTGCCGGAAGTTACCCGTATTGCCGATGGGGTGACCATACCCTTGCGCGGCGTGCCACACAGGATCGTTCATTCCGGCATCGGGCGGGGCGTGGTTTCCATCGGCATGGAAGACGATGGGAAGGTCATCCGCGTTTTCGGCGATCCGAAGTTTCTGCCGCGCAAAGTGGCGGATTTTCTCAAGCGCCAAGCCAAGCAGGATTTGACCAAAGCAGTTGCTCATTACGCCGATGCCTTGGGCGTGAAACCCAAATCGATCACCATGCGGGATACAACAAGCCGCTGGGGCTCGTGCTCGTCTTCAGGTGCGCTCAATTTTTCGTGGCGCATCATTCTGGCGCCGCCCGAAGTGCTGAACTATCTGGCCGCACACGAAGTGGCGCATTTGCGTGAAATGAACCATTCGGACCGCTTCTGGGCGCATGTGCGTGACATTTGCCCCGATATGGAAACCCACAAAGCATGGCTGCGCCAGCATGGGGCAAAACTGCACGCGGTTGTTGCCTAGACTCTGCTGGCGCTGCGTGGCAGCAAACGCACCATGAGCATACCCGTCAAAATCTGCGGTCTTTCAACGCCCGAATCCGTGATCGCAGCCCGCGACGGCGGGGCTTCGCATTTGGGCTTTATTTTCTTTGTGAAAAGCCCTCGCCACGTTTCGCCAGAGCAAGCGCGAGATTTGGTGGCGCTGTCGGGCGATTGTCAGACGGTTGCTGTGAGTGTCGATGCAGATGACGCCTATCTCGATGCGATTGTCGGGACGATGGAACCTGATCTGTTGCAATTGCACGGCAGCGAGAGCCTGGAGCGTGTCGCAGAGGTGAAGTCGCGGTACGGTTTGCCCGTGATGAAAGCGCTTGCCGTGCGCGGGATTGATGATCTGGCGCGGGCGCAAATCTATGAAGGCCACGTTGATCTGTTGTTGCTGGACGCCAAGCCGCCAAAGGGCGCTGAACTGCCCGGCGGCAATGGCGTTTCTTTTGATTGGTCGTTGGTGGAGAATTTGCAAAGCCAAACGCCCATTTTACTGTCAGGTGGGATAGACCAATCCAACGTTAAAGAAGCCATCGCCCTTGTGCGCGATGCGGCGAATGGACTTGTTGGTCTCGATCTTTCATCTGGCGTTGAAAGCGCACCGGGTGTTAAAGACATGGCCAAGATAGCAGCCCTGCTGGAAGCCTCCAAAACGGGCGCGTAGAGAGAGTATTTGTTATGAACGTTCAGTCACCCAACTCATTCCGCATGGGGCCAGACGACGACGGCCAATTCGGTATTTTCGGCGGTCGATTCGTAGCCGAAACGCTTATGCCGAACATTTTGGAACTGGATGAAGCGTATAAAACCGCCAAGAACGATCCGGCTTTTCATGCCGAAATCGAAAACCTCAACACCCATTATACGGGCCGCCCAAGCGCGCTTTATTTTGCAGAGCGGCTGACCGAACATCTGGGCGGCGCTAAGGTTTATTTCAAACGAGACGAGCTGAACCACACCGGCAGCCACAAGATCAACAATTGCTTGGGGCAAATTTTGCTTGCCAAGCGCATGGGCAAAACGCGGATTATCGCGGAAACGGGTGCGGGCCAGCACGGCGTTGCAGCGGCGACGGTTGCCGCCCGTTTCGGCTTCCCCTGCATTGTCTACATGGGCGCGAAGGACGTGAAACGCCAATCGCCCAATGTGTTCCGCATGAAACTGTTGGGTGCTGAGATCGTCCCTGTGGAATCAGGTGCCGGCACGCTTAAAGACGCGATGAACGAAGCTCTGCGCGATTGGGTGACAAATGTTGAAGACACTTATTACCTTATTGGAACAGCCGCTGGCCCACATCCTTATCCGGAACTCGTGCGCGACTTCCAAAGCGTGATCGGTAAAGAGTGCCGCGAGCAAATGATGGCCGCCGAGGGCCGCTTGCCCGACATGCTTATCGCCTCCGTCGGCGGTGGCTCCAACGCTATCGGCCTGTTCCACCCGTTCCTTGATGATGAAGACGTGAGGATCGTCGGCGTTGAGGCGGGTGGCAAAGGTCTGGAAGGCGACGAGCATTGTGCTTCGCTGACCGCAGGCAAGCCTGGCGTGCTTCACGGCAACCGCACCTATTTGCTGCAAGATTCCGAAGGCCAAATCGAGGAAGGCGCGTCGATTTCTGCGGGGCTGGATTATCCCGGCATCGGGCCGGAACATTCATGGCTGAAAGACATTGGCCGCGTCGAATACGTGCCGATTATGGACACCGAAGCGCTCGAAGCGTTCCAGCTGCTGTGCAGGCTTGAAGGCATCATCCCCGCACTCGAACCCAGCCACGCGCTCGCCGAAGTCATCAAACGCGCGCCGACCATGGACAAAGACCAGATCATCGTGATGAACCTGTGCGGCCGTGGCGACAAAGATGTGCACACTGTCAGCGAACATTTGGGCGTGGAGCTTTAAAACATGACCCAACGCATGGACACACGCTTCGCCAAATTGGCGGAAGAGAACCGGCCTGCTTTCGTCACCTATTTCATGGGCGGCGATCCGGATTTGAAGACTTCCATCGAGATCATGAAGGGCCTGCCAGCGGCGGGGGCTGATGTGATTGAACTTGGTATGCCGTTTTCTGACCCTATGGCCGATGGCCCTGCCATTCAGGCGGCCGGTCTGCGGGCGCTCAAAGGTGGTCACACGATGGCGGCCACGTTTGCGATGGTGCGGGCGTTTCGTGAGACGGACAAAGAGACGCCGATCGTGGTCATGGGTTATTACAATCCGATCTATCAATATGGGCCGGAGCGGTTTCTTGACGAGGCGCTTGAGGCTGGCATTGATGGGATGATCGTTGTCGATCTACCACCGGAAATGGATGAGGAATTGTGCATTCCCGCCACCAAGCGCGACCTGAACTTCATCCGTCTGGCAACGCCAACGACCGACGCAAAGCGTCTGCCCAAAGTGCTCTCCAACACGTCCGGCTTTGTCTACTACGTCTCGATCAACGGCATTACGGGTGCAGCGACCCCGGACCCAACCCAAGTGTCCCAATCGGTTGCCCATATCAAAGCAAAGACCGACCTACCGATCTGCGTGGGCTTCGGCGTTCGCAATGCGGAGCAGGCGGCGATGATTGGGCGTGCGGCGGATGGCGTGGTGGTTGGCTCGGCCATCGTTTCAACAGTGGCAGACAGCCTGACCAACGGAATTGCCGGTGGCGAGACGGTTTCCGCGCCACTCGCATTGGTCTCGCAGATCGCAGAAGGTGTGCGCAACGCGCGTGCGTAGAGGCATCGTTCTGGTCATGGGCGCAAAAAATTGGCAATTCGGGATGCAGGCTCCATATTAAGCCGACACCATCAGCGGCGCAGGTCGACCGCGCAACAAAGAGCGATGCGATGAACTGGATCTCCGACTACGTTCGCCCAAAGTTTGATTTTTTTTCCCGCCGTGACATGCCGGAGAACCTCTGGATCAAAGATCCCGAGAGCGGCGAAATGGTGTTTCACAAGGATTTGGAGGCCAACCAGTGGGTTGTGCCTTCGTCCGGCCATCACATGTATATTCCAGCCGCAGAACGGCTGAGCCATTTTTATGACGATGGCGCGTTTGAGGTTTTGAAGCAGCCAGAAGTGGCTCAAGATCCGTTGAAGTTTCGCGACGAGCGGCGATACATTGACAAGCTGAAAGAGAGCCGGACCAAAACCAAGATGGACGACACCATCATGGGCGCTGTCGGCAAACTGTTTGGCATGGAAGTCACCTGCGCCGTTCATGAATATAAATTCATGGGCGGTTCGCTTGGCATGGCGGCTGGGGAAGCCATCGTGAAAGCGATGGAGGAAGCGGTGAAGCGCAAAACACCGTTTATCATGTACACCGCATCGGGGGGCGCTCGGATGCAAGAAGGTATTTTGAGCCTCATGCAATTGCCGCGCACCACGGTCGCTGTGCAAATGCTGCGAGAAGCCGGTCTTCCCTATATCGTCGTGCTCACCAATCCCACCACAGGCGGCGTGTCTGCCTCTTATGCGATGCTGGGCGATATTCACATCGCCGAACCGGGCGCGCTCATCTGTTTTGCCGGCCCGCGCGTGATTGAACAGACAATCCGCGAAAAGCTGCCTGAAGGTTTTCAGCGCGCAGAGTATCTAAAGGAACACGGCATGGTCGACATGGTTGTGCCACGCACTCAGCTTCGCGAAACGATTGGCGATTTACTATCTTTGCTGACAAAGCAGCCCAAGCGTGAAGAGATAGAGATCGTTGAAGAAGAAGCGTCTAACGAAGCGCCGACGGTAAAAGCGGAAGGCAAACCCGAAAAATCGGCTTCGAAAGCAGACTGACAGACTTCGCTCTTTTGAGGCCCGCGCCATGACCAGTGCTGCCGAGCGCATTGAAGCGCTGATGCAAATTCACCCCAAGGGCTTCGATCTTTCGTTGGATCGAATGATGGGCCTGCTGGAAAAACTCGGCAATCCGCAAAACACCATGCCGCCGGTCATCCATTTTGCGGGAACCAACGGCAAAGGCTCGACCATCGCGTTCACTCGCGCGATTTTGGAAGCTGTGGGTCTTTCCGTCCACGTCCACACATCGCCCCATCTGGTCAATTGGCACGAGCGCTATCGCATGGGCCGCACGGGCGCATCGGGTGCATTGGTGGATGATGCGGTGTTTGCCGACGCTATCCGGCGTGTGGCCGAGGCCAATGGCGGCAAGCCGATAACGGTTTTTGAGGTGCTTTCGGCAGTCATGTTCGTTTTGTTCAGCGAACACGAAGCGGACGTCGCACTTGTTGAAGTTGGTCTTGGTGGACGGTTCGATGCAACCAACGTCATGGAACGCACGGATCTGTCAGTAATCACGCCCATATCGCTAGACCACGAGGCGTATCTTGGCGACACGATTGCGAAGATCGCGTTTGAAAAAGCGGGTATAATCAAACCCGGCGTTCCCGTGGTTGTGTCGGTACAAGAAGACGATGCACTGGATGTGATTGAACGTCAGGCGGCGCGTCAAAAGGCGGATGTAATCGCCGCAGGTCAACACTTTTCCGCCCAAGCGGAGGACGGACGGCTGGTATATCAGGGCGAGGATGTTCTGCTCGACCTTCCCCTGCCAAAAATGCAGGGCCGCCATCAGATCGAAAATGCGGCCACCGCTATCACTGCCTGTCGGCGCTTCGCTGCAGATCGTGGTTTTTCGTTGACGGATAAAGCCATAGAGCGAGGCATTGAGACCGCCTTTTGGCATGGCAGAATGCAATCTCTTGACCATGGCAAACTGGTTCAGGCCGCACCGGACGGCGCGGAAATCTGGCTGGATGGTGGGCACAATCCGGGTGCAGCGGTGGCGATTGCCGATTGGCTGGATGCTCGCAACCGCATCAGCCCGAAACCGCTGACGCTGATTTGCGGTATGCTGACGACAAAAGGCCCGAAGGGCTATTTCGACAATCTGGTGCGTTACCAGCCCGATGTAGTTTGCGTCCCGATCGTCTCCAGCGACGCGGGTGTGGAACCAAAAGCGTTAGCCGACGTGGCGCGCAGTTGCGGGCTTTCCGTTACAACAGCTCCCGATTTGGCAACTGCCTTGGCGTCAATCGAGCCTGCTGGTGAGCGGCGCATTCTGATTGCGGGGTCGCTCTATCTGGTTGGCGATGCGCTGGAGCAGAATGAAACTCCACCAAGCTGAATCCAATAAGTCTATTGACCGCAATGGCTTAGGATTCAAGAATAGTTTTTTATGGCTAATTCTTGGGTAACGCCATGCAGTCTCTTTCAGCGTTTTCGCTGTTTTCTGAACTCGATGAAACGCATATTCAAGCGCTCGATCAGCGGTGTACGTGGCGAAGCTACGAACCCAACGAACTGGTCATAGACTTTGAGGAAGACACCCGCGATGTTCGGTTTTTGACCGTTGGATGGGTGCGTATAATCTTGCGCATCGCTACCGGCAAAGAGATGATTTTGACCGAAATGAAGGATGGCGAGTTCTTCGGAGAAATTGCGGCTATCGACAATCATTCCCGCTCGGCCAACGTCACCGCGCTGAGCAAATGCCAATTATGCATTATGCCGCAAAATGTGTTTCTTGAACTTCTGGACAGCCATCGTTCGGTTAATCGTTCGGTGATGAGCATCCTGGCAAGTCGTGTTCGCTCGCTTAACACGCGTCTGGCAGAGCACTCGTTTTTGCAAACCAAACATCGGCTCTACTGCGAGCTCCTGCGCCTTTCAAAGCCGCGCATGGGACATGAAGGCCAGCGTTCTATCAGCCCCCCGCCAACGCAAAAGGAACTGGCCTCGCGCATTGGCACGCGGCGGGAAGTGGTATCCCGAGAGATTGCAAACATGAAGCGTTCCGGGGTTTTGGACAAAACCACCGGAGCGCTGGTTCTGACCGACGTGGCTAAACTCAACGCGATGATTTCTGCCGGATGGGCGGAGGCAGAATAGGACAAACGTCACGCGCTTGATTGCGCAACGTTTAGTAAAGGCCCTAGACTGCGCTTTGCTCTGAAGCGTGAGGCAACGGTGGACAAACCACTACCCAAATGGATGCTTTTTGCCTGCCTGCTGACCTTCGGGTTCCTGTGGGGTTGCACTGTTCCGGCTCAGAAAATCGCTGTTGAAACGGGCCATCATCCAATCGGAATGATTTTCTGGCAATTGGTGATTGCTGTGGTGCTGCTCACTCCTGTGGCCTTGATACGCGGCTCGAAACTGGTGCTGGACGCGCGGCATTTGAGGTTTTTTCTCTTCGTGGCTTTGTGCGGAACAATCGTCCCAAACTCATTTTCTCTCATCGCCAGTTTCCATCTCCCCGGCGGGGTGATGGCGTTGGCAATTGCAACTGTGCCCGTGTTCTCGTTGATGTTTGCAGTACTGTTGAGGATTGAGCAAATTCAGGCACGCAGATTATTGGGTGTTCTATGTGGTGCAGTGGCGGTTTCGCTGCTGATTGTTCCCGAAGCTAGCCTGCCAGATCCGTCGAAGTGGTTGTTCGTTTTCGTCGCGCTTATCGCACCGATTGCTTACGGACTGGAAGGCAATTACTTGGCACTGTCAAACCCGCCAGCCACCGGCCCAGTCGCGACTTTGCTTGGCGCTTCAATCTTGGGCGCATTGATTTGCGTGCCATTGGTGGTCGCTTTGGGAGCGTTTATCAATCCGGTTGAGATCGGTATGGGCCGGTCGGAGTGGGCCTTGTTTGCCTCCAGCGCTCTGCACGTTGCAGCGTATCTGGGGTATATCTGGCTCGTGTCACGCGCCGGGCCTGTCTTCACCAGCCAAGTCGCCTATATCGTCACACCTGCGGGCGTCGTTTTGAGCGCAATCGTTTTGGGCGAAACCCACTCGCCGTGGCTTTGGGCATCACTCGCCATCATGCTGCTAGCGCTAACATTGGTTCAGCCAAGGCGCAAAAAAGTTGCCGAGGCTGTAGCAGTCTAAAATTTGGTGCGAGAGCGCATGGCGGCTGAGAGCGTGCCCTCGTCCAAATAGTCCAACTCGCCACCGACAGGCACGCCGTGTGCCAAGCGGGAAATAGAGACGGTGAAGTCTTCCAACTGGTCCGTGATATAATGGGCGGTGGTTTGCCCTTCGACTGTGGCGTTGACGGCAATGACAATTTCTTTAACGCCGCCCTGCGCTACGCGGTCAACCAGTGCCGAAATCGTAAGATCTTCGGGCCCAACACCATCGAGCGGCGACAGCACACCGCCGAGCACATGGTAAGATGCGTTCAACACCGCAGCGCGTTCAAGCGCCCAGAGGTCGGAGACGTCTTCCACCACAATGATTGTGTTTCGGTCGCGGCGGTGGTCTGTGCACAGTGTGCAGGGATCGCTGGTATCGACATTGCCGCATGTGGAGCAGGTCACCACATTTTCCACCGCTTCCACCATCGCATCGGCAAGCGGCGCCATAAGCACATCTTTTTTCTTGATGAGATGGAGAGCCGCGCGGCGGGCCGAACGGGGGCCAAGGCCCGGCAAGCGGGCGAGCAGTTGTATTAACCGCTCAATTTCCTGGCCTGTTATGGAATCCGACATGGAGAAATCCGTTTGCGAGATTGTCCCTCAATGCCGGATTTGTTCACGCAATCCAAGCCCGAACGGACGGGCTTAGATCGCTTCGACGGCCTGCACTTCCGGGATGAAGTGTTTGAGCAGGTTTTGAATTCCGTGCTGCAATGTCGCCGTTGACGACGGGCAACCAGCGCACGCGCCACGCATGTGCAGGTAGACGTGGCCATCGCGGTAGCCGTGGAAAGTGATATCTCCGCCATCTTGCGCCACTGCCGGACGCACGCGCGTTTCGAGCAGTTCTTTGATGGTCGCAACGATCTCCTCAGAGCCTTCGTCGTTGACCTCTTCATCCAGATTCGGCTGTTCTGCCTGATCGGACAGCATGACGGGAGCGCCAGACATGAAGTGCTCCATGATACCGCCCAAAATGGCAGGCTTCAGGTGCGCCCAGTCTTTGTCTTCCGCCTTGGTGACAGTGACGAAATCAAAGCCGAAAAACACGCCGGTTACGCCATTGATTGCAAAAAGGTTGGCTGCGAGCGGGGAACGCTCCTCAGCGTCCTGTGCCGATTTGAAATCAAAAGGACCGTTTTGCACAACGGTCTCGCCGGGCAGAAATTTCAGCGTTGCTGGGTTTGGCGTCGCTTCGGTTTGGATGAACATTTCAGTCTCCGTGGAGCAAATCGGTTCGTGCAAATCGCACGTTGTTTGGAACGATTCCAAAATAGGGGCTTTGTAGCCGCCAATCAAGAAAACACTGCGCGGCGAATTGGACCTTTTTGGGTCCGATATCCCGCCGCGCAGCACACTTTATTTATCGCGCCGCACTTTCTGCTTTTGCTGGCCCAAACCTTCAATGCCCAGTTCCATCACATCGCCTTCTTTCAGGAAGACGGGCTTTGGTTTCATACCGAGGCCAACACCAGGGGGCGTGCCGGTAGAAATCACGTCGCCCGGGTGCAGCGTCATGAGTTGTGACAGGTGCTCGATGATTTCTGCAACGGTGAAAATCATCGTCTTGGTGCTGCCAGTCTGCATGCGCTTGCCGTTAACATCCAGCCACATGTCCAGACTTTGTGGGTCTTTCACTTCATCTTTCGTCACCAGCCAAGGGCCAGTCGGGCCAAACGTGTCGCAGCTTTTTCCTTTGGTCCATTGGCCGGTCAGTTCGGTCTGAAATTCGCGCTCGGAAACGTCGTTCACGACGCAATACCCTGCCACATAGTTCAGTGCCTTCTCTTTGGTCACGTATTTGCACTTGCGGCCGATCACGACCCCAAGCTCAACCTCCCAATCGCCCTTCTTGGAATTGCGGGGCAGATAAACGGGATCGTTTGCGCCCTGCACGGCCGAATTGGCCTTAAAGAACAGGATTGGGTGTTCGGGGATGGCGGCACCTGTCTCCGCCGCATGGTCGGAGTAGTTCAGCCCAATGCAGAGAAACTTACCAATGTTGCCGACGCAGGGACCGAAGCGCTGTTTGCCTTCAACCTTTTTCAGCTTTTTCGGGTTCAGCTCCCGCAGCATTTTCAGCGTCTTGGCGTCGAGCGTGTCGCCGGTGATGTCTTTCACCTTTTTCGACAGATCGCGCAGATTGCCCTCGTCATCAATCAGGCCCGGCTTTTCTTCTCCGGCCTTGCCGTATCGTACCAATTTCATGTCGTGTGATCCCCGTTGTTGTTTGGTCGCAACTTTTCCCAAAGCGCCGCGCGATGCAAGGGTTACAGGTCAATCTCTAGAACACCATCCGGCTCGGCAGCCCGGCTTTGGCACAAGATCATGCGGGTTTCGCGCTGCTTCTTCGACAGCACGAAATCGCGATGCTCCACCTCGCCAGCAATAACATCGCACTGACACACGCCACACAGGCCATCGGAGCATTTCACATCGACATGGATGCCAGCAGCCAACAGGGCATCGGTGGGCAGTTGATCGGCAGCGACGTGGACATCTTTGCCGCTCTTGACGAGACGGAGCGTGAAATCGTGGTTCACATAATCCGGTGCTTCGGGAACCGAGAAAAATTCCTTGTGCACCTGTTCATCGGGCCAACCCGCTTTTTCAGCCGCTTCCAAAATGGCGTTCATGTGACGGTCAGGCCCGCAAGTGTAGATGTGAACCCCATTCTGCGGCTTTGCCAGCAAAGCTGCCACATCAAGACGGGTTCCTTCGTCGGAGAAATGGAAAGTGATTTTGTCCCTCCACGGCACGGCGGCCAGATCGTCCATGAAAGAAGCGACCTCCCGGCTCTTGCAGGAATAGCGAAATTCAAAATCAGCCCTACGCGCGTGCATTTCATGCGCCATAGCGATCATCGGTGTAATGCCTATGCCGCCGCCAAGCAGAATGGTTTTCTTCGCGTCCTCCAGCAGATGGAAATGATTGATCGGGCGCGAAATGAAAACCGTGCGGCCTTGCGTGAAAATGCGGTGCATGAGGGCGGAGCCACCGCGTCCTTCGTCCTCGCGCAAAACCGCAATTTGATATTTTGAGCGATCAGCAGGGTCGCCCGACATCGAATATTGCCGCAAGAATTCGGGGGCAACGACGATATCCAGATGAGCGCCGGCGCTCCATTCCGGCAAGGGTGAACCGTCGAGGGTTTCGAACTCGTATTTGGTGATGTCAGGCGTCATTGCTTCTGCTTTGGACACTCGCACAGGAATCACAGGCGCGTCGCCATCGGGCAGATTGTAGACATGGCCGGATGGATTCTCCTCGCCCGCCTCTTTGCGCTTGCGGTATTCATCAGCGGATATCATCCGCTCATACGCCTCGATGCCCTTATCGCGATCCATCGGGAAGGGAAAGGGATATGGCGGCGGTGCGAGCGGGGCGGGGTAGACGGCGAGCGTCTGGTCTTCATATTTCAGATCGAGGTCTTTTTGCAGGTCGCGCTCGTTGAGCGGCTTGTCGGTGGGCGCGTAGTTCCCTTGCGGCTGAAGCTCCAGATCCCACCACCACTTTTTCGTCAGGTTAAGTCCGCCATTGCCCACCATGTCATCCAGCTTGGCCAGCACCGGCGCAGCCTTTGGCATGTTCATCGCCGCCCAGCGGAAGGGCGCTTCGGCAAACAGGCCCTCTAAGTTCCAAGGGCAGGTTTTCATGCAGCGTCCGCACATCGCGCCGCCTTCGGTTGTGATGCGGTAAGTGGCGCATTTCTGGCTGTCGGATTTCCAGATCTCATAGCCGTTGAACATCCGCTTCGGACCAGCTGTGATCGCTCCGGAGGGGCATTCGCGGGCGCACTTGTTGCAGCTTTCGCAGAACTTCTGCATGCCGAAATCAATCGGTTTGTCGTGGACCATCGGCATGGTGGTGGTCACCGCGCCGGACTTCAGACGCGGACCGAGATAGGGGTTGAGGATCACTTCACCGATGCGCGAAACCTCGCCGAGACCCGAGAGCAACAGAAGCGGCGGCTGCAACACTTCGCCATCCATCACCGAATGGGCCTTCGCGGAAAAACCAAGATTGCGGATGTGCTTGGCAACGACACCGCCAAGCAACGAGAAACGCAGATAAGCGCGCATGGATTGGGCGACCGAAATCCAGTCGTCGCCCGATGCGCCTTCCATTGTCTCGTAGCCTTGGTCGATAATCATCGAAATTGCTTGATCGTGCGGCGGGTCGATGGGGTCGCCGCGGGCATCGTGGGAATACCATGTCCAATCGGGACAGCGAGACAGGCCCACGGCATCCACGCCGAGGAAATAGCAGGCAGCCTTGATGTTGTCGGCATTGCGCTGTGCGTCACTTGCCAGCGGCGATGGTGTCTCAGCCCATGCGCCGTCTTGCAGCAAGACGAAAGCACCGAGAGCGCGGCGCTGGCCGGCTGACGGTGCGGCTTTGATCGCGTATTTGCCGCCGGTCGCATTGGCTTGAACGGCCTTGCCCATATCGCCAAACTGGGCACGGGCGAACATGTCGGCCCGTTTGGGCACACGGGCAACTTGGTCTTCGTCGATATAGGTCGTCGGCTTGTCCACGCGCTTGAGTTTCTCAAACGGGTGGGCACCCGCAACATAGTCTCGCTTGGCGAAGGGATCGCGGTTCAGTGCCGACTTGCCAGTGCCCTTGCCGTATTTCCAAGCAAAGCCGTTGACTACCGAACGCGGCTGCTCTGCGAAAGGCGCGAGTGTCCGGTCTGGCTTCATCTCGAAAGTGGTGGTGATGGCTGCTAAACCGAAGCGGGAGCCGAGGTAAGGATTGTGCAAGCCGTCGCTTTCCAATGTCGCCAAACCGGCTGCTACGGCCAGCGCGTTCAGGTTCACATCGCTCGTCGTGCCGCTGTGGCACCGCGCGTCGAAGCCAAGCGTGCGCAGGTAGTTTGCCATGACAGAGGCCGTCTCTGTAGCTCTCAAACACGCCCGGTGATCTTGAGCGTCCATGATCCATTCGCTCCCCGGTTCGTCAGGGCGCGGGTCTCGGTAATGCTCGTAGAGAAAAACGATAGCGTGGGTGTGATGGTCGCAATCGGTTGGCGGCGCGTCCATGGATTCCTTCAGGCTTGCCATGATCATGTCGATGCCTGCTGCCAGTGTTTTCGTCTGCTTGGTGCGCAGATCATTGGCTAGGCGCTCAATGTCGAGATTACGGGTTGGGGTTTGAAGAAATGTCTCTTTCGGCAGTTCGCAAACTCCGACCATCGAAGCGTCGGAGAAATAGCCGAAGCCTTTGATATGGTTTGCCCGCTCGGTCAGATCATCCGGCACGATGGAGCGGACTTTTGCTACCAGCCCATCGCGGATCGCATCCATCATCGCCTGATATTCGCCCATCGCGTTAACGATTGATTGCGGCTCGTTCGCGCGGTGGAACGAGAGCGGCGCAGGCACAGGAATATTGGCTATATCAGGCAGCCCGTCAGCGCGGGTCAGCCGCTCCAGCGGGTATGGGCCAAGATGGGGCGGACGGTCTTTAGTTGAGAAAAAGCGCATTTGGTCTGCCCCATGAACAATGCAGCAAACGTATCAGTGAGTGTGTTCTTCGCAAAGGTGCCGGATGCAATAGTTTCGCTGCGATCTACGGTTCGGGAAAACCAGTTTAAGGTTGCAACGGATTGAACCTGCGAATGAAGGCAACCTGCTCAATGGTCTCGGGGCACTTTTCTCCTCGCGCCGCGCTCACGTCTTTCATCGCTTGATCGGCTTGCCAACCATGGGCGATCAGCAAACATGAGGCGGTGGTTCCGGCGCGGCCAACGCCGCCAGCGCAGTGGAGGAAAACGTGCTTTCCACTGGCGAGTTTCTCGCTCAGGGCAGTGATCAGATTTTGGAAGGCACCCGCATCGGGAATGTCAAAATCGTCAACCGGAAAACGCTCAAACCCGATCCCGTTTTCGGCTAGCACCGCATCTTCATCAGCCAGACCGTAGCGCGCAACTTCGCTGTCTTCGATCAGCGAAACCACGTGATGCACGCCCGCCATCCGCAAGGCATCGCACCAATCGTCCAGCCCTTCCGCCATGGGTCTCGGCCCGATGGACACATGGCCGTTTCCAACCGGACCAACGGTAAAGACACCCTGCGCGCGTGCCCGCCTCAAACGGCCGCTTTCATGTTTTCTTCGATATAGAGTTCGCGCAGCTTGGCCGACACTTCACCCGGCTTGCCGGAGCCGACTTTCTTGCCGTCAATCTCGACAATCGGATTGGCAAAACCCGACGCAGAAGTGGCGAAAGCCTCGTCGGCTGCGTAGGCCTCGTCTACCGTGAAGGGTCGTTCCTCAACCTTCATCTGCAAAAGTTGCGCGCAGGCCAGAATGCTCTTGCGGGTGATGCCGTGGAGAATGTCGTTCGACAGGTGGCGGGTAATGATGGTGCCATCCTTCACGATATAGGCGTTGTTGGACGTGCCTTCGGTGACGAACCCGTCCTGCACCATCCACGCATCGTCCGCGCCACGCGCCTTGGCTTCCATCTTGGCAAGCGATGGGTAAAGCAGCTGCACGGTTTTGATATCGCGGCGACCCCACCGCAAGTCTTCCAGCGTGACAACTTTCAGGCCATTTTCCTCAACCGCAGTGCCGACAACCTTCTTCTCCTGCGTGAACATCACCAGCGTTGGCTTGGTGTCTTCCGGCGGGAAGGCGAAGTCCCGGTCGCCCGGATTGCCGCGTGTGTATTGCAGATAAATCATGCCTTGGTCGAGATTGTTGCGCTTGACCAGTTCACGGTGGATTTCCAGCATTTCAGGTTCATCCACTTTAATGTTCATCTTCAACTCATCGGCGGAACGCTGAAGACGCTTGATGTGACCGTCAAAGCCGATCAGCTTGCCGTCGACCACGGTTGTGACTTCGTAGATTCCATCGGCAAACAGAAAACCGCGATCAAAGATGGAAACGGTGGCTTCGTTTTCCGGCAGGTAATCGCCGTTCACATAGACAGTACGCATGAATCTAACCCCAAAGTTCAGGCCGTGGCGGGTGAACGCCGGCCTTGTCGAATTGCAGTGGTGTGGAACGATCTTCGGCCAGAAGCAGCGGTCCGTCCAGATCGGTATAGGCACAACCCTGCGCCACCAGTGTCGCAGGCGCCATGGCAAGCGATGAGCCGACCATGCAGCCGGTCATGATGGCAAAACCCTGTTTTTCGGCTTCGGCTTTCAGAAGCAGTGCTTCGGTCAGACCGCCGGTCTTGTCCAGCTTGATGTTGACCATATCGTATTTGCCCGCAAGGTCTGGCAGCGAAGCACGGTCGTGGCAGGATTCATCCGCACATACGGGCAGGACGCGCTTCAGACCGCGCAAGGATTCGTCCTCGCCCGCAGGCATAGGCTGTTCGACCATCTTCACGCCGAGCTCGACCAGAACAGGGGCCAGCGTGTTGTAGGTATCGGCGTCCCAACCCTCATTAGCATCAATGATGATGTCGGTCTTGGGCGCACCGGCGCGAACGGCCTCCAGCCGCGCCATGTCGCCCTCGCCGCCGAGCTTCACTTTCAAGAGCGGTCGCCATGAATGTTCAGCCGCCTTGGCTTTCATCACATCGGGCTCAGCCAGCGACAGCGTATAGGCCGTGATTTCCGGGCCGGGCGCGGGCAATCCTGCCAAGTCCCAAACCCGCTTGCCTGCCCGCTTGGCTTCTAGATCCCAAAGTGCGCAATCAAGCGCATTGCGAGCGGCACCGCCGTTAAGGCGATCTTGCAGGGCCGCACGGTCCAAACCATTGGCAAAGTCATTCGCCAAAGAATGGATCGTCTCGATCACGCCTTCGACCGTCTCGCCATACCGTCCATAAGGCACACTTTCGCCCATGCCCGTATGCGTGCCATCAGTGAGCGAAACCGTCACGACCCGCGCTTGCGTGCGCGAGCCTCGAGAAATGGTGAATACTTCGGCGAGCGCGAAGACGGTTTCTTCTACAGTGAGAGTAAGATGCATCAGGCGACCAAAGCATCCACCAAACGCTCCGCACCATGGCGGAAAGGATCAACTGTAGGCAGACCCATTCTGGCTTCAGTTTCCGCGCAAAGCGCCTTGGCGTCTTCTTCCGATAAATGTTGTGTATTGATAGAGATACCAACCACCTTCACATCTGGATTCACCACTCGCGCCATAATCAGCGCCGTGTCGCGCAACTCTTCCAGCGAAGGTTGCTGATAATCCGGCAGGCCGCGCATGTGTTCGCGGGTTGGCTCGTGGCACAGAACCAGCGCATCTGGTTGGCCGCCGTGGATCAGCGCCAGCGTCACGCCAGAGTAAGATGCATGGTAAAGCGACCCTTGGCCTTCAATGAGATCCCAATGGTCTTCATCGTTGTCCGGTGTGAGCCATTCGATCGATCCGGCCATGAAGTCCGCGATCACCGCATCCAGCGGCACGCCGCTGCCCGTGACCAAAATTCCGGTCTGGCCAGTCGCGCGGAATGTGGCTTTCATGTTCCGTTCGCGCATCACTTTTTCCATGCAAAGCGCGGTATACATTTTACCGACCGAACAATCCGTGCCAACAGCCAGACAGCGCTTGCCCGCGCGCTTCACACCACTGGCGATGGGATAAGCAATCGTCGGCACGCGCACATCGTGCAGTGTGCGCTCGTTCATATCGGCAACCGATACGAGATCTTGCTCATCCCGCAACAGGTTGTGCAGACCGGATGCGATATCGAAGCCCTTCTCAAGCGCCTCTTTCAGCACTGCACGCCAGGAATCCGAAATGTAGCCACCACGGTTTGCAACGCCGATGACTAGCGTTTTCGCACCGGCGGCCAGAGCCTCGTCCAGCGTCATGTCTGTCAGCCCCATATCGGCGTTGCAGCCGTCCATGCGGTATTGACCAACGCACAATTCAGGACGCCAATCCTTGATGCCCTGAGCGACCTTGGCCGCCAAACGGTCCGGCGCATCGCCTAGGAAAAGAAGATAGGGAGTTTCGATCATAAAGAAGGCCCTTTGCTGGATATACGCAAAACATCTCAGGTGATGCGTGATTTACAGTTCTCCAGCCTACGAAGGCAACGCCCAAAAGTCGTGGTGCTACGGGATGAGGCGAACTGGACTCAGCGGCGTGGAGCAAGCTAGCTACGATCAACTGCCAACAGCTCAAAGAGGGCCATGTTAACGTAATAATTGTTACGGCCTTCAGTCATTTTTTCTACTCGCAATTCGGGATCGGCAGCTAGTCTTTCAAGGTATGATGTTGCCGTTGGTCGTGAGACGTTGAGTTCAGTCATGACAAACTCAATTCGGGTATAGGGGTGGCGGAATAGATTATTCACCAGATCCTGCGAATAGACCTTAGGATGGTTTTGCCGGATGAGCCGTTTGAAATCGGCCATGAGTTTTCGGATGCCTTCGATCAATTCAAGCGTTAGTTTTGCCGTATCATCAACAATGTTGAGCAAATACACGACCCAATCTTCCCATGCGTTGTCCTCTCGAACCGCTTGGAGAAGCCTATAGTATTCACCTTTTGATCGGTTGATCCCTCGGCTCATATATAAAATGGGCGTTCCTAGGAGCCCAGCCTTGGTAAGGTAGAGGACATTTAGCATGCGGCCTACGCGGCCATTGCCATCAGGAAAAGGGTGAATGCTCTCAAACTGATGATGGACAATTGCCATCTTGATAAGCGGATCAAGGTCATCTTCTTGATTAATATAAGCTTCAAGCTCGCTCATTCGATCCGCAACCTCAGAAGGAATTTGAGGGGGCACATAGATTATATCGCCGTTGTTGTTTGTGAGAGCTGTTCCCGGCAAAGTTCTGAAACCATCATTGCGGTTTTTGAGCATTCGAAACATTTCAATAATTGTGCGGTTAGTAATAAGCCCAGTGTCGGTCAATGCATTAAAGCCATGGCGCATGGCGTCCCGATACATAGCTACCTCTTTTGCGGGGCCTGCTAATGCGATGTCTTTTTCAGGTGCGCCTTTGAACAACTCATCGTTGGTGGTTACGATGTTTTCAATTTCCGAACTGTCTTTGGCTTCCTGCAAAGACAGTGTGTCGATCAAAATAGCTTGGTTGGGTATGACAGGCGCACGGCCTTTGACCTCAGCTAGACTGCGAGAGGCATTTTTCAGCGCTTTCAAGACCGTCAGCGTCTCAAAATCGAGGGTTAGCGGTAAGCTTGGGATTGTGTAAGTTTCTTTCAACATCGATTTTATATGCAAAGATTCCCTAATTTTCTTTACATATAGCCCGACCATCGCAAAATTTCGACCGTTTTCTTTGCATGAATGCGATACAGATAATCGCTCACTTTTTCTCCAGCAACAGTTTCGTGCCTTGCGCCAGTTTTTCTTTCACGGTGCCAGACAGCTTGGCCAGCAGCCAAGGCAGGTCGACTTCGATGTGAACCTTGTCATCCATAACGGTCAGCCGTCCGCTAAGCTTTTGGCCCATGGCTCCGGCGGTGAAACTCATTATGTCGCCATCCCAAGACTGTTCCACCGCAACGCCCTTGCCACCGATCTGTTCTTGAACTTTCGCGAATCCCTTGTCGATTTTCTCGTGTGCGCCCTCTTTGGTGAGTTTGTGCGGCACATTGACGGTGATTTTTTCGCTCGTTTGGTTTGTCCTTGGTCGGCCTCTTCTCGTTCAAGTGGGTATGCAGAAAGGTTTTTTCAAACTGTAGGCCACCATCGCCCCGCCGCGACACATCAAGCCCTTGCCAGCAAGCAAAAGACAACCATACACTCCGCATGGAGGAATTGGTTGTAGCGCGGTTTACCCGTTGGCAACCCCGTGTATCACAGGGAGAGACTTACATATGTCCAAAGTAGAAATCACCGTGAACGGCAAGGCGACTTCCGCCAATGTCGAAGACCGGATGTTGCTGGTTGATTATATCCGCGAACAGCGCAACCTGACAGGAACCCATGTTGGCTGCGACACATCGCAGTGTGGCGCTTGCGTGGTGCATATTGATGGCAAGGCCGTCAAATCCTGCACCGTGCTGGCCGTGCAAGCCTCAGGCAGCGAAGTAACGACGATTGAAGGTCTGGCAGGAAACGATGATCTGCACCCGATGCAGGCTGCGTTCCGCGAAAACCACGGCCTACAATGTGGTTTCTGCACACCGGGCATGATTATGGCCGCCGTTGATATGGTGAACCGTCATGGTCCCAATCTCGACGAAAAGACAATCCGCGCCGAGCTTGAAGGCAATATCTGCCGCTGCACGGGCTACCACAACATCGTCAAATCAATCGCCGCTGGCGCTGCTGCCATGGGCGAAAGCGCTAAACAGGCTGCTGAATAAGTTTTGTAAATGACAAGACGGGCAAGCCCCGTCCGGCGCCAGTTGCGCCGCCCCCGCGGAGCGCAGGGCAACAGCCCGATAGCGTGAGCGAACCCAATATGAGGAGGAACGACGAATGGGAATTGAAGGAATTGGCGCACGCGTGTTGCGCAAGGAAGACAAGAGATTCATCACTGGCAAGGGCCGTTATACGGACGACTTCAAGGTCGCGGGCATGCACTATGCGGCCTTCGTCCGCTCGCCCCACGCCCACGCGAAAATCAATGGCATCGACAAGTCCGCAGCCGAGGCCATGCCCGGCGTGGCAGGTGTGTTTGACGGCAAGCAACTAACCGGCGACGGCATCGGCAACATCATTTGCGGCTGGATGGTCCATTCCAAGGACGGCTCGCCTATGAACATGGGCGCATGGTCGGCGCTTGCTACCGAATACGTGCGCTACGTGGGTGACGCGGTAGCAGTGGTCATCGCCGAGAGCCTGGACGAAGCCCGCGCGGCAGCGGAAGCTGTTGAGGTGGATTACGAAGTTTTGGCCGCTGTTGTCAGTGCGGTGGACGCCATGAAAGACGGCGCGCCACAGCTACATCCTGAAGCGAAGAACAACATCATCTTCGATTGGGACATCGGCGAAGAAGCCCCGACCGACGACGCGCTGAAGGGTGCAGCCAAGATTGTCGAGATCGACATTCGCAACAACCGCCTGTCGCCCAACCCGATGGAGCCGCGCTCGGCGCTCGCTCAATACGACAGCGCAGAAGACCATTTCACACTGCACACAACCAGCCAGAACCCGCATGTGGCGCGGCTGGTCCTTTCGGCGTTCTACAATGTCGCCCCAGAAAACAAATTGCGCGTGATCGCCCCCGATGTTGGTGGTGGCTTTGGCGCAAAAATTTACATTTACCCGGAAGAAATCGTTTGCCTTTGGGCCGCGAAGAAAGCCGGTGTTGATGCGGTCAAATGGACGGCGGACCGCTCGGAAGCCTTTGTCACTGACGCCCATGGCCGCGACCACGTGTCGACCGCGAAAATCGGCTTCGATAAGAACAACAAGATCGTGGGCCTCAAGGTGGAAACGATTGCAAATCTCGGCGCGTATATGAGCCTATTCTCTTCGTCCGTGCCGACATATCTCTATGCGACGCTGCTCTCGGGCCAATACAACATCCCCAACATCCACTGCAACGTGAAGACGGTTTATACCAACACCGTGCCGGTAGACGCCTATCGTGGCGCTGGCCGTCCGGAAGCGACCTATTTGCTGGAACGTCTAATGACAAAGGCGGCCAAGGAATTGGGTGTCGATCCAGCCGATCTGCGCCGTCAGAATTTCATTATGGAATTCCCGCACCAGACGCCGGTTATCATGTGTTACGATGCGGGCGACTTTAACGCTTCGCTCGATGCCGCGATGGAAGCCATCGACTACAAAGGCTTTGACAAGCGGCGGGCAGAATCCGAAAAGAACGGCATGAAGCGCGGCATTGGCATGTCCTGCTACATTGAGGCTTGCGGCATCGCACCGTCTGCGGCGGTTGGCTCGCTTGGCGCTGGTGTTGGCCTTTGGGAATCGGCGGAAGTTCGCGTGAACCCTGTCGGCACGGTGGAAATTCTCACCGGCTCCCACAGCCACGGCCAAGGCCATGAAACGACGTTTGCCCAGCTTGTGAACGAGCGCTTTGGTCTGCCGATGGAAAACGTCCAGATCGTCCACGGCGACACCGACAAGGTGCAGTTTGGCATGGGCACATACGGTTCGCGCTCCGGCGCGGTCGGCATGTCGGCTATCGTCAAGGCGCTTGATAAGGTGGAGGCCAAAGCCAAGAAAATCGCAGCGCATCTGCTTGAAGCGTCGGAAGGCGATATCGAGATCAAGGACGGCGAAGTGTTGGTCAAAGGCACCGACAAGAAGCTTGGCTGGCACGAAGTGTGCCTCGGCGCATACACCGCCCACAACCTGCCAGAAGGCATGGAGCCGGGCCTGAAGGAAGGCGCGTTCTACGATCCGTCCAACTTCACCTTCCCCGCCGGTTGCTACATCTGCGAAGTCGAGGTTGATCCCGATACGGGTGTGACCAAGATTGAGCGTTTTGTGGCAGCGGACGATTTTGGCAAGATCATCAATCCGATGATTGTGGAAGGTCAGGTCCATGGCGGCCTCACCCAGGGCATCGGCCAGGCCATGCTGGAAAACGCGGTCTACGATGATGACGGCCAGTTGCTGTCAGCATCTTACATGGATTACACCATGCCGCGTGCTGACGATGTGCCAAACTTCGAAGTCTCGACCACCGAAACGCTGTGCCCGGGCAACCCGCTCGGCATCAAGGGTTGTGGCGAGGCCGGAGCCATCGGTTCGCCCCCAGCGGTTATCAACGCGATTGCAGACGCGATTGGCAACGACAAACTGGCTATGCCGGCCACGCCGCAGAATGTCTGGGCCGCGATCAACAACGCTTAAATCAGCGCAAGGAGAAAAAGCTATGTATGAGACTTCCTATCACCGCGCTTCCAGCGCTGACGATGCAGTCGCCAAAATGGCGGGGGCGGATGATGGCAAATTCATCGCGGGTGGCCAAACGCTGCTACCAACGATGAAGGCCCGTCTTGCCGCTCCGTCCGATCTGATTGATGTGACTCATATCGGCGATATGCACGGCATTACTATCAACGGAAAAAATGTGCGTATTGGTGCTGCTACAACCCATAACGAGGTCGCCACGAACGCGGAACTTCGCAAAGTCTGCCCTTCGATCAGCAATCTTGCTTCTCACATTGGTGATCCGGCAGTTCGTCACCGCGGCACAATTGGTGGCTCGGTTGCCAACAACGATCCGGCTGCGGACTACCCATCTGCCATGATGGCGTTGGGGGCGACTATCCACACCACAAAACGGGAATTGGCTGCAGAGGATTTCTTCACCGGCATGTTCGAAACTGCGCTGGACGATGATGAAGTCATCACCGCTGTCTCGTTCACCGCGCCGGAAAAAGGGGCTTACGCCAAATTCCCCAATCCAGCTTCGCGCTATGCAATGGCTGGTGTGTTTGTTGCCCACGGCGCGGATGGTGTGCGCGTCGCGGTGACGGGAGCGTCTTCCGGCGGCGTCTATCGCGCAACCGATATGGAAGCGGCGCTTTCAAGTTCGTGGAGCCCGGACGCTCTTGATGGATGCGATCAAGACGCTGGCATGATGTTGTCAGATATTCACGGGACCTCGGAATACCGGGCCAATTTGGTGAAGGTTATGGCTAAGCGGGCTGTTGCCGCGGCTGGCTAGTCATTTTCAAAGCACGATCAAAAAAGGCCCGAACATACGTTCGGGCCTTTTTTGTTTCATAAACCAGACGAATGTTCGCCTCGTCACTGGACATGGGCCGTGATAGGGAAAACGCCGAAACCAAAGTCTCTCTAAAGTCCCTTCATGCCCGCACCCCTGAAGCATTCAGATTTTCCCACCAGCCTTGTCCTGCAAGGTGGCGGCGCGCGTGGGGCCTATCAAGTCGGCGTTTTGAGGGCACTGGCGGAGCTCGCTCCGCAGAGTGCAAATCCCTTCCCTATCATTTCGGGTACTTCGGTTGGTGCAATCAACGCAGCTTGCCTTGCGGCCAACGCGGAGAATTATTCCACCGCGACTGACAAGCTGGAAACCCTTTGGCGAAGTCTCACTACCGGCTCGATCTTCGATCCGCGCTGGCGATCGGTTCGCGCAACGATCTGGCGAATCATTCGCACCTTCGTCTTTCGCGGATCAACCAACCGCTACGGCTGGCTCGACAACCGACCGCTGCGCCGATTGTTGGAACGAGAGTTTGATCGGGATGGCATGCAGCGTGCGATGGAAAGCGGAGCGCTTACAGGATTTTGCATCACCACGTCATGCTATGGCTGCGGCATCGCTGTTACGCATTATGAATCCACAACTGGCGTCGAAGAATGGATGCGCCATCGTCGCGAGGGTCTGAATGAGCCAGTTACAGTAGATCACCTGATGGCCTCATCCGCCCTGCCTTTGATTTTCCCGGCGGTTAAAGTGGGTCCCACATGGCATGGTGACGGTGCGCTTCGCTTAACAGCGCCCTTGTCGCCAGTCATCCGCATGGGCGCTCGACGCATCGTTGTCGTTGGCGTTCGGGATGCGCATGTCGATATGTCCCAAGCTGATATCGAGCAGCCCTACCCTTCCATTGGCGAAATGGGTGGCACAATGCTGGATATCCTCTTCAACGATAATCTGGAAGCCGATGTTGAGCGCGTGAATCGGGTGAACCGATTGCTCGCAACACTCACACCGGAACAGCGCGAGAAGGAGCATCTGCAGAGGATTGATGTTCTGTCGCTCCAGCCATCAAAAGACCTTCGCACGATTGCCAGCCGCCATGAGCACGAAATGCCGCGCGCCATACGCACTCTCATGCGGATAAGCGGCGCATCGGGGTCTGACGGACGTTTGCCAAGCTATCTGCTGTTCGAGCCTGGTTATATCGCCGAGCTGATTGATCTCGGCTACGCCGATACTATGGCACGGCGCGAGGAAGTGGCCGCGTTTCTCGCAGGCACTACTTCCCGGTAAACTTCGGTTTTTGCTTATTGAGGAAAGATGAAACCCCGTGCGGGCCATCAACGGTGTTCATCATCGATCCTATACTTTGCGCCTCCTTGTCGAGCTGGGTTTCCATCGTGTCGCTGTAGGCGGTGAGCAGCAACCGCTTCGTTCCGCCATAGGCCTTGGTTGGGCCGTTGGCGAATTGTTGTGCCAGCTTTATCGCCTCGTCCATCAACTCGCTGGCGTCCACGACCCGATTTACGATGCCCCATTCCTGCGCCTCATGGGCGGTCAGCACACGGTTGGTGAGCATAAGTTCTTTAGCCCTCAACAACCCCACATGCTTGGCAAGAAAATAAGTCGAGGAACCATCCGGCGTCAGGCTGGACGCGGTATAGGCAGACACGAATTTGGCGTGATCAGCGGCGATGACGAAGTCGCCGGCCAGCGCAACAGAAAATCCTCCGCCGCCAGCAGTGCCATTGACCGCCATAATAACGGGAGCGTCCATTTTGGCGAAGCGGATCAGCGCCGCGTGAAGGATTGTCGCAACGTGAATGAGGTGGGCCTCACCACGGTGCATGTTTTGATCAAATTCCTTGAGGTCGCCGCCGCCGCAGAACAATTTTCCAGCACCGGTAATCACGACAGCACGGATTGCGTCATCTGTCTGGCAAATGACAGATGCGTCGAACAATTCTTCCGCCAGTTTTTGCGTGAGCGCGTTGGCGTCTTCGGGCCGATTGAGTGTGATGATGGCAACGCCATCGTTAATCTCAAACTTAATGGTTTCGTAGCTCATGAAAATGCTTCCCTATGCCGCCTGATGGGCTGTAATCGCCGCTTCGATGGCTGACTTCAACTCATCACGAAACGGGCGTGTGTGCTTCAAAATGGCGATGGATTTTCCAAAATCGAGCACCCGAAACCGACCGACGTCAGGCCGCAGAAAAATATCGACCTGATAATTTTGGGCCATCGCTTTCGCAATCGATCGCTGCATCAATTGGCTGGATGCATACAGTACATCAATCTTGCTGGGCCGCTTACCCGGCGTCCCCTCCGGACCACCAGCAACGTCAATGCCGATCACAATGTCCGCCTTGCCCGCCAATTGGTCGAACGGCACAGGGTTGGTGATGCCGCCATCGACATAAACTGTGCCATCCACAATCACAGAATTGAATACGGCAGGCACGGCTGCCGAAGCGGCCAGCGCCGGCTTTAAGGGGCCGGCGGAAAAGACGGCAGGACTGTGGGCATAGTAGTCCGTTGCTACCGCAGTCAGCGGAATGGCAAGTTGTTCAAACGTTGCTGGGATGGCTGCGGGAAGAAAAACATCGACGATCTTCTCGACATTCAGTTCGCCCAATCGTGGCCCTCCGGCCTTCATGAATTCTGCGAAGGAGCCGGGTCGCAAACGCCAGATATCCGAAAGCAGATCGGTTCCTATCCGAAAACGATCTTTGGCGAATGTCTCTATTTCCGCAGCCCTCATGCCACTGGCGTAGGCCGCCGCCATAATAGAGCCTATGGATGTGCCAGCCAGGGCGACAGGCTTAAGACCCAGTTCATCAAGGGCAGCGAGCGCATGAATGTGGGCCAAGCCCCGCGCACCGCCTGCGCCTAAAGCGAGAGCTATTGTTGGTTCTGTCATGGCCTAACGATGAGCCAGCAAAGGCTTACACGCAAGATGATATTTGCGACTGGCAGTGCCATAGTCTAGGTCGAACAAAAGAAGTTCGCGTGGGTGAGCAAGCATGGGTGAGACGGCTTACAGAATTGACAATCTGCAATATGCGAATTGGTCTGAAAAGATTTTTCACCAGATGCGCGAAGGGCGTGTTGACGCTGTCCACGTGACCATCGCGTATCACGAAACATTCCGCGAAATGGTGCTCAATCTTGAAGCTTGGAACACTTGGTTTGAGCGGCACAACGACCTGATCATGCCGGGCCGCACAGGTGAAGATGTACGCATCGCACGGGAAGCTGGAAAAACGGCGATCTTTTTTGGCTTTCAAAACCCGTCACCAATCGAAGACGATATCGGGCTCATCGAAATCTGCCATCAACTTGGCGCACGCTTTATGCAGCTTTCCTACAACAACCAATCGCTGCTTGCGACGGGGTGCTATGAGGCTGAAGATCCGGGCATAACGCGCTTTGGCAAACAGGCGATTGCGGAGATGAACCGCGTTGGTCTCGTGATCGACATGAGCCATTCCGCTGATCGCTCGACGCTGGACGCCATTGATCTGTCTGCACGCCCCATTGCGATCACCCATGCCAACCCCCATTGGTGGCACGCGGCTTTGCGCAACAAGAAAGACGAAGTTCTCAAAGCGCTGACGACGCGGGGTGGCATGTTGGGCTTTTCGCTCTACCCGCATCACCTGAAAGATGGAGGCGACTGCACGCTGGAGAGTTTCTGCCAGATGATTGCTGAATCCGCTTCACGCTACGGCGCACAAAACTTGGGCATTGGCACCGATCTTTGTCAGGACCAGCCCGATTCCATTGTCACATGGATGCGCAATGGTAGATGGTCAAAAGAAACTGATTTTGGCGAAGGCTCAGCCGCCGCACCGGGCTTTCCGCCAATGCCGTCCTGGTTTGAAGACAACCGCGATTTCGACGCCATTGAAGTTGGCTTGAAAGCGGTCGGCTTTTCATCCGACGAAGTGGCGGGGATTATGGGCAATAACTGGTTGCGCTTTTACGATGCAAATTTTGGGCCTGCCGAAAAAGAGTAAAATCACTCCTTTGCTTCGTCAGACTTTTCTTCTTCCGGCGTTTTGCGACGCACGGGGTGGCGGCTGATCTGAACAATTTGCAGACGGCGCACACGGCGTGGGTCAGCGTCCAGAATTCTGAATTCAAAGCCGGGCATGCCGCGAACAACTTCGCCGCGAACAGGGATATGACCAGCCAGCGCAAACACAAGGCCACCGATCGTGTCCATGTCATCGCCTTTGCTTCCAGGATCAAAAGCCTCGCCAATGACTTCCTGAATATCTTCAAGCTCGGTGCGTGCATCAACCGTCCAGCGCAGATTGCCGTCAACGGTGATCAATTCGTCGTCTTCATCGTGTTCGTCTTCGATATCGCCAACAACTTCCTCAACGATATCCTCCAGCGTCACCAAGCCGTCAGTGCCGCCATATTCATCGATCACCAGCGCCATCTGCGTGCGCGTGGCCTGCATACGTGCCATCAAATCAGCCGCAAGCATGGAAGGCGGCACAAAAAGCACGGAGCGGACCGCTTTGATGGACGACAGTGGCTTATCGAGATCAACCTTGCCAAAGTTTAGCTTTGCATGGCCGTTACCCGCTTTCTTGCTGCGGCTCTTCACGGTGGATTTCGCCACCAGATGCAACAGCACATCCTTCACCAGAACCATGCCGCGTGGATCATCAAGGTTGTCGGAATACACGGGCATCCGCGAATGACCATTATCTTCAAAGATCTGGAGAAGCTCGCCCAATGCGATGTGCTCGTCCACTGCGCGGACTTCGGCACGGGGCACCATCACGTCTTCGACCCGCCGTTCGCGTAAGCGCAAAATGTTTTGCAGCATTGCGCGCTCTTCGGGCGAGAAAAGATCGCCTGCCTCGCCTTCACCGGCGAGCGCTTCATTAAGATCATCACGCAAGGTGCCGCTAGAGCGCAGGCCCAGCTTGGTGAGGAAACGATAAACCCAGCTTTCGCGTTTCTCTTCCGCCTCAAACGGCACCAACTCGCGGCCAGTTTCTTGCGGGCTTTCTGTTGGAGCCGTCGTTGGGACAGGCAAATTTGCGTTGTCTTGGCCCGCCTCAGCGGGCTTGATAGGTCGATCGTTCATAAATCTTCAGCTCGATGATGTGTGAAGCCCAATTTAGGTATCCTGATACGGATCGGCAATGCCAAGACGCGCCAACGCCCGTGTTTCGATCTGCTCCATCGTGTCGGCTTCATCGTCGTTTTCGTGGTCATAACCCAACAGATGCAGGAACCCGTGCACAATAAGGTGGGTAAGGTGCGCCTCTACGGCTTTGCCCTGCTCTTTTGCTTCACGAACAATCGTCTCTTGCGCCAGCACAATATCACCCAATAAGGGCGACCAATCAGGCGGGGCAAGTCCATCATTGGCAGCAAAGGACAGCACATTCGTGGGCTTGTCCTTGTCGCGCCAATCGCGGTTCAACTCTTTCACCATCGCATCATTGCCAAAGACAACGCTGACCTCGGTGCCTTTCGGCAATGCAACACCAACCTCTGCTATAGCAGCCTCGATTGCTTGTCGTGCCTGCTCATGAAGCCTGGGTTGCTCATCCCACTCACCCGCTTCGATGGTAATGTCTATACCGACCAAAACGATCAAAACCCACCACGCAGGCGTTCGGATTTTTCTCGCCCTGCCTCGTCGTAGGCTTCGACGATGGCCGCGACCAACCGATGACGGACAACGTCTTTCGAAGAGAACGCGATTGGAATGACGCCTTCAATCGGTTGCAGCAGATCGAGCGCTTCCACCAGACCGGAGACTTGGCCAGGTGGCAGATCGATTTGGCTCGGGTCGCCGGTGACGATCATCTTTGAGCCTTCACCCAGGCGTGTGAGAAACATCTTCATCTGCATAGATGTTGTGTTCTGCGCTTCATCCAGAATAACGGCCGAATGGGCAAGCGTGCGGCCCCGCATGAAGGCAAGCGGCGCGATTTCGATGATGCCGGATGTGATCGCTCGTTCCACCTTGTCGCCGGGCATCATGTCGTAAAGCGCGTCGTAGAGCGGGCGCAAATAGGGATCGACTTTCTCTTTCATGTCACCGGGCAGAAAGCCAAGCCGCTCGCCTGCTTCCACGGCAGGACGCGAAAGGATGATGCGGTCTACCGCACCGCGCTCCAACAGCGAAGCGGCATAGGCGACGGCGAGATAAGTCTTGCCAGTACCAGCGGGGCCGGTGCCAAAGACCAACTCTGCCTTTTCCATCGCGCGAATATAGGCGTCTTGGGTCGCTGTGCGTGCATGGACGGTACGCTTGGCAGTGGAGATGGCGGCTTGGGCTCGATTGCCCTTTTTCTCCATCGTTGGCAGAGTCATTTGCGCATCGGAAGCGATGGCGTGGCGGATTGCCCCTTCCACATCACCCACATCAACTGAGTCGCCATCTTCCAATCGTGTGTGCAACGTTTCCAGCACGCGGCGAGCCTGGTCGGTTGCTACATTGGAACCCGTTAGAATCACGGAATTGCCTCGCGCTACCGCGTCAAGATGCAAATCACGCTCAATTATCGCCAAGTGTTCGTCGAACTGACCGAACAGTTCTCTCGCCAAATTATTGTCTTCAAATTTTACGGTGATGGTACCGTTGTCGCTTGTGCTTCTATCAGCGTTGCCTCTCTGTGGCTCGCGGGCGATGAAGTCTGGAAGTTGGTTCGGTGCCAAGCGGTTCTCCAAAAACTAGGCGGCCTGTCGGGCGCTTTCACCCGTCAGGCTGTTGGGGGCGGCGTCAGTGATGGTCACGTCCACAATATCGCCAATGCGACCAATAGACGACGGCACGATGACAGATTGAAGCCAAGGCGAACGACCGATCAGTTGATCAGCATGTTTACCCGGTTTTTCAAGCAATACAGACATGGTTTTGCCGATGCGTGAGCGGTTAAATGCCTCTTGTTGCTCG
Source organism: Pseudahrensia aquimaris (assembly GCF_042676045.1). Classification (NCBI taxonomy): domain Bacteria; kingdom Pseudomonadati; phylum Pseudomonadota; class Alphaproteobacteria; order Hyphomicrobiales; family Ahrensiaceae; genus Pseudahrensia; species Pseudahrensia aquimaris. Next base: position 488,017 of record NZ_JBHTJV010000009.1, on the reverse strand, counting down.
CCAAGCAGGGCTTGCAGCTGAGCCAACCTTTCGGTCTTCACAGCTTCATCCACCTGACCGTCCATCTCCGCGCCCGGCGTTCCGGGACGCTTGGAATATTTGAACGAGTAACACTGAGCGTAGTTCGTGCGACCCACGATCTCCATCGTGGCTTCAAAATCTTCGTCGGTCTCGCCGGGAAAGCCCACGATCATGTCACCAGAAATCGCGATGTCAGGCCGCACTTCACGAACCCGCGCGATGATATCAAGGTATTCAGCAGCGGTGTGTTTCCGGTTCATCGCTTTAAGGATCTTGTCAGACCCTGCCTGAACCGGCAGATGCAAATAAGGCATCAGCACGTCAAGATCGCGGTGAGCTTCGATGAGGTCATCGCTCATGTCGCAGGGATGGCTGGTAACGTACCGCAATCGCTCGATACCCTGCACAGCGGCGAGTTCGTGCAGCAAGTGGCCCAAACCCATAGCGGCGCCAGAGGGCGTCTCGCCATGCCATGCGTTGACGTTCTGGCCGAGCAAAGTGATTTCGCGAACGCCGGCATCGACCAGTGAACGGGCTTCATCGAGGATCTGCTGACGGGGGCGAGAAACCTCCATGCCGCGTGTGTAAGGCACAACGCAGAAGGTGCAGAATTTATCGCAGCCTTCCTGCACCGTCAGAAACGCTGTGACACCACGCGCCTGCACTTGCTTTTTCTGAGCAGCAGGCATGTGCTCGAATTTGTCTTCCACCGCATATTCGGTTGCCACTTGCGGGCCATCGGTTTTGGAACGGGCCAGAATTTCCGGCAATTGGTGGTAAGTCTGCGGGCCGACAACCAAATCGACCGAGCGCTCACGGGCGATGATTTCGCGGCCCTCGGCTTGGGCAACACAGCCAGTCACACCAACAGTCATCGGACGGTCGGTTCCGGCGCGGTCTTCCTTCAGCTTTCTGATGCGGCCGAGGTGGGAATAAACCTTCTCGGCTGCGCGTTCACGAATGTGGCAAGTGTTGAGCAGGACAAGATCAGCGTCTTCGATCACGGAGGTGGCCGAATAGCCGTCTTGTTCCAGCGCGTCTTGCATACGCGTGGAATCATAGACGTTCATCTGACAGCCCCAAGTCTTGATAAAGACCTTCTTGCCCGTGTTTTCGCTGTTCGCAGTCATCTTTGTTCTGGTCTGATCCGCACGCTGGTTATTTCGCCCGTCCCATACGCCAAATCACGTGTGCGAGTCGAGCGTTCGCCCTGCAAGCGCAGAGCGAATTGCCGCACGAGCCTGCTCAGCCACCACCTTTCGGTTGCTTTCAGCAGTCAACAATATTGGTGGCATGAAATGCACCGTTACATCCAATCCGCCACTTTTGATAATTGGCACGATGCTCTCGATCAATCCGATTTCGCCGGGCCACGCCACGTGTTGACGCCATTGCCGCCCAATCGGCATGCCATGGAGGCGCTGATAGTCTAGGGCTACGGGTTGGACAGCAGCGCTCTCCATTTCGCCTTCGACAAGCGCAAAACGGGCAGCTTCAAACAACGGGGTTTTGAACGGATAAAGGCCGTGGCCGTCCGATGTGGTGCCCTCGGGGAAAAGGATGATCACATCGTCTTGTTTCAACCTGCTGGCAATATCGTTCGCCTGGTGGCCGACAGTGCGTCGGGACTCACGCTTGATAAAGATTGTGCGCTGCAATTGGGCCAATTGGCCAAAGACGGGCCAATTCTTCATTTCAGCTTTGGCAACAAAGGAAACAGGGGCGATGGTAGAGAGCACCACGATATCCAGCCAGCTGACATGGTTTGATATCAGCATCAAAGGCCGTTGCGTCTCCGCTTTGCCCTCCACCCGCACACACACGCCAAAAAGCCATGCAAGGCAGCGGTGGAAAACAACCGGAACGTGCCGCGCTAGGGGCGTTACGCCTAACAGGCCCATGATCTGGAACGGCAGCAACAGGACAACCAGCGCAACAGCTGCTAGCAAAACCAGAACGAGCCTGATGCGCGATAACACTTATTTCTTCGACTTTGCGGCAGCTTTTTCGTCTGCTGAAAGCGGCACGCCGTAGAGCTCAAGCCGGTGATCCACAAGCTTGAACCCAAGTTCTCGCGCGATCACTTCCTGCAGCGCTTCGATCTGTTCGTTGCGAAACTCGATCACGTCACCCGTCTTCATGTCGATGAGGTGATCATGGTGGCGCTCAGGCAGCGTCTCGTAGCGCGCGCGTCCATCGCGGAATTCCACCCGCTCGATAATGCCTGCCTCTTCAAACAAGGCAACCGTGCGGTAGACGGTTGAGATTGAGATTTTCGGATCGATTTGAGATGCGCGACGGTAGAGTTCTTCTGTATCGGGGTGGTCTTCGGATGTTTCCAGAACGCGCGCGATCGTGCGGCGCTGATCCGTCATCCGCATGCCTTTGTCGATGCACTCTTGCTCAAGTGACATGGCCTGTCCGCTCCATCACCGCGCCCAATTTGGGTGTGATCTAGCCAAGGTCCAGCCGCATGACAAGCGCGGACGAGCGCTGCACGGAACCAGCAACCGGATCAACTGCGCGATAATAACCCGGACGCGAGCCGACCTGTTTGAAACCAAGTTTCTCGTAAAGCCGCACAGCGCCAAGATTGTTTTCGTCAACTTCCAGCAGCAAGGCAGGCACCCTATCGGCCAACAAACGATTGATTGCCTCTCGCATAAGACGTTCGCCGATATCCCGCCCCCGCCACGCGGGATCAACCGCTATGGAGAGAATTTCGGCTTCCTCAGCGGTTTCTCGCATGATGTTAAAGCCAACGATGGGCAGCTTCGGCTTGCCAACAACTTTTGCCACAAGGAAGATGTTTTCCGGCTTTTCCATCAACGCGATCATTTCATCCTCGGTCCAGCCACGACGGAAACCCTCTTGGTGCAGATGGGCGAGTTCAGCGATGTTATCGACCGATCCGGGCAAGATCATCACATCCACTTCGCGGCGGCCAAACATTACTTCGCTCCGTTTTGCGCAAGCGGCGTCTGCGGCTTGGCATCCGGTGCGCGTAGGTAGAGGGGGTTGGCTTCGATGATTTCCTGCGCAACCAAAGCAGCATTGGCGACGGCAAGAATCGGCGGTGATGGAATGTGGCTCACGACATCAATTTTCGCGCCAGAGTCAATTAGAATTGGTGCGCCCGATCCAATGACGCGTTCACCGCTTTCCAATTGCGCAAGGCAATCACTCACGCTGAGCGCCATTGGCTCGCTGACTGGTAGTCCTTCTGCAAATTTCTGGAACCACACTTCACCTCGACGCGCATCGAGTGCGATAGTCCCCACACCACCATCATAAAACGCAAGCGCTTCAAAGGCTGTGACGCCTTGGGCTGGAATGTTGCAGGCAAGTGCCAGCCCTCGCGCAGCGGCTAGACCCACGCGTAAGCCGGTGAAGGAACCTGGGCCGCGCACGACCGCTATGCGCTCTACATCGGCCCAAACTTTGCCCACCTCCCGCAACACTTCTTCCAGCATCGGCATGAGGCGTTCCGCATGGCCTCGCCCTATTTCCTCGCTGATGTCTGCAAGCCTTTCACCAGAAAGCGAGACGAGAGCGGCGCTGCAAAACGGGCCGGAAGTGTCGATGGCGAGCAAGGTCATGGCTTGCTGCCCAACATCTGCTTGAGTGCGTAGAGCGCTTCCATCGCATCACGCGGGGTCATATCGTCAATATGCAGAGATGACAGTTTTTCCTCGATTTGCGATGCTTTGCTGGATTGCGCAGGCGCTTGCGGCGTTGCAGAGAACAGCGGCAGATCATCGATGAGAGTGTCTGTGCCCCGCTCGCGGTTTTGGCTTTCCAACTGGTCCAGCACAGCACGGGCGCGTGAAATGACGGCATCGGGCAATCCAGCGAGGCGCGCCACTTGGATGCCATAGGATCGATCAGCGCTGCCCTCGATTATTTCGTGCAGGAAGACCACATCGCCGTCCCACTCCTTCACCGAAAGGGTGACGTTAGACAGCCGCTCCAGTTTTGCCGATAGCGCGGTGAGTTCGTGATAATGGGTTGCAAAAAGCGTGCGGCTTTTGTTGACGGCGTGCAGATGTTCAATCGCGGCCCACGCAATCGACAGTCCATCAAAAGTGGCTGTGCCGCGACCAATTTCATCCAATATGACCAGAGACCGTTCGCCCGCTTGATTGAGGATTGCGGCTGTTTCCACCATTTCCACCATGAAGGTAGAGCGGCCACGCGCCAGATCGTCTGCCGCACCCACGCGGGAAAACAGTCGGTCGACAACACCGATGTGAGCGGCACCCGCAGGCACGAACGAACCCATTTGCGCCATGATGGCAATGAGTGCGTTTTGGCGCAGGAAGGTGGATTTACCGCCCATATTTGGGCCGGTTAGAAGCCAGATGCAGCCTTCGTTTCCACCGATAGCACAGTCGTTTGCAACGAAGGGATTGGCCGCTTGTTTACGAAGCGCCTGTTCCACCACAGGATGCCGCCCGGCAGTGATGGAGAACTCAAGCGAGGCGTCGACCGTTGGTCGTGCATAGCCCTGTTCCTCAGCAAGCTCCGCCATTGCCGCCGCAACATCAAGGCGAGCGAGTGCTGCTGCAATGGCTTGCAGGGGTGAGGCGTGATCTAGCACGGCCTTCTGCATGGTCGTGAAATGCCCTAGCTCGATCTGCAATGCGCGTCCGGCTGCGTTGGCTATCTTGCTTTCGAGTTCCGCAAGCTCGTCTGTTGTAAACCGCATCGCGTTGGCCATGGTCTGACGGTGGCGAAAGCGTTGCAAATCGGCCTGCAGAGGTTCTGCGTTCAGCGCAGTCACTTCGATGAAAAACCCAAGAACGTTGTTGTGACGGATCTTCAACGATTTGACGCCGGTTTCCTCCGCATAAGCCGATTGCAGCCCTGCGATAACCTTCCGGCTCTCACGGCTTAAGCCGCGCTGCTCGTCCAGATCAGCATCATAACCATCACAAACGAAGCCACCGTCACGCGCAAGCAGCGGCAAGTCCTCGGCCAGGGCGCAGGTTAGAAGGTCGGAGAGTTCAAGCGGCTTGTCCTGTAACAACGCGACATCGCGGGCCGTATTTTCCGGAAGCGGATCATTGAGAGTTTTGAACAGATCAGCGCACATTTGAGCGCCTTCAAGCCCAATGCGGATAGCAGCCAGATCACGTGGCCCTCCGCGGTTGAGCGCCAGCCGTGAAAGGGCACGCGGCATATCTGCCAAGCCTTTGAGCACGCTCCGCACATCGTCACGAAGACGGTCCTGACCGAGAAAAAACGACACTTCATCAAGGCGCTTTCCGATTTGATCGGCATCGGTCAACGGCCCGGTCAATCGCTCGGCCAGCAAGCGTGCGCCGAGACCACTAACCGTGCGGTCCATCGCTTTCAGCAAGCTGCCATCACGGTGGCCGGAAAGGGTTTGGGTGAGTTCGAGATTAGTACGGGTGGCGGCGTCGATATAGACAAGGCGATCGGCCTGTTCACGGCTGGGACGCATCAAGGCGGGGCGCTCACCGATCTGGGTTTTTTCGATATAGGCAATGGCACCGTTCGCGGCAGCCAGTTCAGCGCGGTTGAACTGGCCGAAACCATCGAGCGTTTTAACACCATAAAAGCGCTGCAAATTCTCCGCTGCGCGAACACTATCAAACATGCTAGCCGGTTGTGGTTGGATGGCACAATCGAGCATCTCGAAAACAGAGCGCATATCACCATCCTCAAACACCGTGTCGGCCATAATCAATTCGCGCGGTGCTATGCGGGCAAGGTCTGCTGACAGACGCGAGGCGTTTGTGGAAGTGAGATGAAACGCGCCTGTGGAAATATCGATTGCGGCGATTGCGTAGTCGTCGCCATCGCTGCCGCGAACACGGGCAAGCGCTGCAAGCACGCTGGCCTGCCCTGCGTCCAATAAACGTTCTTCCGTTATTGTGCCGGGGGTGACCAGGCGCACAACATCGCGCTTAACCACCGATTTCGAGCCACGCTTCTTGGCCTCAGCCGGGTCTTCCACCTGTTCACACACGGCAACACGGTGGCCCAACCCGATTAGTCTTTGAAGGTAATCATCAGCCGCATGAACAGGCACGCCGCACATGGGAATGTCTTGCTCCATGTGCTTGCCGCGCTTGGTAAGCGTGATTCCAAGCGCCCGCGAGGCGATCTCCGCATCGCCGAAAAACAACTCGTAAAAGTCGCCCATGCGATAAAACAGGAGCGAATCGGGATTGGCTGCCTTGATCTCGATATATTGCGCCATCATTGGCGTCGGTGCGGACATGGAATTTACGCAGCTACACAGGCTTGGAAAACTGGCAGGACCCTATCAGCGTGGCCCCCGCATCGCAAAGCGAAGACTTAACGCTTCAACGCTTGTTCCACCGGCACGGCAAAGCGCGAGGCCTGCGCGCCGTAGTGGTCAATGTATTTTTGCGAGATTTTGGCGACGTCCAAAACAATGAGCACATCTGTCGTGCCGAATTGCCGGTCAATCACCGCATGAGAAGCGACCTTTGCGCCAAGGCGAAGATAGCCTTTGAGCAAAGGTGGTAGCTTGGCGAACGCGCGACGGTCTATAGACCCGCTGGATGTCGACTGTTGCAGAGCAAAGGCGGCTGCATGTCGCGGCGGGCAGTCTTGCTGCGGGTCAATCAATGCCGTCTCGCCTAACAGCGAGAAGCACTCGGCATGGCTCTGCGGATCAGTGCCATTGAAAGAGGCGCAACCGAACATGACGTCGATTTTACGCTCGACCACCAAGCTCCACACACCGTGCCATGCAAGCTCCATTGTGCGGCGCGAACGATGGCTTTCTGCGATGCATGAACGGCCAAGTTCGAGAAAACGTTGGCCGGGCCGAGCCGATAACAGCGGGGTCAGGTCAAATTCATTCTGCGAATAAAAGCCGAGCGATGCACACATCTTGCTACTGTCGAGCAATCGGTATGTGCCGACAATTCCGTGGTTGTATTCAGCTTCGCGATCAATAACCAGCAGGTGTTCGCAGTGATCATCAAAGGCATCTTGATCGAGCCCTGAAGCTTGTGCCGTTTCGCTGGGCTTAGCACCCATATCTTCGAAAAATACCTGATAGCGCAGCTTCTGTGCAGCCTCTACCTCTTCGGGCGAAACTGCCAAGCGCACGTCAAGTGCGCCCAAGCGGCCAATTATCCGGTGCGGTTCATAACCTTGGGAGGCGGGTGCCTGCGGTTTTGATTTTGTAGATTGCGCCGTTTGCATGATCCGCTGCTCCTCAAGCGCACCGTTGGTCACGGCATATTCAAATCACAGGATTGTGTCGGTTTTGCAAGCCGTTGCAGTGCCTCATGCGGCAAGAGCGTTGCCTTTTAGCAGAGCACGAACAGCGTCAATATCGAGAGGCTTTAACAAAAATGCGCTACCGCCAGCGGCCAAAGCGTCCTCGCGAGCGCTTTCCTGGCCATCTGCCGATAGAACAACGATGGGCAAGCGCTGCTGGCCGTTTTGCTTCTCCCATCGACGGATGCGGCGGATGGCTTCGGTGCCGTCCATTTCGGGCATGTGAAGGTCCATCAAGACAAGGTCAAACGGACCGCGCCCGGTTTGAATGGCATTCACGGCTTGCCGTCCAGTTTCCACGCGAACCACGTGATGACCCATTTTGCCCAGCAGCGCAGTGACGAGCAGCGCGTTGATCGGATTGTCTTCAGCCACCAAAACCGACAGTGCTTTCTTAGGCTTGATTTGAGGGACGGGCAGCGCTTGCTCTTTTTTGGGAGCAGACTTCAGATCGTGCGACACCAAACGCTCCAACGTTTCGCGCCGCACTGGCCATGTGAGCCAATTGCGAGTGAGGCCCCCTTGTACGCCTGCGTTCTGGCGCTGACCTGGGCTGCCGAGCCAGTAGACAGGAACATCGGTGGATGCCAACTCAGGTGGCACGTCGATGGTTTCATCGGCGATGATTACAGTGGGCGCGGCATCCTTTAAATTGTTTGTCACGCGCAAGCCAAGTTCTTGCAGAGTTTGAGCCAATGCGGTTCGAGCCGGTGTTTTCGCAAGCAAAAGAGATACGGTTTCCTTTATTTGTGATGGGCTGGAAACTTTGTCGTTTGAAGCCTTCACAATTGGCAACGAGAATGAAAAACGCGAGCCCTTTTCGGGCGCACTTTCCAGGGTGATGGCCGCTTGGTCATCGCCATTCATCGCCCGGACCAGTTGGCGGGAAATTGACAAGCCAAGGCCTGCGCCTTCGTGGGAGCGGGTGTGGCCACTGGAAACCTGCATGAATTCATCGAAAATTTGGGCTTGGTCTTCAGCATTAAGTCCAGAGCCTGTGTCTTCGATGGCAAACTGCAGACTGTTTTCCTGCACAGTTGCAGAAATCGCCATCCCGCCCGAGGCGGTGAATTTTGCGGCATTGCCTGCTATGTTCAGCAACACTTGGCGCAAGCGGGCGGCGTCTAGCATGACCTCTTTTGGTACTTTCGCGCTCACATAGGTGGCAATATCAACACCCTTTGCCCGCGCACGAGGGGCAATAATATCCGCAACGTCTTCTACAATTTGAAGGATGTTGCAGGCGCTCGGTTTTAGCTCGAACTGGCCCGCCTCAATGCGAGCGCTGTCGAGCAGGTCCTCAATAAGGCCAAGAAGAGCGCGGCCCGATGTGTCGATGGCTTTTACGTAGTCGGCTTGTGCGGGATCGAGCGACGTTTCCTTCAGTAATTGTGCCATGCCGAGAACTCCGTTCAGCGGAGTGCGGATTTCGTGGCTGACCATAGCAACGAATTTTGACTGCGCAGCGCTAGCGCTGTTGGCTTGTGCGAGCGCTGTGCGCAGATCGGCTTCGGAAGCAGCGACGCTGGACAGCAACTTGGCACGGCGGCGGGCGAGAAAATGCAAAGTGACTGCGCCGCCGAACGCACCGCTGCCAAGGCCAACAGTTACAAACGTTGGCAAGACGAGTGCAGCGGCAGATGCAACAGCAACACCCAAACACCCACCGACAGCCATCCGTGTCGGAGCGATACCGGCACAGTCGGTTTCCGCATTCGCTTTGCGTTCAATTGAACGCATGTGGCGACGGTTTGGGTTCTCGTTAACCATGAGCCCAAACTAGGGGCAAATGCCTTGCAAATGCTTACCGTAATCGTTCGAATTTGGTCACGCCGCCTGCATCGCCCGATCACCCGCCATGCGGTAGGATATGGCTTCGGCCAGATGGATGCGGCCCACGGTTTTCACGCCTTCCAGGTCTGCCAGTGTTCGCGCCACTTTCAACATGCGGTGATAGCCCCGCGCAGAAAATTTGAGCGCATCGGCAGCTTCTTCCAGCAGGGCCTGCCCGGCAGCATCCGGCTTGGCAATTTCCTCGATAATCGTGTTGGAGGCATGAGCGTTGGTAACAGCATTGCTGCCGAAAGCAGCGTAACGTTCAACCTGTATGGCACGGGCACGCGCCACGCGCTCGGCAATGGATGCACTCGCCTCGCCCGGTTGCGGGCGAATGAGGTCGCTGGCGGCAACAGCTGGCACTTCAATGCGCAGGTCGATGCGGTCCAGCAGAGGGCCGGAAATGCGGCCCTGGTAGTCGCTCGCGCAACGCACTCCACGGCGACACTGGTGACCCGGCTCTCCCGCCATGCCGCAGCGGCAGGGATTCATGGCGGCGATCAGTTGCAAACGCGACGGATAAGACACACGGTGATTGGCGCGGGCGATCACAGTTTCCGCCGTTTCTAACGGTTGGCGCAAACTGTCGAGCACTTGGGGGGTAAATTCGGGCAATTCGTCGAGAAACAGCACACCATTGTGGGCAAGAGAGACTTCACCGGGTTTGGCCTTCAACCCACCGCCAACCATCGCCGCCATTGAAGCCGAATGATGTGGTGTTCGGAAGGGGCGCGCAGACGACAATTGACCGTCCGCCAGCAGGCCAGCGATGGATGAAATCATTGAGACTTCCAACAATTCCTTCGGGCTGAGAGGCGGCAGGATGCCGGGTAGACGGCTGGCCAAAAGGCTCTTGCCGGAGCCGGGCGGGCCGATCATCAGCATGTTGTGGCCACCGGCTGCTGCAACTTCCAGCGCCCGTTTGGCCGTCTCCTGCCCGCGAATGTCTGCCATATCGCCCAAGCCGCCGTTGCCATCGCGCACTTTGGCGATGGGGCGGGAGAGGACTTGCGTGCCCTTGAAGTGATTGGCCATGCCGATCAGCGAACGGGGAGCGAGAATGTCCATGTCTGGCCCCGCCCAAGCCGCTTCCGGCCCAGATGCGGCGGGGCAAATGAGGCCCTTGCCCAGCGCATTGGCGCCGATGGCGGCGGGTAAGGCCCCTGCAACGGGCGCAATCGTGCCGTCGAGCCCCAACTCGCCCATCACGACATAACCTTCGAGCGCATCGCCTGGTATCGCCCCCATTGCGGCCATCAACGCCAGTGCAATCGGCAGATCGTAGTGCGAGCCTTCTTTCGGCAGATCGGCCGGAGCCAGATTGACCGTGACGCGCTGCGTCGGCATTGACAGACCCGATGCGTGGAGCGCCGAGCGCACCCGTTCGCGGCTCTCAGCCACCGCTTTGTCAGCCAGACCGACGATCGACATTTTCACCTCGCCAGGACTGAGCATGACCTGCACATCCACGGGAATGGCCTGGATGCCTGAAAAGGCGATTGTCTTACAACGCGAAACCATGACGTTACTTTCTGCCAGCCACACTGCGCAGCTTTGCTACGCCTATGCTAGATGCATGGATTTCAATTCGTCAAGAACAAAAATAGAACAAATTTGCCAGTGTGCATAAAGTTCCTTCTGCGGTATGCCATCGGCGATGTGAATCAAGGCGCCCCAACATGAGCGAATTGCGCGCAACCCTGTTCGGCATTGGGGCAATTTTGCTGTGGTCACTTCTGGCTCTTCTTACGGCGATGAGTGGCGATGTTCCGCCGTTCCAATTGACCGCCATCTGTTTCGCGATAGCGACAATAATCGGCGCGGTGGCGCTGGTGCAGTCGGGTGCGGGGTTTGCGCCTCTGCGCCAGCCTTGGCCGGTGTGGTTGCTCGGTGTGGGCGGCCTGTTCGGCTATCACTTTTTCTACTTCACAGCCCTGCGCAACGCGCCGCCGGTGGAAGCAGGTTTGATTGCTTATCTTTGGCCACTGCTTATCATTCTGTTCTCAGCCCTGTTGCCGGGGGAGCGGCTGTTGACGCGGCATGTAATCGGCGGTTTGGTCGGGCTTTCTGGCGCTTATCTCATCGTGACGAAGGGCGCAGGCCTCGCGCTCGATCCGGCGCATACATTCGGCTACGCAATGGCGGCGGCTTGTGCGCTCACGTGGTCTTCTTATTCGGTGCTTTCACGGCGTTTTGCAGAAGTGCCGAGCGCGGCGGTGACCGGCTTTTGCGCGGTCGCAGCAGTGCTCGCAACGTTTGCTCATTTCGGGCTGGAAACGACGCAATGGCCAACGACGCCCTTGCAGTGGATGGCGACTTTGGGGCTGGGACTGGGGCCGGTGGGTCTAGCATTTTACATTTGGGATATCGGGGTGAAGCGCGGCAACATCCAGCTGCTTGGCTCCGCCAGCTATGCCGCGCCGGTGCTTTCCACCATCGCGCTGCTGTTGGCCGGATTTGGCGCTTTCACATGGCATGTGGCAGCGGCGGCACTGTTGGTGACGTTGGGAGCGGTCATCGCCTCTTGGAAAGGGTGACAAGGTGCCATCTCGCCTAAAATCGTCGATGCAGGCAAACAACAACTTATGAAAATACTCACTTTGTTTTTCGCGCTGCTGTTCAGCACGTTTGCCCACGCCAACAGCCTTGATCTTGCCAAGCAGGATGGGGTGATCCTGCTCATGCGCCACGCCATCGCGCCGGGTGGCGGTGACCCATCCAATTTCACGCTCAACGATTGCTCCACCCAGCGAAATCTTTCGGACGCCGGACGCGAACAGGCGCGCGCGACGGGTAAGATGCTGCGCGATGCGGGTGTGGAAATTGATCTGGTCGCCACATCCCAATGGTGCCGCTGCCGCGAGACGGCGCAGTTGCTGGATTTAGGCGAGCCTCAGGACTGGCCGTCACTCAATAGCTTTTTCGGCAATCGGTCGCGTGAGCCGGAACAGACGCGCGAGACTCTTGAGAAGCTCAAAGCCCTGCCCGCTGGCACAACCGCAATGCTGGTCACCCATCAGGTCAACATCACCGCACTAACCAACGTGGTGCCCCGCTCCGGTGAAATCATCATGGTGCGTGTAGTAGACGGGGAACTTGAGCTGGTGGGTATGATCGCCCCGCGCTAGGCGCGTTTGGCTTCCACCGCGTCCCAGAACAATGCGGCGATGTCTGCGCCACCGAATTTCTTCACTTCGCGGATGCCGGTGGGGGATGTGACGTTGATTTCGGTCATGTAGTCGCCGATCACATCAATGCCGACGAAGATAAAGCCGCGGCGCTTTAGCTCCGGGCCGATGGCGGCGCAGATTTCACGCTCGCGGTCGGTGATGGCAACGGCCTCCGCGCGGCCGCCCACATGCATGTTGGAGCGGGCTTCGTCTTCGCCCGGCACGCGGTTGATCGCGCCGACGGGCTCGCCGTCAATCAGGATGATGCGCTTATCACCGGCACGGACCTCTTTCATGTAGCGCTGAGCGATGAACGGCTCGGGCCACGTCATTTCAAACATTTCCAGCAGCGACGAGAGGTTCTGGTCACCCGGCTGGATCCGGAAAACGCCTGCGCCGCCATTGCCGTAAAGCGGCTTGATGATGATGTCTTTATATTCATCGCGGAACTTGCGGATTTCCGTGCGCGAGCGGGTGATCAGCGTTTCGGGCATCAGATCGGGAAATTCGGTGACGAAAATCTTTTCCGGCGCGTTGCGCACTTCTGCTGGGTTGTTGGCGACCAGCGTATCGGGGTGCACGCGCTCCAGCAAATGGGTGGCGGTGATGTATCCCATGTGAAACGGCGGATCCTGGCGCATCAGCACGACGTCAACATCGCGCAGATCAACGCGTTGGCGCTCGCCCATTTCGAAGTGCTTGCCCTTGGTGTCGGAGACTTTCACATCCTCGCCCCATGCGAACACCTCGCCATCGCGCATGGAGAGGTCTTGCACCTCGTAGTGGAAAAGATGATGCCCCCGCGCCTGCGCTTCCAGCATCAGGGCGAAGGTGGAATCACCACCAATATCAATGGAGGAAATATGGTCCATCTGGACCGCAACGCGCAGCGCCATGCTTTCGGCTTTCGTTTGATCGTTTGTGCCTATGTAGAAAGGAGCGAGCGCAATTGGAAGCCTCTACCACGCGCCTTCCCCTACCACGCGCCTTCGATGTGAACGGGCGGTTCGTTCGGTACGATAGCTATGAGATCGCAGCGCCATGAAAGCCTTGCGTGGTCTTCTTGCTGCAACAGCCATCCCTGACCGGCGGCCTTGATCCGCGCTTTCGATTTTGCAGAAACGCTTTCGAGCGCCGAGACTGTATTGGCGCGGGCTTTGACTTCAACGAAGATCACCAAACTGTCTTTGAGCGCGATGAGATCAACCTCACCCGCTTTGGTCTTGTAGCGCGTCTCCAGTATTTCCCAGCCGTGCGAACTCAGGAAACGGGCGGCTTGGTCTTCGGCCACGACGCCGCGTTTGTAGGCGGCCTGCTTTTTCTCAAGCATCGCCACCACCCTTTAGCGCCAAGGCGCGGCGGTAGATTTCCTGCTTGGATTGTCCTGTCTGGGCGGCAACGTGGTTGGCGGCGTCCTTGGTTTTCATGGTTGCGAGAGCCTCGATCAGAAGTTCGTCGATATCCGCTCCGCTCGCTTCTTGCGCTTCTGCGCCTTCGATGATGAGCACGATTTCACCGCGCACGCGCTCCATCGCGGCGAATTCATCGGCCAGTTCCGCGAGCGTCCCGCGGTGGAACGTTTCGTGCATTTTGGTCAATTCCCGCGCCACGCAGGCGGGCCGGTCTTCGCCCAAAGTGGCGACAGCGTCTTTCAGGGCAGAAGCGATGCGGGTCGGAGCTTCGAAAAACAAGGTCGTTGTGGACGTGTTCAGGCATTGCTCGAATGCCTTCTGGCGGGCCTTCGATTTGGGCGGCAGGAAGCCTGCGAAACAGAACGATGCGGCCGACAGACCGCTGCCGACAAGGCCTGTCACTGGCGCGTTTGCTCCCGGAATGGGAACGACGGTGATGCCATGCTCTGCAGCTTCCCGCACCAGCCGGAACCCCGGATCGCTGACCAGCGGCGTGCCGGCATCGGAAATCAAGGCGACGCTTTCGCCGCTCTCAATGCGGCGCAGCAATTCAGCGCCACGGGCGTCGGCATTGTGTTCGGTGTAGGAAATTTTGGGGCGGTCAATGCCATAGCGTGACAGCAAAACGCCACTGGTGCGGGTGTCTTCGCAGGCGATCACATCACAGGCGGCGAGCGTTTCCAATGCGCGAATGGTGATGTCGCCGAGATTACCGATAGGGGTTGAAACCAGATAGAGCGCTGGCGGCAGAGCGGGCGCGGAAAAGACCTGTGAGCGGATGGTGAAAGATGGAGCCATCGCGCTTGCCGCCTATCCCGCCAGATCGGCGATAACGGCATCGAGCACCAGCGCGCCTTGCGGCGTGGCGCGGATGCGGTCGCCGGGCATGGGTTCGATCATGCCGTATTCGATCAGATCAGCGATGCGGCCACCATCGAGATAGTGACCCGCGAAATCCTCGTATCGGCCAAGGTCCAATCCTTCTTTGAGCCGAAGGCCCATGAGCAGATATTCGTCGCCCACATCTTCGTGTTCCAATAGATCGTCCGCAATCGCCCCGTGGCCGTGTTCGGACACCCGCTCCAGCCATTTTTCGGGGTTGCGCTCGTTGGAAAGCGCGTGGCGGCCATCGTTCATGTCCAGCCGACCGTGAGCGCCGGGGCCGATGCCTGCCCAGGTGCCAAAGCGCCAATAGGTGAGGTTGTGGCGGCTTTCATAGCCGGGCTTGGCGTGATTCGAGATCTCATAAGACGGCAGGCCGTGGGCTTCTGTGATGTCCTGTGTCAGTTCGTAAAGATCGGCGGCACGGTCGGCATCCGGCACGGATAGTTTTCCGCGCTTGTGCAGATCGTAGAACGGCGTGCCCTGCTCGATGGTCAGTTGATAGAGCGACAGGTGATCGGCGGAAAGTTCAATCGCTTCTTCCAGTTCGCGCTGCCAACCCTCGGCTGTTTGGCTGGGCCGTGCATAGATAAGATCAAACGACATGCGCGGAAACAGATCGCGGGCGAGGCGGATCGCCTTGCGGGCTTCGTCAGCACTGTGCAGGCGACCGAGGAATTTCAATTGCTCATCGTCCAGCGATTGCACACCCAGGGAGACGCGGTTCACGCCAGCCTTGCGGTAGCCCTCAAAGCGCGCTGCATCGACACTGGTTGGGTTGGCTTCAAGCGTAATTTCTATGTCGCCCTCAACCGTCCAAGCGCCGCGAATGGCCTTCAACACGCGGTCAACCGTCTCCGGCTCCATCAGTGATGGCGTGCCGCCGCCGAAGAACACGCTGGTGACGCTCTTGCCCGGTTGCCGCGCCGCCATATGAGCGATTTCGCGCTCGAAAGCGTCGGCATAATCGCTCTGGTTGATCGGCTTGTGCCGGACATGGGAATTGAAGTCGCAATAGGGGCATTTGGCGGCACAAAACGGCCAATGGACGTAAATGCCGAAACCGGGCGTGCCATCATCGCCGTTAATCGCGCTCATGACGGCAACGTGTCGGGCAGAAGGGCATTGGCAAGTTTGGCGAAGGCGCGGGCGCGGTGGGACAGAGGCTCTTCCTTTTGGCCCGGTGTCCAGGAGTGTTTTTCTTCCGCTGTCATTTCACCAAATGTGCGCTTGTGGCCGTCTGGCAGAAAAACCGGATCGTAGCCGAAACCATCGTCCCCCCGTGGGGGCCATACGAGAACACCCGGCGCGATGCCCTTAAAATATTCCGCATGGCCATCGGGCCAGCACAAGCACAGAACCGCATTGAACTGCGCTTTGCGTTCGGCGGGTTTGGTGGCCGCTTTCTCCGCAAGCGCGGCTTCAACCTTTTCCATCGCCATCATGAAATCGCGGCCCGAACCATCGTCCTTTTCCGCCCAATCCGCAGTGTAGACACCCGGCGCGCCACCAAGCGTATCAACACTCAGGCCGCTGTCATCGGAGAGCGCGACCATGCCAGTGGCCGAGGCAGCGGCCCACGCTTTGGTGAAAGCGTTTTCTTCAAACGTGGTGCCGTTTTCTTCTGGCTCCGGCAGGTCTTGTTCGCCTGCTGACGTGATCTTGAAGCCGTAAGGCTCCAGAAGCTGGCGGATTTCGCGCAGCTTGCCGTCATTGTGCGTGGCGACAATGATCTCACGGGTTTCCAGTTTGCGCACGGTACGGGTTCCTCAGGCGGACAGGTTCTGGAGATCGACGAGCTCCTTGATGCCCTTTTTGGCCAAGCGCATTAGTTCGGAAAACTGCTCTTCGGTGAATGGATCAGCTTCGGCCGTGCCTTGAATTTCCACGATGCCGCCGGAGCCGGTCATCACGAAATTCGCATCTGTTTCGGCCTCGGAATCCTCGTCGTAGTCAAGATCAAGAACAGGCGTGCCCTCGTAGATTCCGCAGGAAATGGCCGCGACGTTGTCCTTAAGCACATTTCCGCCGACCATTGAGCGGGCCTGCATCCAATCGAGACATTCCTTCAGTGCAATATAGGCTCCCGTGATCGAGGCTGTGCGTGTGCCGCCATCGGCCTGGATCACATCGCAATCGAGTGAAATCTGGCGTTCGCCCAAGGCTTCCATATCGACAACAGCGCGAAGCGAACGACCGATCAGACGCTGAATTTCCTGCGTGCGGCCCGATTGCTTGCCAGAAGACGCCTCACGGCGCATCCGCGAGCCTGTAGAACGGGGCAACATGCCGTATTCAGCCGTGACCCAGCCTTTACCAGCGCCGCGCAACCACGGTGGCACACGCTCTTCCAGCGAGGCGGTGCAAAGAACGTGGGTGTCACCAAATTTGATCAGGCAGGAGCCCTCGGCGTGTTTGGAAAAGCCGCGTTCGATGGAGACGGCACGCATTTCGTCGGGGGCACGTTTGGATGGTCGCATGGAAAATTTCTCTCAACAGATGATTGAAGCGGTTGGTAGCGCTCGCATGGCTGCGATGCAATGCAGTGCGACATTGAAATTCAGTTGCGGAAGCCGCAGCGGAGTTTGTATATTGCGCTCATGAATGTCCTTTCAAACACTCCCAACAGCGGCATACCCGTCGAAACACTGGATGATCGCTCCCGAGCGATCTTCCGGCGTATCGTAGAGACATATCTCGACAGGGGTGAGCCGCTTGGCTCGCGAAATTTGGCGCGGCAGTTGGAAATGTCGCTTTCACCCGCGACAATTCGCAACGTTATGTCCGATCTTGAACATTTGGGCTTGATCTACGCACCCCATATATCTGCCGGTCGTCTGCCAACGGAAGTGGGACTGCGGTATTTTGTCGACGGGTTCATGGAGGTCGGTAATCTGACCGCAAGCGAGCGTAAGGGCATCGAAACTCAGGTCAAAGCCGCAGCCCAAAGCCGCACTGTGGATTCTGTGCTGACAGAGGCCAGCCAGTTGCTTTCGGGGCTGACAGCCGGCGCTGGATTGGTGATTGCAGGCAAAAGTGACGTTCGGCTGAAACACATCGAATTCGTGCGGCTGGAGGCCACTAAGGCTTTGGTTGTGATTGTCGGCGAAAACGAGACTGTCGAAAATCGCATTGTCGATCTGCCTCCTGGTTTAAGCGCGTCGACGCTGATTGAGGCTTCGAACTATCTCAACGCCCACATTGCCGGACGCACGATTTCCGAAGCACGCGCTGCCATTGCGCAGCAACTTAAATCGGCAAAGGGTGAATTGGACAGCGTGGCCGCAACCTTGGTGGAACAGGGGCTTGCCGTTTGGGCAGGAGCGGAAAGCAACGCCATGCCGCAACTTATCGTGCGCGGACGCTCCAACCTGATCGACAATCTGGAAGCCAAGGAAGACATGGACCGCCTTCGGCGATTGTTCGATGAGCTGGAGACCAAACAGGGTTTGATGCAATTGCTGGACCTCGCAGAAGAAGGTGAAGGCGTGAAAGTCTTCATCGGGTCGGAGAACAAACTGTTCTCGCTTTCCGGCTCTTCAGTAGTCGTTGCGCCCTACCGCGATTCCAACCAGCGCATTGTTGGTGCGGTCGGTGTGATAGGCCCGACCCGCCTCAACTATGGACGCATCGTGCCTATGGTCGATTATACCGCGCAGGTTGTGAGCCGGATTCTTGGCTGAAGCCTTGATTTTTCAAACCCAAACACTGATATGCGGCGCGTGATATTTGTCAGCGCTGAACACGAGAGACAACCATGACCGGCAGAAACGACGAAGACGCCTTTTTTGACGATCTGGAAGCAGACGAAGAGCGTATGGCTGCTGAAGAGCAGGCTGAACTTGACGCTGCCGACGCGGAAGAAGAACTGGACGACTCCGCTCGTGCCAAGAACATTGGCAGCAATCCGGAAATGGTGCTGAAACTGCTCGATAATCTTCGCGCTGAGAACGAAGAGTTGAAAGACAAAGCACTTCGCGCAGTGGCCGAGATGGAGAACATGCGTCGCCGAACCGCCAAAGAGGTGAAGGACACACGCGTTTATGCTGTGTCAAACTTTGCCCGCGATATGCTGAACGTCTCCGACAACCTCGCACGAGCCATTCAGGCCATTCCCGTCGAAAAGCGCACGGAAGGCTCCGAGGAATTCAAGGCGCTGATCGAGGGCGTGGAAATGACCGAGCGCGAAATGCTGCGTGCGCTGGAAGCCAATGGCGTGAAGAAGTTCAACCCCGAAGGCGAGAAGTTCGACCCAAACATCCACCAGGCGATGTTTGAAATGCCAAATCCCGATCTGCCGAATAACTCCGTTGGTCAGGTCGTCGCCGAAGGTTACATGATCGCAGACCGAGTGCTGCGCCCTGCAATGGTAGGCGTCGCCAAGGGCGGGCCAAAGTGGGAAGACGTGAACCCGGAGCCAACCGAAGAAGAGTTGGCGGCAGCGGAGGCTGAGGCCGGGCGTGAGGAAGACAACAACGAAGCGTAAGCTCGTGAAGTAAAACTCAAAGCTACTGGAACATGCGTTGCCGCTGGCGTAGAACGGCGCCATGGCGACGATTGATCCTTTGCAAAACCATCTCATTGACGCGGACCAATTGCGCCGTGATTTGACGGCTCTCACCGAAGCTTCCGGCCACGATGGTTCGTCTTCGGACGTGCGCCGCGAGGTTTTGGCGCATCTTAAAGCCACATCAAAAAGCGCCCGCGCGAAGGCTGAAGCACTTTTGATTGAGGATGGTCAGGGGTGGGAGTGCGCCCACCGTCTTTCTCGGGCGCAGGACGATCTCATCAGAGTGATTTACGATTTCGCTGTAACGCACGTATTCCGCGTTCCCAATCTATCAGAAGGTGAGCGCATGGCTGTTACGGCCGTTGGCGGCTACGGGCGCGGTTCGCTGGCACCGGGTTCGGACATCGATCTGCTGTTCGTGCTGCCGTACAAAAAGACGGCCTTGGTGGAAAGCATCGTTGAATACATCCTCTACATGCTTTGGGACATGGGCTTTAAGGTCGGCCACGCGACGCGATCGGTGGACGATTGTATCCGCCTTTCGCGCGAAGACATGACCATCCGCACCTCCATTCTGGAAGCGCGTTTTCTTTGGGGGCACGAGCCGCTTTTCGAGGAACTAGTAGAGCGCTTCGACAAAGATATTGTGGCCAAGACTGCGCCGGAATTCATCGCCGCCAAGCTGGCCGAACGGGATTCACGCCACGAAAAGGTTGGGCGTTCGCGCTATATGGTGGAGCCAAACATTAAGGACGGCAAAGGCGGGCAGCGAGATCTGCACACGCTGTTTTGGATCGCCAAATATTACTACCGGCTGCCAACGCAGATTGAGTTAAAAAAGGCGCAGGTTTTCTCAAAGGCAGAGTTTCGTCGCTTCACCAAGGCGCAGGACTTTCTTTGGGCGGTTCGATGCCATCTGCATTTTCTGACGGGTCGGGCGGAAGAACGTATTTCGTTCGATCTCCAGCCCGATCTCGCAGCGCGTCTAGGCTATCAGGACCATCCCGGCATGAGCGCGGTTGAGCGCTTCATGAAGCACTATTTTCTAGTGGCTAAAGATGTGGGCGACCTGACCCGAATACTTTGTTCCAAACTTGAAGATGAACAGGCGAAACAGGCTTCGTCCTTCACCGGAGTATGGAACACGCTAACCGGCAAGCGGCGGCAAAAGAAAATCAAGGGAACGGACCAATTTCTCGTCGTCAACAACCGCATTACGCCGATTGATGACAAGGTTTTCAAACGCGACCCCAATCAGATTTTGAAGATATTCCGGTTGGCGGAAGAAAACGGGTTTTTGTTTCACCCAGACGCAATGCACCTGCTTTCACGGTCTTCAAGGCTGATTACCAAAGCATTGCGCAACGACCCGGAGGCAAATGCAGACTTTCTCGCCGTTTTGACATCTCGTCAAACGCCTGAGCGGGTGTTGCGCAAGATGAATGAGACAGGTGTGCTTGGTCGTTTCATTCCTGACTTCGGCAAGATCGTCGCCATGATGCAGTTCAATATGTATCACCACTTTACCGTCGATGAGCACCTGCTGCGCTCCATCGGTATCTTGTCGGAAATCGAAAAAGGCGAGTTGGGCGAGGAGCATCCGCTTGCTAATGAAATCATGGGCACGTTTGATCATCGGGTTGAGCTTTACGTCGCTCTGTTGATGCACGACATCGCCAAGGGAAGGCCGGAAGACCATTCGATTGCCGGCGCGAAAGTTGCCCGCAAGTTGTGCCCCCGCCTTGGGCTGGACGCGGCACAGACCGAGTTTGTTGCGTGGCTGGTAGAGCAGCATTTGGTCATGTCTTATGTCTCGCAATCGCGAGACTTGGGTGATCCGAAGACAATCTCTGATTTCACAACCACCGTACAATCGCTGGACCGATTGAAAGCGCTATTGGTGCTAACGGTATGCGATATCAAAGCGGTTGGGCCGGGCGTCTGGAACGGCTGGAAAGGTCAGCTTTTGCGGACGCTTTACTACGAGTCCGAGCCGCGCCTTACCGGCGGGTTCACAGCCGCACCACGTAAGCAGCGGGTGTTGGAAATGCGCGAACAACTCAGCGCTCGATTGACCGATTGGGAGGAGGCCGAGCGAAAGCGCGTGATAGGGCTGCACTATGACAACTATCTGCTGAATACCCCGCTTGAGCATCAAGTGCGCCATGCGAACTTCATCCGCGAAAACGACCTCAACGGAAATTTTTTCGCTATCAACACCATTCCGCACGAATTCGAAGCCATGACCGCTATCGATATTCTCACCGCCGATCACCCCAATTTGCTGTCGATTATCACAGGGTGTTGCGCGTCAATCGGGGCGAACATCGTCGATGCTCAAATCTTCACAATGCGTGATGGGCGAGCGCTGGATACCATTCTTTTGAGCCGCGGTTTTGACGACCCTAACGACGAGAAGCGCCGCGGTGATCGTATAGGCGATCTAATCAGGCAGGTGTTGACCGGCGAAATTTACATGCCGGAAGTTATGAAGCGACCTGCTCCGCTGCGCAGGCGTGTACAGGCATTTTCTGTGCCGGTGGAAGTGACGCTCGACAACACGTTGTCAAACCAGTTCACCGTTCTTGAAGTCGTCTGCCGCGATCGGGCTGGATTGCTTTCCGATTTGACGGGCGAAATTACCGCTATGTCCCTCGACATCAAATCCGCTCACATTGCCACCTTCGGCGCGCGGGTAACGGACACCTTTTACATCACCGACCTTGTCGGCCAGAAGATAGAAAACCCCACACGCATTAAGAAAATCCGTGAGCGGCTGACCAGCATGCTGGACCAAACGCCCGCAGTTTCAACCAAAAAACCGCGCAAGAAAGCTGTTGCCTGATGGCAAAGGGGCTGATCGCCAAGTTCGCCACAGTTGGCGGCGCAACGATGGCAAGCCGCGTGCTGGGCCTTTTGCGCGAGGCGCTGATGGCATCTGCGCTGGCAGCGGGGCCAGTCGCAGACGTGTTTTACACATGCTTTCGGTTTCCCAATCTGTTCCGCAGGTTGTTCGCAGAAGGCGCTTTCAACATTGCCTTCGTGCCGCTGTTCGCCAAAGAACTCGAAGGCGGCGGCGAAGAGGCTGCGCGGAAATTCGGGCAGGAAGTGTTTGCCGTTTTGGCATCGTGGCTGCTGGTTTTTACAGCTCTTGCCTTGGTGTTCATGCCCTATCTGGTTGCCACCGTGGTTGCGCCGGGCTTCGCCGACACGCCAGAGAAATTCGATCTTGCCGTCACAATGACGATGATCATGTTCCCCTACCTGCTGTTCATGTCGCTGGTGGCGATGTTCTCCGGCATTTTGAATTCGCTGCGAAAATATTTCATCGCGGCCATCGTGCCCGTACTGCTCAATGTCATTTTGGTCGCCATCCTGCTCTATGCGCTTTGGGCCGATATGGAGCCGCGGCAGATCGGGCTAACGCTGGCCTGGGGCGTGTTTGCATCCGGTGTCGCACAGTTTGGCCTGCTTTGGTGGAGTGTGCGGCGCGAGAACATGCGTTTTGCGCTAGCGTTTCCCCGCCTCACCGCGCCGGTGAAGCGATTGCTGGTTCTGATGGGACCAAGCCTGCTGACAGGCGGCGTGCTGCAAATTAACATCCTCATCGGCACGGTCATTGCGACCATGCAGGACGGGGCCAATGCGCTGCTGAACTATGCTGACCGGCTCAACCAATTGCCGCTGGGTATTATCGGCATTGCGGTGGGTGTGGTGCTGCTTCCGGAGCTTTCGCGGGCTCTGCAATCAGGAGATCCGGACGAAGCCGAGAAACTGCAAAATCGTTCGCTGGAATTTGCGCTGGCGCTCACTTTGCCTGCTGCCGTCGGCCTGATGCTGCTGCCACATGACATAATACGACTGGTCTATGAGCGGGGCGCGTTCACCGCCGAGACGACCGAACTGACAGCCAACGCGCTCATTGCCTTCGCTTCCGGCTTGCCCGCCTATGTTTTGATCAAAGTATTCCAGCCAGCCTTCTTTGCCCGCGAAGATATGAAGACGCCATTCTACCTTTCTTGCGTGATGGTTGTGGTGAATGTGGTGCTGAGCCTGTCTCTTTTCCCAACGCTCGGCCATGTCGCAATCGCGTTATCGACGTCGATTTCCGCTTGGGTGAACGTGTTGGGTCTGGCAACGGTGTTGTGGATGCGCAATTCATTTCGACCACAGGCGAGCACATTGAAAGCGGTGCTTTTCATCGCCATCGGGAGCGCGTTGATGGCCGCGCTGATTATGCTGGTGCAACCACTGCTGGCGTCGTGGCTGCTGGAAGGCGTTTTCCTGACGAGGTTGGCGGCATTGGGTGCGTTGATCGCATCAGCGATGGTTGTCTATTTCGGCTTCATCATCGCAACGGGCGTCATCGAGAAATCGCAGATCAAGCGGCTGGTCAAGCGCGGCTAGAGCGGTTGCGCCATTGCGCAATTTGGCCCAAGAGAGCGCGTGAAATATCAACCTGTCGAGCGCGTCCAAACCGTTCGGCCAATCGGGTCCAAAATCATGAACACGATACCAGAACGCGTCTTTTCAGGCGTTCAGCCCACGGGCAATCTCCACCTCGGCAATTATCTTGGCGCAATTAAAAAATTCGTCGCCCTGCAGGACAGCCACGACTGCGTCTATTGCGTTGTCGATCTGCACGCCATCACTGTGTGGCAAGACCCAGCAGAGCTTCAGCGCAATATTCGTGAAGTGACAGCAGCCTTCATCGCCAGCGGCATCGACCCGGAAAAGCACATCGTTTTCAACCAAAGCCAAGTTGCCGAACACGCAGAACTGGCGTGGATTTTTAACTGTGTTGCCCGCATGGGCTGGTTGAACCGCATGACACAGTTCAAGGAAAAGGCAGGCAAGGATCGCGAGAAAGCCTCTGTTGGCCTGTTCGCCTATCCCACGCTTATGGCGTCGGACATTCTCACCTACCGCGCCACCCACGTGCCTGTGGGCGAAGACCAGAAACAGCATTTGGAACTAACCCGCGACATCGCGCAGAAGTTCAACAATGACTATTCCGCACGCATCGCGGACCTTGGCATCGGCGTGCCCATGCAGGTAGGCGACGAAAATGTGAACGGCTATTTCCCGCTTACCGAGCCAATTATAGGCGGCCCAGCAGCACGGGTTATGAGCCTGCGGGACGGGACCAAGAAAATGTCGAAATCCGACCCGTCGGACCTGTCACGCATTGTCATGACCGATGACGCAGATGCGATTGCCAAGAAGTTTCGTAAGGCCAAAACGGATCCCGATGCGCTGCCTTCAGAGGTAGAAGGCTTGGAAGGCCGTCCGGAGGCTGACAATCTCGTCGGACTATACGCAGCGCTTTGTGAAGCCACAAAGGCAGATGTTCTGAGCGAATATGGCGGTCAGGAGTTTTCTCGCTTCAAGCCTGCTCTTGCCGATCTGGCGGTCGCTAAAATTGGCCCAATCGCTGATGAAATGAACCGCCTGCAAGGCGATCCAGCAGAAATCGACGTCATCCTTGCCAAAGGCGCAGACCGCGCCCGCGCCATCGCGTCCAAGACACTGGCAGATGTGAAAGAAATCGTTGGTTTCATCGGCGGACGGGTTTAGTCTCACCGTCAGTTCATAAGAATGCGGCGAACCCTCGATGGTTACGAAAAGACAAGTCAGACAGGAAGGTCACAATCGCAAGTTTCTTGCGGTGGCCGACAATACGGCGGAATGCGCCCGGGCAATTCACTATGCGGCACGTCGTTCAGCGGCGATCGGCGCGGATCTCATTCTGGTTTATGTCATTGCTCCCGCTGACTTCCAGCACTGGCTGGGCGTAGAGGAGGTCATGCGTTCGGAAGCCCGCGCAGAGGCCGAAGCAACGCTTGCCAAATATGCCGACCTTGCCATTCAGGATGGGTGCAAATCACCGGAAACGGTTATCCGCGAAGGCCCGCCAGCTCATGAAATCGTGGCATTGATCGAAGAAGACCCCGATATCGCATTGCTTATTTTGGCAGCAGGCGACGACAACGACGGACCCGGCCCTCTCGTCTCGTCGGTTGCTGGCACGGGCGCAATTTTCCCGATCCCGGTTACAGTTGTTCCCGCCACGCTGACCGATCAGGATATTGATGATCTGGTTTAATCGCGTGGGCCCGCTTTGCCGTGATATTGCTAGGTTTGCGCGTCGATAAAGGTTTGCGCGTCCTTGGATGTCAGAGGGCGGCTGAAGAAATAGCCTTGAATCTCGGTGCACCCCTGTTTGGTAACAAAATCCAGCTCTTCTGCCGTCTCCACCCCTTCGGCGGTGGTCGACATGCCAATTCCAGCGGATAGCTCGACAATTGCCTGCACGATGGCAGCATTGCAGTCGTCTTCCTGGATCGACTGAATGAAACATTTGTCGATTTTGATCTTATCGAAGCGGAAATGCTTCAGATAGCCGAGCGACGAATAGCCAGTGCCGAAATCATCCATTGAAATACGCACGCCAAGCTGACGCAATGAATTCAAAATTTCGGTGTTTCGTTCCTCGGTCGACAACAGTGCCGATTCCGTGATCTCAAGTTCCAGACGGTTCGGCGCGAGGCCGGAAGTCGCCAGCGCGTTCATGATTGTGGTCATCAGCGATGGATTGCGGAACTGAAGCGGCGACAGGTTGACCGCAATGCGCATGTGTTCCGGCCATGTCGCGGCCTGAGTGCATGCTTGGCGCAAAACCCAATCACCGAGAGGCATGATCAGCCCCATTTCCTCCGCCAAGGGGATGAAAATTTCCGGCGAAATCATGCCGCGACTCGGGTGATCCCAGCGCAGCAGGGCTTCAAAACAAGTGATCTTGCGGGTCTGGGCGTCGATCAGCGGCTGATAGAACAATTGGAAATCGCCATTGCGAACTGCAGCTTTGAGGTCGATTTCCAAAGAGCGGCGTTGTTCGCGCTCGACCAGCATCTGAGATTCAAACAGCACAACGCCACCGCGGCCGCTGGCCTTCGCGTGATACATCGCGAGGTCTGCGCTCTTGATCATGGCATTGAGATCATCGCCGCAAGCATTGGCGCGCGCCACGCCACAACTGACGCCAACTTCGCAATTGCGGTCATCTATCAGGAACGGCTTGGTCATCGCCGTCACGATTTCTTCGCCGAGTTGCACTGCCACTTCCGGCTGTTGTTCGGCCATAACAATAGCTGCAAATTCATCGCCACCAAGACGTGCAATTGGCGTCTGCGGTCCCAAAATTTCGCGCAGTCGCTCGGCGACTTGTTGCAACAACACGTCACCGACCTTATGCCCGTGTAGATCGTTGATCGCCTTGAACCCGTCCAGATCGATAAACAGCAAGGCCGGCTCTAAGTCGCTGCTCTCCATGCTTTCAAAAGCGTGCGAAAGAGCATCGTCAAACGCCGTGCGGTTTAACAATGTCGTCAGCGAGTCATGATAGGCGAGGAAGTTCAGTTCTTCTTCGGTACGTTCGCGGCGTTTGGTTTCAAATGCAAGTTCCGCGCTTGTGCGGCGCAATTGGGCCTTGCTCTCCTCGACAGTAGAAGAAAGCTCAACAGTCTGGCGCGCCAGCGCTTCTTTGTCGAAACGCTCTTTATCAGCTGCGCGTTTTCGCTGAACCTGCGCGTTCACGCGAGACAGCGCGACAAGGAAATCGACCGGCTTGGTCACGTAGTCATTAGCGCCGTGGTCCAGACAATCGACCACGTCTTCGCTCTGGCTTTTGGCGCTGACCATGATAATTGGCAATTCAAGCTCGTTGTATTGCTCGCGCAGCTTGATGAGCACGTCACGGCCATTGAGGTCCGGCATCATGATATCGAGCAACACGCAATCAAAACTCTGCTCTTCGATTTTTTTCAGCGCATCGTATCCGCCCACAGCTTCAACAACCTCAAAGTTGCGGCGCTCAAGACGGCGGGTCAGCACTTCACGGTTATCGGCCACATCATCGACGACCAAAACGCGAATTTTTGCTTCGGCCTCGGTGTTCGGCTGTCCGTCCGGTTGAAGCGCATTTAGCGATGGGTTGGTCGACATTTTAGGCCCCGGTTCTTAGTTCAGTTCGTTACATGGGTCAGGCGAAAGACGGGTTCATACCACCAAGGTATGCCGCGTCTTCAAGTTGCTCTGAGTTTCGAATTCTTGCGTCGTTCTGCTCTACATCAGCAGGATCCAGTCTTGCTGGAATGTCGATGGAAAAGACCGAACCCTTGCCTGGTGTTGACGATACGTTGATCGCCCCCCCGAGAAGAATCGAGAATTTGCGTGAGATCGACAAACCAATACCTGTGCCGCCAAAACGGTTGGAAATGGTCGAGTCCGCCTGAATGTATTGGTCAAATAGTTTGCCGAGGCTTTCCTGCGAGATGCCGATGCCCGTGTCGGAGACGTTGGCGTGCAGTCGGTCTTCTGCCACGCCGCCATCGATTGCAGCGTGTAGGGTGACGGTGCCATTCTCGGTGAATTTACCGGCATTTGACAGCAGGTTAATCAGCATTTGCTGAAGTTTCTGACGGTCGGTTGTCACGACATCATTGGGCCGTGGGCAATCAACGACAAATTCGTTGTTGTTTTTCTCCACCAGCGGCAAAGCGTTCGCAACGACGTCATCACAAAGCTCGCCCAGCGTGAAAGAAGTAATATCTACGCGGGTCTGGTCATCTTCCATCGTGTCGTTGTCCAACACTTCGGAGACGAGCGACATAAGGTGCTTACCGGCAGTGTTAATGCGGGTGATATCTTTCAAACGTTGCTTGTTGTCGCCTGAACGTTCTTCGCAGTCTTCCAACAGCAGTTCCGAATAGCCGATGATGGCGTTCAGCGGCGTGCGCAACTCATGGCTCATCTTGGAGAAGAAGGTTGAGCGATTGCGGTTGATTTTTTCCGCGATTTTCCGTGTGCGCTGCAATTCCGAAGAGGCTTGCAGGTAACGTTCCGCCTCCAATTCCAGTTCGGAACGCATGGCGATCATGCGAGCGTAGTAAAGCGCCATCCACCACATATAAGTAGTGGCAGCCGCAATCGACAGCCAACCAAGCATCCGCAGATCTTCAATTGGCACGCGCGTTGGGAAGCCGAAATAGGCCAAAACACCCAAGAATACCACGACATCGAAGATGAACAACGCCAAAACCAGCTTCACCCGCTTCGACAGATAGAAGAAGCCGAGCAGCAAGCTCACAATAAGCCACGGCAAGAAAGGCGAGGAAAATCCGCCGTAATGGAATGTGCCGAACAGTGATGCTGTGGTCAGCCCCTGGAACGACATTAGTGTGCACAGCATCATATTGCCGGTGAAGCGCAGCATGAATGCAAGCGCCCAGAACGAACAAATGGCACCAACCATGACCCAGAGGGGCCAAGAATCGGGGCTGTCATAGATAAAGAGATAGATCGCCATCGGTTGGGCGATAAGGGGGCCAAACAAGTGAGTGAACACGAAGATACGCGCCATTTCGACATTCGTGCGGCCACGAATTTTATCGGCTGGAATGAACCAGTTGATCAGCTTGTTGTTGGTCATCGTGTCCCCACCACCCATTTTGCTGGGCCATCGTGATCCGAATTCGTTAGATTTCGGTTTAAATTCAAATCATTTCTCCAAACGCCGCCTTCCCCAACGGCAGGCCGCTTTCGAAAAATTGGCTGCCATGCCGGAACCATAGTGCCGGCATGGCGCATTTCTTGTTCAAGCCACGGGGCTTGAATTAGCTGGCCAAAGCAACCGGCGTTTCGGCCGCCTCGCCTTTGTTGACCAATTCGAGCTGATGGCCCGCCATGTTCATCGCGTAATCAATACGCGATGCTGCGGCTTCGATTTCCTGCTCGGAATGGTTGGCCATAACCTGCAGACGGAAACGAGCCTGACCTTTTTGCACGGCCGGGAATTCAACCAGGTTTGCCAACAGGCCAACCTGCGGCAGAAGACGGGCTGTCATGCGGGCCAAGCCTTCATCACCGGTTTTGACGGCAACGATGGCAGACGGGTCGCCATAGACATCCATTCCGCGCTCACGGATTTTCTCGCGCAAGCTGAGGACGTTCATCATCAGTTTTTCGCGCAGCTGCTTGCCTTCTTGCGTCTGGATAATGTCCAGCGCCTTGGAAACGGTCGCGATTTGTATCGGCGACATGGCGTTGGAGAACGTGCAGGAAGGCGAATAGAAGCGCAAATATTCTTTCAAGGCGCGGCTGTTGGTAGCAACGAAACCACCGTTAGAACCGAACGTCTTGGAGAACGAGCCCATCACGAGATCGACTTTGCCCAGCATGTTCTGGATGCCAATGTGACCGGAGCCGTCTTCACCGAGATTGCCGAAGTCATGCGCAACATCAACCATCAACGTCGCGTTGTATTCGTTGGCCAATTCTTGAAGACCCTCGATGTCCGGCGTGTCGCTGTCCATCGAGAACAGACCTTCCGTCACTAACATGATGGCGTTTTCAGTGTCCTTGGCGCGGATCGAAGCGAGACGCTCGCGGCAATGTTCAAGGTTGTTGTGGCGATAGAGCAGCACATTGCGCGTCGAAGCCTGCGCGCCTGTTTGCAGGCATGCGTGAGAGAGTGCGTCCATAACGATATAGTCGGACGAGCGCACCAAGCCTTTAATCACGCCGAAGCCGGCGGCCCAGCCCGTTGGGAAAAGGATCGCTTCTTCCATTTGCAGGAAGTCCGCAATGCGACGCTCTAGCATGATCGAAGTTGAGATGTTGCCCACCAGAGCAGGCGAGCCTGCCGAATGAACGCCGAAGTCGCGGATAGCGGCCTGAGCGGCTTCGTGTACAGCTGGATGCGACGACAGGCTCAGATAGTCTTGCGAGGCGAAGTTGACGCCTTCCGCCAAAACGCCGGTATCGTCACGAACAGCACAGCTTGCAGCCGGGCCTTGTTCGGTTGCGCGTGAAAACGGCCATGTGCCGCTTTGACGGCGCGTGTCCTGCCAGTTGAAGAATTGATCACAACGCTCGACAAGATTGTCACCGCTGATTACGCGAAAGTCCCGCATGCTGCCTTCAAGTGCTGCCTGGGGAACGTTTGTTTCTGTAGTCTTTTTCATTGTTATGGTCCCACCCTGTAATTAGGTGAGGGCAATCCACCACGCGGCCTTTAACCATTGGTGAATCACAGCCTTCTGCGGCCAAAGCGTTACAGCTGAGGTTAATACTTTGCTGAAAACCGCCTGTGTTTTAGACATTGTTCAACATACAGCTGCCGTTTGAGGCAATCTGACTACGCAATGAGTGATTTTCGAACCGTCATCATAGGGGCCGGCGTGGTGGGGCTGGCCACTGCGCGGGCGCTTGCCACCGGCGGACGCGATGTTTTGGTGGTCGAACAGCACGGCACGATAGGCAGCGAAACGAGCGCACGAAACAGCGAGGTTATCCATGCGGGAATCTATTACCCGCAGGGCAGCCTAAAGGCGCGTCTGTGTGTCGATGGCAAGCACAAGCTGTATGATTATTGCGCCACCCGTCACGTCGCTCACCGCAATTGCGGCAAACTGATTGTGGGAACGAACGAAAATCAGACTGAGGAATTGAAAGACATCGCGCGCCGGGCCGCCGCGAACGGTGTTGATGATCTGCGCCTGATTGGACCGGACGAAGCGCAAACAATGGAAGCGCAGCTTTCTTGCGTGGCGGCTTTGCACTCCCCTTCCACCGGCATCATCGACAGCCATGGCCTGATGCTTGCGCTGCAGGGCGAAGCACAGGACCACGGATGCCAAATCGCGTTCAACACGCCGGTCGAGCGCATCGACCCGCTGGATGGCGGTGGCTTTTCGCTTGTCTGCGGCGATGCCGATCGGACTGTTGTAACCTGCGATGAGGTCGTCGTTTCGGCTGGACTGCACGTGGCAGACCTGCTGCACAAAAGCGGCTTGGGCGCTTTGATGCCGAAACAGAAGCTCTTTGCGAAAGGCAATTACTTCCGCCTCAACGGCGCTTCGCCCTTCAGCCGCTTGATTTATCCCGTTCCCGAGCCGGGCGGCTTGGGAGTTCATGTGACAATTGATCTTGCCGGACAAGCGCGCTTCGGGCCGGATGTGGAATGGGTGGATGCGCTCGACTACGAGGTAAACCCCCGACGGGCTGACAAGTTCTATGGCGAGGTGCGCAAATATTGGCCTGCATTGGCGGATGGATCACTTGAACCGGACTATTCCGGCATCCGCCCCAAACTTGTGGGCCAGCCCGACCCGAGTGCCGATTTCGCTTTCTTTACGCAGGACCATCACAATCTAGCAGGTCTGACGGTTTTGGCAGGAATTGAATCACCAGGACTCAGTTCCTGCCTCGCCATAGCAGACCATGTGCAGGAATTGATGACTTAAAGGATGTAACGCGACAGGTCGGTATCCTTGGCCATCTCGCCCACATTCTTGCGCACATAGGCTGCATCAATCTCGATCTTCTCGCCGGACTTATCCGGTGCGTCGAACGAAATTTCATCCAGCACACGCTCCATCACCGTCTGCAGCCGCCGCGCACCGATGTTCTCGACTGACGAATTCAACTCCACAGCGATATCGGCCAAGGCCTCAATCGCGTCGTCGGTGAAATTGATCGTCAGTTCTTCCGTGCCCATCAGCGCAACATATTGCTTGATGAGGCTGGCTTCGGTTTCGGTCAAAATCCGCACGAAGTCGTCTTTCTCCAGCGCCCGCAATTCCACACGAATTGGCAAACGACCCTGAAGTTCAGGCAGCAGGTCCGATGGTTTAGCAACATGGAAGGCGCCAGAAGCTATGAACAGAATGTGGTCGGTTTTCACCTGCCCATATTTCGTGGCAACGGTCGTGCCCTCAACCAGCGGCAGCAAGTCGCGTTGCACGCCTTCGCGGGAGACGGACCCGCCGCGAACGTTTTCGCTCACCGCGATTTTGTCGATCTCATCCAAAAACACGATGCCGTTATTCTCCACCGCCTCGATGGCCTCAGCTACGACCTGCTCATCATCGAGCAGCTTGTCGCTCTCTTCCGCGATCAACAGTTCGTAGCTTTCCTTGACCGTGGTCTTGCGCTTTTTCGTGCGTCCGCCCATCGCCTTTGACATCATCTCGCCCAGGTCAATCATGCCCATGCCACCACCGGGCATGCCGGGGATTTCCATCCCACCGAGTGGGGAGCCCGTGTCGGAAACCTCAACCTCAATTTCCTTGTCGTCGAGATCGCCCTCGCGCAGCTTTTTCAGGAATGATTGCCGCGTGGCAGGGCTGGCGGTGTCGCCCACCAACGCATCGAGCACCCGTTCTTCCGCTGCGATATGGGCCTTGGCCTTCACTTTTTCGCGCTTCTGCTCACGCACCAACGCAATGCCGGTTTCCACCAGATCACGGATGATCTGTTCCACATCGCGGCCAACATAACCGACCTCGGTGAATTTGGTCGCTTCGATCTTGATAAAGGGCGCACCGGCGAGTTTCGCCAAACGCCGTGAAATTTCGGTTTTACCGACGCCCGTGGGGCCGATCATCAAAATGTTCTTCGGCATCACCTCTTCGCGCATGGGCGATTCCAATTGCTGACGCCGCCAGCGATTGCGCATAGCAACAGCAACGGCGCGTTTGGCGTCGTTCTGGCCGATAATGTAGCGATCAAGTTCGGAGACGATTTCGCGCGGGGAGAAAGAGGCGCTCAAGGAAAAATCTGTCATGGGGCTTATTTGCTCTTCTTCTTGGTGTCGGTCGCGTCTTCAGCAGCACCGTCAATGGTTTCCACCACCAGATTGCCGTTGGTGAAAACGCAGATATCAGCTGCAATTTCCATCGCCTTGCGGGCTACTTTTTCCGCGTCGTGTTTTTCATCAAACAATGCGCGAGCCGCCGCGAGCGCGAAGTTGCCGCCAGATCCAATCGCTGCAACGTTGTGTTCGGGTTCAAACACGTCGCCCACGCCAGTGATGACAAGCGAGACGTCTTTGTCGGCCACCAGCATCATCGCTTCCAAACGGCGCAGATAGCGGTCTGTGCGCCAATCCTTGGCAAGCTCAACGGCAGCGCGGGTCAATTGGCCCGGATATTGTTCCAGTTTGGCTTCCAGCCGCTCCAACAGGGTGAAAGCGTCAGCGGTTGCGCCAGCGAAGCCTGCAATGACGTGCCCGTCTTTACCAAGGCGGCGCACTTTCTTGGCGTTGCCCTTCATCACGGTGTTGCCCATTGAGGCTTGGCCGTCTCCGGCGATCACCACTTTGCCGCCCTTGCGGACCATAACGATGGTGGTTGCGTGCACTTCCGGCACGAAAGAAGATCGTTGTTCGCTCACTTTGTAACTCCAAACGTGAAGGCGGGCCGTCTTCCTTTCGTCAGGCAAGACGACCCTCGTTGCGCCAATATGTATGGCACAAATTCTCGATTACAAATGCCCGATGCGCACACCCCGATCAGCAAGCCTGTTGGCAAGGGTGACAAGCGCCTGTATGACAGCCCGCGTCGGGCCAGAGTCCGGCGCTTTGCAGCCCTTGCCAAAGAGAAATTACATGCAACGCACGGCCAGCATTACCCGCACCACAAACGAAACCGATATTGCGGTGGAAATTTCCATCGACGGCACCGGGACGTTCGATATCCACACTGGCGTTGGCTTTTTTGATCACATGCTGGAGCAACTCTCCAAGCACTCGCTGATCGACATGAAGGTGAAAGCCAAGGGCGATCTGCATATTGACGATCATCATACGGTCGAAGATTGCGGCTGGGCGCTGGGGCAGGCTTTGAACGAGGCGCTGGGCGAGCGACGCGGTATCCGCCGCTATGCAAGCCAAGACCTGCCGATGGACGAAGCGAAGACGAGCGCGTCCATCGACGTTTCCGGACGCCCGTTTCTCGTGTGGCATGTGGATTTTCCGCGTGAGAAAATTGGCACGTTCGACACTGAATTGGTGCGCGAGTTCTTCCAGGCCTTTGCACAAGGTGCGCGCATTACGCTGCACGTGAAAAATCACTATGGCGAAAACGCCCACCACATTGCTGAGACGTGCTTCAAGGCTGTCGCCCGCGCACTTCGTGCCGCTTGCGAAAGCGACCCGCGCACGGGCGATGCGGTGCCTTCCACAAAAGGCACGTTAAGCGGCTAAAGCCATGCGCATCTACACATTTCACAAACCAATCGGAACACAGATTGCGCCTGAGCGGGAAGATGGCTTCGACGCGGTGGAAGTCTTGCCCGACAGCCTTTCGTTCTGGGCCATCGTCTTTCCGCTGCCGTGGTTGGTCTGGCATAAGCTCTGGCTGGAACTCGGCTTTTACCTTTTCGCCATGATGCTGATTGGCGGCTTGCTGGCAACGCCCTACGCCGCCGCTGGCCTCGCACTTTCGGGCCTGCCAGGGCTATACCTCTGGCTGGAAGGTCACGATCTGCGCCGCGCGAAACTGCGTCGCAAGGGCTATGAGTTGGTGGATGTGGTTGAGGCCAAGGACAAGCAGACGGCCTTCGCGCGTTTCGTGGCAAAGCAAATGCAGGCGCGGCGCGACGCCGTGGCGCGGCTGCCACAGATCGGTATGCCAGCGGCGGATCCGACCCCATGACCGAACGCGTCGCTATCATCGACTACGGCTCCGGCAATTTACGCTCGGCCACGAAAGCGTTTGAGCGCGCCGCACGTGAGGCTGGGCTTGATACTGCAATCATTCTCACCAGCGAAGCGGAAACCGTGCGTGCTGCTGACAGGATCGTGCTACCGGGCGTCGGTGCCTATGCCGATTGCCGCGCGGGGCTGGATGCCGTGCCGGGAATGGTAGACGTACTGCATGAGAAAGTGCGCGATGGCGACACGCCGTTTCTCGGCATTTGCGTGGGGATGCAATTGATGAGCGTCCGCGGGCTGGAAAAGGTCACCACCGATGGGCTGGGCTGGATCGACGGTGACGTCGTGCTGATGGAGCCGAACGATGCAGCGCTGAAAATTCCTCAGATCGGCTGGAACACTCTGGAGCCTGTGCGTCCACACCCGTTGCTGGACGGCATCGCGCTGGGCGCAGATGGCTTACATGCGTATTTCGTTCATTCCTACCACATGGCTCTGCGCGATGAAGCCGCCTTGCTGGCGACCGCCCATTACGGACAGGCCGTGACGGCCATCGTTGCAAAAGACAACATGGTGGGCACGCAGTTCCACCCAGAGAAGAGCCAGACGTTGGGCCTTGCGCTGATCACGAATTTTTTGAAATGGACGCCCGCATGATCCTGTTTCCCGCAATTGATCTGAAGGGCAGCCAATGCGTTCGGCTGAAGCTGGGCGATATGAATCAGGCAACCGTCTACAACGAAGACCCAGGCGCGCAGGCACGAGCTTTCGAAGACCAAGGTTTTCGCTGGCTGCATGTTGTCGATCTGGACGGGGCGTTCGCGGGCGAGGCTGTGAATGGCACAGCGGTGGAAGCGATATTGGCGAACACGACCAACCCCGTGCAACTGGGCGGCGGCATCCGCACGCTCGACCACATCGCCTATTGGCTGGACAAGGGCATTGCCCGCGTCATCCTCGGCACGATAGCAGTGCGCGACCCTGCTTTGGTGCGCGAGGCTTGTGCTAAATTTCCGGGCCAAGTCGCCGTCGGCATCGACGCCAAGGGCGGCAAGGTAGCGGTGGAAGGCTGGGCGGAAACATCGGAACTGACCGTCAAGGACATGGCTGCCCGCTTCGAAGACGCTGGCGTGAGCGCGATCATCTACACCGACATTGACCGCGACGGCGTGTTGGCCGGCATCAATTGGGACAGCACGCTGGACCTCGCCCGCGCAACACAAATCCCCGTCATCGCATCCGGTGGCCTTGCCGGCATGGACGATATAATGCGCATGATGCGGCCCGATGCGCAGGTGCTTGAAGGTGCCATCTCGGGCCGTGCGCTTTACGATGGCCGCATTAACCCGACAGAGGCGCTAGCGGTTTTGGGAGCAGGTGCATGACCCTGAAAACCCGCATTATACCTTGCCTCGACGTGAAGGACGGGCGTGTCGTCAAAGGCGTGAACTTTGTCGATCTCGTCGACGCAGGCGATCCCGTTGAGGCTGCGAAAGCGTACGATGCGGCTGGTGCAGACGAGCTTTGCTTTCTCGATATCACGGCTTCATCTGACAACCGCGAGACGATTTACGATGTGGTTTCCCGCACGGCGGAACATTGCTTCATGCCGCTGACTGTCGGCGGGGGCGTGCGCACGCCGGAGGATGTTCGCAAGCTGCTGTTGGCAGGTGCAGACAAGGTTTCGTTCAACACCGCAGCCGTGAACGATCCGGACGTGATCGCCCGCGCCGCGGACAAGTTTGGCAATCAGTGCATCGTGGCTTCGCTGGATGCCAAGCAGGTATCTGAAGGTCGTTTTGAAATATTTACCCATGGGGGGCGTACGCCAACAGGCATCGACGCGGTCGAATTCGCTATGCTGATGGTGGAAAAAGGTGCGGGCGAAATTCTGCTCACTTCAATGGACCGCGACGGAACGAAAGACGGCTACAACCTGCCGCTTACCCGCGCCATTGCAGATGCCGTCTCCGTTCCCGTCATCGCATCAGGCGGCGCAGGCAACCTGGACCATCTGGTTGAGGCGGTAACAGACGGCCACGCAAGTGCCGTGCTTGCGGCGTCGATTTTTCATTTTGGCACCTATACGATAGGGGAAGCCAAGGCTCATATGGCGCGCGCGGGCATTCCCGTTCGCACCGTCATCTAAGCTGCACACGCCAATGGGTGAGGAGCCGCATTGACCAATTTCTCTCTGCAAGATCTGGAAGCCATTATCGCTACGCGTGCAACGTCTGGTGACGCCTCGTCTTGGACGGCAACGCTTGTTGGCTCTGGCATCAACAAAGCGGCAGAAAAGCTGGGCGAAGAGGCGGTGGAAACCGTCATCGCCGCGATTGCCGAAGACAGCACCAAGACCCGCGATGAAGCCGCTGATCTACTGTTTCACCTGCTGGTCGTTCTGCATATGAAGGAGGTGAGCGTGGGGGATGTGATGGACGAATTGGAACGGCGCACGGGCCAATCCGGCATCACTGAAAAAGCATCACGCGGCGGCTGACCCGATGGTTTCGAAAAACAGGCGTGCGAAAATCGAGAAGATATTTGGCGACGTTAATCTGTCGCCCTATCTGGTTTTCGGCATAGACGAATGGGCAGAGTTCCGCGCCGACACACCGCTCACGCTTTCCGAAGCCGAAGTCGAGCGGCTGCGCGCAATGAACGACCCGATTGCTCTGGATGAGGTGCAACGCATCTATCTTTCGTTATCGCGCTTGTTGTCGAGCCATGTAGAAGCAGCGCAAAATCTCTATCAACAACGCCGGCAATTCCTGAACACAAAGGGTCACAAAACGCCCTTTGTTATCGGCATTGCGGGCTCGGTGGCCGTTGGCAAATCGACAACCGCCCGCATCTTGCGTGAATTGATGGCGCGGTGGCCTTCAAGTCCGAAGGTGGATCTGATTACCACGGATGGATTTCTTCTGCCGAATGAGGAATTACGCAGCAGAAATTTGATGGATCGCAAGGGCTTCCCTGAGAGTTTCGACCGGCGGCGGATTTTGGAGTTTCTCACCGACATTAAATCCGGTCATCGCAACGTAAAGGCACCGCTTTATTCGCACATGGTCTATGATGTGCTGGAGGGAAAACACGCAATCGTTGATCGACCGGACATTCTGATCTTCGAAGGCATCAACGTGCTGCAAACCAGCGAGTTGCCGAGAGACGGACAGGGCGTGCCCTTCGTATCGGATTTCTTCGATTTTTCGATCTACATTGATGCCGACGCTGAAGTCATCCGCCGCTGGTATATTGATCGTTTCATGCGTCTTCGCGATACAGCTTTTCGCGACCCTCAGAGTTTCTTCCACCGCTATGCAGAAATTTCACCCGATGCGGCGATGGCGATTGCCATTGATCTTTGGGAAAACATCAACCTGCGCAATCTGAAAGAAAATATTCTGCCGACGCGGCTGCGCGCAGACCTTGTGCTTCACAAGGGGGCGGATCACGGCGTCGATATGGTGGCGCTTCGCAGGATGTAGATAAGCCTATTCGCCTTCGCCGAAACGGTCTGCAACAAGCTCTTCCAAGGCATCAAGCGCCTCACCAGCCTGTTTGCCTGAAGCAGACACTTCGATGCTGCAACCCGGCGCAGCTGCCAGCATCATCAAGCCCATGATCGAAGTTGCACTGACCGTGCTTCCGTCTTTAGAGACTTGAATATCAGCATTGAACTCTTCCGCCGTTCGGACAAATTTTGCTGAAGCGCGCGCATGCAGGCCGCGCATGTTGCAGATGTCGAACCGGCGAATTTCGACCCCGTTTTTCACTTTACTCTCAGATTTCAAGCCACCACCCTGGTTGCTGTTGTCATTGGCGCTCTGCGCTGCCTGCCCACTCATCTTCTGGTCCCTGCTTCCACCCTTGGTTGCCCATGACATCGCAACCCGCTTGCCCCGTTGTTTCAAGACTGCCCCGCTAATACCTGGCTGGCCACATTGATATACCGACGCCCCGATTCCAATGCGGCATCCAGCGCTGCCTGCATATCGTCGTTGGCGCGAACACCTGCAAGTTTGATGAGCATCGGCAAATTGACGCCGGCCACGACCTCAATCATTCCTGGCTCCATGATGGATATGGAAAGATTCGAAGGCGTGCCGCCGAACATATCGGTAAGAATAATCGCGCCCATGCCCTTGTTGACCCTACCGACGCTGTCGAGAATATCGCGGCGGCGCTGCTCCATGTCGTCATCGGGCCCGATGGAAACCGTCTCGACCTGCTCCTGGGGACCAACAACATGCTCCAGCGCGAGTTGAAACTCGTTTGCCAGACCACCATGAGTTACGAGCACCAGTCCGATCATCAGACCGCGTATCCTGTTTGGACGCATTACGAGGCATATGTTTGCACGCCTGTTGAGACTTGCAAGCAAAAACTAGCCGATTTGGCGCAAACGGGCCTGAACAAGCGGCACAGACACGGAAAGTGCCCGTTGTGGCACGAAAAGCAGCGGCAATCCGTAGCGGCTTTCAGTGGTAAACGGCATGCGCTCCAGAGGATCGGACGGCAGCAGGCGTACAACGAGATCGATTTTCGCCGATTCCAGATGAGGTGTATCAACAATTCCCAGAAAGGCGTGCTCGGCCTGTCCGGCAATTACTGGCGGGGCGCTGGCAGTACACCTGCTTCCTTCGCCGCTGATCACAACCCGATCATCCGCTACCCAACGGGCAAATTGGTTTTTTTGATGGGCGGCTTCAATGAGCGCATCGGCAAGACGGCTTTTGCCGCTCCCAGATGCGCCTTCAATCAACACACCGAAACGGCCCAAAACGACAGCGCAAGCGTGAACGGTGGGCGTAAGCCTATCATCAGCCATTGACGCCACTCGCTTTAAGATTCAGCGGCAGTGAAACCGTGAAAATCGCACCCAGTCGTGTATCATTGTTCATGATGTTACCGGCTTTGATGGTGCCGTTGTGGGCATCAATAATCTGACGTGTGATAGACAGGCCAAGCCCGGAATTCTGACCGAAAGATTCTGCACCCGGACGGTCGGTGTAGAAACGCTCGAAAACCCGCTCGAAGTTTTCAGGGTCTATACCGGGGCCATTATCAGCAACAGTGATGATGGCGCGGTTGCCACGGCGGCGAAGGGTGACGTCGATCTGCCCTCCACGTTCCGGCACAAAGGTGCGGGCGTTCTCGATCAAATTGGCCATCACCTGCCCAAGGCGCCCTTCGTGCCCGGAAACGATCCAGCGCGGGGCGGTTTTGCTTGTGCGACGGGCATCACCTTGATTCTCGATCGTTAGCGATATCTTCGCGGAATTGCCCTTGGTGTTGCGGGCGATGTTTGAATAAGTGTCGTTGATCGATTCCAGCAAAGCGACCAGATCGACATTCGCTGCATCCTCCCGTGCCAACTCAGCATCGAGGCGAGACGCATCGGAAATATCACTGATAAGGCGATCGAGGCGACGCACATCATGCTGGATGATAGCCAGCAGGCTTTCGCGTTGTTCGTCGCGCTTGGCCAGCGGCAACGTCTCCACCGCGCTGCGCAGGCTGGTGAGCGGGTTCTTCAACTCGTGGCTCACATCAGCGGCAAAACGCTCGATGGCCTCAATACGGTTGTAGAGCGAATCCGTCATGTCTCGAAGGGATGTGGAGAGATGCCCGATTTCGTCATGACGGTCGGAAAAATCCGGAATTTCTTCACGCTTGCGCACGCCAAGACGGACACGCTCGGCGGCGGCAGAGAGTTTTTTGAGCGGTTTGGCAATGGTGGAGGCCAGCAGGTAGGAGAGAAGCAACGTTACAAGTAGTGCCACCGCAAACGTGCGGCCAATCGCTTGGCGCTCGCCACGGATGATCTTGTCAATATCGCCCGCCTGCGTGGACAGCAGCAGAACACCCAAAATAGCGCGGGATCGCTGAACAGGAACCGCAACCGAGACAATCGTATCGCCCTCCACTGTGCGGCGGGTCTTGCTCGCAGGAACGCCGGTTAGCGCCGTGACAACTTCGGAATATGCCGTGCCATTGCCATCGGCGGGGTCGGTGTAGATCGGCAAGTTGCTGCGGAAGAAGATGTTGTTAAACGTGTTCTCAACTGTCTGCCAAAGCGAGGCACTACCACCGTCCGGCGGCGGCAAATCAAACCGCAGAATCTGACCTCTGGAATAAAACAGCCGCGCTGAATCGAGCAGGATTTCGCCATCGGGCGCAAAGATGCGGGCGCGGGTGCGAGTTGGCGAAATAAGTCTGCGCAGAACCGGCGCCACCTCTTCGGGATCAATGGGAAAATCGAGGCTTTCCGACACATTGGGTGCGATGCTTTCGCCGGCGCGTAATTCAGCCAGCTTGTCTATATCAATCGCCAGCGCGTCCGTTTCCACTGTGGCACGGGAGCCAATGGCACCGGAAATAATCTCGCCTTGGGTCAGCAGGCTTTCAACCCGCGCTTCGATCAGGCTTTCGCGGAATTGGTTGAGATAGAGAATGCCGGAAACAAGAACCAGCAGACCCAGAATGTTGATCAGCAAAATTCGCTGGCCGAGCGTGGAGAATACGGTTCGGCTGATAAAGTTACGAAGACCCGAACGCTTTCGCCGCTTGGGCGATGCCGGTGGTTCAGAAAAACTTGGAGTCGTAGCGTCGTTGGGAAGCGCAGGTGCCTGCGGTTCGTTGCGCGCCAGCAAGGCGATCAGCCTTCGCGGAAGCGGTAGCCGACGCCGTAAAGCGTTTCGATCATATCAAACGAATCGTCGATGGCTTTGAACTTTTTGCGCAACCGCTTGATGTGGCTGTCGATGGTCCGGTCATCAACATAAACTTGATCGTCGTAGGCAGCATCCATCAGCGAATCGCGGCTTTTGACGACACCGGGGCGTTGGGCGAGTGCGAAGAGAATGAGAAACTCTGTCACGGTGAGCGTTACCGGCTTGCCCTTCCATTCGCTTGTGTGGCGCTCTTGATCCATCGACAGATGCCCACGCTCCAAAACAGACTTCGCGGTTGCTTCTTCATCGCGCACGGCACCTTCGGCGCGAGCGGCAACACGGCGCAGCACAGCTTTGACCCGCTCAACGAGCAGGCGCTGGGAAAACGGCTTGGTGATAAAATCATCCGCACCCATTTTCAGGCCGAACAATTCGTCGATCTCATCGTCCTTCGACGTTAGGAAAATGACTGGAAGGTCGGACTTTTGGCGCAGTCGGCGCAGCAACTCCATGCCGTCCATGCGAGGCATTTTAATATCGAAAATGCCCAAATCGGGCTTGCGGACCATTAAACCATCCAGCGCGGATGCACCGTCTGTGTAGGTCTCAACCTTATAACCCTCCGATTCCAAAGCGATGGAGACGGAGGTGAGGATGTTTCGATCGTCGTCTACGAGAGCAATTGTGGGCATTTAGGACGCTCCAAAAGGCATTATTGAAAATTTGCCTAGCCGGAATCTAGTGCGTTAACGCCAAAGTTCCAACAGGAAGTGCCATGTCACCGGAAATTGGGCGCAAATTGTGGCGCTGACCTTTGGGAAATTAAATCGATTTTCCCAATTTCAATCGTTCAGATCGACTTTCGTTGGCTTGTCACGAATGTGTCATGTCCATAGGGTCCGCCGCAATCAGGGGCTTTTTTGGGCCGAAATTGCACAAAGTCAGAGGATCGCAACCGTGATACAAACCGGGCGACACAATGAAAATTTCGGCGCCGATAAGTTCGGTCTGACCAATCTGGCAAGCCTTTCGTGGAACGACGACGAAGATACGCTGTTCGCCATGGCGCTGGCGCGTGGCGAAGGAGAACGAACCGCTAAAGGCTCCCTTGCCGTCACCACGGGCAAGCATACGGGCCGTTCCGCGACCGACAAGTATCTGGTTCGCGATGCGGAGACAGAAGACACGGCTTGGTGGGACAATAACCAGGCAATGAGCGAAGCACACTTCGATACTCTGTTGGCCGATTTTCAGGCTCATGCTCAGGGCCGAGAATTATTTGCCCAAGATCTCTTTGGTGGTGCTGATCCATCCTACCGCATCGACACGCGGGTTTTCACAGAATTTGCGTGGCACGCCCTTTTTATTCGCCACCTGCTGCGCCGCCCGGACGAGACAGAGCTTGAGGGTTTCGAGCCCGAGTTGACGATCATCAACCTGCCCAGTTTTCGCGCGGACCCTGCCCGTCATGGCTGCAAGTCGGAGACAGTGATTGCCGTCAACGTATCGCGTCGCATCGTGCTCATCGGTGGCACAGAATATGCTGGCGAGACAAAAAAGAGTGTCTTCGGGATGCTCAATTACCTGCTGCCAGCGAAGGGCGTCATGCCGATGCACTGCTCGGCCAACACCCATGAGGGCAACACAGCGCTGTTCTTCGGTCTTTCGGGCACTGGCAAGACCACTCTATCCTCCGACGCTTCACGCACGCTTGTGGGCGACGACGAGCACGGCTGGTCAGACAATGGCATCTTTAACTTCGAAGGCGGTTGCTACGCCAAGGCAATCAAGCTCAGCCAGGAGGCGGAGCCGGAGATTTATTCCACGACGCAACGCCCCGGTGCAGTTTTGGAAAATGTAATCATTGATCCAAAAACCAAAGAGCCAGACTTTGACGATGGTAGCCTGACGGAAAATACCCGTGTGGCTTACCCGATGCACTTTATTCCCAATGCTTCTGAAACAGGCCTCGCACCGCACCCGCAAACGGTGATTATGCTGACTGCGGACGCGTTTGGCGTGTTGCCGCCTATCGCACGGATGACAGCGGAACAGGCCATGTATCACTTCCTTTCTGGCTACACCGCGAAAGTGGCGGGCACGGAAAAAGGCGTGACGGGCGTCCAAGCCACGTTCTCAACCTGTTTTGGCGCACCTTTCATGCCGCGCCATCCAAGTGTCTATGGCAATTTGTTGCGGGAGAAGATCGGTGCTCATAATTCTGTGTGCTGGCTGGTCAATACCGGCTGGACGGGCGGACCCTATGGCGAAGGTTCGCGGATGCCGATCAAGGCAACGCGGGCACTGCTGAAAGGCGCACTCGACGGTTCACTTAACGAAGCCGCCATGCGCGTGGATGAGAATTTTGGCATCGAAGTCCCCGTGCATGTGCCGGGCGTGGATGCGGCTTTGCTGACCCCCCGTGACACGTGGGCGGATCAAGATGCTTATGATGCGCAAGCTGCCAAACTGGTGCAGATGTTCATCGACAACTTCGCCAAATTCGAAGCGCATGTTGATCAATCCGTTATCGGTGCCGCGCCAAAGGCTGCTTAAAGGTCTCAAGCCTTTTCATTTCATCGTCTCCGCTGTAACCCGTCCCTAAATTGCGCCGTCATGCGTGGAAATGTCGGGAACTAGGAGAACGCGGGTTGAAAATTCTTGTCACTGGCGTTGCCGGCTTTGTGGGCGCCCATGTTGCACGCGCTTTGCTGGCGGCAGGTCATGATGTTGTTGGACTGGACGATCTCAACAATTACTACGACCCGACGCTGAAACAGGCGCGGCTTGATCGCCTCATTGGACGCGATGCCATTGAGTTTCACGAAATCTCTATAGCCAACCGCGCAGCCATTGATGCCCTGTTTGCGCAACATCGTTTTGACAGAGTGATCCATCTCGCGGCGCAAGCGGGCGTTCGCTATAGTTTGGAGAATCCACAAGCCTACGGTGATTCCAACCTGACAGGCTTTCTCAACATTGTGGAAGCCTGCCGCCAAGCGCAGGTGGCGCATTTGGTTTTTGCATCTTCCAGCAGCGTATATGGGGCCAATGCAAACCAGCCTTTCAGCCCGCACACTCCCACCGAACACCCCCTGTCGCTCTATGCAGCAACGAAAAAAGCCAACGAGATGATGGCTCATTCCTACGCCCATCTTTATGGCCTGCCGTTAACAGGACTGCGGTTTTTCACGGTCTATGGGCCTTGGGGGCGGCCTGATATGGCCTATTTTTCGTTCACCCAAAAAATTCTGGCGGGCGAGACGATCGACGTGTTCAATCAAGGCCAACACGCTCGCGATTTCACTTATATTGATGACATCGTGGAAGGCGTTGTGCGCGTCGCAGACCATATTCCCCACGGCAATCAAAACTGGGACGCACAAGCGCCAGACACCGCAACATCG
Organism: Pseudahrensia aquimaris; assembly: GCF_042676045.1. Taxonomy (NCBI): domain Bacteria; kingdom Pseudomonadati; phylum Pseudomonadota; class Alphaproteobacteria; order Hyphomicrobiales; family Ahrensiaceae; genus Pseudahrensia; species Pseudahrensia aquimaris. Next base: position 443,319 of record NZ_JBHTJV010000009.1, on the reverse strand, counting down.
ACTGCACCCTACCGCATTTTCAACATTGGCAATTCAAAGCCCGTACCGCTCATGGAATTCATCGAAACCTTGGAAGCGGCGCTCGGCAAAAAGGCGATAAAGAATTTTTTGCCAATGCAGCCGGGAGATGTGGAGTCCACAAGCGCGGATGTATCAGACTTGCGCAAGGCTGTAGGGTTTTCGCCCGATACGCCGCTGGCAGACGGCATCGCGCAGTTTGTCGATTGGTATCGCGGCTATTTTAAAGCCTGATCACCAGTCTTTTTCGTCCCACATGCGTTGCAGCGCGGTGCGGTAGTCTGGCCAGCGATATTCCAGACCCAAAACAGCCTTCGATTTAGCGTTGGAGACGCGCTTGTTTTCGCCGTAAAACGACCGCGCCATTGGCGACAAGTCTGCCGTCTCGAAATCGATTTCGGGCGGCGGCTCAACGCCCATCAGTTCGTGGGCGAACGTCACCACGTCTTGCGGCGGTGCAGGCAAATCATCCGTGATATTAAAGATGCCGTCCGCGCGTTTGTCCGCCGCCAAGCAAAGCGCCTGTGCGATGTCACCCACATGGATGCGGTTGAACACTTGGCCTTGCTTCACCAGTCGGCGAGATTTGCCCTTTTCAATCGTGCGAAAGGCGTTGCGGCCGGGGCCGTAGATGCCCGAAAGCCGAAACGTGCCAACGGGCAGACCCGTGGCTTCGCCGACCGCCATCCATTCAGCCTCCGCCCGCACCCGCTGCCGCGAACGTTCGGAGGTCGGTTTGGCCGGCGTTGCTTCATCCACCCAGGCGCCGTCATGGTTGCCGTAGACACCAACGGTCGAAAGATAACCGATCCAGCGCAGGCTTGGTGCGGCTTTAGTGAGGCTCAAATCGCCCAATGCTTGCAAGGTTGGGTCAACGATCGCGTCCGGATCGTCGGCTTCTGCCCGAGGTGGAGCGATGGACACGATCAGATGCGTGACCTTGCCTAATGCCTGTTCCAAAGCAGGGCTCAAATTAGCGCCATCAAACACAATCGGCGTGATGCCAAGCTCTTCCAAACGTGCAGCTTTATCGTCAGACCGGGTCGTGCCGAAAACAGTAGCGCCATGTTTCAATGCCGTTTGAGCGATGGCTGTGCCAGAAAATCCGGCACCCAAAACCAGCATATTCATCGCGTTGTTGCTCATCGCTTTTCCACCATCGCCCATTCGTCCAAGACCTGCTCGTCCCGCTCCATTTCCCGGTGCTTCGCGTAGCGCTGCATTGCATCAGGCACAAGCTCTCCCAACGCCCATACCGCCGCACCGCGCACCAAAGGGTCAGGATCGCTGAGATGCTGCTCCACATGCTTTGAAAACTGCTGGTCTTCAGTATTTCCCGCAGCAATCAGGCAATTGCGGATAAAGCGATCACGCCCAATCCGCTTCACGGGGGAGCCGGAAAACAAGGCACGGAAAGCCGCATCGTCCAGCGCCAAGAAGGCGCTCAACCGGTCATCCTTTTCGACCACCTGTGTCGCCAGTTTTGCTTCGGTCGCGCTGTTAGCAAACTTGTTCCACGGGCAGACGGCCAAGCAATCATCGCAACCGTAAATTCTATTGCCCATCGGTTTGCGAAACTGGTGCGGAATTGGACCTTTGTGCTCGATGGTGAGATAGGAAATGCAACGGCTGGCATTGATTTGGTAGGGGGCCGGGAATGCCTTGGTGGGGCAGATATCAAGGCAATTGTGGCAAGTTCCGCAGTGGTCCTCCTCGGGTTTGTCTTCGCCGAGATCAAGCGTTGTAAAGATCGAACCCAGAAAGAACCATGAGCCCAGTTCGCGGGAAACGAGGTTTGTGTGCTTGCCTTGCCAGCCAAGCCCGGCCTGCTGGGCGAGGGGCTTTTCCATGACGGGGGCGGTGTCTACGAACACTTTAACCTCGCCCGTTTCGCCCAATTCCGTTGCACGGGAAAGGAGTTTTGCCGCAAGCGTCTTCAGTCTGCCCTTCATGACGTCGTGGTAATCACGGTTGCGTGCGTAGACTGAAATCGCGCCGCGCTCTCGCTGATGCAGAATGTCGAGAGGGTTGTGGTCTGGCCCGTAGTTCATCGCCAACACGATGACAGAACGAGCCTCGCTCCAGAGTGTGCGCGGATGAGCGCGACGCTCGAATGTTTTAGCCAGCCAATCCATCGTGCCGTGGTGACCGTTTGCAATGAAAGTCTGAAGGTTGTCGCCAACCTCGGCAGGCAGGTCTGCGGTGGTGAACGCAACGGCATCGAAGCCTGCTGCCGCCGCTTCCTTGCGCAAGGTGGCGCGCAGCTTTTCGCGTGTGGAAGGCTGCGTCAAAAGTCCAGATCGACGTAGTGTGAAACCGGCGGCAGGCCGCGGAGCCGTTCGGCCAGAAGCGGGCGGAAGGATGGGCGCGACTTCATGCGTGCATACCAGTCTTTCAACGGCTCGTTTTCGCTCCACTCTACTTCGCCCATATAATCCAGCACCGATAATGCGCCCGCAATTGCAAGGTCTGCGAACGTCATATGGTCACCAGCCATCCATTTGCGGGTGGACGCCAAATAGCCAAGATACTGAATGTGATATTTCAAGTTGCCCCGTGCAAAGCGCAGTGCAGACGAATCAGGTGCGCCGCCGCCTGCGCTGGCCGGCATTTGGCGTTTCGTCACGCGCTCCTGCACCAGATAGCGGGTCACTTCGTCTTCCAGCTTCGTCAAAGCCCAATCGACCAAACGGCGCATTTCAGCTCGTGCCATCGTGCCCTCTGGCGTAAGGCGTCGGTCCGGCTTCATAACGCCGTGAGTCTCATCAAGATATTCGCCGATCACGGTTGCGCCAACAACGGGCTGCTGATCGTCTTCAACCAAAACGGGAAGTGAACCAGCCGGATTGAGCCGTAAAAACTCCTCGCGACCTTCCCAGATGTTTTCCAAAGCTAAATTCGGCTCCACACCAAGTTCGCCTAGCGCCAAACGGATTGCACGAGAGCCGGACGACATTGGATGGTGATACAGCACTGTCATATGAGGAATTTCCGCAAGGGTTTGTTTGGTTTTCTGCCGTCGATATGTGATGAGCAAAGCCGTCCAATATGAGGCACTTTGGCCGTGCCATCTTGTGCGATTCGGCTTGCCCCTATAGGAGCCTGACAGCGACACAAACACTTGCTACCACTAGCCGTCAAGGCACGCAGCGGTTGGCGGAAGCATCGGGAACACGCGATGAGCATCGAACAGATTCTCATATTGGCTATCGTGCAGGGGCTTACGGAATTTTTGCCCGTTTCATCCTCCGGCCATCTCATCCTCATTCCCGCCTTCACCGGCTGGTCGGATCAAGGGCTGATCACAGATGTCATGGTCCATGTTGGCTCGCTGTTCGCGGTATTGGTTTACTTCCGCAAAGACGTGATGGGGCTGATCAAAGGCTTCTTTGACATTCTGGCCCGACGGCAAACGCGCAATGCGCAGATGGCCGGTTACATCATCATTGCCACCATTCCCGCGCTCATATTCGGCGCGATCTTGAAATTCTCAGGCGCATCCGCAGCCATGCGCGGTGTGGAGATTGTAGCCTGGAACGCAGTTATCTTCGGTATTCTACTTTACGTCGCAGACGTCGTCGGCAAGCGCGTGAAGACAATGGAAGATATGACCATGCGACCCGCTGTAGTTATCGGCATCGCGCAGGCTTTGGCATTAATCCCCGGTACCAGTCGTTCAGGCATCACGATCACGGCAGCGCGGTTCATGGGCTTTGAACGCGGAGAGGCTGCACGCTTCTCGTTCTTGCTGGGCATTCCCGCGATTTCTGTCGCCGGATTGTTCACCGCGCTTGAAGCATGGCAAGCGGGAACCGGCGTGCCGAGCGACGCGCTCTTGGCTGCTTTCTTCACATTCTTTGCCGCTCTCGCGGCCATCGCTATTCTGATGGCTTTGGTGAAGCGCACTTCGTTTTTGATCTTTGTGTTATATCGGCTGGCTTTGGCGCTGTTGTTGTTCGCCATGCTTTACGATTGGTTCCCCGGCGTCCTGCCGAGCCTCGCTTAAGCCCATTAGCCCACGATGGGCGGACGGCCTGCTGCGACCGCCACTATTGTCGCTTCGATAAGCATATCTCGGCCTTCGAAATCCGCGCGTTTCATGGATTGATCCACAGTTACCACGATTTCCTCCGCGCCTGCCTCGCGGCCCAGCCTGTTGGCCTCGATACGAGCATGTTCTTCGGCAGCAGCGAGCGCCTCGGATTCTTGCGCGAAAGGCAGATCGATGCCCGTCACAGAAAAGCGGCCTTCGACGGGTTGAGTAATGGTGATTTCAACGCGCATGGCGATTTGGCCAACAACCGCTCCGATGGCGTTGGCGACATCGGCGTGTTCGGGAACCACAGCCTGCGTCGCCAAAAGACGCGCGGCACCGGGGTGATACTGGAATGCCGATGCACCAAGGCCGATGAGCGGTTTGGACAGAACCATATCAAAGGCGACATTGGCAGCATTTTCCGCCCCCTCCTGACGCCGATCCAGCGTGTCGCGCACCAGTTCGTGACCGACCAAGGCGGAACCATCGCGGCCATCGATAGACCATGCCGTTTCCAGCACCACTTCGGCAGAACGGCGCTCGACGCGCGCTACAATACGATGGGCGAGATCGAGCGGGTCTTGCGCCAGAGATTGGCCAGATCCATCGCGGCGGCGGGCGAAGAGCTGCAGGGTTTTCAGCGCCGCATCCCCGTCCCAAATATCGTTTCTGCCCAGCGCGTGCATGGCGTCCGATGGGGTAAGACCAGCGACCATGACCAAGCCCCGCCCCACCAATCGGGCGAGAGCGGCTGCCTGAGCATTGCCCTCTAGCACCTGATCGAGCGCAATGGGCTCATGGTCCAACTTGTCGAATAGGCGACGTTCACCATCAGACAGACCAGCATCAATGCCGCTGCCCGAGCGAAAGGCAAAACGTGCATCGTGACGTCCGTTGAGGACGGATTTCAACTGCCGGTCGAGCGCGGCATGAACCGCATCTGCGTGCTGACTGGCAGTCAGGCTGACGGGCACCAAACGGCGCGGACCGAGGGTTATCTGAGGAGCCAAGGCAGACCCTCCAGTTCCCACTTCAGAGTCGCCACCAAGACCAAACGTGTGCATCGCAACGGCCTCAACCATTGTGCGGAAGCCGCCAACCGTCGCGCCGCGGTCATCGATCTTGGGGCGACCGTCTTGCAGCAAAGCGATATCAGAAGTTGTGCCGCCAATATCGTTGACGAAGGCATTGTCGAGGCCTGTGAGGAAACGCGCGCCAACAAGGCTCGCAGCAGGGCCGGACAGGATGGTTTCAATGGGACGTCTGGTGGCGAAATCTGCGCCTACCAAAGCACCATCGCCACGCACGACCATAACGGGCGCTGTGACCCCCGCTTCGTCCAGCGTGCGGCGGGTGGCGGCGATGAGGCGGGTTATCATCGGAACAAGCCGAGCGTTCAGAACCGTTGTCAACGCACGTTTTGGGCCGTTCAATTTGGCCGATAATTCGTGAGAGCAGGTGACGGCCTTTCCGGTTCGCTCCGCAATGAAATCGCGCACTGCGCGTTCATGGGCTGGATTGCGCACGGCAAAATATCCTGCGACCGCGAAGCCGGATACACTTTCAGTAAGCACACCGATCTGCGCTTCAAGAGGAGCCAGATCCAGTTCCGCCGCCTGTGCTCCGTGGGTGGTGTGGCCCCCTGCGAGGTGAATCACAGGATCGGAACCCAAGGCCTCTGCCAGTCCTGCTTTGTCTAAGTCACGCGGCTCAAAGCCAATGGCGATAAGCGCAACGCGCCCGCCTTGCCCTTCCACCAACGCATTTGTGGCCAGCGTGGTGGACAGTGACACCAACCCTATTTCGGAGGCGGAACGACCTGACGTTTCAATAGCTTTTTGCGCCGCACCGGCCAAACCAATGGCGAGATCATGCCGCGTCGTGAGAGCCTTGGCTTTGGCGATAACACGAGGCTGGCCTTCGCCGATTTCCAGCAGTGCAGCATCGGTAAAGGTGCCGCCTGTATCCAGCCCCAAAAGCAGCGCCATGGGTCAGGTATCGCTCGTAGCGGGCTGAATTTCAAACGCTTGCAGAACATCCGCCAAGAAAACGTCGAGATCATCGGTGGCAAAGTCGATTGCCGCATCGTTCTCTACCTTATGTTCCCAGTCTTCAGCGGAATGCTCTGATCCACGGGCGGGAACAACCAAGACCGTGCGCATAGAGAGCGTCTTTGGCACATCCAGATTGCGCGGCATGTCTTCGAACATCGCAGCCTTTGTCGGGTCGACCGCATGTTCGGACATGAACTTATGATACGGCTCCACTTCGGGCTTCGGCATTAAATTACTGGCGACGATATCGAACACACCATCGAAATGCTCGGTGATTCCCAGCCTATCGGTTGTGCGCTTTGCATGGGGCACATCACCGTTGGTGAAAATGTGTTTGCGGCCCGGCAAGGCAGCGATCAGTGCGCCCAGAGCTGGATTTGGCTCAACGGGCGAGTAGTCGATGTCATGGACCTTATCGAGGAAGTCATGTGGATCAATGTGATGCTCTTCCATAAGGCCGCGCAGGGTGGTGCCATATTTGCGGTACATATCTTTTTGCACCTTGCGGGCTTCATCCTTGGGCTTGCCAAGAAGTTCGGACACATAGTCCGTCATTTTCCAATCGATCTGCGCAAACAAATCGCAATGGCGGGGATAAAGTGTGTTGTCGAGGTCAAACACCCATTCGCGCACATGGCCGAAGGCAGTTGAGAGTTCTTCAGGCGTATGGGCTTTGTACGGCGCGGTCATCGGACGATCAGCGTCCCTGCGCCGTGGTTGGTGAAGAGTTCCAGCAGCACCGCATGGGGCACTTTGCCGTTGACGATCACCACCCCTTCAACGCCCTTGTTGAGCGCTTCGATGCAGGTTTGCACTTTCGGTATCATGCCGCCGGAAATGGTGCCGTCATCCATAAGGGCTTTCGCTTCCTTTACGGTAAGCTGTGCGATCAACTTGCCGTCTTTATCCAACACACCAGGAACGTCAGTCAGGAACAACAGGCGCTGGGCGTCCATTGCACCGGCAATGGCTCCCGCAAACGTATCGGCGTTGACGTTGTAAGTCTCGTTGTCATCGCCCAGTGCAACGGGTGCAATGACGGGAATGAGGCCGGAATGGGCAACCATTTCCAGCACTGTAATGTCGATGGATTTCGGCTCGCCCACGAACCCCAGATCAATGATCTGTTCAATATTGGAATCTGGATCACGCTGAGTGCGCTTGGCCTTGACGACGCGCACCATGTTGCCGTCCTTGCCGCACAGGCCGATGGCTTTAGCACCTTCGGCGTTGAAATCGGCAACGATGCGCTTGTTGAGCGAACCAGCCAACACCATTTCTACCACCTCAATCGTGGCTTTATCGGTCACGCGCAGGCCGTTTTTGAACTCGCTTTTGATACCCACTTTTTCGAGCATCGCGCCAATTTGCGGGCCGCCACCATGGACGACGATGGGTTCGACGCCCGACTGGCGCAGCAGCGCTACGTCGCGGGCAAAGGCGCGGCCAAGGTCTTGGTCACCCATAGCGTGACCACCGTATTTGATGACAACCGTCTTGCCTTCATAGGCTTGCATGAAAGGCAAAGCCTCGGAGAGCAGAGCAGCTTGCAAATCTCCGTCGACGACGGCGGAAGCGGATTTGGGTTTTTCTGACATCATCGTTCCGGCAGTTTGTGGTGGCGATTGCCTACACCACTACCGGCGGCTTCAAAAGAGGGCAAAACGTGCGATGTGATTTGGCGGTGAAACAAAAAGCCCGGCACAGGGCCGGGCTTTTTATTCGTGCATTTCGCATCCACTTAGATTTCGCTGGAAATCCAGTCAGCGAGCGAGTTCTTAGGGGCTGCACCGACTTTAATCGCCGTTGGCTCGCCGTCTTTGAACATCAGCAGAGTGGGAATCGAGCGCACGCCGAACTGGGCTGCAAGATCAGGGTTCTCGTCCATGTTGATCTTGGCGATCTTCACCTTGTCGCCCATCTCGTTGGAAATTTCTTCCAGGCTTGGCGCAATCATTTTGCATGGTCCGCACCATTCAGCCCAAAAATCCACCACAACGGGAGTGTCTGAGTTGAGCACGTCTGATTCAAAGTTGGCGCTGTCGATTTTTACGGTAGCCATATCGGTCTCCTTCGTATCCGCCCGCGCCACTGTTGGATCGTGACTTTATGCAGAGGGAATCGGTTTGGTATCCTCGTTCGGGCGGAACGTAGGGAGCGCGGTATGGCGGGTCAAGGCGAAGTCGGCATCACAGTGCAGTGAGTATGGCGAGAGCCGCATCCAGCGCGTCGGCGGGCAATTCCATCAGACGCGGTCCTTGCGGCGCATGGGTCCAGATGAGGGCTGCCCGAACGGGCTTTTGAGGGTAAATACGCGAAACCAACGCCCGATAGAGCGCCATTTGGGTGACGTAATCGGGGGAAACATCTTCCACGGTTTGCGGCGGATGGGTGCCGGTCTTGAAATCGAGCAGCATGACGTGATCATCACAAACCGCGAGCCTGTCGATGGTTCCCGATACCGGGCGCGGTCCGGACGCCAAGTCGATACGGCCCATGACGGGCAATTCTGCGCGGCTGCTGCGCGGGTCGAACCATTGGGCGAAATCGGGGTTTTCCACCACGTCTACGATGGTTTTCAGCATGGCATCAGTTTGCACGGGCGTGGCTTCCGGCAAGGCGGCAGCAAGATAGGCGCTGGCTTTCTCGAATCGCCCTTCGGCATCGAGATCAGGCCAGACCTGCAACAATTTGTGGATGGCCGTTCCCCGTCGCCGCGCGAAGGGTGCTTGGGGCGATTCTTCCTGCTCCAGACCTTCCAGCACGGAAGGAAACGCTTCGTCTTGCGCCAGATGCTCTTCGATCAATGCTTGCGCGCCAGACGGGGCAAGAGGACGGGGCAGCGCACGTTCACGCGGCATGCGGTGACCCATCCAGGCCGGAAGTGCGGTACGGGGGATGGCCGATTTCAGCTTTTTCTCGACAATCGTGCTGCTGTCCGCTTTCAAATCAGATGTCATCCGGTAGACCGGAATTTCCGGGTTCAGCCCTTCAACCTCCTCGAGATCATCGGCAAGCGCCTCTTTCACCATCGCGTGCCAGTTGGGCATTGGATTGCGGCCCTTGGATTTATAGCCGCACAGGATCAGGCGGTCTTCGGCGCGGGTCATTCCGACATAGAGCAAGCGACGGTATTCCTGTTCAGCGAGCTCTTTCACGCGAGCTTCTGCAGCGGCGGACATTGCGCCATGATCGCTTTTCGAGGGCGCCCAAACATATGCCCGGCGCGGGTCAGAATCGTCTTCGGAACCAATGCGATAGAGCGCGGGACGGTTTTGAGCGATGTAGGCTTCAGATGATTTATCGACGAGGAAAACGATGGGCGCTTCCTGGCCCTTGGCTGCGTGCACGGTCATCACCCGAACTTCGCCACGCCCTTCGGCCAATTCGCGCTTGAGTTCCGCATTGCCCATTTCGAGCGCTTCAAGAAAACCGTGAAGGCCCGGCAGGCCCGATTGTTCGTGTTTTAGGGCGAGCGCGAGGAAAGCATCCAGAACATCCTCTGCCTCCGGCCCTAACCGAGCATAGAGCTTGCGGCGACCCCGATCATCGCCCAGAATTCTGGCGTAGAATTCATAGACAGGCATGGCGTCCGCCCGTTCCATCCAACGGGTGAGCAGACGGTGCGCCTGTGCGAATGCGGGCTTTGGCCCGTCGGCTCTCGTTGCTTCCATTTCGAGTGATTCAAATAATGTTTGCTCGTCATGCCGATTGAGCGCCAGTTCCATCAGATCATCTTCGGACACGTCAAAAAGCGGACTGCGCAGCAGGGCGGCAAGCGACAGATCGTCTTGCGGCGTGAGCATCACATTGCCGAGCGCGATCATGTCTTTGACCGCGATGTGGTCGGTCACCGCCAGCCTGTCCGTACCTGCAACAGGGATGGCTCGCTCTTTCAAGGCGCGGGAGAGCGCGGGGATGAACGTGTCGCGCGAACGGACCAGAACGATGATGTCGCCGGCCGTAATCGGGCGCGGTTGGTTGTCGGTGTCGCGAGGATAGATCAACTCTTTGCGGGCAATCCAATCGGCGATCTGTTGAGCGACGGCTTCGGCAAGTTGAACCGATTGATGAGGCTTGCCGTCATCGCCCATCGGCGCAGTCCAGTCGGTCGGCACTTCCAGCGTATCGCCTTCAATTCGATCCCAAATCTCGACGCAGCCCGGCGCTTTGCTGCGCAAGGCTGTGTGGCCGTCATAGCTTCCATCGGAGGTCAAACCCTCCCGGTTGGACGGTTCATCAAAAACCTTATCGACAGCATTCAGCACATCCGGAGTGGAACGAAACGACAGATTGAGTTTAGCGGGTTGGAATATCTTTCCCGCACCCGTTGCTTGCTTTTGGAACAGGCGCCGCTGATCAGAGAAACTCTGAGGTCGTGCGCCTTGGAAGGAATATATGGACTGCTTCTCGTCACCCACAGCGAAGATTGTGCGGTGGGGGCCACTTGCACCTTCGCCTGCAAAAAACTCCTCAACAAGTGCATTCACGATCGACCATTGTTGCGGGCTCGTGTCCTGTGCCTCGTCCAGCAAAACATGGTCGATGCCAAGATCGAGTTTATAAAGCACCCAAGCGCGCGCCTCTTTGCGCAGCAGCAGATCAGCAGTGCGGGCAATCAGGTCGTTGAAATCCAGCTGTCCTCGGCTGCGCTTCAGCTGGCGATAGCGTTTCAACATCGCTTCACCAAGAACCATGAGGTTCTTTGTCTCGACGATCTGGGCAAGTGTGCGAAGCAACACATTGCCTTGGCTCAATTGACCGGCAACAGCCAATAATGTCTCGCGAATGTGCGGAATCGCATCACCGATCCGTTTTGAAACAATCGAACCCTTGGCAAAGGGTTCACCGTCTTTTTTGAGAAGAGCGGCGCACAAGGCTCTATAACGGTCCTCTAGGTTGTCAGTGCCTAGATAAGCGCGAATGTTGTTTGCCAAGCGCATTTCGCCCGCAGGCTGTTTGGCATTGTCTGCGGCGGTATTTGCGAGCGAGCGCCATTCGTCGTCACTCAATGGCAAGCCATTCAAAACGCGGCGGCGAACGTCATCAGCCGTCTCATCCGGGCCCACATTCATAGCGCGGCGTGTCGCACGTTCTGCCTGCTGTGCACCGCCCGCAGCGTCAAGCCAACCAAGAATTTCCTCGCGGCGCGAGACCAGTTCATCCATCACATTGCCGATGGCATGGTCGCTGGCAAAAGCCATGATGGCTGCGAACGCATCAGCCAAGTCCGGCGCGTTGCCGCTTTCGGCGCGTAGTATCACCCAGCGCCGTGCCTCTTCCATCAAGGCACTCTCGTCAGCCGGATCAAGCACCGTGAAGTTGCCCGCCACATTGGCCTCCAACGGAAACTGGTGCAGCAGAGCCTCGCAGAAAGCGTGGATGGTTTGGATTTTCAGTCCACCTGGCGTTTCCAGAGAACGGGCAAACAACGTGCGGGCGTAGAGAACATCTGCTGGCCGAATGTCGGGGCCTTGCAGCCGCACCAATTGCTCGCGCAGTTTATCATCATCCATCACCGACCATTCGCCCAACGTTTTGAACACCCTCTTGGCCATTTCGCCAGCGGCGGTCTTGGTAAATGTCAGCGCCAGAATGCGTGACGGATTTACGCCCTGAAGCAACAGCCGCACCACGCGATTGGCCAGAACATGGGTCTTGCCCGAGCCGGCATTGGCGGACACCCAAGCGGACAGATCGGGGTTTGACGCCAGCGCCTGTTGCCTTAGCGTCTCGTCGGGGATGAGCTTGAAAAGTTCGCTCATGCTCCATCCTCGTCGCTCGAATAGGCCCATTCGCGCACACGGGCGACGTGGTCGTAAGAGCTCTCAAATTGACGGCCCTTGTGGATACGGGCTTTAGAAACATAAGGCTTTGCCGGGTCGGCATAGGCTGTGATCAGCGCAAGCAATTGCTCCCATGCCCGTTCGCCAAGTTCGTGTGAGGTCTCATCTTTTCCTTCAAGAAGATCTATCTTCAACTCTTTGGCGGGCCGCAGACGGATATAACCCAGCGATGATGTTTGCCTTGCGCCAACGGCTTTAAAGGCACCGCGCGCGACCATTGCAGCTTCCAACGGCAATTGCGGCGAATAGAGTTTTCGGGCGTTCTCCGCGCTTGGATTGCCGGACGTCTTATAATCGAAAATCGCAAGCGTGCCATCGAGTTTCACATCAATGCGGTCTGCGCGGCCGGACAAGGTGAACCCGTAACCGTCTATCTCCAGCTGAGCGTGGAGCTCAATGTGGAACTTCTTCACGTCCGCACGATAGCTGTTGTGCCAATCAATAAATTGCTCACCGATCACATCAAAGCGGGGCCGCCAGAGTGCAGCGATCTCTAACGGCACGATGCTAGAAGAAAACCGGCGATCAGCAATTTCGCGCAAAGCCTGCTGAGCCTTGAGCGGGTCTTCTATCCGCGGATATTCACGGATGAAGTCTTCAAAGATGGAATGATACAAAGTGCCTTTCTCGCGGGCATCGGCATCACGAGAAAGAGGGTCCAGCGCCTGCAAATGGAGAATTTTCTTCGCGTAGATCGCATAAGGATCGTTCACCCAAGTCTCCACCTCGGTCACGCTCATGCGCTTGGGGCGCTTGGCGAGCGGGGGCACAGGCGCGGGGCGCGGCGCTGGAACGGGTGGGCCAGCGGGTTCGTCAATTTGCATGGTCCAATCGAGGAATGATCGACCTGCCTGGACAACCGCCCGCTCCACCGAATTGCCCCCGACGATTAGTAAGCGTTGAAGCCATCGCGATGCGATGGTTGGTGCGTTGTCGGTGCGAATAGATCGGGTGAGGACCACATCTTCCATGCCCAACAGCATCTGAAAGTCGTGGGCGGCCAAACCGGTACGCCGCTCCGGCGGGGGTAGGCCGAGCTCGGCTTTCATCGGGCGCGAAAGAAACGGGTCGTTTCGTGCGGAAGCCGGCCAAGAGCCTTCGTTCAACCCACCCAAAACCACGCGATCATAGGTCTGTAACCGCGCTTCGAGCGGACCAAGAATCGACACGCGCGGATGCGTTCCGCCATTGGGGCGCACAACACGGCTGGCTAAAAAGGCATCGAAAACATCCGGCCATTCGACAGGGTCCAACTCGGTCGCATCCATCTGATCGGCGAGATCGGTCAAAAAAGCGCACAGCGCAGTTCCCTCTTCATCTTTGTAGAGGTGCTTGAGGCTTTGCTCTTCGTCTGCACCACACGCTTCGATGAGAGCGATTGTGCGCCTTGTATGCTCTGCGAAAGTTGTGGTTGTGAGCGGTGCGAAAATGGTGTCGATCTGCTCCGCCAACCAGCCCGCATCGTCCCAGTCTTCGTCGGTGAACCGGGAGACAGGCCAAGGCGCGCGTTCTTCGTCGTCGCCTTTGTTTTTGTTCTCGTGCAGGTTTTTGATTTTCGCCAGACGGGCGGCAAGTGTTCCCGGCACAGGCGGCTGCACCGCGCCACGCAGAACCGAAAGCTCCAACATACGGGCTGCGTTGCGAGCACGGGCCGTTTCTGCACCAAACAAGGCGAGGGGATGTTTGATAAGGCTGACCAGTGCGCTGGGATCAGCAGGGGTAAAGGCCACCTGCAACACGAGGCGGGCAAACGCTCCGTGGGCACGGTTGCGCAAAGGTTGACCGGCAGAGTCATCCACGTCCAACCCAAAACGACGCAACTCGACAGCAACCCTGCGGGCAAGATTCCTGTCAGGCGTCACCAAAGCGGCGGTGTGCGCGGGATTTTCCACCTTTTCGCGCAAGGCGAGAGCAATCGCCAACGCTTCTTCGCGTTCGCCCGGCGCTTCGACAAGCGCTATGCCTTCGAATGCTCGTTCGCGCTGTTCGTCAGAAAAAGTTTCATGAAGAACCGACCATTTGCCCGTCGCCGTGGAAGGCAGCAGAGCAGCAGAGACGATCTCTTCACGGACACGCGCATAGCCTATGCCGGTGTCGTCCGCCCCGCCGAGATAAACCACATCGGCACGGGTCTTGCCCAAGCGGTCGATTAGCCGTTTCAAACCATATTGCGGATGCCCCGGTGCCGTGCCGCCATCGTCTCGATCGTTGTCGGGCAGATCGACTTTGGCCCAATCTTCGTCATGCATCGTGCGGTCTAGACCCGGCAGGATAACGACGCCGTTGGGCATGTGGGCAATGGTGTCGAGCAAGTCTGCAGTCGCAGGTATTGAACCCGTGGAACCCGCCGCAATCACTGGACCCCGCGAACCCTTAGAGCGATAGATTTCGGCCTGCGCACGCAGCCATGTCGCACGAAGACTTGCGCCATCCACGGCACCGCGCTCGTTCAGATAACTGGGCCAGGCCTTGGTTGCGATTTTGAGAAATTCGAGCGTCAATTTCCACCAATCGGCATAACCGCGCTCATCGGGCACCAGATCATCAAGGGCTTCCCAGTCAACCTCTTCGGTAGAAACCATATCCATCAGTCGCGCGAGATCTTGGGCGAACCATGCGGCATCAGCGAAGGAGGCGGGCATCAGGATTTCTTGACCAGAATAGATTTCCCGCTGGGCGTCGTTGAGCGAATCGCTCCAAGCCGAAATCATTTGTGCCAGAACGGTCTGGCGTTCTAGAGAGCCGATAGGCTCTTGCGCTAACAAGGCTGAATAGTTGGCACCATCACCGTCTCTTTCAAAAAAATAGCCGTCTTCATCCACATCGCCCAAAGCGCGAATAGAAGGCAGCAAAGCGGCTTGGCCGTCCAGACGGCTGACAAATTCCGTTGCCAGCGCCCGTGCGGCGCGACGGGTCGGTACCCAGATCGTAGCGTCAGCCAGAGCAAGCGGGTCGTGGCCGGGGTGGAAGCCGTCGATCAACCGTCCATGGATCAGCGCATCAACCAGCGTGGGAAGAAACGAAGCACCCGGTGGAATGGAAACAACGCTTCGAGACCGTTCGAATTCGCTCATGCTGCCTGTGTGCGGGCAATTGCCGCCTCGGCTTCAGGGATCGCGTCGGGCGTGCCCACATGCAGCCACAAACCGTCGAGCACTTGGCCGAACAGGCGACCACGAGAGAGGGCGTCATCAAATTGGCGGTTGAGGGAAAAGGCCGGTTCGGCGATTCCGTCGAACAATTCAGTCTTCACGATGAAAGCACCAGCATACGCAAAAGGGGCGGTTTCCGCCTCGCCCCGGCGCGTAAGCTGGCCTGCATCGTTTTGGAAGAAATCGCCGGGTCCATCAAAGCCGATAGCGCTTTCGCGCTCTGCCAACAACATGAGCATATCCATGCGCTCCGGATCCCACGTATCGCGCAGCATTGTGAGATTTGAACGTGAATTGTCGACCCAAAACGAGTCTGCGTTCAGCACGAAAATTGTATCGGAAGCGAAATGGTTCAACCCATTTACCACCCCACCACCAGAATCGAGCAGTTCTGCGCGTTCGTCTGAAATGGTGATGCGCGGTGCCGTGCGCTTGGCACAATGAGCCTCAATTTGGTCGGCCAGATAATGGACGTTGACGACGGTGTGGTTCACACCACCTTTATCGAGTGCGTTGAGCGCGTGATCGAGCAGAGTTACGCCCGCAACCTGTACCAAAGGCTTGGGGATCGTGTCCGTGATCGGCTTCATGCGGGTGCCAAGGCCAGCAGCCAACAAAAAGGCTTCATCTATTGGGAACGTTTGGGGCATTAGCTCGGGCGACCTCCGGCCAGTTCTTCATCCACCCACGCTTTCAATTCGGCCAAAGCCGGATGGCGCAGGGTGCGAGCGAGATAATCTTCCATTCGCGGCAGATGGGCAAGGTAGCTGTGCTTCCCGTCGCGCTTCGAAAGGCGAACAAAGATACCCAGAATTTTGGTTACCCGCTGCGCGCCCATAATTGCGTAGGCGGCGCGGAAAGCCCCTTCGTCAAACGCGCCAAGTCTAGTGCGTTCACTGCAATAGCGATCCGCAAGGCTGCTTTCCAATTCTTCGCTCACGTTCACACGGGCATCCAGTGCAAGGGCTGCTACGTCATAGGCACTTGGGCCAATCACCGCGTCTTGGAAATCGATCAAGCCGATGCGATCGCTGCCTTTGGCATCACCGCGCCAGATGATGTTTGGCGAGTGAAAATCGCGCAGGACCAAGTGCTTCTCGGCACTTTCAAGCCGCTCGATCAGGCCAGCCCAAATGGCGGTAAAACGGTTATAGGCTGCCGCAGATAAGGGTTTGCCGAGAGCGTGCTCAGCATACCATTGCGGCAACAGATCAACCTCGATCGCAAGAGCTTCGCCATCGTAGGGCGGTACGGAATATTTCGTGCCATCCGGCAATCCTGCTTCGTGGGCAATGGCGTTGGCATGGAATGCAACCAGCATGTCGATTGACGCTTCATAGCGCTCGGAGATCGGATTGCGGTTTTCGTCTACAATCGCGCCTACACCCAAATTTTCGATCAGCAGAATTCCGGCTTCCAGATCGGCAACATGGATTTGTGGTGCCCGAAATCCGGCGTCGGTGAGGATTTTCTGAACGCCATAAAAGGCCGTCATATCCTCCGCCAAATGGGCTATCTGGCTGTAGGGTTTGCCATCGCGAATGGGCGGACCATCGGGCTGCGGCGGGGCGTTCATCAGGATGATTGATGGGCCATCACCATGGCGTATCGTCTCGTAAGAACGGGTGGACGCATCACCGGTCAGAAAGCGCCGCTGGGCTGCGGGTCTATCATTTGCATCAAGGAAATGACGAATTTCAAGAGAGCGTCCAAGACGTTCCAGTGCCGCCGCATTGCCGCTGATCGTGCAAAGTCTGCTGTCGTCGTCCCGCACTTCCAAGCGAATTGCAAGCGTGGCGTCGCTGTTGGCAATCGCGCCCTTATCGGGCCATTCAACCAGCGCGACGCCCTTGGCGAGGGCGTCGTCGAGGCCGAGTTCATCCAACTCTCGCGGATCGACCAAACGGTAGAGATCAAAATGGGCCAGCGCGCCAAAATGGAGATTTTCATAGGGTTGCATCAGCGTGAATGTTGGACTTGGCACTTCCAGTTCGGCATCGTCCGCAGCAGCACGGATGAGGGCGCGGGCGAGCGAGGTTTTGCCAGCACCCAAGTCCCCTGACAACGTCACCAGATCACCCAAACGAAGCGCTAGAGCCAAGTCTTCACCAAATTGTGCGGTGGCCCGCTCGTCGGCAAGTTCAATGGTGAGATCAGTCTTTGCCAACACAGAAACTACTCCGCCGCTGCTGCGAGTTCTGCTGGTTTTTTGGGAAAGCGGCACACAAAACTTGCGCCTTCGGTTACGCCCTCATCAAGCTGTATCGTTCCACCATGCAGTTCGGCCAACGAGCGGGCGATGGCAAGACCGAGTCCTGCGCCGCGGCTGGCACCAGAATGAGCCTTTGCTTCAAAGCGCTCAAAAATCGCATCGCGTTTGTCTTCTGGAATGCCCGGTCCTGCATCGCTGATACGGATGGTCACGCTTTCAATATCGTCGCTGGCCTCGAGCTTAATCTCGCTGCCCTCCGGCGAAAAACGCACGGCGTTGTTGAGCAGGTTGAACAAAATTTGCTGAATGCGGGTGGAATCACCAACGAAGCTAACCGGTTCCGGCGGCGCACGCATGTGTAAACGCACACCGGTTTCGCGTAGCAGATCGCGGACGCTTGCAACCGCACCGCGCAAAGTTTCGCGCAAATCTATCGTATCCAGTTCTAACTGCATGATGCCGGCATCCACTGTTGCAAGATCGAGCATGTTATCAACCAGCGAATGGAGCACCGACGATGATGATGCAACGTGGCCGACATATTCTTTTTGCTTATCGTTCAGTGGTCCATGAATTTCTTCTGCAAGCATATCGGTAAAGCCGATGATATTGGTGAGCGGCGCACGAAATTCGTAGGAGACGTGCTCGATGAAAGCATTCTTCAAACGTTCCGCCGCTGTTAACGCCTCGTTGCGCTCGGTCAGTGCGGTTTCCATGTTTACGCTGGCGGTAACGTCAACAAAGCTGATCATGTTTTGACCGTTGGGAAGAGGCACCATCGCATAGTCGAGCGTGTTGCCAAGCGCGTTCATCATGCGCCCTTCAATTGCTGTGCGGCGGTCGTCAACGCCTGTAACTGCTGTGACAAGCCGTTGCCACGCGCCATCATTCGCGCTGGAGCGGATGCAATGGTGGGCGATCTGAGAAATCAGCGTGCCGGCGGCCACTTCTTCATCCGCAAGGTTCCATAAGTTTTGGAACGATGGATTTGACAGCTTCAAGCGCCCATCGGAGGCAAACACAGCGATGGCTTCTGTTAGGTGATCGAGCGTTTCACCCTGAACCTGAGTCAGCGCAATGTAACGGCTTTCCATCTCCAGTTTCTCAGTGATGTTCTCAAACACCCATGTCACGCCGCCTTGCTCATGGGGGTTGGCGATGACGCGCAAGGTGCGGTTGTCGGGCAGATGCCACCAATGCTCTTGCGGTTGCGTGTCGGAATAGACCTTCAGCAGACCATTGCGCCATTTCGACCAATCCGGCTGTTCGGCCAACATGCCTTCGGCGCGCAGGGTATCAAACAAAGTGGCATTGTCCGGTTCGCCGCTCAGTTGGCGGTCGTCGAGCTTCCACAGGTCTTGGAATGCTTGGTTGAAGAATGTCAGTCGACGCTGCTCGTCAAAAATTGCAACGGCGGTCGCCAATTGATTCATTGTCTGCGCATGGCCATCTGTGGTGCGGCGCAGGCTGGATTTGATCTGCTCAACCTCGCTCATGTCCACGGCCATGCCTGCAGACCCATTGCCATATGTCACCTCATTTACATCCACCGTGCGACGATCACCCGAAAGGGTGGCAGGCATACGGCCGTTGAAACGGGCAAAGGCGTGAACTTTATCTTGCTTGCGCTGGCTTGCGATCTCTTCGCGCTGCGCAGCATCGAGAAGTTCAATAGAGTGCTCGCAGACTGTATCAAGGCTTTCTGCATCAACCGCTTGCAAATACGCTCGGTTGGCCCAAGAAATCGTCTCACCGTCCTCGCGCAGCCAAACCGGCATTGGTACAGATTCCAGCAGGGCGCGCATCAAGTCTGTGGTTTGCAACATGCGCGTATGTTGCGCCTCAAGGCTCGCCAAAGCGGCACGGTCGCCGGAAAGGGCGATGAAACGGACAAAGGCGTGCGAGCCGGAAGCACGGCCTTGCACTTCCAGAATACCACCATCACGAGAATCGACCGTCAGATCGAAGCCCTCAGCACGTTCGCGCAACCGCGCAACAGCCTGCATGAACGAGGTAACAGAGGCCGGGTTCATCCAGCTTTCAAAGTCGATGAAGCTAGCGATATCGCGGGGTGTGCCTGCCATTTCAGGCAATGTCCCGCGAGAGACCGGTTGTTCGTCCCAATTGCTCCAGATGATCACGCGTTGGTCTGGCACATCAAGAAGCGCTTGGGCGCGCTCGTGGCGCGATTTTAAGTCGGCCAGCTCAAGGCCGAGTGCCGATTGTTCTTTTTCCAGACGGCGGCGCTCGCGGATCAGCCAAGTGGCCGCCATCATTGCAAAGGAAAATGCGCCGCACACGATGGCAAATGTGATCACGCCACCGGGATCAGCCAGTTTTGGAAACGCTGTGTAGATGGAGAACGGCTCTTGAGGGGCCTGCGCCAAGGAGCTCGTAGTCCAAAGCGACAAGACCGCTGCAGCGGCTAAACTGCGCTTGGGTCGTTTGAAATTTGGACTATCGGTCGCCATTGGTGCCCTTCACCATGTGGCCCGACACATCACTCCCCTGGACCCGTATATCGCTGTATCTTCGAATATGCCGCCTGCTTCCCCAAACAAACGGAAACCGTTGCCGATTCGCGCCCAACTTACCCCAGACAGGAATCCGGCGCGAGGTAAAAGGCACAATCAATTGCACTGTTTACTTTGGGTAAAGAGAGGTTAACGCGCGGTTAACGACATGCGCATCAATGCGCTTTCTCACCCCGACATTCCGCCGGGGTGAGAAAATGGCTGTAGCTTAGTAGCGATAGTGCTCTGGCTTGTAGGGGCCTTCGACAGTGACGCCAATATAATCAGCCTGTTCGGGCGCCAATTCGGTCAGTTTCACGCCGATTTTTTCCAAATGCAGGCGGGCGACTTTCTCATCCAAATGCTTGGGCAGGATGTAGACCTTGTTTTCGTACTCGTCGCCTTTGGTCCAAAGCTCGATTTGAGCGAGCACCTGGTTGGTAAACGATGCCGACATCACAAAAGACGGGTGGCCGGTCGCATTGCCGAGGTTCAGCAGGCGGCCTTGGCTGAGCAGGATCATGCGATTGCCGGATGGCATTTCGTACATGTCTACTTGGTCTTTGATGTTGGTCATTTTCAGGTTGCGCAGATTGGCGACCTGAATTTCGTTGTCGAAATGGCCGATATTGCCGACGATCGCCATATCTTTCATCTCGCGCATGTGTTCGATGCGAATGATGTCTTTGTTGCCTGTCGTTGTGATGAAGATGTCGGCGTCTTTGACGCAATCTTCCAGCGTTGTAACTTCAAAACCATCCATCGCTGCCTGAAGCGCGCAGATCGGGTCGATTTCTGTCACTTTCACGCGAGCACCGGCGCCGCGAAGCGAGGCTGCCGAGCCTTTGCCCACATCGCCATAGCCGCAGACAACTGCGGTCTTACCGGCCATCATGGTGTCGGTCGCGCGGCGGATGCCGTCAACCAGCGATTCCTTACAGCCATATTTGTTGTCGAATTTCGACTTTGTGACGGAGTCATTAACGTTGATCGCGGGGAAGGGCAGCTCGCCCTTTTCGACCAGTTCATACAGACGGTGAACGCCTGTTGTGGTCTCTTCAGAGACACCAACAATCTGGTCGCGTGTCTTGGTAAACCAGCCGGGCGAGGCTTCCATGCGCTTCTTGATCTGTGCCTTGATGGCTTCTTCTTCTTCCGACTGCGGCACGGGGATGATTTCTTCACCGGCCTCTGCGCGGGCGCCGAGCAGAACGTAAAGCGTTGCATCGCCGCCATCGTCGAGGATCAGATTCGGGCCCTCGTCGAACAGGAAGGATTTATCGAGATAGTCCCAATGCTCTTCCAGTGTCTGACCTTTGATTGCAAAAACAGGAACGCCAGCGGCGGCAATCGCAGCGGCTGCGTGGTCTTGCGTTGAATAGATGTTGCACGATGCCCAGCGAACGTCTGCACCCAGTTCCGTCAGCGTTTCGATGAGAACGGCTGTCTGGATGGTCATGTGGAGCGAACCAACAATGCGAGCGCCTTTGAGCGGCTTCTCAGCGCCGAATTCTTCGCGCAAAGCCATCAGGCCCGGCATTTCGGTTTCAGCGATGTCGAGTTCTTTGCGGCCATATTCGGCCAGCGCAATGTCTTTTACGATGTAATCGTTTTCGGCCATTTGGGCCTCCTTGAAACTGGGAAGGGAGAGCCGCGCACACAAACAGCGACCGTTGCCGCCCCTTTAGCAGGGCTTGCCACGGGGCGCAAGGACATAAAGATTGGTTTATGTGAGATGATAGCAGGCGTGCCGAAGCTTACTGCTTCTAGCTCGCCTCCTTCTTCTTACCAGCGAACATTCCCTTGAGATTGTCCCACAATTCGATCTTGGCGCCTTGGCGCTTCATGATCGTGCCTTGCTGGAGAATCGACAGGAAGTTGTTCCACGCCCAATAGATCACCAAACCTGCCGGGAACGTTGCCAGCATGAAGGTGAACAGAACGGGCATCCATTTGAAGATCATTTGCTGTGTGGGGTCCGGTGGGGCGGGGTTCATCTGCATCTGGATGAACATTGTGATGCCCATGAGCAACGGCCACACGCCAATCATCAGGAACAACGGCACGTCGAACGGCAAAAGACCGAAGAGATTGAAAATCGACGTTGGGTCCGGCGCGGAGAGATCGTTGATCCAGCCGAAAAATGGCGCATGGCGCATATCGATGGTGACGTAGATCACCTTATAGAGCGCGAAGAAGACGGGAATCTGAATGAGAACCGGCCAGCAACCGGCGGCTGGATTGATCTTCTCTTTCTTATAAATCTCCATCATCGCTTTCTGCTGCGCGGCTTTGTCGTCGCCGTATTGCTCGCGAATGGCGGTGAGTTGCGGCTGCACTTTCTTCATGTTTGCCATGGACGCGTAGGACTTGTTAGCCAGCGGGAAGAAGGCAATCTTGATCAAGACGGTGACAATCAAAATGGCGACGCCGAAATTGCCAACGATGCCGTAAATCCAGTGCATCACCTGAAAGAGCGGTTTAGTGAGCCAGTAGAACCAGCCCCAGTCAATGATCTTGTCGAAAAGCGGCAGGTTCAGTTGTTCGGCATAAGCGTCGATGGTCGAAACCTTTTTGGCACCTGCAAAGAACCGCGCCGTTGTCGTTGCTTCACCGCCAGCGTTAATGGTCAGCGGCGCTCCGATGTATTCCGTTTGATAGAAGGGTCGCTGATCGACAACATAGCGATAGGCGGCTGTGAACGTGCCCTCTGGAATAAGCGATGTCGCCCAATATTTATCAGTAATGCCGAGCCAACCAACCGTTGCGGGCTGGCGCTGAATCAAGCCTTCTTCTTTGACGTCGTCATAGTCGATTTCGTCCAGACCTTCTTCGCCAACCGCGCCAATCATGCCTTCATGGAGGACATAAATGCCCGCAGTTTCAGGCTCGCCGAAACGCGCGATACGGCCATAGGGCTTCAATGCGACAGCAGCGCCCGTGCCGTTGTTGACCTTATCAGTCACGGTAAACATGTAGTCGTTATCGACCGCAATTATTCGGGTGAACGTCAGGCCCTGCTCGTTTGTCGTGGTCAGCGTGACAGGGTTTTGCGGAGTAAGATCGCCGCTGCCCTGTTGCGCCCAAATGGTTTGCGGCCCCGGCAATGCGCCCAGCGCGGGGTCGGGTGAGAATCCAAATTCGGCGAAATAGCCATTGGGGTTGCTGGAGGGAGCCAGCAAGCGGATTTTTTCAGAATCTTCGTCAATCGTTACGCGGTATTCCATCAACCGCAAATCATCGATGCGGCCACCACGCAGATTGATCGAACCTTCGAGCTTATCGCTTTTCAGCGCTAGGCGGGGAACATCTGCCTGACCAGCCTGTGCTGCGCTGGCACCGGGCACAGCGTTTGCGCCAGAAGAGGCTGGAGGCTGTGCCGCTGGCACACCCGGTGTTGCGCCGTCAGCGGGTGCCACGGGGGTGACTGGCTGGGCTGACTGCGGGTTTTGGGCGGCCAATTGTTCGGCAATAGCCCGCTCACGGTCGATGCGCGGCTGCACAACAAGCGCCTGCCACGTAAAGAGAACGCCGAGCGACAAAACTGCCGCGAGGATGATATTGCGTTGATTGTCCATATGAGAACTCTTCGTCCACCGCTTGCGCACCGGAGCCGCTTCGACACGCATCTTGGTGTCGTCCGGCGGGCTCCCTTGAATTGTGTGCCGTTATTGCCCTTTCACCCGACCTTTTGCAACCAGTCGGGCAGCTCCTTCGCGAACTCCTTTTCGCAGATCGTCCACCAGCTCTTCAAACGGAAAGTCTAACGCTTCAGCGCGAGCGATGATCACGATATCCAGTCCTGCAGCTTCGCCTGCCATTTCAGGCGCTAGTGCGGCAATGGCTGCGCGTAATCGTCGCTTGATGCGGTTTCTAACGACAGCGTTGCCGATGCGTTTGGTGACTGTCAGGCCAAAGCGGATTGGTTCAGTGCTGTCAGGCGAGCGACGAACAACCTGTAGCACGAAGGCGTGGCCATGATAGCGCACGCCAGAGCGAGCCGCGAGGAAATCGCTGCGTTTCTTGATAGTGGAAATAGCAGGAACGGTGGTTCCGGCGCCCGACAAAACGTCGCTGACTATGCGCTCAGCTTTTTGCGGCCGTGGGCGCGGCGCTTCGCGATAACGCGGCGGCCACCGGGTGTCGCCATGCGCGAACGGAAGCCATGGCGGCGTTTGCGGACGAGTCTGCTTGGCTGATAGGTGCGTTTCATGTCTCTTCGCTCCCGTTGCTTGGGAACCCTTCTCTGCACTTTGGCCTTCGCTCATACGGCGACGACAAAACTGAAAACCTGCTGTTCAACTTCTCTTGGCGTAGTGGCAATTAAGGCTGGGTAAATTCCCGAGCAAAATCGCACTCAAAACGGCACAAACCGAAGCGTTGGCGGTCTATAGGCGAGGCAGCGGGAGGGAGTCAATATGAAGAAGCCGCGCAATTGCCCTCAAATGCCCAGACACGTGTCCAGACACGTACCCAGACACGGCTTCACACACTTCCACACAAGTGTGTGAGGCTGGCTTGCTTGTGATAGCGTCCCTGTGGTCTGAAGCTATCTTTAGCAAACGGCAAAACCTGATTTGAATCCGCCTCTCTTTTTGAAAGAATATCCTCCGTCATGGCCAAAACACTTACCCCAGACATTTGCGTTATCGGTGCCGGTTCCGGTGGCCTTTCAGTCGCAGCCGCAGCAAGCGCGTTTGGCGTATCGGTTGTGCTCATTGAAAAGGGCGAGATGGGAGGCGATTGCCTGAACTACGGCTGCATCCCTTCCAAAGCGCTCATCGCGTCGGGCAAACAGGCGCAGACCATCCGCGATGCGAGCAAATTTGGCGTGACGGCTGGCAAGCCGAAGGTGAATTTCAAGAAAGTTCACGACCACGTCCATTCGGTGATCGAGACCATCGCGCCCATGGACAGCCAAGAGCGTTTTGAGGCTTTGGGCGTGACTGTCATTCGCGAAGCAGCGCGCTTTAAAGACAAAAAGACGGTTGTTGCCGGTGATACGGAAATAAAAGCGCGGCGGTTCGTGGTGGCGACAGGTTCATCGCCCTTCGTGCCGCCAATTCCGGGCATCGACAAAGTGCCCCACCATACCAACGAGACGATCTTCACCCGCACGGAAAGTGCCGGACGGCTGATCGTCATCGGTGGCGGACCGATTGGCATGGAAATGGCGCAGGCCCATCAAAGGCTGGGGTGCGACGTCACCGTGATTGAGGGCGACCGGGCGCTTGGCAAGGATGATCCGGAACTCGCAGCGATTGTGCTTGATAAAGTGCGAGAGGAAGGCGTGACAATCTTGGAGAAAACCAAGGTTGTGAAGGTCGAACAGGGCAAAAGCGGCATCGTGGTGCATGTCGAGACAGCCGACGGCACCGACAAGATTGAGGGCGACACGCTGCTGGTTGCAACCGGGCGCAAGGCTAATGTTGCAGGGTTGGATTTGGAAAAAGCGGGCATCGAATACGACCGCTCGATCAAGGTCTCCAACAAGCTGCGCACGACCAATAAGAAGGTCTATGCAATCGGCGACGTAGCGGGGGGGCTGCAATTCACCCACGTAGCCGGCTATCACGCAGGCCTTGTTATCCGCGCCATGCTGTTTCGCCTGCCTGCGAAAAACAAAACCGAGCACATTCCGTGGTCGACCTACACCGTGCCGGAATTGGCAAATGTTGGTCATACTGAGGCCAGTGCACGCAAGGCCCATGGCGAAAAGATCCAGATTTTGCGCTGGCCATTTGCAGAGAACGACCGTGCGCAGGCAGACAAAAAGACGGCTGGCCTTATCAAGATGATTACTGACAAAAAGGGCAAAATCCTCGGCGTTGGCATCGCGGGCGAAAGCGCTGGCGAGATGATGAACATGTGGGCCTTGGCCGTGAGCAAGGGCATGACCGTGAAGGATATTGCAGGCTACGTGTCGCCCTATCCCACCATGACCGAAATCGGCAAACGGGCAGCGACGTCCTATTATACGCCCACCACCCGTAAGCCATTGGTGCGCAGCGTCGTCAATTTTCTGCGCATGTTCGGCTGAATTGGTTCAGAGCCACATTTGCATGCTTATTGCATATAGATGATTTTTAACGCAAAACTCCAACGGGGAACGCCAGTATCTCGTTTTGGAGGCGTTGAAGGTGACGACAGAGGGGCTTCAGCAGCGTTCTACGCTCGTGCTTTCGCTTGCGTCCGAAAACGCTGGGCAAACAGCAACCAGACACTCTTCCTTTGACGCCGCACCACCCGCACCGAAGCCTCTCGATCTGATTCCACCCGAATTGCGGTTTCTGCATCGCTTCGGAATTGGCATGCCACCATTGCGGCAAGCGGTTGAAGACGCGGCATTTCACAGGGTATCGCCTATGCGCGCCTTGATCCGCAGGGGAGCAATCAGTGAAGAGGATTATTATCGCTGTGCGGCGGAAGAGTTGGGGCTTGAATTTGTTCCAACAACGCCGTCCGTTGCAGAACCTTTTCTAACGGCACCACCGATAGAAGCGATGGAACGCATGGCGTTCGCCGTCCCTGTCGGCAACAGTCGCATCCATCACATTGCACCCGACATGGCCAATGCCCAGCGCCTTAAAGACCTTTTGGCCAAAGCACCTGGCTTGCGCAGCCGGCTAAAAGTGACAACCCGCAGCGCCAATCTCGATGCGCTGGAAAAGCGGGCATCATCCGGCCTACTCCACCGCGCCATTGAAGATTTGCGCAACCGCATGCCGGGCTTCAGCGCACGCCAAGTCGTTACCCCTGGGCAAGCCGTGGTGTTGGTGATCGGACTGCAGATTTTGGTGCTCGCTGTGATCTTCGCCTCGGGCGTAGTCACAGCATTGATTCATATCTTTTTCACACTGAGTTTCTTTGCGTGCGGCTCGCTAAGACTGTTTGCAGCGTCGCTAACAAGACCGAAAGACCGCTTACCCCACCCCACTTGGCACAAAACAAACACCTTGCAAGAAGATGAGCGCAACCTTCCCGTCTACAGCGTTCTGGTCGCGCTGTATAAAGAAGCAGGCCAGATTGACGATTTGGTGCGCTCACTGGCCCGGATCGACTGGCCACGGGAAAAACTCGAAATCAAACTGATCTGCGAAGCCGACGACACCGAGACCGTGGATGCGGTCAGGCACGCATTGCGAGGGCCGAACCGCAGTCATATGGCCTTGGTTCAGGTTCCCGTCAGCCTTCCGCGCACCAAGCCTAAAGCGCTGAATTACGCGCTGCCGTTGTGCCGTGGCCGCTGTCTTGTGATCTACGACGCGGAGGACCGCCCGGAACCCAACCAATTGCGGGCGGCTTGGTCGGCGTTTCGCGAGGGCGGAGACGATCTGGTTTGTTTGCAAGCACCGCTGATTATTCACAACCACCGAACATCGTGGTTGCCAAGGTTGTTCGCGATTGAATATTCCGCGCTGTTTGACGGTTTGTTGCCTGCACTTGCCCGTTTGAAACTGCCGCTGCCTTTGGGTGGCACATCCAATCATTTTCGCCGCGCCGCTTTGGAACATGCGGGTGGGTGGGACCCTTACAATGTGACAAAAGACGCGGACCTCGGCATGAGGCTGGCTCGGCTGGGCTATCGCACTGCCACAATCACCCCGCCAACCTATGAAGAAGCGCCAACGGAATGGAAAGTATGGCGCAATCAGCGCACTCGCTGGTTCAAAGGCTGGATGCAGACATGGCTCGTCCACATGCGCCACCCAATCAAGTTGTCGAGGGAATTGGGACTGGGAGGAACGGTGACGTTTCATATTCTGGTCACCGGAATGATCGTGTCAGCGTTGGTACACCCTCTGCTGCTCTATAACGTCGCCAGCGTTGGTTTTCAAATCGTCACCCAAGGCTGGACTGCGGCGACTGCGCGATCGTTCTTCTGGTTTGATTTGATCACCATCATGCTCGGATACACAGCCTTCGCCGCGCTGGCATGGCGGACCTTGCCCATAAGAGGGCTTGGCAAATTGCGAAGAGCGCTGTGGACGGTTCCCGCCTATTGGATGTTGCTGTCAGTGGCCGCCTGGCGTGCCCTGTTTCATTTAATGATCAAACCGCACCACTGCGGCCTTATGTATCAAACTCAAATAGCAGTTTGAACTAAGGCCTCACCAGTGAGGCAAGCGCAATGAGCGCGATTAGAATTTTGGTTTTAGTTGGCGCTATTTTCGCCAGTGCGCCGAATGTCAAATTTAACATTCCTGCGTTGGATCACATAATTCGCAATCAAGTGTTTGATATTGATGGCGTCCAAACCAGAGTAATTTACAGACATCTCGATTCTGAAATGCAGAGTTTCAACAGGAGATGTTCCAACAAGATGGCCTATCATGAGCGTAGCATCCATTACTTCTTGCTCTCCCGCCCCTGGAATGTCCTCCAACACATGAGATGTTCCCTGCATCCAAATTATTCCTTGGCTCGCGACGCGATCGCCATGCAAGTTGGTAACAGTGATATTCCTGCCAACACGAATTGCCGGAGTCGCTCCTCCATTTGTCACGATTATTCGAATCTGAACTGCGTATGGAGAGCCAATAGCGCTATACAAAAATTCAGCGGAGACTTTGCTTACAATCAAATAGGGGCGAAGTTGCTTTTCACCAATATCTCTGGCGGTGGCGATGTCACGCCAAAGCAAAAACACACCGCCGCCAGTAGCAACCGTAGTTACAACGGAAGCAATCAAGAGGTAGAAAGCCCATCTTTCCATGCCTTCTTGAGCATACAAATCGCGGCGTTCGCGAGTGTCTTCCTCGTACTTTTCGTATTGTTGATTGGCACACTCAAGGATAGCCGAGGGCGTTTTCTTACGAAGGCAGAACAGACGCGTCTCGGCCTTATAGTTATCAGCTATGCTCTGTTGAGTGGACTGGCTTTGGCGAGCTGGGAAATATCTTCCAAAATCATAGCCGAAAGCAAAAATTATAGCCGCAGCCAGAAATAAAAATACTAAAGCTGCAATCCCAGTTTGCCAATTACTTTGAGACATTGAGCTACAGACGCCGCGCCAAATTGCTTTGAATGCAGCCTACAGGCGAATCTCACGCTCACCAATAGCGTCGAAACATTCCAGCAAGAACGCCGCTGTAAAGCCGCCTCTGCTGATCTTGTTATTCAGGTTCTTTTCCGTCTCATTCACGCCGATCACTGCCAGCTTTTCCGCTAGCTGCGCATAGGTAATGCCCTTGCGTTTCAACTCACCTTTCAGAAGGTTTTTGGCTTTCAATTCATACTCCTGATTTACAGGGTCCGCTTTGCGTGGGGCTGGCATTTGGCTTGCTCCTAAAATATCCTCATTTATGAGGGTATACACCCTTGACAATGGCTATGCAAGTCAGCATATATGCAGTGTAACACCCGCATATATGAGGATATTATGGCTCAACATTTCAGACTTTCAGCAGCTTCCCGCACCCTTAGCCTGAAAGAGATTTACAAGGGCGGCGAGGAAAAGGCGAAAGCCATGTTCCGCAAGCTGCGTTGGCCTGAGACCGATGGTGAGCCTGTTTGCCCTGTATGCGATCATACGATCTGCAAGCCCGTCAAAAACCGCCCTACGTTCCGTTGCACAGCCTGTAACAAGCAATTCTCGATCACTTCCGGCACGATCTTTGCCAGCCGTAAAATGGATTACACCGATTTGCTGGCAGCTATTGCCATTGTCGTAAACGCTGCCAAGGGCGTGAGCATGGTCCAGCTTTCCCGCGATCTGGACTGCCAATACAAAACGGCTTTCGTTCTCTCCCACAAACTGCGCGAAGCTATGGCGATGGACATTCACACAGGCGTTGAACTGGATGGCGTTGTGGAAATCGACGGAATGTATAACGGCGGCAAAATCCGCCCTGCAAACGAGAAAGCCAAGCGCGTTGACCGCCGCCTCGCCAAACACCAGACAGGCACACGCCGAGTTGTGGTGGCCCTGCGTGAGCGTTTCGGGCGCACATTGCCATTTGTCACCATGAACGAAAGCGAAGGCGTAGCACTCGCAATTGAGAACGTATCGCGCCAAGCCGTTATGGCCGCTGACGAAGCCTCGCATTGGGACGCTCTGCACGATGCATGGGAAGTTGATCGCGTGAACCACAGCGAAGTTTATAGCGATCACGGCAAGCACACGAATATGGTTGAAAGCTTCTTCTCGCGCCTGCGTCGTATGGTGGAAGGCCAGCACCACCACGTTAGCCCGCATTACCTCTATCAGTATGCAAACCAAGCTGCATGGCTTGAAGATCACCGCTTTGAAAGCAACGGCGAATTGGCGGCACGTGCAGTTGGTAACGCAATGAAGTCAGCGGTCAGCCGGAATTGGAAAGGCTATTGGCAGCGTCGAAAATGACGGAATTGTAAGAAACCATTAGCCCATTTGACCTATTGTCAACACGCGTAAAGCCTATATATGCTGGAAGTTCGGACTTAACCCGTCCTTTCAACGGAGTAATGTTATGAGTGCCAACAAAATCCGCGTTATAATTTTTGAAGAGTCAACTCAATGGGTTGCTCAGGGTCTTGAGCACGACATATGCGTCCAAGCTGAAAATTTAGACGATCTTTATGGTCGTTTTGAAGTCGCTGTACGCCTTGAATCTGAGGAGCAAGGTGGCTTGGACCGTATCCCATCTGCCCCAAAGCACTTTCACAACCTTTGGGATAAGAAATCCGGTGGGTTTTTGCCGTCAAACAACGGTGGCGGAAAATATGACTTTGGAATGGCCGCATAAATGTCCGCACCTTTTGGCGGACACCCAAAACTTGGGACTTACCTTGAATGGGCGCGAAATGAACATAACTTTCGCGTCCAAACTGGCTTTGCGCCAGACGGTACGGGCAAAGCCCACACCGTAACGAAGGTCTACAAAGATGGCGGCCCAAGTGCCTTTATAGTCGGTACAGCGCAAGACGAATATCTTGTACCAACAATGGTAAATTATCTTGATCGAAGGCTTGAGATAACGTCGCCGTTCTTCTCAATTGACGATTCAAACTATACACCGTCTTAATTGGCGTAGGTTTACGGTTTTTCGCTTTAACACCACGGATTGCCACGGTTAGGCCACCGCTGCGCCAACCCTTCGCGCATTAAGACCTGCCCTGCGTCCCGCCCGTCTTTCAGGCGCACCCGCACCAGTACCCGCCCATACTTTCCGGTCTTGCCCGTTTTCACTAACCGATAGCCGCCACGCATTAGCTGTATAAGCCGCTTGGTGGCTTCCGTTGACTTCCGGCGCTCTGCTGAACATGCAGCACGTTTGCCGCGCTCTGGCGTGTCTATGCCAGCCATACGCCATTTAACGCCGCGCTCCCAACCAGTGTCACCGTCAACAATGCACGTTACTTGACGGGCTGCACGATTGCCGCCGCTGCATGTGCCGATCTGGGCAGCTTGGGCGGCAATGGGAAGCAAAATGAATGAAGCTGCTAAAGCGGCGCGAAGGACCATGCGAGGTTGCCTTGACGATTCGTGGTTTTGGCAACCCTGCCTTCTCCAGCCATCACCTTCAACACCGCCAGCACGTTGGTCACCCGTGCCTTGTGCTTCCGCGCATAAGACACTTCCACCCCACGTGGTTCCAATACCGCCTTTGCCACTTCTAGCGTTGTCAGCGGCCTATCTGCCTTGCGCAGCACGTCAGCCACAGCGCGGCGCAATTCGCCTCTCCTGAACGTGCTGGTGCGCCGGAAATCACGGCTTTCCTCTGCAATGTTTCCTGTGTAGCCAATCACGTCGATCAACACGCGATCTATGGCTTCTATGTTGGCTTGTGCATTCGGGTCTGTGCCAAGGCGTAGCGCCTGTAACTGGCGACCGCGTAAAGTGAGTAAGCCGTTGGTGCATATCTCATATCTGGTGGACCGCTGGCGGCCTATGTTGTGCTCTGTTCTTGGCATGGTAGAATGATACTGAAAACACAGCGTTTTTGGCAGTCAGATAAATTTGAGTTTGATACATAAGACCGCACCACTGGGAAAAAACTCCCCACGGAGCCGATGCGCCGACCCAAGCTTGCGCGCGATCAGTAAAACAGGAAGCCTTTGTCATCGAGCGTGATGATTGAACTGCCTGCGCATGGGGCGCAGCGGCAGCTAAAAAACGCCTAGTAGAAGATAAAATCACTCTCTTCGATGGTGATGTTGGAACCGCCCAAGCCATCGAGTTCGATTGATTGGTTGGCATCGCTTGCCAATGTTAAAGTGACGTTCGAGGTTCCGTTCCCAGTGATGATGAAGTCGGATACTTGTGTGCCAACGGCGGAGAAAATCTGCAGGAGATCCTGCCCGTCTTCAAAGCCGATGATTTGGTCTTGACCAAAAACATTGCTGACGAACAGAAATTGATCGCTGCCCGACCCGCCATACATCATGTCGTTACCGGTGCCGCCGTCGATTTTGTCGTTGTCGGCGAATCCGTAGAGCGTGTCATTGCCCGCACCGCCTTGCAGGAAATCCGAGGCGCTGCCGCCGACCAGACGATCTTCTCCGCCAAAGCCTGAAAAGCGCACTGCTTGTGAACCGGCGATCATTGTATCGTTAGCAGTGCTTGATCCGAAGAACCGTTCAATATCATTGAACACGTCCTGTTTCAGAATGCCGCCGTGGTTTCCGGTGTCGAGACGCAGCGCCATGCCTGACGTGCTTGAACGGGCATCAAAAGAATCGCTGCCACCGCCGCCATTGTAGGTGTCGCCGTTGCGGTAGTCGAAATCGTAGACGAATTGATCGGTGCCGTTGCCACCAGTGATCTCGTTGGCGAGCAGATTGCCCTTTCCGACGTGGCTCGCGTCATCGGCAAATTGCAGATTTTCCACATTCTGATCCAGAATGTAGGATGCGAGTGTTGTCGACACCGTATCGGTGCCTTCGCCTGCATTTTCCGAAACTGTGTCGCCCCGGTCGTCCACACTGTAGAGGTCGTCACCTGCACCGCCTGCCATCGAGTCGGCTCCACCGCCGCCCATCAGCGTGTCCATGCCATCACCACCGAAAAAGACGTCATTTCCAGCACCGCCGGTGATTGAATTGTCGCCATCATTGCCAACAACCTCGGTTGAATTGATGCCTGTTGTAACCGTAGCGCCGCCGCTTCCCTCTAGTGCAAACTGGGTCACGCTGTCATCAAGCGTAAACGCTGGTGAAAGTCCTGCATTTAAAACAGGAACATTGACGGTAAGACTCTCCACATCGACGGCCACGGTTTCTGGCGTGGTGATAACTGCATTGTATTCGGTCGCAGCTACGGAAATCGTATCTCCCGCGACCGCGATGTCCTCTGCCGCCTGAATGGTCGAAGCGCCTGTTATGAGTTGAGAAACTCCTCCAGTTTCCCGCAACAGATTTACCGGGTCATCGACCGCAACCACGTTGATAGTGCTGGTTGCGATTGTTGAATTGAGCAAACCATCGCTGACACTAACGGTGACAGTTCGGGCTGGTGCTACCGTTGGGGTTTCGCTGGCATGGTTGTAGCGGATCTGCTCGATCGCTGCTTCATAGGCGGCAAGAGATGCCGAGCCCGTCAGGATTATGGTTGTTGTCGTGCTTGCTGGATCAATTGTGATGCCCGTCGGCAACTCTCCTTCAACTGCAAGACTTTCCTGGCCGACATCGACTTCATTTGTGAGTGTGATGGTTGCTGAAGCGATATTGTCGTTTTGCAGGTCAATTATCGTTGTATCTGAATCAGAGATCGCAACGCCGCCATTGTCCTCGATAAATGTTGTTGTAAAGCCTGTTCCAGCTCCGTCTGCATCAAGGTCAAGTTGAGGCGGGGTGTTAGGAAGATCGGCGACCGACAAGGCGATCGTTTCAGTGCCAAACTTCGCGCCTTGTGCCAACAAGGGTCCGTCATGCAAGGGTACCCGACCCCGCAAATCGGGCAGTCCAAAAGTCGTTCGCCCGTCGCCTCCATAAATCGTGCCATAAAGAGAAAACAGTGCTTGGTTTGAGGCAATATCGAGTAGCTGTCCGTTTGCCAGCTCATAGCCGCGTGGGGCGAAGTTTCCGGCAAACAGGGCGACAGACCCAAGAAGCGGATCGGCACCTGAGAGAGGCTCGGGCGCGATGGATCCAATTTCACCGTCCTCGGAAAGAGGACGGGACGGGAACACACCGGTGGTGGCCACGATGTAATTGAGAGCTATGTAAGGCTGAACATTGTTGACGCTGGTGCCAGACCCTCCTCCCGGAACTGGGGGCAGGTTTGCAGTGGTCAGTGTGACATCTTCCTGTCCGCCTCTTTCGCCCAGTCGATAATTTGAAAGTCCAGGGCCGTCACCGGCACCAACAACAACGCGCCCCCGCAAATCAGGCAGGCCAAATGTGCTTCGGCCATCGCCCCCGTAGGTGGTTCCCAGGATTGAGAACAGCGCTGTATTTTGGGCGATGGGGAGCAGCTGCCCGTCTGCCAAGGCAAACCCCCGGGGTGCAAAATTGCCGGCGAACATTCCGATTTCACCGATGAATTGATCGCTCCCAGACGCAGGTTGAGCAGAAACGCCATCTTCTTCGAGGCTTCGCGATGGAAAGATTCCGGTAAGAGCAATAAAATAGTTGATTGCAGTGCTGGGTTGTTCGGTGCTGAATGATGCGCCTGTGCCACCGTAAGAAGCTGGCATGTTGGCCTGAGAAAGAACCACTTCGCTTGTGCCCGTTTCTTCACCCAAAGCGGTAGGATCTAAGCCCGGACCACTTCCTGCATGAATGGCCGCCGCATCGCGTAAGTCTGGCAGCGCGAAAGTGGTGCGGCCATCCCCGCCATACATTGTGCCCAGCACAGAGAAAAGCGCACTGTACTCAGAAATCTGAAGAAGCTGCCCCTCTGCAAAGGCATAACCACGCGGGGCAAAATTGCCGCCAAACAGATCGACTTCACCTAGAAATGGAGAAGTGCTTAGCGGCTGGGCTGTCGCTCCATCATCCAAGGAGCGCGAAGGAAACAAGCCCTCAAGCGCGATCACGTATTTAAGCACCGTTGATGGTTGATAATTGTCGATTGGATCGGGCATCGGATAGTTCCTTTATTTTGACATTCTTGCCTGTCAGCAAACTCAGATTCCGGCCGAAAAACGCGGTCCGAAAATCTATTAGTCTTACGCTAGGGAACTTCGATATTCCCCCACCCCAATGAAACTAAACGCCTATTTCTAAGTGTTTGCAAGGGTTTGGAGGGGCGGTGTGTATGCCACGCATCACGCTTAGTAGAAGAGGAAATCCTGCTCGTCCAAAAAGACAATGGAACCATTGAGCCCCAAGACGCTGATGGTAAGCGCGCTATCTCCGTTGAGTGTGAGCATTGCCAATGACGTGCCATTGTCTGAAATCGTGACGTCAGATATTTGCGTTGCTATGGTTGAATGGATGCGGATGGAGTCCAAACCATCTTCAAAGTCATGGATCGTATCATGACCGAAATTCGCATCAACGAACCGAAACTGATCGGGTCCTTGGCCCCCATAGAGATGGTCGTCACCCTGACCGCCCATCAAAGCATCTGCCCCGGCTCCACCGACCAGCGTGTCGTTTCCGCCATCGCCTCTGAGATAGTCAACTTCATCACCACCGCTAAGGTAATCGTCGCCGCCGCTGCCGGAAAAACGCACGCGACCGGCCCCTGCCAACATCGTATCGGCGTAATCTGCAGAGCCTACGAAAATCTCGATCGAAGCAAACAGGTCCTGATCTGCCGAACCGGCGTTCAGCGATTGATTTTGCAGGTTTAGGTGAAGACCTTCGCTTGCATTGCGGGCATCGAACACATCAAGCCCAAGCCCGCCGGAAAAAATGTCGGCCCCGCCTTCGTCTGCAAGAAAGCGGTCGTTGCCGGCATTGCCATTGAGAATATTGTCCAAGCCATTTCCTCGGCCTGTATTGTCGCCGCCTTCCGTGAAGCGAAGCCGCTCGACGTGGTCGGGTAGCGTGTAGTTCGAGACGCTTGCCCAGACTGCATCATAGCCTGCACCATCCCCTTCAACGACGTCATCTCCCTCATCGTCGACCCAGTATTGATCGTTGCCTTCGCCTCCGATCATCACATCTGATCCAAGGCCACCGTCCAATTGGTCCTTGCCCGTTCCTCCGACAAGCATGTTTTCGCCGGTGCCTGCCAAGAGAACGTCATTCCCCGCATGGCCCATCAGAGTCTCATTGCCCGACAAGGCCGTTGCATCAATTGTGTTGGCAGATGAATTGCCCTCGACCGTGAGGTCTACACCGCTGTGCTGTAGGACGATCTCATCCATGTCGTCCGGCATATAAAATGTCTCGGCTGCAAAATCCTGTTCGCCATAAAGGGCTTGAATTCCCTCAATGTCGTCTGCCTTCAAATCAGCACCATTTGCCAGGCGCAGGGACGAATTCATGATGGCTGTGGTTATGGAAGGCGAAATGTGGGCCAAGCCGAGTGCGTGGCCGATCTCATGCGTTGCCACGATGCGAAAGAAGTCGAAATCGAGCAATTGCAGATTGAGAAAGTCTTGGCTGTCGAAAACAACGTCGCCGCCCATGCCGGTCAGCGGCTGAAACGCCTGGGCGTATATGCCGCCCGGCCCTCCCTGTGAAGCTGCGCCAATGCGGATGGTGGCGTGTTCGCCTCGGCCAAAATCGTCGCCCTGATCTTCAATCTGAATGAATTCTATGTCCCCATAGGCAGACCACGCACCAAAAGCCTCACGCAAAATTTCCGCATAGTTTGGCGGGGTGACCGAAGCGAAGGAAACTGTTTGACCAAAGAAAAAGCCGGGGTCGAGCGTCTGATTGGATAGACCGGGTTCGACTATGCTCCACGTCACAACACCAGCGCTGCCGCCGTTGGTGCCATCAAACCCCGCAAACGCGCCCGAACTTGTTCCGTCGGCATCCGTCCATCGCGTCCCGGCATAATTGGGCATTTTTGCAGTCCTCTTCACGCTCATCGTTGATGCCGAAGAGGTCGCAAGTCAAATCAAATGACTTGCACAGACATCCTCTGCGTTCTGTTGAAAAATTGGTCAGTTTTCTGAACTGCTGGCTTGAGCCAGCAACACCAATGGCAGGTGCCGTGATCCGCTCCCGGCGTGACTGCGCAGTATCTTCAGACCAGATCGGCGAGCGTTGTTTGCTCTAGCTCTTGGCGCATGCTGCGATCTGCGCGTTTGAGCGCGGCCTCCAGACGGGTGTCGAGACGGTTTGCGATCGTGCAACCCCGCGTTGGTTGAGGCTTTGAAGGGGGCGTCGAAAGCGCGGTGTGGATATGACCCAGCGTGATCTCGGTTGGTTGGCGTGTCAGCGTCCAGCCTCCAGATCGCCCGCGTGCCGATGCCACCAAATCCGCTTTTCGCAAAACACCCAAAATACGGCGCACCACAACGGGGTTGGTGCCCGCGCAAGAAGCCAATTGCTCGCTTGTCATGGGATCGCCGCAAGATGCCGCCATATGGCCCAGTGTGTGGAGTGCGACGTTGAGTTGGGAGTTCGTTTTCATCAAAAGGATTTCGCCCGAATATCCATTACGCTGTATTGTAATTCTCTAAGTTACGATTTAACAAGTCTCATCTCCGTCAGTCTTACAGGATCAATCTCATGCGCACACCCCTTACAGTTGGAATCGCTTCGTTGGCTATTTTGGCAACGTCATTTACCCCTGTTCTTGCCACTGAAAAACGTGAGTTGGACAGCCACGAGCATGGGCATGTGAAGCTGGAAATCGCGATTGAAGGCAATGCGATGGAAATCAAACTGGAAGCGCCCGGTGAAAGCATTGTTGGTTTTGAGCACGCGGCGAAAACAGACGATCAAAAAGCTGCGGTAGCCAAGGCGCGTGAGCAGCTGTCAGATGCAAACACACTGTTCGTTATTCCAGCAGACGCCGGTTGCACTGTCCAAGCCAGCAGTGCCGAACTGCATCAGCACGGCAATCACAACGAGTTTGAGGGCGAATACACGTTCAACTGCACCAACACCGCCGCGCTTGCATCTATGGAAACAAAGCTGTTTTCACTCTATCCATCCATTGAAGAGATTGATGTGGACTATGTTTCCGCAAACGGTCAGGGCAGTGTGGAATTGGAAGCTGATTCACCACGCATAACGTTTGCACCGGCGGGCTAGGGCATATTGATGGTTTCGAGATAATGTCGTTTGCCGCAGCGCAAGCCAGCGCCGAGGAAGGCGAAGCCCTCTCCATGCGAGATGTGGCATTTGCTTATCCATCCACCGGTTTTCAAATTCGCATTGAAAGTTTTCGGCTTCACGCCGGAGAGAATATTTTTCTGCGGGGTCCGTCTGGCTCTGGAAAAACAACGTTTCTGTCCTTGGCGACAGGATTGTTGGCGGCGGATGGAGGTGAGATCGTCGTAGCTGGCAAGAAAACGCCGAAGCGTGCCGCTGCCCGTGATGCGTTACGCGCTAAATTTATCGGCATTATTCACCAGCAATTCAATCTGCTGTCTTATCTCGATACACTTTCCAACGTCCTGCTGCCCTTTGCCTTCGGTCGTGGATTTGCTGACGGGGATGAACGCCACAAGGCGAGCGAATTGTTGACCACGCTTGGTGTGCCGCAACACCTTCACAAGGCTCCTGCGCGGGCACTTTCAGTGGGCCAGCAGCAGCGCGTTGCCATTGCGCGGGCATTGATTGGCCGCCCCGCTCTCGTGGTTGCTGACGAACCCACCAGTGCACTGGACGTGGAAACCCGCGACGCCTTTCTTGATATCTTGTTTGATAGCGTCAATGCAGCAGGGTCAACGCTTTTGATGGTCAGTCACGATCCGGTAATCGGTCAACGCTTTGATCATGCCATCGATCTGCGTGATGTCGCTAAAACCGAAATTGGAACAGTTTCGTGAGCCGGCTCTCGCTGCTTGGAAACCTTGTATTCTCGTCGCTGTGGTCACGCCGACTGGCTGTGTTCTTTGTGGTTATGGCGGTCGCTGTTTCAACGGTTCTTTATCTGTCTGTCGAGAGGTTGCGCGTCGGCGCATGGCAAAGTTTCTCTTCCACCGTATCGGGTACGGATTTGATCGTCGGTGCTCGGTCCGGCTCCGTGCAATTGATGTTGTATTCCGTGTTTCGCATCGGCAACGCGACCAACAACATCACGATGGAATCGGTTCGCGATATCGAGGCTCTGCCGGATGTTGCCTGGACCGTTCCGCTGAGCCTTGGAGATTCCCATCGCGGCTATCGCGTGGTTGGCACCAACAAAGAATACTTTGAGCGCTACCGCTACGGGCGCGACCGCCAATTGGCAGTCGAACGAGGCCGCGGATTTGGTGATCTTTTTGATGTTGTGCTTGGCGCGGAAGTTGCTGAGGCGCTGAACTATGAAGTCGGCGACCGCCTGGTCATCGCTCATGGTTTGGGTAGGGCTGGCTTGGTGCGCCATGATGATCTGCCGTTCACCGTTTCAGGCATTCTGGAAGCCACGGGAACACCAGTTGACCGCTCTTTGCACATCTCGCTTGACGCCATCACGGCCATTCACGTCGATTGGTCCACCGGGGCAAGGGCACGCAACACCACGCCAGCAGATATTCTGCGCCAACGCGCAGCGGCGGGTGAGTTAGAGGCTGAAGCTGTCACCGCGCTTTTGGTTGGCACCAAGAGCAAGCTCTCCGTCTTCCGCACAGCACGCGCCATAAACGACTACGAACAAGAGCCGTTGCTGGCTGTTTTGCCCGGTGTGGCGCTGCAGGAGCTATGGTCTGTGATTGGCACCGCCGAACGGGCTCTGTCCGCCGTAGCGTTCATGGTTGTCCTGACCGCGATTGTTGGCTTGGTTGCAACCGTTCTGGCGACGCTGGAGCAGAGACGGCGTGAAATCGCTATACTGAGATCGCTGGGCGCCCGCCCCGGTGTGATCTCTGGCCTGCTGGTCGCAGAAGCCGGTTTGATTACGCTGACTGGATTGGTGCTTGGTGTGGCCATTGTAACAGTAGCAACTCCGCTGGTTTCGGGCTGGCTGCGAAGCACTTACGGCCTCGATTTGCCTTTGACGATTTCGCTTGGCGATCTCGCCGTGCTGACTGCGATCTTATTGGCGGCCCTCATCGCCGCTTTGTTGCCCGCTTGGCGTGCTTATCGTATGAGCTTAAGTGAGGGTTTGGGTGCGTCAGCGTGAGCGAACAATCCTATTTGGAGTGCCACTTATGAAACAGACTGTTGTTGGAACATCATTGGCTTTGGCGATTGCGCTGGGCGGCGGCGCATATTGGTTGAACGCGCAGAGCGTTGCGGAGCAAAGCAAAGTTGCTGCCTCAGCGCAGCAATCATCAGCTTCGAACGAGATTGATAAAGACAATCCAAAGGTCGTCAATTGGGAGGATTTGCTTCCCGAAGGCGAGTTAATGGCGCTACCACAAGATGCTGCTTCGGATTTCTTCGGGACAGACCCTAACCCTTTCTCGTCGTCAGAAACCGGGAATTCCCCAAGTCCCATGATGAGCGTCCCCGTGCCGACTGCTGAACCAAGACAGGATCTGGCGAATACGTTCGTCAAGATTGCGGGTTATATGACACCCTTCAATGTGGAAGCTGGTAAAACCCGCACATTCCTCCTGGTGCCCTATGTGGGTGCCTGTATCCACGTTCCCGCGCCTCCGGCAAACCAGATCGTGCTTGTGGAAACCAGCGAGCCGGTGGAAATCAAGGAAATGTGGGAACCGTTTGAAGCTGTCGGCACTTTGCGGGTTGAGACCATCAGCACAGAGCTTGCAGAAGTGGCCTATACGATGGACCTCGATCGCATCGAACCGTTTGTCTTCGAAGACGAAGCTGATGAAGCGCCACTGACAGACTGACGCACGCGCCAGCCCTTAACTCTGCCAAAGACGGGCGAATATTGCATTGCAGCAAAAAGCTGCCGGGACACAGCTTCGCAAACATTCTTCCATGCTGGAAACCTAAGCGGAAATTCCAACCAAACGATCCAGATTTTAGAGCGCAGAGCAGACCGACGCAGAGACCGCCTAAGCTGCTGAATGATCGATCCAATTATGGATACGGCTAAAGTGGGAGCAAACTGACGGAAAAATGGTGGATGTTTTTTTCTTCAGCTCTGGGGCTCTATCAAAACGAAGTCTGATTGCAGTGGACTTTCAAGGGGTTCGCTAGATTCAAAACAGAGACTCGAGTTCGAAAGCAATAATATCTCGCAATTTCCGGGGATTGGCGGCGTTTTATCAACGGCACGAAAAGTGAACCATTCGAAGAAAACGACAAATCTATGACCTAGCTCAGGATACTGTGACCAGCCCCTAATGGCATGGTATGGCAATTGGTTGGATTACTCATGGGTGGTTGGGGCATCATATTGCACTAATGCAACGAAGAATTGCAGCCACTCGGGATTATGTTGCATTTTGGTGAAATGGAATTGTCGTTGAATGGGATATGACTGCGTCAAAAGCAGGTCAACGTTGACCAGCCCGATTTGATTGGTCCGGCTTGAATGTTAGTTCATGGCGGTCCTTTCTTGCAATGGGACGATGGCCTCGGGTGCTGGAGGTGGGTAGCCCAGTGAGTTGTGGGGTCGTTTGCTGTTGTAGTGGCGCCGCCATTCCTCGATGATCATCTGAGCCTTCTTCAGTGAATAGAAGTTCTCGCCGTTAAGCAGTTCGTCGCGTAGCCGTGCCTTGAAGCTATCGACGTGACCGTTTTCCCATGGGCTCCCTGGCTCAATGTAGGCGGTTTGCGCTCCGACCTTTGTGATCCACTTCCTGACGGCTTCAACAACGAATTCGGGGCCATTATCGGACCGGATGTAAGCGGGAACTCCACGCAGAATGAATAGATCGGTGAGCACGTCGATGACATCAGTTGAGTTGAGATTGCGCTTAAGACGGATCGCCAGACACTCTCGGCTGAACTCGTCCAGCATGTTGAGTGTCCGAGAGTCTGTTCCATCGTCGGTTCAGTGATACGCGAAGTCGTACGACCGGACGTGGTTCATATGCTGTGCTCGAAGACGGATACACGAGACATCATCCAGCCACAGACGTCCTCGCTTGGATTGTTTGCCACGATCCCTCAGCCCCTCACGCCACCATAAGCGTTCAATGCGTCCATCACCAACAGACCATCCCGCATCTCGCAAAAGTGCTGCTATACAACGGGTGCCGTATCGACCGTATTGTCGAGCCAGTTAGATCATGTTAGCGACCAGTCGCTCTTCGTCTTCTCGACCTCGTGGCACATGACGCTTTGTGGAGCGATGTTGACCAAGCACACGACAAGCGCGACGTTCAGAGACGCCCAACTCATCACGTTCCCAGTCAATGCACTTGCGATGACGTGCGGGGCTTGAGACACTTTCCCCGCGCAGCTTCCGCAGGCATCTGCTTGTCTGGCGTCAGATCGAAAACAGTCCTTCGAAGCTGCTCGTTCTCTTTCTGAAGCTTCTTCAGCTCTTTCAGTTTATCTGTTCCAATCCCCCCATACTGCTTGCTCCAGCGGTATGAGGTTTGCTCTATGATAGTAACCTAACGGATTGCATCAGGACGGGGCATTCTCTGTCCAGCCAGCACATCAACCTGACGCAGCTTCGTGACAATCTCCTCCGGTTTGTGACGTTTGCTACCCATCTGTGGTCTTCCTTCTGCTCATCAATAGGGTGGACCACTTCATTCGGAGAGGATCAATGAATTTCTAATAAAACAGAAAATCCACTGCGTCGACAAACACGTTCGCACCACCGTCACCGTTCAGCGTGATAGTGTTTTCGCCGCCGATGGAGTCGTTGAGTGACAACAAAACCGAAGATGTGCCGTTTCCATTGATGGTGAAATCGGAAACTTCATCCGCCACCGCTGAGAACACGCGGAGACGGTCGAGGCCGTCCTGAAAATCGGTAATAGTGTCTTGGCCGAAGCCCGCGAACACGTACTGGAACTGATCTTTGCCCGACCCGCCCGTCAGCATGTCGTTGCCGGTGAAACCACGCAAAACGTCAACTCCGGCGCCACCATCAAGTGTGTCATCACCTTTACCGCCGTCAAGAAGATCGACCGTCGCAGAGCCGCCTGTCAGAACGTCGTCACCGCCAAAGCCGTAGAACTTCGCACGTCCTGCTCCAGCAACCATCACATCATCGGCCGTGTTGGAGCCCCAGAAGACTTCCATCGAAACAAATCGATCGCCCTGCACATCACCCGTACCGGCTTGCGTCGTCTCATTCAGATTGAGGTTCATTCCCGCCGTGCCAAGACGTGCGTCAAAAATGTCGAGCGCGTTGCCGCCTGAAAATATGTCGGCTCCCCCCTCGTCGAGAATGAATCTGTCGACACCAGCATTTCCCTCCAACCTGTTGTCGCCAGAATTACCAGTCGCAATATGGTTGCCGGTATCAAGGAAAGTCAGACGCTCTGTGTTCGCTGAAAGCGTCCATTGGGCCAGGCCATCCACATACACGCGATCGTAGCCTTCATTTGCCAATTCGATAACGGTGTCGCCAACATTATCGACCCAGTATTCGTCATTGCCCTCGCCGCCCAGCATACGATCAGCACCCTCTCCACCATCGAGA
The DNA here is from genome assembly GCF_042676045.1 of Pseudahrensia aquimaris. Taxonomy (NCBI): domain Bacteria; kingdom Pseudomonadati; phylum Pseudomonadota; class Alphaproteobacteria; order Hyphomicrobiales; family Ahrensiaceae; genus Pseudahrensia; species Pseudahrensia aquimaris. The sequence goes on along the minus strand of NZ_JBHTJV010000009.1, from coordinate 399,985 downwards.
TCGTCGGCACCGTCGCCGCCGTCAAGATTATCCTGGCCACGCTCACCGTTCAGCACGTCATTGCCTTCGAATCCGGAGATGTCGTCGTTTCCATTCCCGCCAAAAATTTGATTGTTGGTCACCGTCCCCAAGATGGTGTCGTTTCCACTGGTTCCACGAAATTGCTCGTCGACGATATCGATTACATCAACCGTCAGATCTTTTTCAACGGCCCGGTTGGTTGAATCGATGGCTCGGATGCGAACCGAATATTCATTCTGCATCTCAAAATCGAGTTCAACACCCTGCCTGACGCGCAGGGTGCTACCAATGATCTCAAATTTCCCACTAAGGTCGCCAATCAATTGGAAGTTGTGAAAGTCTCCATCGTCAGGGTCGACCGCCGATAGCAAACCGATACCTGCTCCGGCCTCACCTTCGTTTACGGAACTTGACGTCAGGAAGATGTTTCTGGGGGCGTCTGGAAGAGGATCTACCGAAAAGCTATCTTCATAAAGCCGGTTCAGAGTGCTGCGGGGCGATGTCCAGCGAAATCGAAAATCCCCCGCGTCACCGTTAAAGTCATCATCTGGCTTGAAATAAAATGTGAGTGTTGGAACATAAAAATCTGATGAACTTCGAAAAAATCCAGGCTCTCGAAGCGTTGATGTGGTAAGAAGTTTTCGAACGTTCGAGTCTCCTTCCAGATAAAATATATCACCACCGGTTGGAGACTGCTCAACACTAATAATTATTGTGTCATCCGTTGCAAAGCCTCTTAATGTGCGAATTTCGAGGAACCCTGAGTCCTCAGAGACATTAAAATTTTCACCAAGCATTTTATATTTCCAGCATCAAAGTTGTTATCGTTATTAGAAATCGTTTATTATAGTCAATCATAAAATGTTCCGTTCTCGAGATCTGATTTTCACGAACAGAATTCAAAAAAGCCTTAGCGTCCGGGTCTATTGATCAACAGGTTTTCTGATTGAGGCAAATGAGGTTCAAGGAGGCAATCGAAAAGTTTTTCCATGTCTGATTTGTTTTGGTTGTCTGATCGTCAGTTTGCGTTGATGCATCTCTATTTCTTCTAGCCCACGGCATTACACGCAGCAATGATCATAAAGCCATCTCAGGGATCATCCATGTGATCCGCAATAGTTTGCGCTGGCACGACATGCCGAGTGATTGCGGCCCGCACAAGACCGTCTACAATCGCTGTGTACGGTGGAACCGACAGGATGTTTTCGGTCCAATATTCAGCAGCTTGACCGCAAGAGCGGGTGAACCGGACATCGTTTAGATTGACGTCACTCATTTGAAAGCCCACTGAACCGCTTGCAGCGTGGTAAAAAAGGGAATATTCCTCGCCACATTGGACGGGCAAAAAGCGGCCTGAACTCCAAGCTGCAGGCTCTTAGCAACAATGAGTGCAAACCCATAGTTATGGTCCTGACAGCAGGGCAGGTTTCCGATCACATCGTAGCAAAAACCATCTACCATGGATTACCGAACGCGAAGACCCTGATCGGTGACAAGGAATACAACAGCGATGAATTCCCAGCGGCCCTCAAGACCAAGGGAATGGCTTCATGCATCCCACCAAGAGCCAAACGAAATAATCCTGCTAAGTGCCGAGAACCAATTTAAAAACAGCGATATAAGGTCGAAAACACGTACAGCAAACTGAAAGACTGGAGAGGCATCGCGATCCGCTATGATCGGTGCGCGGGCACATCCTTCGCAGCAATAGCAATCGCTGCTATGGTCATTTTCTGGCTGGATCAATGAATCCTCACACTAGGTCTAGATAATTGTGACCAGTTCTGGATGATATAGTATAGTGCTTTGGCGAATTGCTGAATATTATTTGTGGCATCATATTACATTAAAGCAATATAGAATTTCAGTTACTCGAAATTGATTTTTTTGAGTGGGATATGAATGCGCTAAAGGCTAGGTAACGTGTATTTGCCAACGTTAATGCTGCTTACGGAATTTGACCTCGTTGAAGCAATCAGCATCAATGATTGCCCGGACTGACAGATTAATTTGGCGATTGACCGGCAAGCATTCCGATATTGAAGACTATGGGCGAGCCCTATTCCAAATAGCGCCGCGTATTTATAAATAGCAATTTGAAATGAACTAAATTTTCAGTTGACACTCAATTAAAATCTCAAATTATGGGCTGGAATGGAATTAATTGGGGGTTACGGCATGGTGCAGATTTCAATTTCTGGGGATACAGTCCTCGAGAATGACAATGAATTTTTGGAGTTCGTTGTTACCCTGTCAGAGGCTGCTGTTGATGCGGTGACGGTGAACTTCCGAACGCTTCGTGGTACGGCTCTCGACGACGATCTCGACAACTCACTTACCGGAACTCTGAACAATGGAACGCTGACATTTGCGCCCGGTCAGACGTCTGCATCGATCTTCATTGAAGCGAACTTCGACACTTTAGACGAGCGCGACGAACACGTCATTGTCGAGCTTTTTGATCCAAGTGCAAACGCTGTCTTTGCGGGAGACCTCCCGGTCGCAAGAGCAACAGGGGTGATCCTTGATGATGATGGACCGGGTTCTAACCTTGCGTTGTTTGTATCCGAGCCCGTTCTGGTCGAGGCCGATGCCGGTCAAACCAACGCTGTCTTTGAGGTGCGGCTGTCGCAGCCAGCGCCATCCGCCTTCTCAGTGAACTACCAAACCGCCGATGGAACCGCTGTTTCCGGCCAAGACTATATCAGCACAAGCGGCGTACTGTCCTTCGCGCAGGGTCAAGAAGTCCTGTCGGTTTCGGTGCCCGTAATCGGCGATACTGTCGGCGAGATGGCAGAGTTCTTCTCGCTCATCGTCACGCCTCCATCCAGTCCATCCATCGGCACCGATGGCGCAGTCGGAGAGGCAACAATCCTCGACACAGACACATCCCCGCTGCCGGAGATCAGCATCGAGGGCGATACCGTCCTTGAGGATGACGTAAACTACCTGCGCTTCGTTGTTACCCTGTCCGAGGAAAGCACCTCACCCATTACTGTGGACTTCAACACAATAACAAGGACAGCTTCCGCTGCAGACTTTGACAACTCACTTACCGGAACTCTGAACAATGGAACGCTGACATTTGCGCCCGGTCAGACGTCTGCATCGATCTTCATTGAAGCGAACTTCGACACTTTAGACGAGCGCGATGAGTCACTAGCGATCCGTCTAATCAATCCGACTGGTGCAGTTTTCTCAGGCGGTGCTGATACTATCGAAGCGATCGGGTTCATGCTCGACGATGACGGTGCGGGCCTCAACATTGCTCTGGCAGGGACAGAGCTGGAAGTCTTTGAATTGCCGCAACCGGAAACCACATATTATGTGCCCGTAGAGCTTTCTCAACCGAGCAGTGTACAACTGGTTTTCAATGTCTCGGCTACTGACGGCTCCGCTAACAGTACAGATTTCCAACTTCTGGACCCGACGGTCACATTCGCACCCGGCCAAACGAAAGCATCTGTTGCGGTTAGTATCAAGGGCGATGCTATGGTGGAAGGCGATGAGATGTTCAGTCTTGATTTTTCCCCTCAAGCAGGCCTCCCCTTTGCAGGAAATATCCCAACCACATTCATAACGATTAAAAATGGTCCATTGCTGCCTGGGCCGACGAACGGAAACGATGATCTGATCGGGACCTCTGGAAATGATACAATAGACCTACTAGCTGGCAATGACAGCTATTCCGGTTTGGGCGGCAATGACACCATATTTGGGGGTGCGGGTGGTGACAGTCTAGATGGCGGCACTGGCGCTGATACGATGTACGGCGGCAGCGGCAATGATCGATTTTACGTCGATAGTACATCTGATCGAGTGTTTGAGAGCGCCAACGAGGGGTATGATATCGTCTATGCAAGCTCTGCTTCTTGGACACTTTCAGCCAACACCGAGAGACTAATCTTCACCGACAGTGGCAATCATGTTGGGCGTGGCAATGAGTTGGATAACAGACTCAATGGTAATGCAGGAATAGACCGATTTGTCATTGATGCTGGAGGAGCGGACGTTTTCTCAGGGGGTAATGGGCGCGATTCCTTTGACGCACGGTCCAGCTCAGAAGGCATGCGTTTGTTCCTCAACAATCAGGCGTTGAATGGCGATGCCGTTGCGGGTGACATATTTGCTTCCATTGAAGTATTTTTAGGTTCATCCACGGCAGATGATTTCATGCGCACAGGCGAAGGCCGAGCCCGTTTTGCAGGTTCAGGCGGCAATGATCGGCTCTACGGTGGCAACAGTGTTGACTACCTTCAAGGCGATGCAGGAGATGACGATCTCCGTGGCGGCAATGCTCGCGACACACTGATCGGCGGCACCGGAAACGACGATCTTTACGGCGGTAAAGACAGAGATCAATTCCGGTTTGTTGAGTCCGATTTTGGTCAGGATACCATCCACGACTATCAAGACGGTCTGGACTATTTCCGCTTCTTCTCAGCGGTAGCGGATGATTTCTTTGACTTCACGATTACTGGAAACGGCACTTCGAGTGTCCGCCTGACGCTGGCCAGCGATCCGACGAATTTCATAGACGTCAACGGCAATGGCGGTTCAATCGTCACGTTGGATGCTGGTGACTTCTCTTTCTATTAGGGGTGATCTGAGCAACTGCCTTTAAGTCTGATAGCTTGACGTATCGAACCATCGCGCTCTGCAGGCACGGTGGTTGACCTGCCCCCGAGAATTTGGACCATCCAAAGCTGGAATTTTCCATTTATGATCCCTTTGTTGGGAGAAGGAGATTTCCATGAAAGCATCAAAGTTCAGTGAGGCCAAGATTGCGTTTGTCTTGAACCAGCCATGGCCGCATAACTAAAACCAAACAGCTTCCGGTAAACTGGGGGCGGTTCCAACTGGACCAGTCAGATGAGGCTGATCAAGTCGCGCAATTTGGGACATTTGGTGTATTGTTATTGTTGTGCCTATTATTCATCTAATGATGTCATACGCTTACTCTGAGTAGCCCCTAGATTTGTAGACACCTTGGTCCTTACAAAATGAGGACAAGGAGGCCGTTATGGGCAGACCAAGATTTAGTGACGATTTCAAACGCGATGCGGTGCATCAGGTTGTTGAACGGGGTTATCCGGTTGCGGAGGTTTCCCAACGCTTGGGTATGAGTACGCACTCGCTGTACGGTTGGATAAAGAAGTTTTCAAAGCCAGATCAGCCCAATTCGGACGATGAGCAGGCAGCTGAGATACGCCGGTTGAAGAGTGAGTTGATGCGCGTCACCGAGGAACGCGACATCTTAAAAAAGGCCACCGCGTACTTCGCGCGAGATGCAAAGTGAAGTACGCGTTTGTGGTCCAGCATCGTCCGTCGTTTTCAGTGCGCGCGATGTGCCGTTGTCTTCGCATCCATCCCAGCGGGTTCTATGCTTGGTTGAAGATCCCACTGAGCAATCGGGCGCAGGAAGACGAGCGTCAGACAAAGCTTATCAAGTCTGCATGGAATGATAGCGGCAAGGTCTACGGGTATCGTAAGCTGCATGATGACCTGCTCGACCGGGGCGAGACATGCTGTCCCAACCGTGTAGCGCGACTGGCTTCTCTTGCGGGTATCAAGGCCCAGATTGGCTACAAGCGCCGCCCTGGATCTTATGGCGGAAAGCCGTCTGTGGTTGTCGATAATACGCTGGCGCGCCAATTCGATGTTGCTGCGCCAGACACCGCTTGGGTGACGGACATAACCTATATCAAGACCAACGAGGGGTTTGCCTACCTAGCAGTCGTCATTGATCTATTCTCGCGGCGTGTGGTCGGTTGGTCAGTTCAGAGCAGGCAGACAACCGACGTCGTATTGCAAGCGCTGCTGATGGCCGTGTGGCGGCGCAAACCAACACAACGAGTGCTGATCCACTCGGACCAAGGCTCACAGTTCACCAGCATTGATTGGGCATCATTCCTTCGCCAGCACAATCTGGAGCACTCGATGAGCCGACGTGGCAACTGTCATGACAATGCTGTCGCAGAAAGCTTCTTCAACCTGCTCAAGCGCGAACGGATCAGGCGGCGAACCTATCGCAGCCGCGAAGATGCCCGGCGCGATGTGTTCGATTACATCGAGATGTTCTACAACCCGAAAAGGAAACATGCGAGAAACGGGATGCTGTCACCCGTCGACTTCGAACGACAGCAGAAATTGAACGCCGAGAGTGTCTAGGAAACTCGGGGCTATTCATTTCATTCTACTGAGACAGCGTCTGGTTCACCCATAGAATTGACCCATCGCTAAAAAATCGGTGGGCACTTTTGTCTGGTTGTTCGTAAGTGCGCCAGTGCAAGGTTTTCAAATGCGTGTCCTCGACGACATTTGAGCGTCGCTGTTATCTGCCAAAGCTCCTGAACTCCCTGTTTCTAAAGGTCTTGTGGGCCAGATATTTGCCTTTTTTTGAACAAAGCGTGAGGCGTTTTGTATGAATTTTCTCATCAGGGGGTGAAACCCTTCCCCTGCTGTTTGCCATGTGGACTGGTCTATAGTGCGCTCACTGACCGAATCACCCCATTCCTGAACGCGGATTTCTCCTAATCCGCTAACCCCGGAGGTTGCCCATGCAACAGCTGAACGTCGAACTACGCCCAATTATTGACCTCAAACCGTATGCGAACAACGCGCGGACGCATTCCAAACAACAAATCAAGCAGATTGCCCGCAGTATCGAGCGCTTTGGTTTTACCAATCCTGTTCTCATTGCGGACGATGATGAGATCATCGCAGGCCATGGCCGTGTTTCTGCGGCCAAGCAAATGGGTTGGACCGAAGTTCCAACCATTCGCCTTTCGCATTTGTCGCCCATTGAGCGTCGCGCCTATGTCTTGGCCGACAACAAACTCGCCGAGAACGCGGGTTGGGATGAAGAACTGCTTGCAATTGAACTGCAGGGATTGATCGATCTTGAGTTCGAAATTGATGACATTGGCTTCTCCATGACTGAGATCGACATCATCCTTGATGGCGCACAAGACAAGGGGCCGACAGCCAGTGACGGGCATCTCGATTCCGTACCACCAATTCTTGCAGGTCCGGCTGTGACGCACCTCGGGGATCTTTGGCATTTAGGCGAGCACCGTCTGCTTTGCGGCGATGCGCGTTCATCTGATGATGTGCAACGGCTCTGCACGGATCCATCTGGTGCGATCGAACCCATCGCCATGCTGTTCACCGACCCTCCGTACAATGTGAAGATACACGGTCATGTCAGCGGCTTAGGCAGGACCACACACCGTGAATTTGTCGAAGCCTCTGGAGAGATGTCAAAGGAACAGTTCACCGAGTTCCTGACAACCACTCTGGGCACGGCTGCTGCGCAGCTGAAAGATGGTGCTATCGCCTATGTCTGCATGGACTGGCGCCACATGCCAGAACTATTGGCAGCTGGTGATTGGGTATTTGACGAACTGAAGAACCTATGTGTTTGGAACAAGACTAATGGAGGCATGGGCACATTCTATCGTTCAAAACACGAACTGATCTTTGTCTTCAAAAAGGGCGTTGCAGCCCACACCAACAACTTTGGACTTGGCGAGAACGGTCGCTATCGCACGAATGTGTGGGATTATGCAGGCATCTCGTCACTGTCGTCCACCCGCGCGGAGGAACAAGCGATGCATCCCACCGTGAAGCCGGTGGCCATGTTGGCAGATGCTATGAGAGACTGCAGCAACAGAGGCGAGACAATACTTAATGTGTTTGGCGGATCAGGGTCTACGCTGATTGCTGCTGAGCAATGCGGACGCAAGGCGAGGCTCATCGAGATCGACCCGCTTTACTGCGACACGATCCTTCGCCGATTCGAAGACGTCACCGGCAAGCCCCCTACACTGAGCGGGACTGAAGAGACGTTTACGTACGTACGCCAACGTCGAGAAACAGACACACATAATTCAGCACTGGTTGAAGAACCGACAAAAAGATCAATCTCCACGCAAACAACGACCGATACTGACGCTGCTGCCGAAAGAGCTCTGTCATGAGTGCGCGCAGGAACACTCAGGATTCTCAGGAAAGAACCGATTACCTTGGACCAATGACCAACATTGATCGTGAATTCCTCAAGATCGCCGAGGAACTTCTGGCGGTCACTGAAAATGGCGTCCACCGTGAAGCGTCAATGATGGAGTTGATCGTCAAAAAGCTCTTCAAAGCAGGATTGGGGGATTCAGCCCATGCCAAAGGTCAGATCCTAAAATATCTTGCGCGCGCCGAGCAAAAAAGAGAGCGAGATCGCGAACGCCGCGTCCAAAATGGACTCAAATGGAAGGCTATCCAGCAGGAGCGATTAGTTCAGGCCGAAGCAGCAGGGCAATCAACGCGTCTGATCCTGCCACATCCCGACGATATGACTATTGACCCGAAGCAGGGCGTTATTCTTATCGGTCCCTTCGACGAACATAGCCTGATGAAATTGGAACGCGATATTCAAGAACGCAACGTATTCATGCTTCAAGCTGTGCTGGAAGACCGCATTGATTGGCCGACACCATCTGGCTCAGACAATCACTCCGATGAGGTCTTTCAAGGTGGATCAGCGCGCTTGATCTGCATGCTGATTGATCAGACCCTCCCAGAACGACACCGAGTGTCTGACGATGATTGGATAAGACATGAATGGCTGCATCGGCAGAAGACCAAACGGGAGCTATTGAAGGAGGTTCGACGAGCTTGGCGGTCCATAGGCAAAAGCGTTCCGCGTGGTGCGCTCACACCCTCAGTTGATAAAACTGTTCGAGCATTCAAAGCGGGGCAACCTTTTCTGACCGATCTGATTTTTGCGCGCAAGAACAGCAATCGAAACGCTGCAAAAACAGCGGCTCTGGAACTGGCTCAAACGATGTTAGATATTGTTCACCCTAAGGACTTATCAAACACCATTTGAACGCCGCCTGAGGCGTTGGAAACCTGGCTTCTGCATACCTATCCAATTTGGCCAGCCGACAAAATTGAATAAGAGTTGGCCCGTCTAATAAAACAAGAAATCGTTCGCATCGATTGTGACGTTTGATCCGCTAATTCCGTTGATGTCGATAAAATTGATAGGATCAGCGCTCAGAGCGACGCGCACTGTGGATGTGCCATTATCGGTGATGGTAAAATCGGAGATATCATCGGCTACCGCTGAGAACACCCGCATCCTATCGATACCGTCTTGGAAGTCAGTAATGGTATCCTGCCCAAAAGCTGCGTTCACGTAGAGGAACAAATCACGACCGCCTCCACCATTGAGTGTGTCGTTGTCACCACCTCCTTGAAGGGTGTCACTGGCTGATCCTCCAAACAGGATATCATCGCCATCACCGCCGGAGATCCGGTCTACCGAACTACCACCAATCAGCGTGTCATTGCCGCCAAAGCCTGCAAAGTCAGCTCGCGCAGCGCCCGTACGCATAAAGTCATCCTCGACAGTTGAGCCGAAGAACTTCTCAATAGAAGCAAACGTGTCCCCTGCAGCGTCTCCGCCATGCACGCCTGTGATCAAATTGATCGAAACACCGTTCGCTGCAGAACGCGCATCAAATGAATCGCTGCCGGAACCGCCAGAGAAAATATCCGCGCCACCCGCATCAAGCACAAACTTATCATTGCCGACATTACCGTTAAGACGGTTGTCGAGCGCGTTCCTGCAGCCAACATGATTACCCGTATCAGTGAAGATCAATCGTTCAATATTGGCGGATAAGGTCAGTGATGACGTTGTTGCATAGACGAAGTCAGCGCCTTCACCAGCATTCTCAAACACCCTATCAGAGGCGCTATCGACGTAGAACTGATCATTGCCAGTGCCGCCATACATCGAATCTGTGCCGGTGCCGCCATCCAAGATGTCGTTCCCGGCATCGCCGTAGAGAAGGTCGTTGTCTCCGCCTCCGTATAGAGTATCCTTGCCAGCTCCTGCGACCAGCGTATCGTTCGAACCTAACCCAACCAATAAGTTATCATTCTCGTCGCCAGCCAAATGGTCCGCAATATCACTTCCAATAGATATTTGATCTCCACCAACTCTATACCGGCCATCAATCAATATCTCGGCGCGCTCGATGTCCACAATTTGAAGCTGAAGGAAGTCATAGTAGCGGTTGCTCCGCAAACCTCGCATGTCATCCGTTTCAATTCCCAAGTCGGCATAAATTGAAGCGACTTGTCCGATGTTAATGGCTGTCAAATCACTCGATGACAGATTGATTTGCACTGTGTCGTAGCTATCACCGCCAACATACTGACGTGAGATCCGACTTCCCTCCAGCCATTTAGACAATTCGCCGCTTTGTTTTTGGCCTTATGCTCGCCAGCTATGCCTTTCATTCGATAGTTTAAAAAATTTTGACCGATGTGGCCGATTGCACTAGTCAAATCCATCCACTTCATAGATACGAACTGCATGCTTGTGCAGTCGGGCGAGAGTAACCTGTTGAACAAAGCGGAATAGACACGAAATTGCCAGTTTTCCTAATTGGTTGGCTGGGCTTCCGATCAAAATACGTCGAGGATTTATGAAAGCTTCAGGTCTTACCGACGTGATTGTTGAATTGCTGAAAGATGCGAACCGCCGTCGCGTAAAAACAAGTGTTGAGAACATCACGGCCGACCAGGACAAAAAACTTCAAGCCATTGCATCTAAGGCGGGAGAAATCTTCGAATGTCCTATCTCGCAGGTCACGTTGCTGGGCGACCAGTTTCAGACATTCTTGGTGAGCCAGGGCGCGGATTTAAGCAAGGCACCCACTGAAACTTCGTTCTGCGCGCACACTTTGGGGGCCGAAGACCCGGTGTTCATAGTCTGTGACGCAACAAAAGATGAGCGGTTCAAAAGCAATCCGTTTGTTACAGGCGACTTCCACATACGCTTCTACATTGGATGCCCAATTATTCTTGAGGACCAACGCATTGGCACAATTTGCCTTTACGACTTCACAGCACGCGAAGGCATAACCAGAGAGCAATCTCGATTGCTGGTCGATTTGGCTTGGGACGCGAGCCTCGTTTTAAGTCGCGGATAACCAAAATGCGGCGAACTTTGTTCCGTGCGGTTCGCTATTGGAATTGCGACCAGTAAGTCAGTGCGTGCTACGTGTCTTTCACTGGTCCGGATTTAGACGCCGCTGCCCTTTTGCGCGACTTGCTTGTAGCAGATTTCTTAACTTTCGATGCCGTCACGACGTCGACGTTTTGGTCAATTACCAATTTCGAGTGCGGAAATGGGATTTCGATATCCCGCTCATCCATAACCTCTTTTACAAGCTCGGTATAAGCTCGTCCGAGAGCAAACTGTTTTCCCGGAACAGTTTTAATCCGCGCTCGGATTGTGACCGCACTATCTCCTAATGACGTGACGCCGTGGACTTCCAAGGGAGCAATTATGTCGGAGGCGAAATCCGTTTGCATAAGCCGCTCATAGGCTTCGAGCATTGCGTTTTTGCCATCCTCGACCTTTTCCTTATACGCGATACCTACCTCGGACACGTGGTAAGAGAACCCGCGCATATAGTTAGAAACGGTGTCCATCGCGCTAAACGGAATGATGTGATAAACACCATGAACATCCCGCAGCGACGCCGATCTCAGCGTAAGATGTTCAACCGTGCCAGTTGTTCCACCAAGGTTTACCACGTCGCCGACATTCATAGCGTTTTCAAGTTGGATGAAGACGCCGCTTATGATGTCTTGAACGAGCTTCTGGGCACCGAAACCAATGGCGAGGCCAAGAACCCCCGCACCAGCTAGCAAAGGTCCGATATCCACGCCCAATTCCGACAGAGCAATCATCCCACCGAATACAATTAGTGCGACGGTCAAAGCGCTGCGCAGCAACGAGAACAAGGTCCGCTTTCGAGCGCCTTCCAATGGGTCGGCAGAATTAGCTTCGATCTGTTGGTCTATCCAGGAGGATGCAATTGCCCAAAACAGTGCCACAAACAGCAGCACGAAGAGCGCACTCAATACGCCTGACACAATACCAGAACCGGTATCGGACGTCAGCCAGCCGCCAATATCTACAAATTGCCATGCATCCAAAATCACGCCCACAACGGTCAGCGCTACCACTAAGCGAACGGCTTTGAGAATGAATGGAAACAGTGTTTGAAGGCGCTTTGATAAAGAACCGCTATCTAAGGGCAAGAATTGGGGCGCATGAATTTGCGCCCTCGAAAGCTTGGCGAATAAGCGAATGAGCAACCCACCAGCTACCAAAGCTATCGCTGACTTGAGCGTTGCTCCTCCGATATACTCAATGAACAGAAATGGCCTTGTAAGCGCCGTTACGTAAGCAAAGGCAACGTAGCCGTAAGCGATAACGGGCCAAACGCGTGACCCTATCGACCGGCTGCTATTTGCAGGAGCCGTCTGATCGTCGCCAGCTTTCAGCAAGAGAGAAGGCTGCGCCGCAAGCCGCCTGATAAGCAACACAGCAAGCACCGCAGCGAAGGTAAAGACTAAGACTCTAACGCCCCGACCCAGCGCGAAGGTCGTGCCCACATTCAGTGCAGGTACGACGAACCCCAGTCCAAAAATGAGGACAGCGGCGATCATCCGCGAACGAAGTCGAATATAATCCACCTTGGTTGGTTGGATGCCGATCAGTCCCAGTTCCCCGTCCACACTTCCGGTCAGCAGCCGTATGACGACAACTGCGGCGCCAAAGATCCCGAATGCGTTAAGATACAGCGCTTGATAGATCGAAACGCCTTCGCCTCCGAAATAAGTCACGGCAAGCACGTTGCCTGCAGCATACGCGATACCGAAAGAGGTAATAAGCGCTGTTAAGTAAAAGGCGATGAGCAAGCTGGACGGGACAATGTCGTCCGTCCCCAATCGCCACTTCACAGGTGTCAACAAATAACGGGTGAAACGATCTACCCCCAGCCAAACCGCCAACGTCGTTACGATAGTAGCGGTGATCGGCCAGAGCGCACCCAAGAGCTTATAGAGATCGAAAGTGCCGGGAGCTGACAAAGACTCCCAAATTCCTGAAATGTCAGAAGCGAAGTTCTTGATGACGAGCAGGCCATATTCTGCATAGGATTTCGTTATTGATGCAATCTTCGTGGCTGCAGTTCTCGCACTTGCTGCTCGCTGCGGCTGATCCTCAGCGGCTGGTTCGCCGTTTGCCTTCTGTTCGGCGGCAGCGTTTTCTAGGCTTTTCACAAGCTTGTCTCTTGCCGCCTCATTTTTGAGAACGTCCAAAAGTGGCTTGATGATTTCATCTTGCTGGGGAGGCTGTGTGGTTGAGCTTTGGGCAAAGCTAACAGCGGCTGTTCCGAAGATAAAAATTGTTAGAAGCGTAGAAAACATTGCAGCAAAAGCTGCGCGAGAGAAAGGCATGAAATTTCCTACTGGAGAGTTTGCATTGTTCCGGAACGGAACGGCGTACTTATTGAATGTCGAACTTGACAGGTCTTCTAGACCGTTGGCTTAGGATATCGTCAGTGTTTTGGTGTCGTCCAATTGTCAATGCTCTTTGAGCGTTCTGGTTGCAGCCGCATAGCCACCATTGGCACCATCGACGAAATGAATATGATCATCGGACATGATCGATGGCACAATGCAGGTCATAATGCTGGTATCCTGCTCGTGAATACCGTACCGGATGATCCCTTCGTGCTGGGCTTCATCCAACATGGTGATGATCTGTTGTTTTACAGCTTCGTTGCAGTCCAGCGTCATTTTTAAGCTTTGTTCGAATTTCTGAAAGTCGGCGTTCAACCCGGTCGTCCGCTGGTAGTGAGCGGAGTCGAATCCACCAATCTTGAGACGGGCTTTGATGAAAACCCAAGCGACAAATGTCTCAGCGAGCAGACGAATCTTTGTTGTGAGCATGGATCTAGTGCCGTGAGAGGCGTGCGCTTCCAATGCTAGCCCTTCAGGTGGCCACGAAACGCCTGGCCCCTCTTCCGGAACGGGTGTGCTTCCTCTTTCAGTTTGCGAAACCAGTTCAACAAAGGCACCAGCAAATTTGTCATACTCGAACGGATCAGTTTTCGTTTCCGGAATGATGACAATCGACAGAACTGTGCCGTTCTTGGACCGCATGGCGGACCATCGGCAAGAGAGACCTGTCAAATCTGGGTACGTGTCAGAACCGCCTGTAGGCAGTGCAAAAGCACCTGCCTTCAATTGTTGTTCAGCCCATAAGCTGCCACTTCCCCGAAACATCGCGTAGTCTACGCTCTCCGAGACTGCGTACCGAGCTACTGAAACGGTATGACCGGCTTGGTGAATTGCATCCATTGGTATGAGGGCGATCCTGAGCTTCAGTCCAAATTCGGCCATGGCCCACTGCCGAACCGCCGATAATTGCTGTGCCGAAGCGTCTCGAAATGCCGGTGGAACGCAGAAAGTGGCTCCGTCTCCGCCGAAAATATATGGAAAATCAACGTCTTGCAGCGTGTTTACCTGCGCAGAAATGACGGCTGCTCCCACCATATTAACGGTCTTGTACGCGCCCGCCTTGATAGCTTCAGTTGATCCGACAACATCAGCTATGCCCAAAAACCAGCCGTCTGGGATATCGCTGTAGGCGGTGGAATCCGTCAGTTCAGCGAACGAGCGAAAGCGCGGTAAGCGGCTATAGAAGTCTGCGTATGAAACCTCGATCATTTGTAAATCCTCTCAAGCGGAGGTTACCGCTTTCATTGTAGTGACGGTTTGTGTCTAGTCATAGCAGGCTATTGGTCTGCAGTAGGTTTCTGCGAACTCTGCCTCGGCCCCAACGGCACCATCGATGAAGATGCACCCATCCCGTCGCTGCTAATCATCGCCTGGAAGCTAAGACGCGATCATCGATCCAATGCGCAATTTTTTCGTGCTGCTCGTTCTTTATGGATGCCACTCGGTAATATTGCACAAGCGCACGTGTTGGTGCTGCCATTTGCTCAAATCCAGATACAAAGGCAACGATCACACCCAGCGATGTTTCTCCCTGAATGAACAGATAGCCCCCGAACACGAGCACGCTGAGCGGAGCGAGAGAGTTAAGAATATTGATCCCTGCTTTGATGAGTTGCTTGTAGAATGTCGACTTCATTTCATTGCTGAAAATGTCAGCAATCACTTGGGAAGTACCTTCAGGAACATCGCTGTCAGAAGCGTCGAGGCTTGATATGCGATCCGACATATCGCGGACGTGGTCTGTTTTCTCGCGAATGAGCCTGTTTAAGACTTTCTGCATCAAAGGCACGAAGAGAAATTGTGGTATGAAGAATGCCATAGCCACAACAGTCACCATTGGATCAACGACTAGCATATAACCGAAGACAAACAGAAGCTTTGCACCGTCGGCCACTGGATCGGAAAGGCCTGTGCCTACAAATCTCCCCACCTTGTCAATTTCGCTTTGGACAACAGAGACCGTTTGACCACTGTCACTATCCCCTTGATGACTATCCGAAGCCGCAGCTGCGCCAATCTTTCCCAGCTGCAACCCGATCAGATGTTTCCTGCAATAGACGATCGCGCTCTGTGACAGCCAGTCTTGGTACACGGCAAACAAAAATTTCAGCACGCGGCGCAACAGAATAGCAGCAAGAAACAGCGCGCCCAGCGTAATCAGCATATCAAGATTTCTGGGCTCGATCGCATCGTTTACAATGCGCTTCTGTAGTTCAATGGGCGCCACGCTTACGGCAGCTACAACCAGAGATAACAAGCAGATAAAGACTTGGTGCCTCCCCCCCATTCGCACGGCAAACTTCCAAATGTTGGAAGCGGCGGCGTCGTCGCTGCTGCTTTTAATTGCATGGGGTTTGGAAAACGGCACTGCCATGGATGAACTACCTAATAGTTTGCCTCAAAACGAGATTGTGGCTTCAGAATGCTGGGCTAGTGCGGACAGTTTTACGGGAAGCAAGCATGCTCGCCCTGCCATATTTTTGAACTGAATAGCCCGGGTTTTCCTGTTTGAGCCGGCGCGTGCGCAGTCGTTGAGGACCTAGCTAGGAGAGGTACTTCGAAATAACTGCCTCCATATCCACTGGCTTCGAAATTATCGGAGCCTCTGGCGCGTCTCCGTCACTAGCCAAATCCAGTTCACGGCCCGTTATATAGATAAAAGGGATTTTTCTTTCCAACAAAGCGCGCGCCAAAGGCACGCTGGTTTCAGAGCCCAAATTATAGTCTAGAATGGCAACATCGGGTGTTCCTGATTTGAGCAATTGGAGTCCATGCTCAAGATTGGTTGCCAATCCAAAAATGTCGAAGCCTTCGGCTTCTAGCGTCATTTCCATATCCATAGCGATGATGGGTTCATCCTCGACGATAAGCACAGAACGAACCGTCGTGCTGGAGATTGTATTGGACATTGATTAAACAGCCCCACTCTGTGTCTTTTTTAATTGCGCCCGCTTTCCACATGTACAACATCTGCGCTCCTGTTTCGTTCCTCAACGTCGACTTCAATTTCTGAACGAGAGCTCTTATTCTAAATTTTTCAGCAATTTCCATTGGTTGACCTGCATCATATCAGCCCGATCCGGAAGAAGGGATAATCGGTGAAAGTCTCTCAGATCGAAAAGCTTGCGTTAGAAAACGTCGCTCCCTCCGCGACCGAACTCTTGGAGTTGGGGGCGGTCGTTGCTGGGTTTGGACTCGGTACAGTGGATTACATCCGCGATACGATAAAGCTGGACGAACGAGCGGCCGCTTTGTTTGACTTGCCGGCCAACGTTGCGATTGCCCGAAACGAATTGCACGCCAGGATTCATCCTGATGACCGTCCGGATATTGAGCGCGAGCTCGGATGTCTATTCGATTTGGACGGCAGCGGACACATTGACGTTAAGCACCGAATTGTTCAGTCCGACGGAAACGAGATTTGGGTGCAGGCGCGAAAACAAGTTCATTTTCTTATCGGAGCCGATGGCGAGCACATTGGTTTGAAATCTGGCTTGGTGGCCATTCAAGACATCACAGAACACAAACGCGATCAGGAACGCGTTCAATATTTGATGGAGGAGCTAAACCATCGAGCGAAAAATGCCATGGGTGTAATCCAAGGTATGGTTCGGCTTGCAGCCTCGTCTGATGCAGAAAAAGCTTTCGCTGATCGCTTCTCAGACCGTCTCAAGGGGTTGTCATACAACCACGATGCTCTGGTCAAAAGTAACTGGGAGCATATCGACCTGCGAGGGCTGGTTGAGTTCCATCTCAGTGCTTTTGCGGATGTGTCGACCGACAGGGTTTCGATCATTGGCAATACGATTAACTTGAACTCCCACGCTGCTCAGTCAATCGGCATGGCAATGCATGAGCTTGCGACAAACGCAGTAAAGTACGGTGCGCTTTCGAA
The DNA here is from genome assembly GCF_042676045.1 of Pseudahrensia aquimaris. Taxonomy (NCBI): domain Bacteria; kingdom Pseudomonadati; phylum Pseudomonadota; class Alphaproteobacteria; order Hyphomicrobiales; family Ahrensiaceae; genus Pseudahrensia; species Pseudahrensia aquimaris. The sequence goes on along the minus strand of NZ_JBHTJV010000009.1, from coordinate 382,677 downwards.
CGATCAAGGGTATGTGACCGTCAAGTGGGAGATATCCAGTGATGCAAAGGAAACCTTCAAGCTAGAGTGGATTGAGCGAGATGGCCCACCCGTTTCCCAACCAACCCGCAAAGGCTTTGGTCAAAATGTGATTGAGCGAATGGCTGCTGCCGGGGTCAATGGAACAGTGGATCTCAACTACGAGACCCAGGGACTTAGTTGGACACTCATCGCTCCTTTGGGACACGTCAAAGTCTGATGAGAATTGGGTGGTATCCAATCTCCTTTTATTGTGTCCACCTAGTGGCAAGTAGGGTTTGTAACCAACCGCAAAATTAAGAGCACACGAAGGACCTAGCTAGTATAGAGGGTTCAGCATCGTCATGTATGATCAAAATCGTTGGTGTATAATCTCAGCTGCCGTCCAATTAGATCTGAACGATCAGTTTGAGGGTCCGCTCTTCAAAACAACTAACTCAGGTTTTGGACATCCGCTGTCGGCCACTCTTAACTAGACACGGCCTGTGTCGAGTATCCACCGCTCTCGATTCTATGTTTGTTTCCATCCTCACGTTCTCGAAACAGGATAGAATAGAGCAAGGGCACCACGCCGAGCGTCAGCATGGTGCCGACAAAGAGGCCGAGCGCCATGACAGCCGCCATGCCGTAGAAGAGCGGGTCTTTTGACAGGATCAGGGGCAGCAGGCCGAGCACTGTGGTAACAGTCGTCATAACGATCGGGCGCAGTCGCCGAGCGGCGGCGGTGATGATCGCGTCCGTACCGTCGCGACCGTTCGCGCGTTCGATGTCAATGCGGTCTATCAGAACGATACCGTTGTTCAGGATAATGCCCGCAAGCGACAGCATGCCGAGAATCGGCATGAAGCCGAAATCGGCGTCCAGCAGCCACAGGCCTAGCGCCACGCCAGTGACGATTAACGGCACGGTGGCGAGGATGATGATTGGACGGCGGAACGAGTTGAATTGCGCTACGAGCAAAATGACGACAAGAGCGAGGCACAACGGTGCGTTGGCAGCGAGTGCGGCTCGGCCCTCGCTCGACTGTTGAATAATGCCGTCTAGTTCGATCGTATGGTTCGGCGGCAGCGTCGCGCGGATACGGTCGAGGTCGTCGGCAATGAGTGGTGCCATGTCTTCAGCCGCAATTTCGGTTGAGCGGGCCTGCACGGTTATGGTGCGTGCGAGATTTTCGCGTTCGATACGGGCATAGCCATTGACCAAGCGCACATCGGCAACCTGCAACAACGGCACGGTGGAGCCATCGGCACCAAAGACGGCTAACGTGCGAACCCGATCCAGATCGGATCGCTCTTCGTCGGAGGCGCGTGCGACCACGGGGATCACATCATCCCCTTCACGATATTGCGTCACGGCGCGCCCGGAGAAGAAGCTGGACATCGATTGCGCAATGTCGGCCGACGTTACGCCGGCGCGTCGCGCGCGGGCCTGATCGACCTCCACCACGATACGCTGAACCCGGTTTTCCCAGTCTTGCCGCAGGTCAATCGCTCCCGGCAGATCGGCCATGACACTCTTGACCTCACGCGCCGTGCCATAGACCACACCGCGATCCGGGCCTTTAACCTGCACTTCAAGAATAGAACTGTCGGACGGACCGAGGAACATGGTCGTCACCCGAGACGAAACATCAGGGATCGTGTGGCGAAAATGGTCGCGAAGTTCATCGACCGCTCTGCTGACATTTTCGGGTCGATCGACATTGAGGACGAGAACGGCACGGTTTGGTGCCGGATCAATTGGCGTGAGCGACAAGACAAAACGAGGGCCGCCAAAACCGACATAGGCCGCCTGATTGTCCAACCAGTCGAACCGCTCTTTTGTCAGTGTTGGCAACAATTCTCGTATACGCGCATCGGTTTCATTGGACGCCACACCGGCAGGCAGGTCGAGATAGACGATGATCTGCGCCCGGTCCGACCCGGGAAAGAATTTCTTAGGTGCCAGCGCGACCCCCGCCACGCCGCCGATAAAGGCAATCACCACAAAAACAGATGCTATGGCGCGGTGGGCTAGAACCCATGCGAGAATGCGTTCGTAGGCCCGCACAAGCGGATCGAACATACGCTCGTTCCAAGGGCGCTTTTTTTCACCCGCCAGTATCTTTTCGTCGATGCGGATGAAGCGGTGACACAAGATCGGCGTCACCGTCATGGCAAGCAGCCATGAGATTGATAGGGTGATAGCGATGACGACGGAGATGGAGCGTGTGTATTCGCCCGCGACGTGCTCCGCTAACATCAATGGCAGGAAGACAAGGACGGTCGTTGCGGTCGACGAGAGGAGCGGAAATGTCAATTCGCGACCGACGCCTTCCAGCGCTTCATCGCGGCTGTCGCCGTCTTCCAGACGTTTCTTGAAATCCTCCGCGACCACCACCCCGTTATCCACCAGAAGACCGAGCGCGATGACCAGCGTAGCAAGGCTCATGCGCTCCAGCGGTAGGCTGGCAAAACCCATGATCGCAAGTGTTGCCAGCATGACGACCGGTACGATGGAGCCGACGATCAAGCCGGTGCGGACACCGAGAAGCAGAACGACAACACCCAGCACAATGCCAAGTGTTTGAAGAACGTTGAGCGTTACGCCATAGACAGCCCGTTCCACCTGTTCGGATTGGTCGGTGACGACATCAAGACGGTATCCCACGGGAAGGTCCGAACGCAGTTCTTCCAACTTCTCGCGAACCTGTGGCGCAAACTTCAGCGCGTTGTTGCCTTCCAACATTGCGACAGCGAAGATGATCGCTTCCTCGCCTTGGTAATACGCTGCCTGCGGCACGGGGTCGGCATAGGCGCGGCGGACTTCCGCCAGATCGCGCAACGCAACGACGTCACTGATACCGTTTTCATCCGGCGGCGTTCGCACAAGCGTTTCGCGCAGATCATCGAGATTGCGAAAGTCGCCGGTGGGTTCAATGAGGAAGGCACGACCGCCGGTATCGATTTCGCCGCCGGGGCGAATGACGTTTTGCGACTGCAACGAAGCGACGATGGCGTCAGGCGACATCCCGAGCTCTGAAAGCTGGGCGTTTCGTGTTTCGATATAGACGCTTTCGGGACGGATGCCCGACACATCGACCTTCTTCACGCCTGGAACAGTGTAGAGCATGTCTCGCACATGGTCGGCCATATCGGCCTTTTCAGCCATCGAAAAATCATCGGCCCGCAGAGCTGCGGTGACGACCGCCACATCGCCGAATTCATCGTCGATGCGTGGCGGAAGAGTGCCGTCTGGAAGATCAGCAGCAGCCTGTTCGACCCTGACGCGAAGCGAGTCCCATATTTGGCCCAACTCGAAGAAACGGTCGTAGACCTCGACGTGAATGATCGACAGACCGGCGGTCGATGAGGACCGGATTTCTTCGACTTCTGGCATCTGGCGGATCGCGACTTCCAGTGGCTTAGTGACGAGTTGCTCCATTCGTTCGGGCGACAGGCCGGGATAGCGCGTGGAAACGATGGCTTCACGTATCGTGATGATCGGGTCTTCCTGCGCCGGCAGGTTGAAATAGGACCACGCGCCAAAGCCCATCAGGGCAGCGACCAGGAAAAAGACCAGACGTGGGTAGCGAAATGCGGCTTGAGTAAGCATTTGATGGCGTCCTCAGTTATCGTAACGGGCGTAGCCAGTGCCCATGAGTTCAACAGCCTGACCGTCTTCCAGAAACGGCACCCCTTTGGCGGCGATGATTGTCCCTTCCGCCAGGTCGCCTTCTGCAATTCTTGCACTACGACCTTCAAATGATAGGACGTTGACTTGACGCTTCGTAAGACGGCTTGTCTGTCGGTCGTGTGTGAAGACGTAGCTTTCGTCTCCATCTCCGGGCAGGATGGCGGTGACGGGCACGATCAAGCCGGTCGCAGTCTTTGCGTTGTCCAGGGTCACGCGCACTTCGGCACTCATTCCTGCGCGGATTCCGGCAGGTGGGTCGATCAGTCTTACGATGACTGGGAAAAGCGACGAACCGGAACCACGTGCGCCAATCTCGGCGACTTCACCGGTAACGGTAGCGCCAATGCCCGTCACACGAACAGTTTCACGTGCGCCCGGTTTCAAGCTCAACAGCATGTTTTCGGGGACATCGAGTTCAACCTCAAAGCCACCCTGATTGCCCTGAATGTCGAAAACCGGAACACCAGCCGTAACGATCTGCGACGGCTCTATTTTCCGCTCTGCAACGCGACCGTCATAGGGGGCCCGCAACTCCGTGTCCTGCAGGCGATCACGGGCGCGTTCAGCCGCAGAGCGGGCCATCTCCAATCTTGCTTGCGCGGCATCACGCTTCAAAACCACGCGGTCGACGGCGGCTTCGGCAACCACATTGCGGCGAAAAAGCTGAGACTGACGCGAGAAATCAGCCTGCGCTTCAGCGAGAGTCGCCTCTGCTTCGATGACGGAGGCTTCTGCCTGCTCAAGCGTTTGGCGCAATGCGGTATCGTCCAGCCGAGCCAGCATGTCCCCTTTTGAAAATCGGTTGCCGGTTGCAACATAGACGGCAACAACGCGACCGCTTTCTTCGAAGGAAAGTGGCGCGCGCTCGGCCGCACGAATTGTGCCCGATAGCGCGCGCTCAGCCTGCGCAGAAAAAGGCTTTACCTCGGCCCATACTATTGGACGCAGCGGCCCTTTGGCTTCAGCGATATCTGCCTGATCTAACGGCTTTGGAAATGTCAGAGCAGACACACGGCTTTCATTTGGTGCGCGTGCCACTATTCGATCACCTGCCGACGCGACCAACGGGTAAATGCGAGCTTCTCTAAGCGAAGTCTTCACGTCGCCCATAGCCGCTAGCGGTGATCCGATGATTGATAAAGATAAAGCTATGATGAGAACGACGGCCTGAATAGCGCCTACAAAGGCACCAAGAATGCCCGACGCCACGGTTTTGCGTTGGCTTGCAAACCTGTCAATCACCAAACGGAACACCCCGGCAAGGAAGAGCCATCCAACAACAAAGGAGACGACAAGGGCCAAGGAACTAAACCCCTGACTGCCCAGAATTTCGACAATTTTCCCACCCCAGCGCGCAACTGCGAGAAGGGCAACCGCAAAGGCCGCCAGAGCCGCCACTTGGCGAAGGGCACCGCTCTTGTAGCCAAGCACAGCCAGCGTCAAAATCAGCAAGCCTGATAGAATATCGAAAAACATGTCGTCTCCTTGCGAGGTGTTAGTTGTTACGTCAGCCAGAGCGCCAGAAATCCAAAAACGAGAACGCTTAAAACCACGGCAGCAGCCAGTGCGTGAGGTCTATTGTCTTCCAGTGGTGACGGACGGCGTTGAAGGGGATCGCGCAAATCGTTGGGAATCATGTACCCGACTCCACAGCGATGGTTGTGTACTCCCGCGGGCGATGGAACCACGCGATTGCGGACGTAATCACAAGCAGAACGAGCGCGGGCACGAAGCTGCCACCGATCAAGAATGCGTGCGTCAAAATTGCGCCGATCATCACAACAGCAAGCACTGTGGCGCCAATCCATGCCGCACCCGGAATGAGCAAAAGAACAGCGCCCCCCACTTCGATGAGACCCGTTAGCACACGAAACCATTGGCCGGTCCCAATCATCGAATCTATCGAAGCAAAAAGGCTGACCATACGGTCCACGCCAAGGAGCTTCGATCCTCCCGCTGCAAGGAACGCAAGTGCAGCAAGCACTTGCAGTGTCCAGAAGACGTAATGGATCCACTTCAAAGTTAGGAAACTGTCGCTTTTTGCCTTTTTGTATTTGATGGTCTGGGACATGATTTTCTCCATTTCTGTATTGCGCGTGTCAGGCCGCAACGAAGTCGGCTCCGCTGTTGAATGCGTTCTTCGGTTCGGGAAGCGGGTAGCGGATGGCCAGCGTGTCGAGTGACAAATCGTTTTCGTCCAAAAACCTGCGAACTTCCGTTTCAACCTTTGGCTTGGAGATTGCGGCGAATCGCTGAATCATCGAAGCCATGGCGCAGACCGTAATAAGGTGGACAAGCTCGGTCGGGTCGAAATGATCGATTGCCGCCTGGACAAACCTACGGGGTGTCGTCAACGGAACCTGAGCGGATAGCCGAGCAAGTTCCAGCGCAGCGCATTCTCGCGCGGTGAAGAGGTTACGATTGTCCTGTCTTTTGGCTGCGTCGAAGGCATGCCGGACGCGCTCAACCGCGTCTTGCGTTCGTCCGGCCGCATGCCAAGCAAGCCACCCTTCCACGGCGGCGAGATAGTCATTGCCCTTCGCAATGTGCGAAACACGGGCCATAAGGTGTTTCAATTCCGACGAAATGGACACGCCATCACTTTCTTCGTCAGTCATCGCACCCACATAGAACTTGGCGTGTAACGGGCGAAGCGGCAGCGGCCATTGCGCCATCCAGTCCGGTTGGATACCCAGTTTTTCGGTTGCATACCGGGCGGGTCCGCCAGCGAGCAGAACGTCCTTGCCGTACCGGGCTATCATGGAGGTCATGGAGGGACCGCCCTCAGGAAGGTCATAGTCGAGATTGGTCGAGTCCCGATCTTCGGAAGCCCCATGGCGGCCGGTTTCGATACCAGCCCCTTCCTCAGCTTTCTTCGCCCAGTCGGCCTCTACCTTGACGCCGGTTAGATCGTTGAAGACGTTCAAAAAGCCAAAGGCAGCCGCGATCATTGAAGCAGCCTGAATATTGGCTTCCACCGGAAGCTTCGTGAACCGCGCCTCGCCGCCATTCTCACGTATCTTGGCGAAGTCATTCTCTGTGACCGTATTGGTCGAAGCGTGGGCGACGAGGTCTGCAAGCGCCGCTTCAAAGGGGCCGAACTCGCCGGAGAAGTCTCCGTCGAGCGCCTGCTCAATACCTTTTGCATATCCTGCCGATTTTTCGTCGCCAACCGACACGGAGTGAGCCTGACAATAGTTGCAGCCTTGAGCGTTTGAGGTGGCATAACCCAGCGCGTTCATCACGGGAGCGCCAAGAACTTTCTTTCCGCCGGCAATCGCTCCAACGTTATGGCAGTAGACGAATTGGCGGTAGGCTACCTCTGGCCAGTGATATTGATAGTAGAAACAGTTCGGCCAAAATCCGAAGAACTCTTTGTACATACGAAGGATTGGCCAATCTTCCTCCACGTCGGAGCGCGATCCATCTCTTTCAGGAATGACCCGACGAAGCTGATAGTCTTCCGCACCATCAGCAACTTCCTGATTAGAAGGCGCATCGATGTCCAAAGGCTCGGTCGCCGTTGCAACCAACGGCACCAGCCTGCCCGCCGCGTGTAAGGCAACAAAATCGGTCGAACCGTTCACATGGTCTGGTCCGATGAAGGTTTGAGGCACAGTCGACACGCCGGAGAGATAAACAGACAGATCAGCATTACGGTCACTGCCAGTCACATCCAGTTCGCTGAACGGAAGACCTGCGTTATCCAGCGTGGCCTTGACCTTCGCGCAATAGGGGCAATCTGGTTTGGTGAAAACCTGAATTTTATGGGCCATCGATACGTCTCCTTTCGTTTCGCTCGATCCGTACTCCAGAACTAAGCTTCAACAGATGTGCCGTGTAGTTGCTAAAAACGAACAAGGTGTTCCATTATGGGAACAGTTTACGCGGGAACCCAACGGGCTGTTTTGCATTCCAGTCTGTTGTGCAAAACCGACCAAGGAGTATTACCGCTGCCGAACGACCGAAAAACACATGTTGAACCGTCAGTGGCTGCACGCGACTTCAGTGTTGACGATTTGCGTTTGTTGGCTTTGGTCGCCGAGGCCGGATCAATGAATGCCGCTGCCAAAAGGTTCGACATATCCAAATCGGTTCTATCGCGGGCGGTTTCCAAGTTGGAAGGTCTGGTCGGTGGGCCTCTCTTCGACCGGACGCAAAAGGGCATGGTTCCTACAGAGACGGGCAAAGTCTTGCTCCCGGTAGCGAAACAGGCTCTTTCGGTTGTCCGTGATGCAGAAGAGGCCATTCGCTCAGCGAAGGGAACGCCTCAAGGTGAACTCAAGATCGCTTGCAGCGCCTTGTCCGGTCAGCAACTTGTAGCGCCTGCCGTGGCTGAAATGGCGCGGCTCTATCCGAAAGTGGAAACCACCCTTCGGGTCAGCAGCCGCGGGCCTGATCCCTTAGCGGAAGATCTTGATCTGGTGCTTCGCATCGGGAAACCGCCGGAAGCCTATTTGGCCAGCCGCGAGCTCATTGCTTCTCGGTTTGCGCTCTACACATTTCGTTCCCGCGCAGCAGAGGTTGATCTCAATGACCCCGATTCCGTGGAGACGCTCGGCCGCATCGTGATTGCGATCGATCAGGTGCCCGAAATATGGAAAATTGAACATCCGGACGGCCGAGAAAAAATTCTCTCATCAAAACCTTTGGTGCGCGTGGGTGACCCCACGGTTGCCATCGGAATTCTAAATGCCGGTTCGGGCGTTGCGCTCATTCCCCAAGTCTACGGCGAGCCCCTCGCCAACGCTGGCGCTCTGGTCAGAGCCATGCCCGGTTGGCTTGGCCCAACAATCGAAATTCACGCCGCCATGCCCCCGCGCCGGGCCTCCGTCCCAGCGGTGGCAGCTTTTCTTGATATCCTATCCCATCAGGCTGAGCGTCTACAGCAGATGGTTTGAAACAGACTTCGTGAGCACATGCGTTAGTAGATGCAAAATTTTCTCCCCTAGCCCTTTACACGAAGCGAAACGGTGTTGGCGCCTTCCGGCATAGCTCGAAAGCCAATTGCTCTGAATGATACAATCCAAAAGTCTGCTTTCCGAAGTTCACCATTTGCACCGCAGCGTCCGCTGTCAGCTCAACCTCAGCAGCCGACAAATCTCCATGCGATCCAATCTGCGACACGTGCAATTTTGGTAGCTAAGGGCTCAGAAGAGACATCCGCGCCCGCGAAACCTCTTTGCCGGCCATTGGCGCTCGCGGCCCATTGCCGCCGTTCGAGCAAGGTCAGAATTTACCGATCAGTTTCGCTAAAGCAGCCATTCATGCGGGAAGGTGAATTCAAGTCGCCAAGGTCGGGAGTGCGGACTTGCGGCCATCGATGTTGTGGAAACGAACGTCCGCGCCTTTCTGATTGAGAATTGTGCAGTTGGTGCGGCTTTGATAAGTTGAGTGCGCGTCTGGAGGCGCTTCCAACCTGCGGAAAGGACAGTGTCCACTCCGAAGTTTTGATCTGTCAGATGAACTGACCTTTGGCGAACGATGCAGGTGCCGCCGATGAAAGGGAAAGTTCCATGCCGACCAAATGGCTCCCCGACTCCGCCAATCTCGACCATCTAAAAAATCAGACCAAGGTTCTTTTGCGCGATTTTCGCGCGGGTCAAATGGGGGCCTTCCAACGGGTGCGGGAATTTCATCCAAGGTTTTCCGGTGTGCCCGACGCCGACATGCCCGCGCGCAGGTTTGTCCTGAGCGACGCCCAGCTTTCAATCGCGCGAGAGTATGGATATTCAAGCTGGCCGCGCCTGAAGGTTGTCGTCTCTGAAAAGCAGTACGAAACACTGCGACTTTCGCAAAGGGATCGTTTACCTGACGGCCCCTTCAAGCAAGCGTTGACCCTTATGGATAGTGGTGATGAACAGCGTCTGGCGCACCACTTGGCGCGCAATCCCGGGCTTGTGCATGAGAGGGCAATATTTGAAGGCGGGAATTACTTCCTAAACCCGACACTGCTGGAGTTCTTGCCGCAGAACCCAACCCGACAGGACAGCCTGCCCGCGAATGCGCTCGTGATCGCTGAAATTCTATTGGAGGCTGGCGCGAAGGACAACCATGAGACCCTGAACGAAACCTTGTTGCTGACGGCTTCGGGGAGTCTTTGTCGGGAATGCGGTATCCAGACCCCTCTACTCAAACTCCTTTGCAGCTATGGTGCTGATCCTGCCGCCGGTATGCAAAGTGCCCTCGGACACTGCGAATTCGAGGCGGCTCGGACGCTGATCGAATGCGGCGCGCCACTTGATTTGCCGACCGCTGCGACCCTCGGAGAACGAGAGATCGTTGAGCGACTTGTGAAAGACGCGCATCAGGATTCCCTGCAAATGGCGCTTTCTCTGGCTGCCAACACAAATCTGGCTGAGATCGTAGCGAGACTGATCTCTGCTGGTGCCGACCCCAATCGGTACAACCCGCCAGGTGGCCACAGTCACTGCACTCCGCTGCACTCTGCCGTCGCCAGTAATCAATTTGCAACCGTTGTTGCCCTTGCAGAAGGTGGCGCTAACCTGAGCATGGAGGACATTCACCACCAAATGACGCCCTTGGGCTGGGCGAAATATCTAAAGCACGAAAGGATCGTGGATTTCCTCAAGTCTCAATCTTAAGCAGATCTTCGTTACAAGCTCAGCAGTGGTTTGAATCGGCTCGATGCTGCCGTTGAGCTGCTGAATTTGACTACGCGCAGTGATTGTCACTCGCGGCCCATTGCCGACCTTGGAGCTAAATCCCAAATTAGCAACCAGTCTCATCGAAGCCGCCATTCAGCTCGGATAACACTTCGGCATGCTGGATGACCGGGATGCGGACTAAGCTGCCATCAACCATAACCAATTAAAGGTTTGCTTTGAGTTTAATTGGTCGGCTTCAACCCTACAAGTGATCAATTTGAAGCTGCGCTTGCCCGTCACTAGTCCGTTCCACGGAATACCCTTTGGGACCTACGACACCGCGCACACGCGAGCGGAAGTTTGAAAAGCCCGTCGATGTGACCACATCAACGGCCTGATCCAGATGCAGCTCCAACCGGAACCACCCTGGCTTAAGGATAGCAACAGCAACCACACTCGCGCTGAAAGGTTGAGATAGATACGTTCCGCTTACCTTGTCACCAATTGCCCAACCATTGGGAGGGCCGTTTCCAATAGCTGCAAACATTGTGTTCCAATCCCTAAATCCATGTTGATTAGCGATAAGCTCAAGTGATTTTGCATGACCAATAGACGTGCCCTCCTCGGTCATTTTGGCCCTCAAACGTTTGGCTTGCTCCTTTGCCTTAAAGGCTGATGGCAATTGCGTAGTCATGCGCTTTCACCCTTTTCAATATGAAAGAGTCCCCACTTGAGACGCTTGCCCTTGGCGATTTGCCAAAGCACACTTGCCGTTAAGATCAGCAACATGACCTCGGCGATTGGACCCGCATACCAGACACCAATTTCTCCCAGCCAGATCGGCAACAGGAACGTCAACGGGATTGCAAAGATATATCCCTTGGTCAGGCCCAAGATTGCTGCCTTCATCGCCGACCCGATGGCTTGGAAGTATGTGGCGACCATCATCAGGGGTCCGACCAAAAAAAACACACTAGTCATGACGGGCAAGATGCGGCCAACTTCTGCAATGACCGCAGCATCGTCAACAAATGCACCTGCGATTTGGCTGAGCATACTTATCACAACGACCTGCACCACCGCGCAATAGATGAATGCAATCCAAAGCGATAACCGTAAGCTCGCGTCCGACCTATGCCAAAGCTCCGCGCCATAGTTGTTGCCAGTGATCGTTTGCATGGCGAAGGACAGACCCAATAGCGGCAGAAATGCAAAAGTAATGACCCGCGTGATGATTCCGTAGGCAGACACGGTATCGGCGTAATTGGAGCTGCCAACCCATTGAAGTGCTGTGATAATCGCCGCCGACCCAAGCGCGAGGCCAATGAAATTCAGGCTTTGTGGCGCACCCAAGGCAAGTATCTGCCCCCAGTACCGCCGCACGGAATGATGCCGCAGCGTCGATGGCCGTAGCGATGTCTTACCGTTTAAACGAAAAGCTAAAATGATCGCGAACGCCAGCGCCTGTGCTGCGGCTGTGCCATATGCAGACCCTGCCACGCCCATATCGAGTAGCGCTATCAGCACATAGTTGAACGCGATATTTGCAAGCGACACCAGCAGGCTCATCGCGGCCATGAAGCCGACCCGGCCCTCGTTGCGCAACGCGTCAGAGTTGACCGACAAGACGAACAAAAGTGGCGAGAAGAACACCGTAATCTGTAAATAGATCAGCCCCATCTGCGCCAGTTCGTCAGAGCCGCCCGCAGCCAGCAAGGTCATTTGTCGTCCCAGCAAAAGGAACATCGCGATCAGACCGCCGCCCAATACAATCGCCAGCCCATGCGCTCCGGCAAAGACGGCACGTGCGCTGTCCATGTTTCCGGCACCTAGAAATCGCGCAAGCAAGCTGGACATGCCGTTTGACACCAGCGTCGAAAGCGCGACTATCAACATGTAAACTGGAAACATCAGCGTGACTGCCGCGAGCGCCTCGGGACCGACATAAATGCCAAGGAACAGCGCATCTGCGACAGACAATAGGCCGCTTATCCCCATCACAAAAATGATCGGCAACGCTGTTTTTAGATAGATGAAGCCAAGCGGCCCATCAGTGAATGAATTTGTAGGGGTGTCGGACATGTCCCATATCTCTCTTGCCAAATCGCGCAGTTTGAGACGGAACTCGCATTACCATCCGCGCGATATGCGGAAAGAAGTAGATAGAGACTTATAGTCACAGAACTTCACCAAGACAAAAGTCAGCGAGAGGCAGGTGTCTACAACCTTCCTCACCGCTAGTCCGAATAAATCCTGACGTCAAGCGGGCTTGCGAATACCCGTTTTGTAAAGCTGCCATTCGCCGCGATGCGGAAATTCGGCACATTGGGCCGTAACCAGACTTTTGGACACTTCTGCCTTTTCGTAAATTCAGATTCTTCGGATGACCGCAACGCGGACAAAGCACCGTTCTATAATATTGCGCTTGTCTAATTCGCGCCATCAGCCTTAGCGCCTGAACCTGCGTGCAACTGAATTTATTTCTCTCATTTGAATTATATGATTGGTGTTATAAGTTCACCTATAGGGGGAATTGATGGAACGTCGCCTAAGTGCCATTTTAGCAGCAGACATGGTTGGGTATAGTCGGTTGATGGAAGCCGATGAGATTGGTGTTCTTAAGCGTCAAAAAGTTCTTCGCAGCGAACTTATTGATCCCGCATTTACAGAATTTCGCGGACGCATTGTTAAAGAAATGGGCGACGGAGTTCTGGTTGAGTTCCCTAGTGTTGTTCAAGCTGTTCAATGTGCGGTTGTAATCCAACGTGCTATGGTGGTTAGAGGGGAAAGTGACCTTCCTGACCAACGTATTCAATATCGCATAGGCATCAATCTTGGTGACATAGTTATCGAGAACGATGATATTTTTGGCGATGGCGTCAATATTGCAGCGAGACTGGAACAGCTTGCAGAACCCGGTGGAGTATGTATTTCCGGCACGGCTTATGATCATTTGAAATCGACCGTTGACGTTGGTTACGAAGCCCTTGGGGATGTTCAGGTCAAGAATATCGGAGCACCAGTCCGTGCTTATCGTGTTCTTACCGATCCTGATCAGGCAGGTAACGTTTTGGGAAAGACAAAATCACGGTCAGCACCACCAATACGATCAGTTGCTTCGGCATTAATTTTACTGATCATAGGCGCTGGCAGTTGGTGGTGGATAAACCAACCTGATTTCTCGCCTGTCGATCCGACTCAAATGGCGCTCGAATTACCTCAAAAACCATCGATTGCAGTGCTGCCATTCGAAATGCGCGGCAATGCTGGATCGCAGGACTGGCTGGCCGACGGTATCACCGAAAGCATCATTTCCACCCTATCGCTGTCGCCAGACATGGTGTCGATCGCCTACTCAACTATGTCGAGTTTCAAGGATCGCGACGTCAGCGCAGCGCAGGTCGCGCGGAAGCTCGGCGTACGGTACATCCTCAGCGGGAGTGTGCTGAAGGTTGGCGACAAGCTGCGCGTGACTTCTGAACTGGCTGACGCAGTCAAAGGTAAGCAGATTTGGTCGATCCAACAGGACAGTTCGCCGGACGATCTTATCGTGCTGCAGGACGAGATTTCACACAAAGTCTTTGAGGAACTCTCGGTGTCACTTACGGTTGGTGAGGGCACACGCAGTTGGATTGAAATGGTCGGTGGTTTCAATAACTACGTCCAAGTGATCAACGGCCGTGCGGAGTTCCAGAAATTCAGCCCCGAAGGCCATGCCAATGCTGAACGGTTATGGGGCAAGCTCTATCGAATGGAGCCGAATCGGGCGTTTGCAAACTTCCTGATGGGCTTCATATATTGGCAGAAGGTAACTATTGGGATTAGTGCCGATATTCCGGGAGACTGGGCCAAAGCCACAGAGTTTTCAAATCGGGCGCTAGAAATCGAGGAATTTGGAGAAGGTTACACACTTGGAGCGGTACTGGCGCAGGGCGCGCGGAAATTTGAAGAAGCCATAAAACTGGCTGACAAGGCAATTCTGCTTTCACCTGGCAGCGCTGACTCGAATGCTCTCGGCGGGATGGTCAAGGCGATGTCTGGACAGACGCTGGAGGGACTCGAACATATGGAGCGCGGAATGCGGCTGGAGCCGGATTATCCCGAGTGGTTACCGGCCCCGATCAACTTCGCCAGGCTGGAGCTTGGACGCAACACTGAGGCAAGAAAGCTGGCCCAAGAGGTCTTAGCAACTGATATTCAGGATGTGCGGGCCAAACCGAATGCAGCTGGGATATTGGTGGCGGCGGCGGTGTTCGATGGGGATATGAATGAAGCCAGGGCGCGGGCACTCGACCTGCAGAAAATCTATCCCGGTATAACCGGAGCATTCGCCCGTATGGCACGGTCGACATATAAAAATCAGGCGTTTGTCGAAAAATACGTAAATGCGCTCGTACAGGCGGGAATTCCTGAAAACTGATCGACAAGGTAGTTCTAAAACCAAGCGCCTTGGTTCAGTGTTTGGCTTCAAGTTGAATACGTCATTGGCGTCTGCATAGTTCGATAATTCGACTTACACCAATCCAAACTGATGTCCCTTTTGGATCATATCCCCTGACGAAGATTCCATCCACCAATCCAAATCGCGACACGAGGTGAAAGTCTCGATTGGGCTCCATGCAGACCTTGGCATGACCCAATCGGACAGGGCGCGCTTGGCAACTCCGTTCTGAAACTTGCCAGTCCAAAGCGTCACAAGTGCTGCTTAGCAGCATCCGCATTGCGGACATTTGCCGCGTCGTTTAGGGAATTATAAAGCTGTGGGCGGCCAACGAGGTATTCAGATGGAACTCGAACCCAATCTTGTCATATCAAGCGCCTCACGGCGTATCGTTGAGGATGGGGTACAACTCAAAGTAAATATCTACAAACTCGAAGGTGGCGATGGCTGGTCATTGGAAGTTGTAATTGAAGATGGAACGTCAATTGTTTGGGATGATCTTTTCGAAGACGACCGAGCCGCGTTCGAAGAGGCGCTTCAGACCATTCGCGCAGAAGGAGCCGTTGTATTTGCCAATGGCGGGTCAAACGTCATCCCATTCAAACAGTAGGCGAGGCAATCGCGGCCCCTTGCCGACATTCGATGGAGCCAGCCGAATTTGAAAAGAGATCGGCCTTATGTATCAAAGGTAACAAGCCTTGGAACTGGATTTAGGTCGTGAGGCGCAGGGCCGCGTGGTGTGCGGTTATGGCGATTATTGGTCTACTTTGTTACTCGCATATCGGGGTCTTGTCGAAACTCTTGCATCCAAGGCCCTATGCTGGGGCCGGTTTGCTGCTGAAAAAAAGTTTGAACGTCAATGCCGCTAAGTTTACCCGAAGCATCCGTGTACTTTACGGCAACAAAAACGGCAAAATATTTGGAGTTTGGGGACTCTTTTGCGACAAATTCAGATCTTTTCAGCGGTCGCAACCCGCCTTTCTCATTTGGGAAGACTATGCCAGTTTTTCTAACTCGCCTGCCGCTCCCGCAATTTTCAACAAATTCGCTAACGTGGGTTCTAGCGTTAAACCAATTATCAAGGCACATGATTTTGGTGTGAATGGAGTAGTGAAAAGCGCCCGACTTCCCCTTGTTCGCAACATCTACTCTCATTCCCCATTCAACTTTCAGATCGTAGTCAAGTACATTCACTTCAGTTGCTTGAAGGAAACCATGAAGTTTGCTCTCTATTACGAGCCAAGGACGCTGTTCATCACGCATTATATCGTTGGTTCGATTAGCAGCATTGGAAGCTTTTGCGGCCTGACTCAAAGTTTCTCTAGTCGCCCGAAGGGTCTTGGCGAGATAAATCACACCAATCAAAGTAAGTCCCGTTACGGCCCATGCGGATATAGCGGTCCACCAGGTAAAATAAGCTACGCTCTCTTGGGCTGCCAGATCACACCAATCAGGTTCATTTTTTTTGTAATCCTTCTTTTTAGTGGAACCTTTGTAGCCGGGAAGGGCCTCCACGAGCGCAAGGCGTTTCTCACCGTCAGCGGAACATATCTCTGCATATTCACTATAGCGCTTTTCGCCGGAATAATTTGAAATCAGAGGAAGGCTCGCCATAAAAAATATGATTGAAAAGAAGAATATGGCCGTAAGTAATGAACCGTCGTCGACTTCGTCGCTCATAAAGCCATCCCCCTAGTAAAAGGAAGAAGCCTATATGCGGATTTCCTTTTCGCCAATCGCTTCAAAGCATTGAATCATAAACGAAGCTGAAAAGCCGCCACGGCTGATCTTATTGGCAACGCCTTGCTCACCAATCTCTGTTCCCATTTCTGTTAGTTTTACAGCTAAATCTCTGTAACCAATGCCCTTTCTCTTTAATTCGGCCTTCAAAATGTTTTTGGCTTTGATTGCCCATTCGTTCTGATTTTCGACTTTTGCCATATTCGCACCTGTTGATAAAAATAACCACTTTTGGTTATATACCTCTTGCAAGTGTGTAAGTCTATCGCTATATATGTGTAAGAACATAACCGATAGTGATTATAACATGGCACAGCATTTCAGACTTTCAGCAGCTTCCCGCACCCTTAGCCTGAAAGAGATTTACAAGGGCGGTGAGGAAAAGGCTAAAGCCATGTTCCGCAAGCTGCGTTGGCCGGAGACCGATGGCGAGCCTGTTTGCCCTAAGTGTGACTGTGAGCGTTCGTATGACGTGCCAAGCCGCAACCGCTTCAAGTGCGCCGCTTGCCACCACCAATACAGCATCACATCAGGCACCATCTTTGCTTCTCGCAAAATGGACTTCACCGATTTGCTGGCGGCTATCACGCTTGTAGTGAACGGCGCTAAGGGCATTTCCAGCGTCCAGCTTTCCCGTGATCTGGACTGCCAGTATAAGACCGCTTTCGTGTTGGCTCACAAGCTACGCGAAGCAATGGCAATGGACGTTCACACTGGTGAGGAACTGGACGGCGTTGTGGAAATCGATGGTCAATATCACGGCGGCCACGTTCGGCCTCACAACTGGAAAGAGGACCGCGTTGATCGTCGCCTTGCCAAAAACCAATCAGGCAAGCGCCGCGTTGTTGTCGCCCTGCGTGAGCGTATGGGCCGCACACTCCCATTCGTGACCATGAACGAAAGCGAAGGCGTGGCGCTGGCAATCGACAACGTATCCCGCAACGCCACTATGGCCGCTGATGAAGCCTCACATTGGGATTTGCTGCATGATGGTTGGGAAGTTAACCGCGTGAACCACAGCCGCGTTTACAGCGACCACGGCAAGCACACGAACATGGTGGAAAGCTTCTTCAGCCGCCTGCGCCGCATGGTTCAAGGCCAGCACCACCATGTGTCACCACAATATCTCTATCAGTATGCAAACCAAGCTGCTTGGCTCGAAGACCACCGTTTTGAAAGCAACGGTGAACTCGCAGCACGTGCCGTTGGCAATGCGATGAAGTCATCGGTTAGCCGGAACTGGAAAGGTTATTGGCAACGCCAAAAATAAATTTGTGATCTTTACAAAATCTTGTGAGCGGGATAGTAACTCACTACAAGAGGAATTTTTGCATGACTGATTCGAACGATTTTGAGGAAAAAATGATCACAGAATTTCGGCAGCTGGCATTGAAAATATCTGAAGCTCAAGAGATTATTCAAACGCTTGCGCCAAAGCATCAGAAACTTGCAGACTTGATAAAGACCTATGGGCTTGATGCGCAGGTTGACGATCTTTTAGATGATGCCGATCCTGAAAAATCACAGAAAAAGGGGGCTAAAATAGCCCATGAAGTTTCGTTGCTTTTTAGAGCAAACGGTAATGCTTGGATGAGGCTGTCAGACATCCATGACTATCTGCTAGCTAATGGAATAAAAATTGGTGGTAGAAACCCCAACTCAAATCTTAGCGCGCATTTGTCAAATGCTGGTGGATTTGAGGTTCAAAGAGCAAAGGGGTGGCGGCTTGAGCCATCGTTCTTCAACGATTTGGAGCAAGCCGAGAGTAAACAATAGGTTTTCGAAATGTAGTGTAATGGAAGCACGTAGCGAGTTCTGAAGGCTGTGAGAGGCTTCTCGCTAAAGTCCGGTTCGAATCCGGCGTTTCGTCCAAACTTTATATGAATCAAACAGAATGGGTTGTCAAACAACTCGTTTCCACAGCGCCCCATCCGGCCCAAAGTCTGACACAACCCTATCCGTATTTTTAAGCCGCTGGAGCGCATGGCGAACCCGTTTGAGTATCTCCAGCCTAAACTCGCCATCGGCTTCCCACCCCTTTGTCTGAATGATGTGGTCGGCAATAGCCCGATCATCGGCGGGGCTTTCTTTCAAGCGGCCCATAATCATTAGCTTCAACTCATTCCGAACGAACATCGTCTTGTATTTGCCGCGTGGCTCTATTCCGCGTGGGTCGCCCTTATAGCCGCATATGGCTAGTGCGCGGTCCAATGCGTCCAGATCGCCTTTGATTGCGTCAGCGGCCTTTACAGCGGCTTTATGCTGGCCTGCTATCTCGCCACGCTTACGGATAAGGCCGGAAACTAAGTGGGTGTCAGTGCTTTGTGTCATTCACCGATTTTATCGCAATCGGGATTCTCATGCAGTCGGAAACTTGTTACCTTTGATACATAAGGCCGAAAGAGATCAAGAAGCAGCCATCGGAACTCTTCGTCATTCAAACGTAATTGTGTCTTTTCCTTTCCGTCTGGGTCGATAATTCCAACGAAGCGCCGCGGCTTCTATATGCTTGCGAGCGGAACCCGGAACGAGACCCAATTTTTGATCTACTTCAGCATATTTGATTGCCCTGGTGTTTTCCCCTGACGGGCGTGCCCCCATCATGCTTTCAATAAGAGATATGCAATCGTTGTCGTCCTCGATTAACCCGGTCTTTTCGTCTATATCTGTATTGGTGCCAGCTTCGCTCGGTGATTTCTTTCCAAACTTTCTAACTGAGCGTTGAACGCGATTGCATGCAGGTCCTAGCGCGGCGACCAGATTTCCATCCGTTCGGTCTGGTTGATAGTTGGCTGGTGTTATTCCCAACAGGTCCGTCGGCATACGAAGGTCGGAAGAATTGCTTGGTGTAATTATGAAGGCGCGTTCTCTGCCCAACCGCCCAATGAACAATCCTAATTCAAATATTACATTGTCTCTCACTGTCGCCATCTCGTCCGATCTGATCATTGAGACATCATCCGGAGCAAAAATAAACAAACCAAAATCAGTTTCTTCAATGGCATCAACTAGAGATTCTATCGTGGTTTTGGACAATTCAAAAATACCTTGGGTCCAAACTGTCGCTTCAACATCGTGTTCCAGATTTTCCTGAACCGCATAAGCGATATCCAGCTGTTCAGCCGACGAGCCAATGAAGAGTTTTGGTTTCACTTTGTATGTCCCAACAACATTTGATAATGCCAAGTTCATACTAGAAATGGCACGATAAATGAAACCGATGAAGTGAACTTGCAACAGAATCCAACGTCCGTTTTCGAGCGGCCGAGCCGATTCACCAACTATGGGCTAACGACCGCTTCCCCCCAACAGCTGTCAGTCTGATGTACTAACTGCGTCGCCGTTAACACGAAGCTTCCGCATTTGACGGAATGCTAATTACCATGTTTTGCGCCTTTGGTGTGCATAGAAACTATGGCAACCAATTGTTTCGCCCCCATGTCGCGTTGATTTTGAACATCCAATGCGTGCGTTAGATCTTTGGGCGAACTTCTCCTCCACCGAGACTGGACTTCGCCGCGATTGCAAGCATTCATGTGTATGTCAGGCCGCGTGTTTTGATGCGGTTGATGGGCTCGTATTCTAATGACGAGCCTTTGGTCAGTGCAACGCTGCGTATTGTGCGTAGCGCACTGACCAGAGGTTCGAATGATGACAAAGACGCACCAATCACCTTCCCCTTATTCCAAGGGAAGCACCAAAAAAATTAGGTCAACTGCTGCCCCAAGAGCAGTGAGGCTGTCTGAAGCGCAGCAATTAGTACTGGTTCGCGCCAGTCAACGAGACGATGGCGTTCTGATTGAACGATACGATCAATCCATTGTGGGACAGCAAGTTCCAGATGGCGCCTTCGGTTCAACATTGAATGATCGCCGCATGATCGAGGGCTTTATCGCTAAAGGACTGGTGGAGGGTAGCATTGATGATCTCTTCAGTTTGCGTCTCACAGCTGTCACCTTCTCGGCTCTTCACATTGATGAGAGCGAGTGGCCGGAGCGGTTGCAGGGTAGGACCAAGGCCAACTCAGAAGCCCTTGATGCTGTCCTGCTGAAAGACGAACACTCGCCAACAAAACCCGCCACCCTCAGGGCAGGCAGCAAGGGAGCTGCTGTCCTTGCACTATTGCAGCGCGAGGGCGGAGCAACGCTGGCGGAAATGCAGGGGGTTACAGACTGGCAGGCGCATTCGGTGCGCGGCTTTCTATCAGGAACGATTTACAAAAAACTGGGCTTCGAGGTTAGCAGCATCAAGTCGGATGACGGAGAGCGGATCTATCGTGTGTGCGAAGGAGCATGACGATGGCTTCTTTGATCGACAACGAAGCACTGCTGACCGCCGGTATTGTGACTAGCGATAGTGCGGAGGACACCGCGCCTGATGACGACATCATTTCAACAGCAGTTACACCTGAACCAATGTCTGTTGAGCAGCGATGGTTCCACGCCACGGGTGTTGGTGTTCCGTCTGCCCTTACCGGCTTGCTCCTTACTGCAGCCTTGCAGTACGAGGAGCAGTGCAAAGCATCCGGCGGACTCACACTACAGCAAAAGCGTCACCTGGCCTCAGTTGCTAAAGCTAATGTGCCTGGAACGGTGTCGAAAGAACGAACGCGCTCGGACAGCACTTTACTGGGCGAAGCGCTCACACACCCGCCAAGCGGTAAAGCGCGCCACAAACGATCCTTTGCAATCGGCACAGAGTTCCATCGCGAATGGAAGGGGCGAGTTCACATTGTGATGACGACTGCAGATGGCTTCCTGTGGTCCGGGCAAACCTACAGATCGCTGTCGGCCGTCGCACGTGCCATTACCGGAACGCGCTGGAATGGTCTTCGTTTCTTCGGTGTGGACCGAAAGGCGACAGGATCATGAGTACACGGAAGAAGATTGGACAGACCGGTCCACACACAGTGCAAGGAACCGGTACAGCTGACGACTCCGCACTCCAAAGCTACAAGCGCTGTATAATCTACACACGCAAATCATCCGAGGAGGGTCTGGAGCAGGACTTCAACTCGCTGCATGCCCAGCGGGAAGCTTGTGAGGCCTACATTCAATCACAGCGTCACGAGGGCTGGAGGCTGCTGCGTGATCGTGACCACCACTACGATGATGGAGGGTTGTCAGGCGGTAATATGGAGCGCCCAGGCCTGCTGCGCATGCTGGCCGCAATCGAAGACGGCCAGATCGATGTCATCGTGGTTTACAAGGTGGATCGTCTCACGCGTTCCTTAGCAGACTTTGCGCGCATCGTTGATGTGATGGATCGGCATGGTGTGTCGTTCGTCTCCATTACCCAAGCGCTCAACACCACATCCAGCATGGGGCGCCTAACGCTCAACGTGCTGCTGTCCTTTGCCCAGTTTGAGCGAGAGGTCACCGCGGAGCGCATTCGAGACAAGATTGCAGCATCCAAGAAGAAGGGCATCTGGATGGGCGGCCCCGTACCACTTGGCTATCGGGCTCAGAATAAACGCCTTGTTATCGATGAAGCGGAAGCGAAGATCGTTCGAAGGGTGTTTGAGACCTATTTGAGAACCTCGTCCGTGGTAAAAACCAAAGCCGAACTAGATGAAGCTGGCATTACAACCCGCAAGCGCTCCCGCAAGAATGCGGGGCCGATGGGGGGCCATTCATTCTCTCCAGCGGGTATCTGCGCCCTGCTGCGCAATCCGGTGTACATCGGAAAGATTCGGCATAAGGATGAGGTGTATGAGGGCGGGCAAGGCGGGATTGTGGAAGAATCGCAGTTCAAAGCCGCCCAACGGCAATTGGACAGCGCAACAGGAGGCAATCGCAAGCGCAGAGGGCGAGCTGGATCGAATGGAATGGCCCAAGAACCTATCGCGGGAAGATTGCTGACCGGTCGTCTGTTCGATGTTGACGGGCATGTCATGTCGCCGACCCATACAAACAAGAAGGGCGTGCGCTATCGCTACTATCTCTCCACCGCGCCATTGAGTTCCGCTGGAAAGGAAAGCGGTGGCTCTTCTGATCGATCCCTAGCAAAAGGCCCACGGCGTATCTCAGCCAACAAGTTAGAACGCGCTCTGCTAGTCGCTCTTAGATCGCCTCTTACAGCCAATCTGTCAGACGTGCAGCTGTTGGAAAGCGTCGAGCGCATTGAAGTAACCGCTGCTGGTGCAACGCTCACCTTTATCGAAGGATGTGAACATGAGAATGCCGAGCAGGCCGAGGATGGAACTGGACTACAGTCCACAGGGGTTCAGCCAAGCGAGCGCGGAACTGAGCGTCAGGAAGAAGACCTAAGACTTCATTCCCAGCCAACTCCACCCAGCCGCCGTCTCTTGCATGTCCCCATAGATTGGCAACGTCGGGTTCATCGCGATGTTCGATCTCCTGCTGCCAGCGCCGGTGAGATCAAAGCGCAGAAGTCTGCCGATAGACAACGACGGGCCAATGACCGTCTCCTGCAAGCTATCGCAACGGCGCACCGACACTATCAAATCATTTTGCACGGAGACGTTCGGACAATAAGCGAACTGGCCAGTCGGGAGCGGTGCTCTGTTCGGGGGCTCCGGCTAGGGCTTAACCTCGCTTGGCTCGCCCCCGATATTGTTCAAGCGGTCATTCAGGGCAAACTCGACGCATCAATCAGCGCCACTGAACTGGCTAGGTCCATGCCGTCCGATTGGCAGGCCCAACGACATCTTGTAGGGCTTTCAACATGACGCGTATTCCAGAATATCAGCGTGGCTTTCGTGATGGGTGTCGAGCCATTGTCACAGCGCTTCACGCAGCTGCACGGGAAGAAACCTATGGCGGGTCGCTAGCCAACTTCCACTGCACCGCGGACATGGTTGGTCGCTTCGGCTCATGGTGCTTCCACTTCCAACTTCTCAGTCCTGAAGAACAGTCAATCGCGCTTCGAAAGTCGCCGCCGAACCGCTACCTCACGCGTATGGAGCCAGTTCTTGCAATCCTCGTCGCAGCAGCGTCCGATCCAACATTCGCAGCCGCAGCCCAAAGGCATCACGACATGACGGGCAGACCAACCGACTATATGCACGGCTATATGATTGGCATCATCGGTGCGCTTGAAGAATGCAAGTATCGTGACAGTTATCTGATCGATCCACTCGCCAAACATCCCCTTCGCAAGTTCATCAATGGAATGCAAGATCAACTTGATGTTCTGCTAATGGCCAAAGAACCTATATGGGTTCGCTGGCCAAAACCAATCCGGCAAATACCTCGCCGGCGTCAGACAAAATAAAAGCCTCCCAATCCAACAAAAGCCATGCGCGCATTCCAGTGCCATCAAACCGGTCTCTCTAGAAGACAAGCCCTCAAACCATGGCACTCGCCGAACCGATGCAGAGATAAGAGCAGGACCAAACGCCGTGTTCCGCATGTCCAAGACGATCAAACAGCCAAGAACCTTGCAGAGATCCCGTAAGCTGCTGAATGGTCGGTTCAATTATGGAAACTACAGAAGCGGGAGCAAACTGACGGAAAAATGGTGGAGCTAGACGGAATCGAACCGACGACCTCTTGCATGCCATGCAAGCGCTCTCCCAACTGAGCTATAGCCCCGTGCCGTAACGCTGGCAGCGGTCTGGCGGGTGATCCGCCATGTGGGATGCTGAACGCTTACGTCCAGCGAGCGGCTTCTTACGAAAGGAAGCCGCTCATGACAAGACAATTCCGCCGCGCGGGCAGCAGAAAATACGTTAGACGCTCTTAGCTGTCGTCGTCGCCGCCACGCACAGGAATGATGTCTTCGAGACTGTCTTTGTCATCGTCATCATCTTCAAGAAACGGGCCTTCTTCCTCGTCATCGTCGTCACCTTCGATTTCAACATCGGGAATATCGGCAGGGATATCATCATCGTCGTCGCCGTCGACCGTATCGCCATCATCGTCCTCAGCATCGTCGAGGCTGATGATTTCTGGGCCATCATCATCATCAATCTCGTCTTCATCTTCTTTGACCGCTTCGGGCTCTGCCTCTTTTTCCGGCTTGGCTTTCTCCGCCTCATGGGCAGTCATGACGAAGACCGCGCTGCATTTCGGGCAGATGATCGGATCTTTGTTCAGGTCGTAGTATTTTGTGCCGCATTCCAGGCAAAGGCGCTTTTCGCCGAGTTCAGGTTTGGCCAATTGAGTGCCTCATCGTGTGGGGACCGAAAACACAGGCGAAATGCCAGTGCGGGGTCGAAAATCGGGGAGCGGCAGGCAAAACACTACGTGCTTCGGTGCGCCGCTTTGGCGGGATGATCTAGCCTTGTGTTCTGGCGGTGTCAAAGGGCATTTGCGACCGAGATGCCACACCCTTGGTTGCAATAGGGTTTGTACAGGTGACAGCCGCGCACCTCGGCGCTAGACTGGGACTACCGAGTGAGACCCTCATTCTTTCCCGAATATAGAAAATCATGGCTTCCCATCCTCATGCGGCCCACACGCTGGCACCGCTGACCGCTCAACCTGTATCTTCGCTTTCAGGCACCATTTCCGTGCCGGGCGACAAATCCATATCCCACCGCTCGCTTATTCTGGGCGCCGTCGCTGATGGCCGTACAAGCGTCACGGGTCTGCTGGAATCCGACGACGTTATGGCAACCGCAAGCGCGATGCGTGCTTTGGGGGCAACAATCGAGAAGCAAGGCGATGCGTGGCTGGTTGATGGTGTGGGCAACGGCTCGCTGCTGGAGCCGACAGCGCCGCTCGATTTCGGCAATGCGGGCACCGGTTCGCGGCTGACCATGGGCCTCGTTGCGCCCTACGATTTTCCCGTAACAATTGTGGGCGACCCATCGCTTTCATCACGCCCCATGGGCCGTGTTTTGAAGCCCCTGCGCGAATGCGGGCTTCAGGTGACACCGCTTGAAGGCTCACAGGGCGAAGACATGCTGCCGCTCACCGTTCAGGGCGCTCCTCTGGCAATTCCGTTCACCTATCGTGTGCCAGTAGCCTCCGCTCAGGTTAAATCAGCTTTGCTGTTGGCGGGGCTAAACATTGCGGGCAAGACGACCGTGATTGAGCCGGTCATGACGCGCGACCATACCGAGAAAATGCTTGTTGGTTTCGGAGCAGAACTGGAAATCGAGACCGACGAAGACGGGGCGCGTCACATTACGATTACGGGTCAGACAGACCTGACCGCACAGAATGTCATTGTGCCAGGAGACCCATCGTCTGCCAGTTTTGCAATCGTTGCAGGGCTTATCGTTCCCGACTCTGATGTCACGGTGAAAAACGTGCTTCTGAACCCCACTCGCACCGGCTTGTTTGATACGCTGGTGGAAATGGGTGCCAATCTGACAATCAGCAACAGACGCCAATCCGGTGGCGAGGATATTGGCGATATCCGGGTTCGCACCAGCCGTTTGCGCGGCGTGACGGTGCCCGCCGATCGCGCACCTTCGATGATTGACGAATACCCCGTGCTTGCCGTCGCCAGCGCCTTTGCAGAAGGCGATACGCACATGCTGGGTCTGGAAGAGTTGCGGGTGAAGGAATGCGACCGACTGGCCGTCACCGCACGAGGATTGGAAGCCAATGGTGTGGACTGCACCGAGGGCGAAAACGAGCTGACCGTGCGGGGTGGTGGTGTTACAGGCGGTGGCACCGTGGAAACCCATCTCGACCACCGCATCGCAATGGCGTTTCTGGTAATGGGCATGGCGGCTAAAAATGCGGTTCATGTTGACGACACAACCATGATCGCAACGTCCTTCCCCGAATTCCGTGATCTCATGACTGCGCTTGGCGCGCACTTTGAAGGCTGATGGCTGATCCGCTGCAAATCCTGCGCTTGCCGCACAGCGAAGGGCTGGCACTCCCGTCTTATGAAACCGGTGGTGCGGCTGGTATGGACCTGCGTGCCGCCGTCACAGGGCCGCTGGTTCTGAAACCGGGCAAACAGGCGCTTGTTCCCACGGGCATCGCGATTGCGCTTCCTGTTGGCCATGAGGGCCAAGTGCGGCCCCGCTCCGGGTTAGCCGTGAAGTTTGGGATCACAGTGCTGAACGCGCCGGGCACGATTGATGAAGATTATCGCGGCGAAGTGCATGTGCCGCTGGTGAATTTGGGCGATGAGGATTTTATCGTTGAACGCGGCATGA
Source organism: Pseudahrensia aquimaris (assembly GCF_042676045.1). Classification (NCBI taxonomy): domain Bacteria; kingdom Pseudomonadati; phylum Pseudomonadota; class Alphaproteobacteria; order Hyphomicrobiales; family Ahrensiaceae; genus Pseudahrensia; species Pseudahrensia aquimaris. Next base: position 356,108 of record NZ_JBHTJV010000009.1, on the reverse strand, counting down.
GGATAGCGCAATTGGTGGTGGCACCGGTGACCAAAGTTACCGTTGAAGAAGTCAGCGAACTGCCACCCACCGAACGGGGCTCGGGAGGCTTTGGGTCGACGGGACTTTAGGCCTTATTCGGATTCATCAATCCCAGTGATGCCAGGAACGGCATGGCAAATGCCATGTTCCAGAGCGAATTTGAGCCAACGCCGGCTGCATAGGAACCGACGCAGTCAATTACCGCCCAAGCCGCAACGCCCCAGAAGGCGACACGGGCAACGGGCTTGTTTCCGGCCCCTACCTGCGGCGCGACAATCCAGATCATCATCGTGCCCAGCAGCACCAGCAAGCCGGAAACCACAGAAGCCATCCAGCGCATGTCGCGGCTGATGTCTGCATGGTTGCCGTCCAATGGCCAATCGAGCAGGTCCAGCACGAATTGTGCAGGGGCATCAATGGCAGCATAAGAAGCGGTGCCCAGCAGCAACGCGAAGGCAATTACACTCCAAGATGCAAGTTTCAGCACCGTGGCTGATAGTTTCGGCGACATAAGACTACCCCTAAGATGTTCCCCGCTTCTTAGTACAAAAATTCTCAAGAACTTTGAAGAATTACGTTAAAGTTATTCCATGTGTATACGGCATCTATTTCAGATAAATTCGTCCGCATAATAAGCTGACAATTATCCCGTCAATAATTTGGAATTGGGTGGGTAACACACTATATTTGTTGGGATTTGGAGCGGCGATTCGGCAGCTTCGTCCCGCTTGCCTTTTCAAGGCTGGCCTTCCGACAAACCAGAGGTTGCACCGTGAGCGACAAGCCAATCGAACCAGACGACAACATGCCACAGGACCCTTCGGCCCCTGAGGAATACGGCGCTGATTCGATCAAGGTGCTTAAAGGCCTCGATGCAGTGCGCAAACGCCCCGGCATGTATATCGGTGATACCGATGATGGATCCGGTCTGCACCACATGGTCTATGAGGTCGTTGACAACGGCATCGACGAAGTATTGGCCGGCCATGCCGACCGCGTGACTGTCACGATCAACGCCAATGGCTCGGTGACAGTGACGGACAACGGTCGCGGCATCCCTGTCGATATGCATACGGAAGAAAACATGTCGGCCGCCGAGGTCATCATGACCCAGCTTCATGCGGGCGGTAAGTTCGACCAGAATTCCTACAAGGTTTCCGGCGGTCTGCACGGTGTGGGCGTGTCGGTGGTGAACGCGCTTTCGGTATCGCTTCAATTGAAAATTGCGCGCAACGGCAAATGGCACGAAATCAACTTCACACATGGTGTGTCTGATGCGCCGTTGAAAGTGCTTGGCGATGCTGGTGATTATACCGGTACGGAAGTTACTTTCATGCCGTCGTCGGACACGTTCACGATGGTGAAATTCGATTTCGACCGGCTGGAGCACCGCCTGCGCGAATTGGCTTTCCTGAACTCCGGCACACGTATCCTGCTGGCCGACAAACGCGGCACGGAAGAGAAATCGACCGAGTTGTATTACGAAGGCGGGCTGAAGGAATTTGTCCGTTATCTCGACCGGGCCAAAAGTGCGCTGATCGATACACCGATCTACCTGAAGTCGGAGAAAGACGGCATCACGGTCGAACTGGCGCTTTGGTGGAACGATTCCTACAACGAGAACGTCCTGTGCTTCACCAACAACATCCCGCAGCGCGATGGCGGCACCCATCTGGCCGGTTTCCGTGGAGCGTTGACCCGTCAGGTGACAGGCTATGCGGACGCTTCCGGCATGATGAAGAAAGAGAAAGTCTCTCTCACCGGTGATGATTGCCGGGAGGGTCTGACCTGCGTGCTTTCGGTTAAGGTGCCCGATCCGAAATTCTCGTCGCAGACAAAGGACAAACTGGTTTCTTCCGAAGTACGGCCAGTGGTTGAAAGCCTCGTCAACGAAACGTTGAAGGAGTGGTTTGAGGAAAACCCGGCCGATGCGAAGACAGTTGTTGCCAAAGTGGTGGAAGCTGCCTCTGCCCGTGAAGCTGCCCGCAAGGCGCGAGAGTTGACACGCCGCAAAGGCGTGCTCGATATCGCCTCCCTGCCCGGCAAACTGGCCGATTGCCAAGAGAAAGACCCGGCGCTTTCCGAACTCTACATCGTCGAGGGTGATTCTGCTGGTGGTTCGGCCAAACAGGGCCGTTCGCGCAAGAACCAGGCTATCCTGCCTCTGCGCGGCAAAGTGCTGAATGTGGAGCGGGCGCGCTTCGACAAGATGTTATCGTCCGACCAGATCGGCACGCTCATCACCGCGCTTGGCACGGGCATTGGCCGCGAAGAGTTTAACATCGAGAAACTGCGCTACCACAAGATCATCATCATGACGGATGCGGACGTGGACGGTGCGCATATTCGCACGCTTCTGCTCACTTTCTTTTTCCGCCAGATGCCTGAAATCATTGAGCGCGGTTATCTGTATATTGCGCAACCCCCGCTCTATCTGGTGAAGCGCGGCAAGTCCTCGCAATATCTCAAAGACGAGAGCGAGATGGAGAATTATCTCATCGAAGGCGGCCTCGATGACGCCAGCCTTCAAACAGGCACGGGCGAAGTGATGGTGGGCGCCGATTTGCGCGACACGGTCAACAAAGCACTTTCCGTGCGCGGGCTGCTTAACGGTCTGCACACGCGCTACGACCGTGGCGTGGTGGAGCAGGTGGCAATCGCCGGTGCGCTCAATGCCGAATTGCTTTCCAATCGCAATGATGCGGAACAGGCGGCGCAATATGTTGCAGCACGCTTGGATGCGATCTCCGAAGAAACGGAGAAAGGCTGGGAAGGCCGGATTGAAGACGGATCCAACGAAAACGCGACGCATGACTGGTCGATGGTCTTCACCCGCACCGTGCGTGGCGTGCAGGAAGTTCACCGCATCGACCAAGCATTGATCGGTTCTGCCGATGCTCGTGCGCTCGATGGTTTCGCCGCTCACATGCAAGAGGTCTACGCCCGCCCTGCGGCTCTTATCCGTCGCGATCTTAACACGCCTGTCTTTGGCCCACGTGATCTGCTCACGGCAGTGTTCGCAGCCGGTCAAAAGGGCATCACGCTGCAACGCTATAAAGGCTTGGGCGAGATGAATGCCGAGCAATTGTGGGAAACCACGCTGGACCCGGAAGCGCGCACCTTCTTGCAGGTTAAAGTTCACGAGGCGACCAAGGCAGACGATCTGTTCTCGCGCCTGATGGGCGAAGAAGTCGAGCCGCGGCGAGAGTTTATTCAGGACAACGCACTCAACGTAGCCAATCTCGACTTCTGATCACCGCTCCCGCGAGCGGGGGTCAAGTGCGTCGCGCAGACCATCGCCCATGTAGTTGACGCTGAGCACTGTCAGCGAAATGGCAAGGCCGGGCCACAGCACGCGGGTCGGCGTGATCTGCAGGAAGTCTTTGCCATCAAACAACAGACGGCCCCATGTGGGATAATCCGATGGAAAGCCGAGGCCGAGAAACGACAGCGCACTTTCGGTGATGATGGCGTTAGCGATGCCAAGCGTAGCCGATACCATAATGGGTGAGAGCACATTGGGCAGGATGTGACGCTGCACGATGCGGCGGGAATTGGTGCCTATGGAGTGGGCCGCCAAAACGAATTCCCGCTCTTTCAGCGCCAGCACTTCACCACGCACAATCCGTGCCGTCTGCATCCAGCTTGTGATGCCAATGATGAACACAATGAGAATAAAAATCCCCGTTTCCGGCCCGAAAGCTGCCCGCAGGGGGTCGCGGAAGAGCATTATGATAACCAGCAACAGCGGCAAGATTGGAAGCGCGAGAAACAGATCCGTCAGGCGCATCAGCGGCCCATCGAGGGCTTTGAAATAACCCGCCACAACGCCAACAAAAGCGCCCAGCACCAGCGACAGCGCCATGGCCACGATACCAACCAGCAACGAAACGCGGCCACCCGCTATAACTTGCGCCAGCATGTCCCGCCCCAGATTGTCGGTGCCGAAGGGATGCGCCCAACTCATGCCCTGGTTCTTGTTGCGGATGTCGAGGAATTGCGGGTCCAGGTCGTGGATGTAAGAGCCAAAGACGACGAGAATGACGATACCAAGGAAGATGATTGTGCCCGCCATTGCGCCTTTGTGGCGGCGGTACTGGCGCCACACATCGCCCCACAGCGAACGGTGCTGTTGCTGCGCTTCACCAGCGTTCATGTGGGCCATTTCGCCGGCCAGCATGTTGCCACCCATCACGGTTGAACCGTCAGCGCCATCGTTGCGCGGGTTGCGGGCCGGGCCGATGGCCGCGTCTTGGTTGGTCTGATCAGTCATAGCGGATCCTCGGGTCGAGAATGCCGTAGAGCAGGTCGGCTATCAGGTTGAAGACAACGATGAGGACGGCGAACAGGAAGGTGAGCGTCTGCACCAGCGGATAGTCTGCGCCCTGAATGCCGTTGATCAGCAGAGCACCAAGGCCGTTCACGCGGAAGATCTGTTCGGTGATGATGGCGCCACCAAAGATCTGCGGCACGCCCAGCGCGATAACCGTGATGACCGGAATGAGCGAATTGCGCAGCACGTGAACGAGAACCACGACCTTTTCACCCAAGCCCTTTGCGCGAGCCGTGCGGACGTAATCCTGATTGAGATTATCCAGCATGGAAGCGCGCATGAAGCGCGAAATCTGAGAGGCGTTGAACAGGGCCAGCACCATTACGGGCATGATCATCTGCTTCACCTGTAGCCAGAACGTCTCCCACGAATTGACCACCAGCGTCGTGTCATAGACCGAGGGGAACCAGCCCAACCACACCGAGAAGATGACGATCATCAACACGCCGGTGAAGAAGGTCGGCACTGAAAAGCCGATCATGGAAATGAACGTGCCAATCTGATCGAACCAGGAATACTGGCGATAGGCGGAGATGACGCCGATGGGGATGGCGATCAAGATGCCCACCACATAGGACATGCCAACCACCCACAGCGTCTGTGGGGTGCGCTCGATGATGAGGTCAACAACCGGCGAGCGGGTGGACCATGACGTGACGCGCAGACGGTCTTCGGAACCCGTGACAAACCCATCGCACCAAGCGCCCTTGCAAGCGGTTTCGATGAGGTTGAGTGGTTCGTTTACGAGGAACTGGTTCAGCCACAACCAGTAGCGCACAATGAAAGGTTCGTTGAAGCCCATAGCTTCGCGGATTTGTTCGCGCACTTCCGGTGGAATGGTTAGCGGAAGTTGGCCTGTTGGGTCGCCGGGGGCTAGGTCAAGCAGGCCAAAAATAATGAATGAGATTACCAGAAGGGTCGGGATTGCGAACAACAATCTGCGTATTGCGTAGGAACCCATGCTTCGCACCCTGACTGACTATACAAAGGGAAAAGCACCGGCCCAAATGAGGGCCGGTGCAATGATCTATGCAGATGCGCTTATTTCTTGCGCGTCCAGTCGGCGGCATTCCAAAGTTCGGAATCCCACTCGTTCATTTTCACGCCTTGCAACGTGTTGGAATGAGCCGACACACCACCACGGTGGACAAGGCCAATGATCACGCCGCCTTGCATCAGCATGTCGTTCATCTTCTTGGCCAATTCGGCACGCTTGGCCGGATCAGCGGTTTTGCCCATTTCATCGACCAGCGCGTCGTAAGCCGGGTCACAGTAACGGGGTATGTTCTGACCCTGCCAGCCGTTTTCAGGGCTTGGGATGTTGCTGCACGTCCAGCTGGCCATATATTTCTCCGGGTCGGTGCCATTGAAGTTGTTCGTGTACATTTCAATGTCCGCGTAGAACTTCTGGAACGTGTCCGGCGAGGATGGGTCGCCGCCGAAGAAGACCGAAGCGTCGATGTTGCGAAGCTCGGTTTCCACGCCAATGGCGTCCCACATCTGCTTCACCAGCGCCTGCGTGCCTTGGCGCACACCGTTGGTGGAGGTTTGATATAGGACAGACAGCTTCATGCCGTCCTTGTCGCGGATGCCGTCGCCATCGCTGTCGGTCCAACCGGCTTCTTCCAAAAGCGCTTTGGCTTTGTCGACGTTTTGGGTGAGGCATTCATCATTTGCGGTCGAAGCGTAGACTGCCGGTGCGGGCAGCACATTGCATGTCGGACGACCGGCAGCGCCGTAACCGGCTTCCACCAGAATATCGCGGTCAATTGCGAGCGACAAAGCCAAGACAACTTTCGGGTCCGTCAGAAACGGGTGCGCACCACCTTCGCGGGTAGAGCGCTTGTCGCCCAGAGCCGGGTCCGGATTGGTCTGGTTGATCATCATGCGCTCAACCGATGTGCCAAAAGACGAAACGACCATGCCTTTGCCAGCAGCTGCCATCTGGGTGAGAATTTCTGGCTCCACCTGGAGGTTCCAAGCGTAATCGAACTCGCCGGTTTCCAGCACTGAACGGGCAGCCGATGCGGCATCGCCCCCACCCTTAAACAGGACGGTCGCAAAGGCGGGCTTTGCCGGGTCGCGGTAATTCTGGTTGGCGGCGAACTGGATCACATCGTTGGGCTTGAACTCGGTGACCGAGAACGGGCCCGTGCCAACAGGGTTAAAGTTTTGCTCGGTGCATTCGGGAGCTTTTGCGCCCGTGCAATCGGCAAACTGGGCTTTCTGGATAACCGGCGACTGGCCACCCGTCAGCGGGCCATAGGGGTGCGGCTTTGGCTTGGTGAATTCGATGCGGATCGTGCGTTCGTCGACGGCAACGACGTCTTTTACGTCTTCAAATTGCCCAAGCTGGGCGCAGCCACCGGCAGGGTCGGTGCAATACTGCCACGTGAAACGGGCGTCTTCTGCGGTCACCGGCGTGCCGTCAGACCAAAGCAGACCTTCTTTCAGCTTCCACGTAATGGAGGTGAGGTCTTCGGAAATACCGCCATTGGCAACCGTTGGAATTTCGTCAACGAGGGCGGGAACAAGCGCGCCCACTTCGTCGTATTTTGCCAACGGCTCAAGCACCAGCGATGCGGCTTCAATTTCTTTCGTGCCACCCGACAGATACGGGTTCATGGTGGAAGGCGCTTGCCAGTAGATGATGTTGAGCTGACCATCGGCACCGCGCTCGGCCATGGCGACATTGGCCATCATCGTTGAAGCGGCTCCTGCCAACAGAAGCGTTTTGAGAAGTTTCATACTTATTTCTCCCTGTCTGTGCCCAGTTGATCCGGGCTGTTTGGTTGCGTCCGCGCGATGCGAACAGTTTGTCTCTCCACCCGCGCCTTTGGGTGCGGATGAAAGCGGCGTCAGCCTTCCGCGAAATGGCAGGCGACGCGTCTTCCGTCGCCAAGTTCACGCCATGCGGGCGGCTCGGTAAAGCACTTTTTGTCGTTCATCTTTTGCGCCAGTGGACACCGCGTGGAGAACACGCAGCCCTGTGGCGGGTTGGCGGGGCTCGGCACATCGCCGGTCAAAATCGTGCGCGTGCGGGTTTTTTCCGCTTGAGGATCCGGCACAGGCACGGCGGAGAGCAGCGCCTTGGTGTAAGGATGGGCAGGGGAAGCGAACAACTGATCGCGGGTCGCCAGTTCCATGATCTTGCCCAGATACATCACCGCCACCCGGTCCGCGATGTGGCGCACCATCGACAGGTCATGGCTGATAAACAAGTAGGTCAGTCCCTTTTGCTTCTGCAAATCCTGCAAGAGGTTCACCACCTGCGCCTGGATGGAAACATCAAGCGCGGCGATCGGCTCGTCGCAAACGATGAAATCCGGGTCTAGCGCCAGGGCTCGCGCAATGCCGATGCGCTGGCGCTGACCGCCGGAAAATTCGTGCGGGTAGCGGCTGGCGAAAGACGGGTTCATGCCCACCGCCTCCAGCAATTCCTGCACTTTTGCTTCGCGCTCTTTGGCGTTCATTTTGGTGTGTTCCACCATCGGCTCTTCGATGATGGTGCCGACCGTCATACGCGGATTGAGGCAGGCTTGTGGGTCTTGGAAAATCATCTGCATGCGTGGGCGCATGGCGCGCATGTCTGCGTGGGAAAGCGCGGCGATGTTTACGTCTTCGAATGATACGCTGCCCGCGGTGGGGTCATAAAGGCGAAGCACGGCGCGGCCTGCGGTCGATTTTCCGCAACCGGATTCGCCCACCAGTCCCAGTGTCTCACCGCGCTTGATCTCAAAATTCACCCCATCGACGGCTTTGACAGCCCCAACCTTGCGACGGAAAATTCCGGCGTGGATGGGAAAGTGGATTTTCAGATCGTCCACGCTGAGCAGGGTTTCAGCCGTCATGCACGATCCTCCAGCAGCCAGCAGGCAGCGATTTGATCGTCGCCCACCTTGAACAAGGGTGGATTGGCCGCGTCGCATTTGTCGAAGCGGTGGCGGCAGCGCGGCGCGAATGGGCATGAATTGGGCGGATTGAGCAGATTGGGCGCTTGGCCGGGAATCGACATGAGCCGCCCGTCTTCATGGTCGCCGTGGCCCGGCAGGGTTTCCAACAGCGCCTGCGTATAAGGGTGAGACGGATTGGCGTAGAGGCTCTCAACGTCGGCATATTCGACGATCTGCCCCCCATACATCACGGCCACGTGGTCGGCGATGCCCGCCACCACGCCGAGGTCGTGGGTGATCCATATGATGGCCATGCCAAGTTCTTCGCGCAGGCCTTTGATGAGTTCGATGATCTGGGCCTGCACCGTCACGTCCAGCGCCGTTGTTGCCTCATCCGCGATTAGGACTTTCGGGTCACAGGCTAGCGCAATGGCGATCATCACCCGCTGGCGCATGCCGCCGGAGAATTGGTGCGGGAAATCCTTCAACCGTTGTTCAGGGCTTGGAATGCCGACCATTTCCATCAGTTCCACCGCCCGCTTGCGCGCATCGCGCTTGGAAAGGCCAAGATGCTCCCTCAACGGTTCAATGATCTGGAAACCGACCGTGAAGACAGGATTGAGCGACGTCATCGGGTCTTGAAAAATGAAACCGATGTCACCGCCGCGCACTTCCCGCAGCTCCTGTAATGAAAGTGACAGAAGATCGCGGCCATCGAACATCACGGAGCCGGAAGTGATTTCAGCGGGAGGAATGGGCAGCAGTTTCAGCAGCGACATCATGGTCACGCTTTTGCCGGAACCGGATTCGCCCACCACGCCGAGCAATTCGCCGGGTTTGAGTGAAAACGACACGCCGTTCACCGCATGAACATCGCCGTCTTGTGTGTGAAACACAGTGTGAAGATTTTCGACAGCGAGAACTGCCCCCGCAGCATCGCTGTGCGGCTGCGCTTTATCTTCGCGAACTAGGATACCACCCGTACTCATGGACCAAAGACTAGGCGCAAAATTGGCTCCGTGGCAATGCGTTTCCTTCCGCGCGAAACCGCGCAGTCAAACGGGGCATTATCCAACCTTCACCACCATCTTGCCAAAGCTCTTTCCCACCAGCAGATCGTTCAACGCGGCGGGCGCGGCTTCCAGACCATCCACCACCTGCTCTTTGTACGTCACTTGCCCGTCTGCCAGCCAAGACTTCATATCCGCGATAAACGCCTTGTGATGCTCGGGGCCAAAACTGTCGAAAATGATGAAGCCCTGAACCTTCACCTTCATGCGCAAAATTGTGCCCATGATCGCAGGGCCCATATCAGGCCCATCGGGCAACCCGGGCAGATTGTACCAGGAGACAACGCCGCAAACGGGCATGCGAGCGAAGGCATTCAGCAGTGGCAAAACGGCGTAAAGAACCTTGCCGCCGACGTTTTCAAAGTAAACGTCGATGCCATCAGGACAAGCCGCTTTCAACTGCGCAGCGAAGTCATCCGCGCGGTGGTCGATGCAGGCATCGAAGCCGAGAGTGTCGACCACATGAGCGCATTTCTCCGCACCGCCTGCGACGCCAACGACACGGCAGCCCTTGATCTTGGCGATCTGCCCAACCGTTGCGCCAACAGGGCCGGACGCGGCGGCAACTACAACCGTTTCGCCCTTTTTAGGTTCGCCGATGTTCAACAGGCCCGCATGCGCTGTGTAACCGGGCATCCCCAAGATGCCGAGATACCAGGATGGATTGTCGGGATTGGCACCCAGATTGATGACTTCCTTGCCGTCACTGACCGCATAATCCTGCCAGCCGCTGCCGTGGAGAACCATGTCGCCGACCGCAAAACCGTCGACGTCAGACGTCACCACTTCAGCCACCACCTGCCCCGTCATCACGCCGCCAATTTCCACCGGCGTGGCGTAAGACTTCGTGTCGTTCATGCGGCCGCGCATGTAGGGGTCAAGCGAGAGATAGACCGTGCGCAGCAGCATTTCACCCTTGCCCGCCTTGGGCATCGCGCTTTCTTCAAGGCGCAAAGTCTTGTCGTCCGGCGCACCTTTGGGGCGCTCGGCCAGCACGACGCGGCGGTTTGTGGATGCGGTTTGGGTCATGGGTATCTCTCCTGTTTGAAGCGGCAGGCTACAGAAGTTTTCAAACCAAACCAACGCCCTACCGATAGCGATTTCGATTGCCTATATAGAGGGTAAGCGCCGATCCCTGAATCGGCATGAAAATCACAAAGTCACAGACTGGGGCACACTATGGAAACCGACTTCACACCCATACAATCGCTGATCGGAGGCGCGCTGATCGGCCTGTCCGCCGTGCTGTTGATGGCAACCAATGGGCGCATCGCCGGCATCAGCGGCATCGTTTCGAAATTGCTGCCGGGTTCGACAGACAAAAGCGCAATGGCGCCCGGCGTGATGTTCGTGCTGGGGCTGCTTCTCGCCATGCCGTTGGCGCTGCTCGTCTTCGGCTTTTCGCCGCCACAAACCATCACAGCCACACTGCCCTTGCTGGCAGTTGCGGGTCTGCTGGTTGGCTTCGGCTCGGCCACGGGCAATGGCTGTACCTCCGGCCACGGGGTTTGCGGCATGTCGCGGCTTTCCGTGCGCTCGATTGTGGCAACGGTGACCTTCATGGCGACAGCGTTTGTCACCGTGCTCATTCTTCGTCACGTGGTGGGAGGCTGAGATCATGCGTTCGATTTCCGCTCTTATCGCCGGTCTGATTTTCGGCCTCGGCCTTGGCCTTTCCGGCATGACGAACCCTGCCAAAGTGCAAAACTTTCTCGATCTGTTCGGAACATGGGATCCAAGCCTTGCTTTTGTCATGGGCGGCGCCATTGCTGTAACGGCACCGGGCTATTTCCTTTTGAAAAAGCTGGCGGGCCAACCCCTGTTTGCCGAAAAGTTCCAGTTTCCCACCCGCAAAGACATTGACGCGCCCCTTTTGGGCGGAGCGGCAACCTTTGGCATCGGCTGGGGGCTTGGCGGCTTTTGCCCCGGGCCGGCGCTGGCCGCGCTGCCGCTGAGCCTGACGAACACGACATCGGTGCTGGTTTTTGTCGTCTCCATGCTGGTGGGGATGTGGCTTGCCAATTCGCGCACCCTTGCCAAAGCCGCAATTGCGGAAAACACTGCATAACGAAGAGGAGGAGCCGATATGGAATTCGAAGCCAATATGAACGTGAAGCCCCACGTCAAAGCCTTCTTTGACGAGGACAGTAACACCATTTCCTATGTGGTGAAGGAGCCCGATGGCCCCGCTTGTGCTGTGATCGACAGCGTCATGGACCTCGACTACGCGGCCGGACGCATCACGCAGGACCATGCGGACGAGATGATCGCCTACATTGAAGCGCAAGGCCTCAAGCTGGAATGGATCATCGAAACCCATGTCCACGCTGACCATCTTTCAGCCGCGCCCTATATTCAGGACAGACTGGGCGGGAAGATCGGCGTTGGCGCGCGGATTATGGAAGTGCAGGAGGTCTTCGGCAAAATCTTCAACGAAGGCACCGAGTTTCAGCGCGACGGCTCGCAATTCGATGCGCTGTTTGAAGACGGCGATACCTACCAAATCGGCGCGATGACCGCGACCGCTATCGCAACACCGGGCCACACGCCCGCTTGCATGGTGCATGTGATGGGCGATGCGGCGTTTACGGGCGACACCCTGTTCATGCCTGATGGCGGCTCGGCGCGGGCCGACTTCCCCGGCGGGGATGCGGGCGAGCTTTACGATTCAATTCAAAGGGTTTTGTCGTTGCCTGACGATATGCGCCTGTTCATGTGCCACGATTACGGGCCAAATGGACGCGAAATCCGTTGGGAAACGACTGTGCGCGAAGAGCGCGAGCATAACATACATATCGGCACGAAATCAGGCAGTGCTGTTACCCGCGACGAGTTCATCGCCATGCGCAAGGCGCGGGATGAGACGCTGGCCATGCCGCGTCTCATTATCCCCAGCCTTCAGGTCAACATGCGGGCGGGGGAATTGCCCCGGGACGACAAGGGCAACCCCATGTTGAAAGTACCGGTAAACGGGCTTTAACGCACTTTTGCGCCGAACAGACCGCTAAACATATCGCGAACCGCTTGAGCGCGTTCGATGCGGGCCTGGCGCATTCCGTGCGAAACCTTCTGGTTGAAATCCATCGCCGTCAAATCGGAGCCGCGGAAATCCTGGCGGGTGGTGCTGTTAGTGTTTGTGCGGGTCATGGTGCTTGTCCTTGATGCTTTGGCGATCAATGCGTTCGCCTTGGCCCAAGAGATACGCGCAGACCGGCTTGCAAACAAACGCGGAATGTTTCAGCTTCGCTTCAAATAATTTGAAGTGAAGCCCATGTCCCGCGCCATCCCACCCATGAATTCCGTTCGCGCTTTTGAAGCAGCCAGCCGCCACGGCCAGTTTCAGGAGGCTGCCGCCGAACTTGGGGTGACGCCTTCGGCCCTGTCGTATCAAATCCGGCAATTGGAAGAGCATCTGGGCGTTGCGCTGTTTGTGCGGGCCAATCGACATGTATCGCTGTCGCCGCGAGGCCAGGCGCTGGCGGTGGAAGTTCAAGCGGCGTTTCAGCAGATGGAGCGGGCCTTCGATGGTTTCCGGCAAGTCGAGGACGACGACACGCTGGTGATTTCCTGCGGCCCCGCCTTTTCCGCCAAATGGCTCGCGCCCCGTCTGCATTTCTTTCTGGAGGAAAACCCCGAACTGGATTTCCGCCTCTCGGCCACGACACGCCTGACAGATTTTGCCGCCGATGGTGTCGATGCGGCGGTGCGGTTCGGTGCGGGGGACTATCCGGGGCTCTATGTTGAGCCGTTGTTTGAAGAGACATCCATTCCGATGATTTCACCCTCCCTGTTTGAGCAACTCGGCGGCGTGGCGGATGAAGCGCTGTTTTCCAGAGTAAAGCTGATCCACGATGATTCGCTCGGCTTCCTCGCGCCGGAAGGCCACTGGCCGCGCTGGTTGTCCGCGATGGGCTATGGCGGTGTCGACCCCAAGCGCGGCTCAAGGTTTAGCCATGCGGACCATTGCATCGAAGCCGCGGTCGACGGCGCAGGCATTGTGATGGGGCGGCTGGGGTTTGCGTTCCGCGATCTCAAGGCCGGACGGCTCATGACGCCGTTCAAGCAGGCGGTCGCGTCCTTTGGCGGCTTCTATTTCTGCTGCCCACCCGCCGCGCTCGACAACGATAAGGTGCTGCGTTTCAAAGGCTGGCTGCGCGATGAGGCCGACGATCAGGCGGACGCGATCGACGCCTTCGTGAAAGACCACGGCATTGAGCGCATAGACGCCTAGTCCGGATCCACTTTCCCGCGCAGTTTCTTCACCGTGCCGCGTTTGGCCTTGCTTTCCAGTCGTCGCTTTTTTGAACCCAAAGTGGGCCGCGTCGGCCTGCGCTTGGGCGGCGGCGGCGCGGCGGCTTCTTCGATCAGCGCAACAAGGCGCTTGCGGGCATCATCGCGGTTTTTCTCCTGGCTGCGAAAGCGCGTGGCGGAAATGACGATATCGCCCTCCGCGTTCAACCGCTTGCCTGCGACCTGTTCGACCTTGGCGATGACCGGCCAAGGCAGGGTGGCGGCGCGGCGCGGGTTGTAGCGAAGCTGTACGCCGGTCGCCAATTTGTTGACGTTCTGGCCGCCCGGTCCGCCGGAATGGACAAACTTCTCTTCCAGATCGCTTTCCAGAATATAAGTCGCGTGTTTGATGGGGATGCGGGTTTCGGCCATGCCCCCTTTTAATGCGGCGGAACCGTTTGACAAATCCTGCAGCCTGACGCTGAATCGCGGCAACCAAAAACAAGCCCAAGGCACACGTATGGCCAAGATCGACAAGTCGCAGCTTCGCTCCAAACTCTGGTTCGCAAACCCGGACGATTTCGACATGACGGCGCTCTATATCGAGCGCTACATGAATTGGGGCATCACCCGCGAGGAGTTGCAATCGGGCAAGCCGATCATCGGCATCGCGCAGACGGGATCGGACCTTTCGCCCTGCAACCGCCATCACATCATTCTGGCCGAGCGCGTGCGCGAGGGCATTCGTGAAGCTGGCGGCATCGCGTTTGAGTTTCCCGTCCACCCGATTCAGGAAACCGGCAAGCGTCCCACCGCCAATCTCGACCGCAATCTGGCCTATCTGGGCTTGGTGGAAACCCTGTTCGGCTATCCAATCGACGGTGTGGTGCTGACCATCGGTTGCGACAAGACAACGCCTGCCTGCCTGATGGCTGCAGCGACGGCGAACATTCCCGCGATTGCGCTTTCCGTCGGGCCGATGTTGAACGGCTGGTACAAGGGACAGCGCACTGGCTCCGGCACGATCAAATGGCATGCGAAGAAAGAACTTTCGGCGGGCAATCTGTCCTACGAGGAATACACCGACATCGTGGCATCGTCTGCGCCCTCGCCCGGCTATTGCAACACGATGGGCACGGCCACGACCATGAACTCGCTTACCGAAGCTTTGGGCATGAGCCTGCCCGGTTCTGCCGCTATTCCTGCCGTCCATAAAGAGCGCGCCAACATGGCCTATTGGACCGGCAAGCGCATCGTCGACATGGTTTGGGACGATGTGAAACCCTCCGACATCATGACGCGCGAGGCGTTTGAAAATGCCATTGTCACCAATTCCGCCATCGGCGGCTCCACCAACGCGCCCATCCACCTGAAGGCCATCGCCAACCATCTGGGTGTGCAGCTCGACAATCAGGACTGGGAGGATTTGGGCTACGACATTCCGTTGATGCTCAACCTGCAACCGGCAGGCGAATATCTGGGCGAGGATTATCACCATGCGGGCGGCGTGCCCGCCATCGTCAATCAGCTGATGGAGAAGGGCAAACTGCCCCATCCCAATGCGATGACGGTCAACGGCAAGACGATTGGCGAGAATTGCGAGGGCGCTGAGGTGATGGATGACAAGGTCATCTGGCCCTACGACAAGCCCATGGTGCAAAGCGCGGGCTTCCTCAACCTGAAGGGCAATCTGTTCAGCACGGCGATCATGAAAACGTCCGTGATTTCCGACGAATTCCGTGAGCGGTATCTCTCCAACCCCGATGATCCCAACGCCTTTGAGGGCCGTGCGGTCGTGTTTGACGGGCGCGAGGACTATCACGCGCGGATCAACGACGAGAGCCTTGGCATCGACGAATACACGCTGCTGTTCATCCGTGGCGCTGGCCCGATTGGTTATCCCGGCGGCGCGGAAGTGGTGAACATGCAGCCACCCGATGCCCTGCTGAAGCGCGGCATCAACTCGCTGCCCTGCATCGGCGATGGCCGCCAGTCGGGCACGTCCGGCTCGCCGTCAATCCTGAACGCCTCTCCCGAAGCTGCTGTCGGCGGCGGGCTGGCGATTTTGCAAACCGGCGATCAAGTGCGCATCGATTTGAACAAGCGCGAAGCGAATATTCTGATTTCAGATGCGGAATTTGCCGAGCGTCAAAAGGCCGTGGATGCGCAACTGGCCAAGGGCCGCCTCGACTACGTCCCCGATCACCAAACCCCGTGGCAGGAAATCCAGCGCGGCATGGTCGATCAATTCGAAGAAGGCATGGTGCTGAAACCGGCCGTAAAATATAGGGACGTGGCGAAAATTGTTCCGAGGGATAATCACTAGGCTCCATCATGCATATCTTGGGAATAATTGTAGCGTTTCTCGGCGCGGCTGCTTTTTGGTGGTATCGGGTAAAAATCATCCGCGACGCCGGCTCGGAGGTTATTGATGCTGCTGGACGTATGAAGGGCAAATACCGCCGCAACAAAATTCGCACAGCCAACGAACAGTCGCCCATAACGGCGATTGATGATCCCATCACCAGCGCTGCGACACTGGTTTATATGATGTTGGAAAACGCTGAGACGACGCCAGCACAAGATAACTTCGTGCGCGGGCAATTTGACGGCTTTTCCGATGAAGTAACTGTCGACGAAGCGGTGGTTTATGGCCGCTGGGCGGCTCAACAGGGCATTGAGAAGCGCAAGGCGATCAAAATGCTTTGCAAGCAATTGAATGGGTGGCTTGATCTGTCGGAAAAGCTCGACATTGAGAAGATCATATCGACAGTTTCTCAATCGGATTTGTTCAACGTGTCTGAAACTTCCGTTCAATCCGCTCTTACGCGGTTGGGGCTGGTAGAATGAGCAACATCACCCCATTCGGCCCCACCTGTATTCTTGGAGAAGGCCCGCTTTGGCATCCTTTGCGGGAGCGGCTTTATTGGTTCGATATCATCAAGGGCGAGCTGTATTCGTCGAACAAGTTCGGCGGGCAGATGCGCCGATGGAACTTTGGCGAACCCGCGTCCGCCTGCGGATGGCTGGACGAGGACACGCTTGTCGTGGCCACCGCCAGCGGCTTGCAGAAATTCGACGTTGAGCAGGGCCACTGGGAAACGCTGGTCGACATGGAAGCCGATAACGAGACCACTCGTTCCAATGACGGACGGGTTGGCCCGGATGGCTCGTTCTGGATCGGCACGATGGGCCGGGCGCTGGAGCCAGCGGTCGGCGCTTATTACCGGTTGAAGCGCGGCAAGCTGGAATGCCTGTTCGACCGTGTTTCGATTCCCAACGCCACATGCTTTTCACCTAACGGCAAGACGGCCTATCTGGCCGACACGCGCAAACAGGTAATCTGGCGTTGGCCGCTCGATGACCACGGCAATCCGGTGGGCGAGCGGGAGGTTCACATCAATCTGCGGGACGAAAACCTCAACCCCGATGGCGCTGTCTGCGACGCGGAAGGCTATCTTTGGAACGCTCAATGGGGCGCGTCGCGGCTCGCTCGCTATGCGCCGGACGGGTCGCTTGATCGGGTGATTGATCTGCCCATCAGCCAGCCGACTTGCCCGGCCTTTGGCGGCGATGATCTTAGAACGCTCTACATGACCTCAGCCAGCGAAGGGCTTTCGAAGGAACAGCTGAGCGATCAGCCCGATGCGGGGCGGTGCTTTATGATGCAAGTGGACGTGCCGGGAGTGCGGGAACACCAGCTTATCGTGTAGCCTCATCCAGCTTTGTGGCGACCACGCTGGAGGCTTCCAGCGTTCTGTGGACGGGGCATTTATCGGCAATTTCCAAAATCTTCGCCTCCAGCCCATCGGGAAAGCCGCCTTCCACATGGATGATGCGTTCGAAACGATCCACACGGGTTTTCGATGCCTTGCGCGCGTCGTCGCATTCCACGCAATCCTGCGAATGAACCTTTGCGTGGGAGACCTGAACCGTGATCCGCCCCATCGCGATTTCCTTGCGCTCCAGATACATGCGCAATGTCATGGCCGTGCAGGCACCCAAGGCAGCGCCGAGGAAATCGTAGGGTGACGGGCCGGAATCGAGCCCGCCATAGCTGACGGGTTCATCGGCAAACAGGCGGTGCCGCCCCGCCAGAACGGTGTTTTGAAATTTACCCTCCCCCGTCTCCGCCACGACGATGTGCTCGACAGGTTCCCCCGCTTGGGGCGCATCATCCGGCAAGTATTTGCCCGCCCATCCCGCAATCACCGATGCCGCATAGGCCGCATCGCTCTCGCGGGTCAGCAGGTGGTCGGCGCGGTCAAGCGACACAAAACTCTTTGGATGGCGGGCGGCGGTGAAGATTTCCGTCGCGTTTTCCACGCCCACCGTGTTGTCGATGGGCGAGTGAAGAATCAGCAGCGGCTTGCGCAATGCCGCCACACGATCGGTGAGCGTTATGGAGCGCAGATCGTCGATGAACTGCTTCTCGATGGTAAAGTTGCGGCCCGCCAAATCGACCTGCGCTTTGCCGGCGCGTTCGATCTCGTCCAGCTTGGCACCGAGATTATGCACCACATGGTCGACACTCGACGGTGCGCCAATCGTCACGACCGCTTGCGCTTCGGGAATGTCTGCCGCCACAGCCAGCATGGCCGCGCCGCCGAGCGAATGGCCGATCAGCAGCGACGGTGCGGTGTGGTGCGTGCGCAGATAATCAGCAGCGATGCGCAGATCTTCCAGATTGGACGAAAAATTCGTGTGCGCGAATTCTCCCTTCGATGACCCCAGCCCCGTGAAATCAAACCGCAAGACGGCAATGCCCGCCCGCGCCAGTTCCGCCGCGATACGCCTCGCTGCCAGCAGGTCTTTGGAACAGGTGAAGCAATGGGCAAACAGGGCCGTCGCCCGCACCGGCCCCGCTGGCACATCAAGCCTTGCGGCCAATAAGTCACCGTTGTGACCGGGAAAAGAGGTTTTGATCGTCGTTGCGTCGAGTGCGGGCATGATGGCAATTCCAAAAAGAAGATGGCGAACCCTGCCATGGATCGGCGTTCACGCCAAAGTCACGAAATTGCGTTGGTTAATGGAAATTAACCCTGTTTGGTCACCGGTTGTTTACGAGTATCGGGTTATTAACCAGCAGGAATTTCCCGCAATTTTACTCAAACTTGTTCATACGGTGTTAACCTCCGTGGGCCGATGATGCACGCCTCAACACAGGAGGCTGTCATGAGAAGTGCCAACGCCCATTCGCTCAACGAAAAGACCGTGCCGATTTCGGATACGCTCTTTAACGAGCTCGTGCACGCCGAACCCATCGACGCGGTGGAAATCGCCCGTCAACTGCCATTGGAAAACCGCGCCCGTCTGGCGAAGTTTTGCTATCAGCGGCGTCATCTCAACAAACTGGCTCTGCTGATCGCATCAAGCTGTGATCGCATGACGCTGCGCCGCGCTTTTGGCACGGCTGGCGACATAATTTTTCAGCAATCGCGTAACGTGGAAGCCACGCTTGCCGAACAGCAGAAAGACAACAAAATCACGCTGGCACGTTCTGCCAATGTGGTGTCGCTGCGCCCGGTGATGGATGATGCTGACGAAAGCGGTGCCGACGAAGACAATGCCGACGGGGCTCAAGAAGCCTGAGCTGCTTGTTTGTCAATGATATGCCCTGCGGCCATCGCCGCACGGGTCAGGTCGTCTGCGATCGCCGCTTGAGCTGATTGACGTTGCGCAGGGTTATTCATGCGCAGCAGCGCTGACGGATGATTCGTCACAATCAGCTTGGCGCCATTCTCCAGCGGATGTACCGCGCCCCGAAGCGCACTTACCGAACCTGATTTGCCGGTGATGCCACGGATGGCAGACGCGCCAAGGGCGACAATAACCTTTGGCTTCACCAATTCAATTTCCTTTTGCAGCCAGAACCGGCACGCATCAATTTCGCCTGCACGCGGATTTTGGTGGATGCGCCGCTTGCCACGCGGTGTGAACTTGAAATGTTTGACGGCGTTGGTGATGTAAACATCGTCCACTGCCAGACCGATTTCTCCCATAATCTGCCGCAGCAATTGACCGGCGGGGCCGACGAAGGGCTTGCCTTCGAGGTCTTCGCGATCACCGGGTTGTTCGCCCACCAGCATGAGCGAAGCGCTATTCGGTCCGCGCCCCGCCACGGCTTGAGTTGCAGGCTGCCACAGCGGGCAAGCGCGGCAAGCCTTTAGCCCGGTACCAACATCATCCAGCGAGTTGATCGCTTCGGGCGTTTCATCGCGGACAGCTTGGTGCAGATGCACCATCATCTTGTCGTTGGGCACAGTCGGTTGCGCGTCGCGCATTGTGCGTTCGCGCTCTTGGGCTTTGGCGATGAGGCCGGGGATGAGTTCGGCTTCTGGGAGGTTTTTCCAATATTTCTTTGGCATTTCGGATTGCATGGCATCGACCTTTAGCCGCGCCGGATTGAAAATCGCCGCGTAGTAGGAGCGCCAATAATCCTCCAACGCATCATCATCGGGCGCATGAGACTTTGGAACGCCATCGGAGAAAGTCAGATTTTCGCCATCCCAGTGGGCGCAGCGTTCCGGCGTTAGGATGGACCAGTGCATCCCCGCAAAGCGGCGCATGAAGAACGGGGCTGTCAGGCGCACGATGTGATGGGTGGGCTCGAACCACGCAACGAATTGTTCAGTGCCTTCGGCAGTCTCACCAGTTTTGCGAAAACGGACGAAGGCTTTCATTTTGTGTCGGTCGCGGCTGACCTCTTTGGCCAGACGGCTGGCCTTGTGCACTTGCGCGTCAGCGCTTTGGCGCAGCAGAGACTTATCTTGCTGCAAACGGATGAGAAGATTGTAGAGCAGGTCGAAACGGGCATGGTCGCTGTGACAAACCACCATGCGGGCAAGATCAAGAAACGCTTTCGGCACCAGCGGCGCACGAACTTTCCGCGCAACAACGGGAGCGACAGCAACGTTCAGCGGGACGCCGTGATCGTCAAACAGCGAGCCGGTCTCGCCGCGCACGCTGAAGCGGATATCAGACGGCGGCAGCTGCGCCATCAACGCCACTTTGGCGCCCGCTCGCCAGCTTTCGAAATCGTCGGGCGCGTCGAGGAGGATCGTTTTCATAACGCTAGAAGAGGTCGAGTTGCTTGGGCTTTGGCTGGAACCGCGCGCGGAGGTTGGCGCTGTCGGTCAGCGCGCCGGGCTGCCAGTCGGCGGCGATGATGAAGGGCATGGCCTTGCGCACACCGTTGGACAGGCGGGTCAAATCTTGAAGTCGCAGCTTTGTATAGCGCCGCGCAGAAAGAATACGCGACACAGCCTTGGTGCCGATGCCCGGAATACGCAGCAGCAATTCGCGCGGGGCACGGTTCACATCGGCAGGGAACCAATGGCGGTTTGCCAAGGCCCAAGCGAGCTTGGGGTCGATGGCCAAATCAAGATTTCCGTCGGGCGTGGCGGACGTAATCTCACCCACATCGAAGCCGTAAAAGCGCAGCAGCCAATCGGCCTGATAGAGCCGGTGCTCGCGCATCAGCGGCGGTTTGATGAGCGGCAGGTTCTTGCTCGCATCTGGGATAGGAGAGAAGGCTGAATAATAGACGCGCTTTAAACCGTAGCCGGAATAAAGCGTGGATGAAGTGGTGAGCACATCGCTGTCGCGGGAATCATCGGCACCGACGATCATCTGAGTCGATTGTCCGGCGGGGGCGAATTTCGGCACCTTGCGGGTTTTCTTCCGCTCTTCCTTGTATTCATCCATGTTCAGTTTCAGCCGTGCCATGGTGCGCTTGATGCCCGGTGCATTCTTTTCCGGCGCAAGAGCCTCCAACCCCTGTTCGGTGGGCATTTCGATGTTGATCGACAGCCGGTCGGCATAAAGCCCGGCCTTGGCCAGCAGTTCGGGCGAGGCTTCGGGGATGGTTTTCAGGTGGATGTAACCGCGGAAATCGTGAACCACGCGCAATTGACGGGCCACTTCGACCACCTGTTCCATCGTATAGTCGGCGTTGCGCATGATGCCGGAGGAGAGGAACAGGCCTTCGATGTAATTGCGTTTGTAGAAGTCGAGCGTCAGCTGCACGACCTCTTCCACCGTGAACCGCGCCCGCTGAACGTTGGAGGAGATGCGGTTGACGCAATACAGGCAGTCATATTTGCAATAATTGGTCAGCAGCACTTTCAGCAGCGATATGCAGCGCCCGTCCGGCGCATAAGCGTGGCAAATGCCGGAACATTCGGTTGAACCAACTCCCTTGCCACCCACAGAGGAGCGGCGTTCCGAACCCGACGACGAGCATGAAGCATCGTACTTGGCTGCGTCTGCCAGCACTTCTAGTTTCTCGCGCACGCCCATTCGGCCACGCTTTTGCTCCGGCGCGGCGGGCGGGGCGGCTTTGGGTCTGGCAATGGTATCGAGCAGTGTGGTCATGGGACTTCCAAATTGTTCTTGATATGTTCTTATACGATTATTCCCACCGCGTCTTTTCAAAAACGACCAGACCTGCGAGAAAGTTGGTCGCACCTTCTTTTCAATGGACACAATTCATGTCGTTTATTTTCAGCCCGCCCGAAACTGTCAGCCTTCCGATCAGTGGTAGCGGCGACCGTTTTCCTATCCGCCGTGTCTTTTGCGTGGGTCGCAATTACGAAGATCACGTGGTTGAAATGGGCGGAGTGCCAGGACGTGAACCGCCGTTCTTCTTTGGCAAGCCTGCGGACGCTGTGCATCAGAACGATGAAATTGCCTATCCCAGCCATTGCGAAGATTTCCATCACGAGATGGAACTGGTGATCGCCATCGGCGAGGGCGGCACGGACATTCCGCTGGAGAAGGCCAACGACCACATTTTCGGCTATGCCGCAGGCGTCGATCTCACCCGCCGGGATTATCAGGCATGGGCCAAGAAAGCCGGTCGTCCTTGGACGATGGCAAAGGGATTTGACCATTCCGCACCGATCAGTGCGATCAAGCCTTCAAGCAAAATCGGCCATCCAGAACGGGGTCGCATGCATTTGACCGTCAATGGCGAGACCAAGCAGGACGGTGATCTGGGGCAGCAGATTTGGAAGGTGCCGGAAATCGTCTCCAACCTTTCCGAGTGGATTGAATTGAAAGCAGGCGATCTGATCATGACAGGCACGCCTGCTGGTGTTGGCCCGCTCGTTGCCGGAGACCGCGTTGAAGGTTCTATTGAGAACATCGGCGAATTGGCCTTCACCATTACGCCCGGCCCGTCTGCATGAGCAAAACGCCGCCAGACGATGCAATAGACTACCGCGCGTGGTCGCACAGGGCCGCCGATTGGGGGGCCGATTATCTCGATTCGCTGGCGGAACGACCCGTTCGCCCCAAGGTAAAGCCGGGAGCCATTGCCGCGCAAATTGGCGCGTCACCGCCAGACGGTGGCGAGTCGATGGATGCGATCTTTGACGATTTCGAGCGCATTATTCCCGGTGGCATGACCCATTGGCAGCATCCGCGCTTCTTTGCCTATTTCCAATCAAACGCTGCACCTGCCGCACAAATTGCTGAACAGCTTGCAACCGCTTTTGCCGCGCAATGCATGTTGTGGCAGACGTCTCCCGCCGCGACCGAACTGGAAGTGAAAATGGTGGACTGGCTACGCCAAGCGGTCGGCCTGCCGGATACATTCCAAGGCACGTTTCAGGACACCGCATCGTCCGCCACGCTCTGCGCTGTGTTGACGATGCGCGAAAAAGCGTTGGGCTTCACGGGCAATAAAGAAGGCTTGTTTGGCAAAAAACCGCTGCGGATATACGCATCTGGCCGCACCCATTCCTCCATCGACAAGGCGCTTTGGATTGCGGGGCTGGGGCAGGATAATCTCGTCAAAATTCCCACGCTGGATGGACCGTTGTTTCCGATGGACGCGGCGGCTTTGCGCCAAGCGATTGCAGCCGACCGCGCGGCAGGCATGCAGCCTGCAGGCATCGTCATGTGCGTTGGCGGCACGTCGGTTGGTGCGACTGACAATATCGCGGAAGTCTGCGCCATTGCGCGCGAAGAGGGCCTTTTCACCCATCTCGACGCCGCTTGGGCGGGATCAGCCATGATATGCGAGGAATTTCGCACGCTTTGGACGGGTGCCGAACATGCTGATTCCATCGTGCTCAACCCACACAAATGGCTCGGCACGCCGATGGAATGTTCGCTGCATCTGGTGCGCGATCCTGAAACGCTTGTGCGCACAATGGCGATCCAGCCGGAATATCTGAAGACCCACGGCAAGGACGGCATTGTCAATTTCTCCGAATGGTCGGTGCAATTGGGCCGCCGTTTCCGCGCGCTGAAAGTCTGGTTCCTGATCCGGGCTTATGGGCTGGATGGCCTGCGCCGCCGCATCCGCAACCATGTGACATGGGCGCAATCCCTGGCGGAACGGCTGCGCGGCGAGGCTGATTTCGAGATTTCGACCGAGCCGGTCCTGTCGCTCTTTTCCTTCCGCCACACGCCCGATGGCATCGCTGATCTGGACGCCCACAATCTGGCGCTGGTGAATGCGATCAACGACGATGGGCGCATTTATCTGACCCAAAGTGTCCATGAGGGCAAAACGGTCATCCGCTTCGTCGCTGGGCAATTTGACATGGCGGAAGAGGATATTCACATCGCATTTGATGCAATCACCGAAGTGGCCCGCTCCCTTGTCTAACCTCTCGACCGCCTCCATCACCGACCGTCTCAGCAGCCTGGGCGCGGAGCGTTGGCAGGTGCATTTCGATGCCCGTGCGCGGGCGCAGGCGGGTGAAGACATTATCGAACTCACGATTGGCGAGCCGGATGTGCCCGTATCGGCGCATCTCATCGCCAAGGCCCATGAAGCCATGCTGGCGGGCCGCACGCGCTATTCTGGTGGGCGGGGCGAGAAAGTGGCTTGCGAAGCCATCGCGGCCAAATACGCCAAGCGCACGCGCCGCGATATCACCGCCGCCAATGTTTTGACCCTGCCGGGAACCCAAGCTGCACTCAGTTTTGCCATGCTGGCCCTGGTGGAAGCGGGGGATGATGTTCTGGTGCCAGATCCCTATTACGCCACTTACGAAGGCACCGTGCGGGCAACGGGGGCCAATTTCGTGCCTGTGCCGATGAGCGCGGAGAACGGCTTTCGGTTGACGCCGGAGCAGGTCGAAGCTGCCATTACGCCGAACACGAAGGTGTTGCTGCTGAACTTTCCTCACAATCCCACAGGCGCAGTTTTGACGGCGGAGGAAATCGCCGCCATCGGCGCTGTCTGCGCCAAACACAATCTGTGGATCGTGTCCGACGAAGTCTACGAGCAACTCGTCTACGGCGTGCCGTTTGCTTCCGCTTTCGACAATCCTGATCTGGCGGAACGCACGATTGCCGTATCTTCCATTTCGAAATCCCACGCCGCACCGGGTTTCCGCTCCGGCTGGTGCGTGGGACCGGCATGGTTCACCGACGCGATGCAGGGCGTGTCGGAGAGTTTTCTGTTTGGCGGGCAACCCTTTATTGCGGATATGACCGTTGAAGCCCTGACCAAGCCTGACGATACGGCTGCTCGGATGTGCGAGAAGTACCAGCGCAGGATCGGGGTTTTGCTGGACGGGCTTTCGGGCTCCAACCGGGTCAAGCCGCTGGTTCCGAAATCCGGCATGTTCATGCTCGTTGATGTGGCGGCAACGGGCGTCAGCGGCGCGGAATTCTGCCGCCGCCTGCTTGATGAAAAAGCCGTTGCGACCATGCCTGGCTCGTCCTTCGGGGCGCAGGCGCACGATTACATTCGCCTCAGCCTGACCGTTGAAGACGAGAAACTCGTTCAAGCCGCCAAACGCATCGTCGAACTGGCCGAGGAAATCTGACCATGTGGCCCAAACCCACCAAACGGCTGAAGCTCGGTTTCGTCGGCGGCGGGCGCGGCGCGTTGGTTGGCGAATGGCACGCGATGGGTGCGCGCATGTCGAACCGCTGGGAAATCGTGGCGGGTGCGCTCTCCTCCAAGCCGGATATCGCAGCTGAGTCCGCCAAAGACTGGATGCTGGAGCGCAGCTACGACGATTTTGCCGTCATGGCAGCAGCAGAAGCCGCTCATCCGGACGGCATCGACGCGGTGGCGATCTGCACTCCCAACCATACCCATTTTACCATCGCCAAAGCCTTTCTCGAAAACGGCATTGGCGTGATTTGCGACAAGCCGATGGTCACGACGATGGACGAGGCCCGCGAACTTGTTTCGCTTGTGCAACAATCCGGCGTTTTCTTTGGCGTAACCTATACCTATTCCTTCCATTCCATGGTTCGCCAAATGAAAGCGATGGTCGCCAAAGGTATGATCGGCAAGGTACGCCAAGCCCATGTGGAGTACGTGCAGGATTGGGCCAGTGGCGCCAGCGACCCTGCAACCAAACAAGCCGCTTGGCGGCGCGATCCGGCTCTGGCGGGCCGTGCGTCGGTGACAGGCGACATTGGAACCCATGCGTTCCATCTCATCCATTTCGTGACTGGCGAACCGGTCAACGAAGTTTCCGCTCGGTTTCACATCTGTGGCGGAGCGGAGCGGATGGAGGATACGGCCTTCATGCAGCTCAAAATGGGCGCAGATATTCCGGCAACGCTTTGGTGTACCCAAGCCGCGCCCGGCAATGCCTGCGGCTTGCGCCTGCGCGTGTATGGCGAGAGCGGCGGACTGGAGTGGAACCAAGAGCATCCGGAAATCGTCCACCACACCCGGGTGGGCGAGCCAACGCAAATTCTCATGCGCGGCCACGGCAAGGGCATGTTGCCGGAGGCTGAACACATGATCCGCCTGCCGCGCGGCCATGCCGAGGGCGTGTCGGATGCGTGGTGCAGTCTCTACACCGAAATGGCGATTGCTCTGGAAGCGCATCGGGCGGGCGAGAGAGCCAATGTGATGGTGCCAGATGTGGTGGACGGTGCGCGGGGCGTTTTCTTCGTGGACGCGAGCGCCGATAGCGCCGAAGCCGATGGCGCTTGGCAGAAATGCTGGTTTGAGGGCTAAGCCTTAATCCCCGAACAGAATGTCCAAGATCGTGCGCTTCTTTGGTTCTGGAACGGTCGCCACCACCGTGTTGTCGGAATTGCCGCCATTCATCACCCGCTCGATGAAGCTGGGGCGCGGTTCACCTTCTTGCCACGGGCGGAAATCCGGCGTGGGCAGATTGGTCGGCAGGGTCGCCAGCAGATAGCCATCACCGGGCAGCAGCTTTTCTTCCAAGCCGTGATGGGCCGCACCCATGACCGCGGAAAACACCTGCGCGGGCAGGGAGCCGCCTGTCAGCTTTTTGGTCGGTGAATTGTCGTCATTGCCGAACCAAACGCCCGTCACGAAATGGGCCGTATGGCCGACAAACCATGCGTCGCGGAAGTTCTGGCTCGTGCCGGTTTTGCCGCCGACATGGTGGCCTTCCACGCGCGCGCTTTTGCCCGTGCCTTGGGTGACAACCTTGTGCAACATGGCGTTCATGTTGCCTAACACGCCGCTGTTGATGACGGGCGTTTTGGGCCGCTTGCCGCGCGAATAGAGCACCTTGCCGTCCGCGTCGGTGATCTTGGTGATGATATAGGGCTGCGCCTCAAAGCCGCCATTGGCATAGGGTGCATAGGCCGCGGTCATCTCCAGAAGCGAGACTTCTGATGTGCCCAGCGCAATCGATGCGTTGTGGGTCAGTTTTGAGCCGATCCCCATGCGGTTGGCGATTTGGGCCACCGCTTTGGAGCCCGTATCGCGCACCATTTTCACCGCGATAGTGTTCAATGACTGGGCAAATGCATCGTCAAGACGCACATCGCCGCGATAACGGCGGTCGTAATTTTCCGGGCTCCAATTGCCGATGCTGACCGGCTCATCTGTGAAGATGGAGGCCGGAATATAACCGCGCTCCAGCGCTGCCTGCCAAACGAAGGTCTTGAAAGCGGAACCGGGCTGACGTTTGGCATCGGTTGCGCGGTTGAACTGGCTCTCGCCATAGTTCCGCCCACCAATCAGGGCTCGGATGGCACCGTCGGGCGAAAGAGTGACCAGCGCGGCTTGGCTGACGCCTTTCTTTTTGCCGTGTTTGGCAAGCGCCTGCCCAACTTCCGCATGGGCCGCCGTCATCATGAAGGGCGACAGCGTGGTCTCAACCGTCACGTCCTTGTCGATTTCTCCAACCAGCGCAGTCACACGTTTCATGATCATGTCGGCTGCGAAATGTTCCGGGCCGGAGCGGTAATATTTGGTCGTAATCACCGGCGTTCCATCTTCGCGCACGGCGTCCGGCTCGACATAGCCTTCGCGCACCATGGCGTTAAGCACCACTTGCGCGCGGGATTTGGCAACGTCCGGGTTGGTGGCGGGAGAATAGCGCGAGGGCGCTTTCAAAAGACCCGCCAGCATGGCCGCTTCTTGCAGGCTCACCACGTTGGCCGATTTACCGAAGTAACGTCGTGCGGCGGAATCAACACCCCATGCGCCCGCGCCGAAATACACGCGGTTGAGATAGAGTTCGAGTATCTGGCTCTTGGAGAATTTGGCCTCCAGCCAGAAGGATATAATGAGCTCCTGAATCTTGCGCTCAAACGTGCGCTCAGGCTTCAAAAAGAGATTTTTTGCCAATTGCTGGGTGATCGTTGATCCGCCCTCGCGCATGCGGCCGGAAGCAACGTTGCGCACCATTGCGCGGGTGAAGCCGATCGGATCGAAGCCGAAATGATACTGGTAGCGGTGGTCTTCAATCGCGATCACCGCTTGGGGCAGCCATGGCGACATGTCTTCGATGCGCAACACATCGCCGCCTACACCCCGGTTGAGAATAAAAGCGCCGTCATCGGCAACGATACGTACATTGGGCGGACGTTCCGGCACTTCCCACGTGGCGGCGCTCGGCAATTTCGAGCCATACCACGCAAAAATCCCCAGAACGGCGATAAAGCCCCACAGGCCAAGGACCACGGACCAATAGGTCGCCCATTTGGTAAACCGCCAAGGCAGCGAACCTTTGCCCTTGGCTTGCTTTGCGTGCTTCTTTTTGCCGGGAACCGCAATTTCGGGCGCAGGGCCGCGTCCACCACTCATGGTGGGCTCAATGCGTTTTGCGTCTTTGGGACGTTTGCGCCAGGCCATATGTGCTCGATGTCGCTTTTTTTAAAACAAATGAACGGGACGGGTATCCCTAAAACTGTCTTCACCCTGCCACGCCAATTTTAACCGCTGGTAAAGGCAGGCGTTAACTTAAGCGGAAATATGGCTTCGGTTTGATGCTTTTGCGCAGATTTAGTGCAGATCAGTCCATCGCATCGTGGATGAGGTTTTCTGCGGCTTCAGCCAGCAGCGTCTCGTTCGCTTCACCCGGCACCGATTCCTTACCGATTTCCAGCATGATGGGGACGGCGAGCGGTGAGACTTGTTCCAGATCTTTGTGAACGATCTGCCCTCGAATTGAAGCGAGCAGATCGCCCAGCCGGTGAATATCCAGCAATCCAGTTGCCGCATCTTCGCGGGTTGCCTGCATCAAGATATGGTCCGGCTCGTGTTCGCGCAGCACGTCATAGATCAGATCGGTGGAAACGGTGACCTGCCGCCCCGACTTTTCCTTGCCCGGATGGTTCTTCTCGATCAGCCCCGCGATCAAGGCGCAGTGGCGGAAGGTGCGCTTGAGCATGAAGGAATCTTCCATCCACGTCTCCAGATCATCGCCCAGCATGTCTTCGTCAAACAGGCCTTCCAGCGTAAGTCGCCCGTCTTCGATCATTGCGCCCATATCGTCCAAGCCCCAGATGCAGATGCAATAATCGGTGGCGACAAAGCCCGTGGGGCGCGCGCGGGCACGCTCGAGGCGTTTGGTGAGCAACATGCCCAGCGATTGATGGGCCAGGCGACCAGCGAAGGAATAGGCAACGAAGTAGAACTTCTCGCCGCGCGGAAAGGTTTCCACCAACATCTGATCGCCACGCGGGATGACGGACTTTATCTTTTGCATCCGCAGCCATTCGGCCACTTGCGGAGGCAGTTCTTTCCACTTCGTCTCGTCGGCCATCATGGTGCGAATGTGGTCTGCGAGGTAGGTCGTAAGCGGGAATTTGGAGCCCGCATACATCGGCACCATAGGGTCTTTGGAAACCGTGGGGGTGACGATGGCTTCGTTCTCTCGGATACCCTCGAAGCGCACGATCTGGCCTGCGAACATGAACGTGTCGCCATAAACCATCTGTTCAAGAAAATACTCTTCCAGCTTGCCGATAACCCGCCCGCCGCGCGTCGCCATCAGCCCTTTGCTGTCGCGCTTGGCATGGCGCAACAGGCGCACGGTGAGCGAGGGTGCTTCATAGATGGTGCCCGCGTTAAGGCGGTATTGCTGGGCAAAGCGGGGATGGGTCAGTCGCCATGTGCCGTCCTCGGTGCGGCGGATTTTGGCGTAGCGTTCGTAGGTCTTCAGCGCGTAACCGCCAGTGGCCACAAAATGCACGGCGCGTTCGAACGTGTCCCAGTCAAGATCGGCATAGGGGGCGGCGGAGATGACTTCGTTGTAGAGATCGTCTTCGGAAAACGGCCCCGCGACCGCCATGCCCAAAATGTGCTGGCACAGAACATCCAAAGCGCCGGGGCGAAGGTCTGGCGTGTCTTGGTCGCCGAGATAATTGGCGTCCAGCGCGGCCTGACACTCCATCACCTCGAAGCGGTTTGCAGGCACCAAAACGGCACGGGATGGCTCGTCCATGCGGTGATTGGAGCGGCCAATGCGCTGGGCCAGTCGGCTCGCGCCCTTCGGTGCGCCGATGTGCAGAACCAGATCCACATCACCCCAATCAATGCCGAGGTCGAGCGTCGATGTGGCGACGACCGCACGCAATTTGTTGTCTGCCATCGCCGCTTCCACCCGCCTGCGTTGGGCAACGTCGAGCGAGCCGTGGTGCAGCGCGATGGGCAGATCATCTTCGTTGATGCGCCAAAGGTTCTGGAACAGAAACTCCGCCTGGCTGCGCGTGTTCACGAAGAGGATCGACGTGCGGTATTGCTTGATCACCTCGTAAACTTCGCCCACCGCATGGCGGGCTGAATGGCCGGACCATGGCAGGCGCTCTTGCGTGTCGAGAATGGTGATTTCCGGTTTTGCGCCGCCTTCCACCGTGATCAGTCCCGCTTCAAAGTCGCTGCGGGCTTGGCCGTCTTGGTTTTGCGCCACGAGCCACCGCTGCAAGTCTTGCGGCTGGGCGACGGTGGCGGAAAGCCCGATGGTGCGGACCTGCGGACACAATTTGCGCAACCGGGCGAGGCCGAGCGCCAGCAGGTGCCCGCGCTTGGATGTGACGAGCGAATGAAGTTCGTCAAAAATCACATAGGTAAGGCCGGAGAAGAAATGCGCCGCGTCCTTGTTAGCGATCAGCAGGGCAAGCTGCTCCGGCGTGGTGAGCAAAATGTCCGGCGGGTTTTGCTTTTGCCGCTGGCGACGGTGGGAAGGCGTGTCGCCGGTGCGGGCTTCAATGCGCACGGGCAAATCCATTTCATCCACCGGCATTTCCAGATTGCGCTTGATGTCCACCGCCAGCGCTTTCAGGGGCGAGATGTAGAGCGTGTGGACACCGCGATGAGCTTCGCCCGGTTTGCGCTTGGGGCGGGTGGCGAGATCGGTCAGCGAAGGTAGAAATCCAGCCAAGGTCTTGCCAGCGCCTGTGGGTGCGATGAGCAGGGTTGAATCGCCCTTTTGGGCGCGTGCCAGCAATTCGATCTGGTGAGCACGGGGCTGCCAGCCTTTTTGTGAAAACCAGTTGAGAAATGTGGACGGAAGGGTGGCAGAAACGGGCAACCCGTCTGCGTCATGCTGCGCAATACTCTGTCTTTCCATCGCCATGGCGAACAAGGTAAGGTTTCGCAACGGAAGCGTCGACTGGGAAAGACGAATCATGCTGCGACACGTGAGCTTTGATGCGTCTGCACGCCGTTTTGTGCTGACCTGCGTGTTAGCGCTTTGCGCAATTTTGGCGCTCTCGGCCTGTCAGCGCGATGTGCTGAAAGTCGATTCTGGCGAAAAACCAGCGCCGCAGGTGGTCGAAGCTGCGCCTGCGCCTCAAGAACCGATCTCGGACGAGGAGGCGGCGCTCAAAGAGGTGGAGAATTCCACCGTTGATGATTCCGCTTTTCGCGCTGAGACCGTACCAGCCATGGCGTTGGTCTTAGCGATGTCTTGGCAACCGGGGTTTTGTGAAACGCGACCCAAGAAATCCGAATGCCAAAGCCAAACGGCAGACCGCTACGACGCCAACCACTTCACGCTGCATGGTCTGTGGCCGCAGCCGCGCAGCAAGGTTTATTGCGGCGTGTCAAAAACCAATGTCTCGCGCGACAAGAATGGCAATTGGCTCGATCTGCCGGCGGTGCAAACAAGCGTCGCCACAAAGGCGCGGCTTGACAGAATTATGCCCGGCACACGCTCAAGCCTCGACCGGCACGAATGGATCAAGCACGGAACGTGCTATTCGCGCACAGCAGAAACTTACTATCGCGATTCGCTTGCTTTAATGGACAAGATCAACACGTCTGCCGTGCAGCGCCTTTTCTCGGCCAATATCGGGCAAACGCTGAACGCTAACCAAATCCGCGCTGCTTTTGACGACAGCTTTGGGCGCGGCACGGGCGAGCGGGTACGCGTGGCGTGCAAGCGCGATGGCAACCGGCTGCTGATCACTGAATTGACATTGGGGTTGAATGGAGTGGTTGGCGCTGATCCTGATATCGGACGCCTCGCCTCGCGATCACGGCCTATTTCCGCTGGTTGCCCCGGTGGCATTGTCGATCCGGTTGGGCTGCAATAATGCGGGCTGCCCTCATACAGCTTAGCTTTATGGTGATGGCACTTTTATCGGCAGCGTTTCCGGCAACCCATGCGGCTGCGCAAGACGCAACCGAAGCGGCGGAAATCAACACCGAACTGCGCAACGAATTGCGGGCCCGTTGGCAGCGCACGGATGTTATAATTCTTTCTCCCGAAGACGCGCTCGATGCCAAGCGACCCTCGCAGGGATCAAACAACCGTTCCTGGCGGGTGGAAAATGAAGACTTCTCTTGGGTGCAGACATTCGCAACCATCGTGCTGATCGCTTTGGTAGCACTGGGCCTTTATCTGTGGCTGCAAAACAAGATGGGGGGCGGGCTGTTTGCAAAGCCTGCTGAAGACCGCAAATTTGATGTTGAGGGGATGGAAGTTGGCGGCATGGATGTAAGCGCCAGCAACGAATTTTCCGTTGATGACATTATGCGCCATGGCGACCCACGACAGGCGCTTCGACTGCTGATGGTGAACGTTCTTGCCCGCGCTGCCAGAACCAACGATGTGCCTGTACGCCGTTCGTTGACCGCGCGGGATATTGTGGCGCGGCTGCCAGAGACCTGGGCAGGAAGAGAGCGGGTTGCCGATTTGGTCAGCCAAGCTGAACCCATTCTATTTGGTGGACGCGATCTCTCTGCCGAGCGGCTCAGCGATCTGGTGGAACAAGCACGGCCCGTCTTGGCGCTCAATCGGGGGACGCCATGAGCACCAGCCAAGCAAGCTCCAACACAGTATTGAGCGCACAGCAGGCCGGCAATCCTGGGGCAACTTTGGGCGTCGGACTGGCTGTGCTGTTAAGCGTGGTCCTCTTCTACTGGATATGGACCCAACCGCCGCCTATCGACCGTTCGGTGATCGGCACGAGCGGTCTTGTGCATCATGCACGCCAGAGCGGGCTTGATGTGCGCAGTGTCTCGAACGGCGTGCCGCTCGAAAAAGGAGCAGTCGGCCTGCGCGTGTTGCCTTTGTATGATACGAATACGGCGGCGCGCTCAAGCGACGAGGCGCAAAGCGATTTCGACGGCAACCTGCGCAATATTTCGACCACGGCGTTGCGTAACAAAATTGCCGGTGCGCCGACGATGCTGGTGCTACCCAAATGGGGCTACGGCACCTTGCGGTTGGAGCGCCTGCATCCGGAACTGCTGCTCAATCCGGGTTCTATTGCAGTCGTGGATACGAATTTGGGTGAATTTGCCCAAAGCCCCTATCGGTTGGAAAAGGTGCCCCTGACAGCCGCACGCAACGACAGCGTGCCCGACACCATCAGCGCGATGACGTTGCCAGACGTAACGCTAATCTCGGCGCAATCAGCATCGCTTCTCACGCGGCTGCGAAACACCAGCTGTGTTCCCATCATTGCATCAGGCACTGAGGTGTTCCTGTTGTCTTGCACCTTAAGCGAAAACAGTGCTCGATTTTGGCTGCTGACCGATCCTGACCTGATCAACAATCACGGGCTTGTGCGCGGTGAAAATGCGGTCTTTGCGGTTGAACTGCTGAAAGCCTTGGCAAATGACAAGCCGATTGTTTTCGACTTCAGCACACGAGAGCGATCCCCATCCCGCCAAGGCCGCAGCCCGTCTCGCGACCGATCCTTCGCCGATCTTGCCCGCTTCTTTGGCTATCCGCTCAGTCTCGTTTGGCTGATGGCTGGCTTGCTTGGTGGCTTTACCCTGTGGAGGGCTTGGGTGCGTTTTGGTGCGGCCAATACGGGGGACGGCGAAAACGCGATGGCGGTATCGAAACTGACGGCCATTGACGCCAACACTCGCATTCTGCGCGCATCCGGCAGCGACGGAGCGTTGGCAGCCTCTCACGTGACGCAGCGCTTGGAGCGGCTTGCCATTGATCTGTTGGGCAGCCAGCGTAAACCGGGGCGCGCGGGGGAAGAGCAGGTTATTGCCCTGATCACACGCCGCTTCCCGGAATTGGGCGGCAGGCTTTCGCGGCAGGTGGAGCAACTCGCACCCGGCTATCTGATGAGCGATCCGGGCCGGATTGCTGCAACCCTTTCTGATTTTGAAAAGACCCTTTTGGAGATTCGTCATGAATTTGGACGACCTTCAGCGCCTCGCCGCTGAGATCAAACATTCCGTTGCACAAGCGGTGCACGGGCAAAATGCCATTATTGATATGCTGCTGGTAAGCATTTTCGCCCGTGGCCATTGCCTGCTCGAAGGACCGCCCGGCACTGCAAAAACGTTGTTGGCTCAGAGCTTGGCTACATCGCTGAAGCTCGATTTCAGCCGCATTCAGTTCACACCCGACCTGATGCCCGGCGACGTGTTGGGCGCGAACGTGTTCGATTTCAAAGCGGGCGCGTTCAACCTCATCAAAGGGCCGGTGTTCACAGACATTTTGCTGACCGACGAGATCAACCGCGCGCCGCCTAAAACACAAGCCGCGCTGTTGCAGGTCATGAACGAGCGGAAGGTGACGATTGACGGCAAGGACTATGCCGTGGGCGATCCGTTCTGCGTGGTCGCCACCCAAAACCCGATTGAACACCAAGGCACCTATCCGCTGCCGGAGGCGCAGCTGGACCGCTTTCTGTTCAAACTGGTTCTCGATTTTCCCAACGAAGCGGACGAGATGGAAATTCTGCGCCGCCACGCGCTGCAACCACTGGAACACGATGCGCGGAAGATTGGCATCAAGCCGGTCGCCACGCGCAAGGCCATTCGTGATGGACAGGATCTGGTCGACACAATCCGTCTGGAAGAAGACATTCTTGCCTATGTGCTGCGGCTCGTGCGGACAACGCGCACCGACAGCGCGATCAGCCACGGCGCATCAACCCGTGCGGCGGACGCACTTTGCGGGGCAGTGCGGGCCTGTGCGGCGCTGCAAGGGCGCGACTACGCTCTACCGGACGATGTGAAAATGCTGTTTGCGCCTGCCATGCGCCACAGGATCGTGCTTTCGCCCACGGCAGAAATCGAAGGCCGATCATCCGATGATGTGCTGGAGCAAATTCTCAATCAGGTGGAAGCGCCGCGCTGATGAGACCTTCCGCACGGCTTCTGTGGTTGGCTTTGGGGGGATTGCTCTTTGCAATCGTCTGCGTCGCTGTGCCTGCCTTGCCGGTGGAGGCTGCCACCCTTCCTCTGGCCGGATTGGTGCTAGCGGTTCTGATAGACTTAGCGGTCAGCCTGCGCGGCGGCGCGGTGCAGCTTGAAGCGATACAGCCCAACGACGTGTTCACGGGCGAAGCGGCGAAGTTCCATCTTCGACTGTCCAGTCGCTCGCCACTGCTGCTGAGCCTGTTTGTTGAAGGGCGGGTGCAGACCCAGGACGGGTTGCAAGCGCCGGAAGTGTTTTCCTTCGTCGCGCAAGACGATGCACTTGTTTGCGATTTGCCCCTGAAAGGCGTGAAGCGCGGAACGTGGATGATCGAACGGCTCTGGCTTAAATGGAGCAGCCGCCTGGGCCTCATTGAATTCGTGCCCAGTCACCGCATCGACCATGCGGTTGCCGTTGTACCCAATATCCGGCCCATCACATCAGGTGAAATCGATCTGAAATTGCGCTCCGCTCTTTTCGGCATGAAAGAAACTGTGTGGCGCGGCGAAGGGTCGGAATTTCACCAGATGACCGAATACGTGGCCGGCATGGACCCGCGGTCTATCGACTGGAAACACTCTGCCCGCCACCAGAAAATGCTGGCCAAGGAAATGCGCGCGGAGCGCAACCATCAGGTCGTCATGGCCGTCGATAACGGGCAGCTGATGCGTCAGGAGATCGACGGGCTGGCAATGATCGATCACATGATCAACAGCGCACTGGCGCTGACTTGGGCCTGCCTGCAAAGCGGCGATCTTGTTGGCCTGCTGGGATTTGATGCCCGCCCGCGCCATTACGCACCGCCCGCGCCGGGGCAAAAGACATTTGCGCTGATGCGCCGTCAGATGGCTGATCTGGAATACAGTTCTGTTGCCACCAATCACACGCTGGCGCTCTCTCACCTGCAACAAAAGTTGCAAAAGCGTTCGCTCATCGTGGTCCTGTCAGATTTCGCGGATCCGCTGAGCGCCGAATTGCTGCTCGACCATATGACCATTCTCAACCGGCATCATGTGGTGATTTTTGTGAGCCTGCGCGACCCAGTTCTGGAAGAGGTCGCAATGGGCAAAACCTCCAGCATGGATGGTGTGGCGAAAGCTGTGTCAGCCGCCGAAATGCTCAAAGAACGCCGCTCCGTTCTCGACCAAATGTCGGCGATGGGTGTCTATGTGATCGAGACCTATCCCGGCCAGATGACGCCACGATTGCTCTCCACCTATCTCGATATCAAAGCGCGGGAGGTGATATGAGTACCGAAGACCTGATGCGCTCCGCGCGCTTTCGCAAAGAGCGTGAACAAGAATGGAAACGGCTTTCCGATCTCGTGACGCGGGTAGAAAAAAGTGGCGTTCAGAATCTGGGTTTTGAAGACGCCGAACGGCTCACCGCGCTTTACAGGCAAGCGATGAACTCGCTCTCGCTTGCCCGTGAAATTTCGCTCGACAGGGCATTGCTCACCTATCTGGAAAGTCTGTGCGCGCGCGCCTATCTCGCAGTCTACGCGCCGCGCGATACGCTGGTCGGGTTGGTGGGCCGATACTTCAAATCGTCAGCACCCCAAGCGGTGCGCCGCTCTTGGCTGGCCTTCTTGCTGGCCTTCATCGCGATGGCATCGGGCGCGACGCTTGCCTACTTTCTGACGCTGCAAGATTCCAGCTGGTATTATTCTTTCGTTCCCGGCGGTTTGGCAGGCGGGCGCGGGCCGGACGCAACAGCCGAATATCTGCGCGGGGTCATTTACGACGACACGCCGCCTTCGCTTGATCAACTGACAGCTTTTTCAACCTCACTGTTTGCCCACAACACGCAAGTCTCCATTTTCGCGTTTGCTTTGGGGGTAATGGGTGGGCTGCCAACGGCGATACTGACCTTCTACAACGGCACGATATTGGGCACATTTTTCGCCATCCACGCTGAAAAAGGTTTGGCGTTTGATCTGTTTGGCTGGCTGTCCATCCACGGGGTGACCGAGCTAACGGCCATCATGATGGCGGCGGCCGGCGGGTTTCGGCTCGCAGGGGCGATCCTATTTCCCGGCAACAACACGAGAAGCTATGCGCTGCGGCTGGCTGGGCGCGATGCGATCAAGCTGATCATCTTAGCAGCCATCATGCTCATCGTGGCGGGAATTCTGGAAGGTGTGTTTCGCCAGACAGTCCAAGATCCGTGGCTGCGCATCACAATCGGTTGGGGCGCGGGTGCGCTCTGGCTGGCATGGATTGTGCTCTGCGGCCGTGAAGAGATCAACGCAAACGAACGGCAGGCGGGCTGATGCGCAATCCGTTACGCAGAAGAACGCCCGAGGAGAAGCAGCGTCGTGCTACAAAACGGGCTCGCAAGGCGCAAGAATCCGGCTTGAAACAGTTTCAGATTATTCCACCCGAAGGCGTGCCGCTGAACCTTACGCTCGCTTCCATCTCCGCACGCGCAGGCGCGCAACTGACCGATTTTTTGGTCACGTTCATGATAGCCTTTTTGTTGATTTTGCTGGTGATCTTCGCAAGCGGTGGTTCCGGCACAGTGATAACCATTGCTGGCGCGTTGATCTTTTTCTTTGTGCGTGTGCCCTATTACATCGTCACCGAACTGGTCTGGAACGGGCGAACGCTGGCTAAACGCTGGATGGGTCTGCGGGTAATCTCGCTGGATGGCCGCAGCCTGACCGCGCATCAAGTGGTTGTTCGCAATGTGCTGAAGGAAATCGAGTTCTTTGCACCGCTCACCTATCTGATGGTGTCCGGCAACAATTCGATCTTGATCACGCTCACCGCGCTCGGCTGGCTGGTGATATTGTTTGTTGTGCCGTGGCGCAGCAAGAAGAACCAACGCATCGGGGATATCGTTGCCAATACCTGCGTGATTGACGACCCTGCCCCCGTCCTGCTGCGGGATATGGCCGCTGACGACCCGACGCGCGCGAGGGAACGGTTTGTCTTCACAAGCGATCAACTTGATCATTATGGCCGGTTCGAGCTGCAAA
This sequence comes from Pseudahrensia aquimaris, assembly GCF_042676045.1. Classification (NCBI taxonomy): domain Bacteria; kingdom Pseudomonadati; phylum Pseudomonadota; class Alphaproteobacteria; order Hyphomicrobiales; family Ahrensiaceae; genus Pseudahrensia; species Pseudahrensia aquimaris. Next base: position 317,763 of record NZ_JBHTJV010000009.1, on the reverse strand, counting down.
CGCTGGAGCAGGTTTTGCGGGTTTCGCAGGATGTATCGCAGTCTTCGCGCAAACAGCAGGATAAGAACATCCGCGAAATCACCGAGCGGATCGTCGCCAAGATCGGCTACGGCGAAAGAATAGAAGCTGCCGACGCACGTGATTTCCTGTCCGCATTTTACCGTGCACAGCGGGCACATCTGGAAAGCCGCAAGTTGTTTGGCGATGCCCGCGAGGACAAGTTTTTCCGCGCCGATGACGTTGGGCAGGACTCAAAATAGCGGTAGTGTAACAAGATTCGATCAAACGACGAGGAAACACGATGAGCGATACTTCCCAACCAAACCCGCGCCCTACGATGGGCGGCACCCCAAGCACTCTGGGCATCGGCACGATGTTGGGTGAAACCTTCAGTATCTTTGTAAGCCGCATCGGCTTGTTTGCGGTGATCGGCATGGTGGTCATGATCGCGATCAGTGTTTTGACGTTTATGTTCTTTGGCAGCGCCCTTTTGGACGCTAATTCACTGACCAATCCGACCAGCTTTTGGACGGCCACGGTTTTTGCAAGCATTCTGTCTCTTGTCGGCACCTCGCTTCTGATGGGTATTCTGGCTCTTGCGGCTTATGACGCAAAACTGGGCAGACCAGCACGCTTGAGTGTGTATATCGGTGCCGCGCTGAGCGTGATTGTTCCGCTCACCGTCCTTTCAATCGTCAGCGCCATTGCGATGTCTATCGGCTTTATATTGTTGATTGTGCCGGGCCTTTACATCCTGACAGTCTGGTGTGTTGCAGCGCCAGCAATCGTTATTGAACGCGCGGGCTTCTCCGGCCTAAGCCGCAGTGCGGAACTGACCAAAGGCTATCGCTGGCCCGTGTTTGGCTACATAATCTTGCTGTTCATCATCAACATCGTCATCGCCGGCTTGTTCATGCTCGTCGCGGGGCTGGCGTCTTTCACTGCGCCCAATACCATTGTTGATTATATCGTGCAGGGCGTTGCCAACGGCTTGTCGACGGCAATCTACGCCATCGGCGTGGTCGTTCTGTTTGCACGGTTGAAAGAAGTAAAAGAAGGCTTGGGCATGGAAGACTTGGCGGACGTGTTCGCCTAATCGAGACGATAACTGCGGAGCGTCCAAGAGGCGCTTCGCAGCCTGCCTAGCGGAAATGTTTGGACAGCTTGAGGCCTTGCGCCTGATAGTTGGATTTCAGGTCTGCGCCATAGAGCGCGTCGGGCTTTTTGAGCATCCGCTCATAGACCAAACGCCCGACAATCTGTCCATGCTCAAGAATGAACGGCACTTCGTGGGAGCGTACTTCCAGCACGCCGCGTGCGCCTGCGCCGCCAGCTTTGGCGTGGCCAAAGCCGGGATCGAAAAAACCCGCATAGTGAACGCGGAACTCTCCCACGAGCGGATCAAACGGCACCATTTCCGCCGCATGGCTTGGCGGCACATGGACGGCCTCCCGCGATACCAGGATGTAAAACTCATCCGGGTCCAGCACGAGGTCATCTGAACCGCGGTTGTGAATCGGCTCCCAATAATCGAGCACATCGCAGGCCGCTTTTTTGTCCACATCGACCACGCCTGTGTGGCGCTTGCCGCGATAGCCAACAAGGCCGTTTTCATCACCGGTCAGATCAATCGACATGGCGATGCCGCGCGCGTCGATGTTCGGCTCTTCTGCCGCGACCAGCGTTTGCGCCTGATGCAGGGCCAGTAATTCTTCAGCGTCCAGCAGCGCGTTACCCTGCCGGAAACGTATTTGCGAAAGGCGCGAGCCCGTGCGGGCGACAATGGGGAACGTTCGTGGCGAGATTTCCAGATAAAGCGGACCGGAATATCCAGCCGGTACTATATCGAATTGCTGGGCGTTATCAGTAATGACGCGGGTGAAAATATCGAGCCGCCCCGTGGAGCTTTTGGGATTGGCAGACGCCGCAATCGCTTTCGGCAGATCAAGCTTTTCCAGCAGCGGCACGATATATACACAGCCCGTCTCCAGCACCGCACCGTCGCGCAGGTCGATCTCGTGCATGGAAAAGCGCTTGAGCTTGTCCATCACCGTCGCATCGCGGCCCGGCAGGAAGGAAGCGCGAACGCGGAAGGCTTTTTTGCCCAAGCGGAGATCGAGCGAAGCCGGTTGAATCTGGTCACCATCCAACTTGCGCACAGCCTTCAACGCACCCTGCTCGAAAAGCTGGGCGATCTGGGCGTCGCTCAATATGCCTGCACGTTTGCTCATGATGTTTCGTATCGCTCAACCGCCATTGACGCAAAGCGGTAAGGGGCTTAATCCAACGCTTGTTCAGTGGTGATTTGGCCGGTCGGCTTGCAGCCACTTAAAACAAGTCGCTAAAGGGCCGATTTTGCGGAGGATACGTCTGCAAGTTTGGAACCGGTTTTGCGACCCATTTTGGGAAAGGCGCGAAGCCGGTTTTTTTGTGCCGGTTTGCGTCTGCACAGCAGGAGACAGAATATGAATGAGAATTGGAAACCGGCAACGAGGCTGGTTCACGCCGGGCAAACGCGCTCCGAACACGGCGAGACGTCCGAGGCGCTCTACCTGACGCAAGGCTTTGTCTATGACAGCGCGGAGGCCGCCGAGGCGCGTTTTGCAGGCGACGAGCCGGGCTACATCTATTCGCGCTACGCCAACCCAACCGTCTCCATGTTTGAAGAACGCATGCGTGACCTAGAGGGCGCGGAAGCAGCTTTTGGCACAGCCAGTGGCATGGGCGCGATTTCATCTGCCCTGCTGTGTGATCTGAAAGCTGGCGATCATGTGGTTGCCGCGCGCGCACTGTTCGGCTCTTGCCGCTGGGTGGTGGAAAAACTGATGCCGCAATTCGGAATTGAGACCACTTTGGTCGATGGTGCGGACATGGACGCATGGAAGGCGGCCGTCCGCCACAACACCAAGACACTGTTTCTGGAAAGCCCAACAAACCCAACGCTGGAATTGTGCGATATTGCAGCCGTGGCCGCGCTCGCCAATGAAAACCGGGCGCGGCTTGTGGTGGACAATGTATTCGCCACGCCAATCCAGCAAAAGCCGCTGGAACTGGGTGCACATACGGTCGTCTATTCGGCCACCAAACACATTGACGGGCAGGGCCGGTGTCTCGGCGGCATCGTGTTGTCGGATGAGGAATGGCTCAACGATCACTACTACGATTATTTCCGTCACACCGGACCGTCGCTCTCACCATTCAACGCGTGGGTCTTGCTGAAAGGCCTGGAGACGCTGCCGTTGCGCGTGGCGCAGCAAACCGCAAACGCGGCCAAGGTCGCCGATCATCTGGCGGAGCACAAAGCGGTTTCGCGCGTCATCTATCCGGGCCGCGACGACCATCCGCAGGCAGAGCTGGCCAAGCGGCAGATGACCGGCGGTTCAACGCTGGTCGCGTTTGAGCTGGCTGGCGGAAAGGCGAGCGCGTTTGCCTTCGAGAACGCCCTGCAATTGGTGGCGATCTCCAACAATCTGGGCGACGCGAAAAGCCTCATCACCCATCCTGCCACGACCACGCACAAAAACCTGTCCGACGCTGACCGCGACACGCTTGGCATTTCGCCGGGCATGGTGCGGCTGTCGCTCGGTCTGGAAGATGCCGACGACCTGCTCGCCGATATCGAGCAGGCCTTGGCGAAAGTCTAAATACCGGACTGCGCCAGCAAGTCTTTCAACGAGACTTGCGGGCGCGGGCCGATATGCTGGATCACTTCCGCTGCCGCAAGGCCGCCAATGCGCGCGCAGTCTTCCATCGAGCGGCCCGTTGTCAGACCGTACAGAAAGCCAGCCGCGTAAAGATCGCCAGCGCCAGTTGTGTCTTCCAGTTTGTCGATAGAATGGGCTGCGACTTCGCTTGTCTTTTCGCGGGTCACAACAATCGACCCTTCCTCGCCCTGCGTTACCACAGCCAGAGCCGTATCTTCGCGCACTGAGGAAACCGCTGTCATCAAATCCGCTGTCTGGTAGAGTGATTTCAATTCAGCGTCGTTGGCAAACACGATATCCACCGTGCCAGACCGCATCAGATCAAGAAATTCTTCACGATAGCGGTCCACGCAGAAAGGGTCGGATAAGGTGATCGCAGTTTGGCGCTTGTTTTCATGCGCGATGTTTGCCGCCAAGCGGATTGCTTCCTTGGCCCGGGGTGGGTCCCACAGATAGCCTTCAAAATACGTCACTTGTGATGCTGCAACCACATCGGCATCAACATCTTCTGGGCCAAGTTCCACGCAGGCGCCGAGATAGGTGTTCATGGACCGTTCGCCATCCGGCGTGACAAAGATCATCGAACGCGCTGTGGGCGGCACGCTCTCCAACGGCTTGGTGTCGAAGTGAACGCCAATGGCGCGGATATCGTGGGTGAAGACGCCGCCCAGATGGTCGTCCGCCACTTTGCCCAAATACGCAGCCTTCGCGCCAAAGCTGGCTATGCCCGCCGCCGTGTTGCCTGCCGAACCGCCCGAAGCCTCCACCGCTGGACCCATCGCGGCATAGAGATGCTCGGCGCGGTCTGCATCAATCAGGTTCATCGCGCCCTTGTTGATGTTTTCACGAACGAGGAAGTCATCCTCGGCGCGGGCGATAATATCAACGATGGCGTTGCCGACGGTCAGCACGTCGAATCTAGGATCAGCCAAGGTAAGCTCCCAAAGGTGGCGAGAAAGTTGGCCCCCTTTAGCGAAGCTGTGCGGCTGCGCCAAGGGTTACTTGTCTTGAGCCAGAACGCTCCCCATGTGGGTGAGGAATTAGACCCCTCGTGACCAAAGACCAGCCATGCTCGCAAACGCTATATCCCGATCAGTTTCGCAGGTTTTCTCCGCGCCGTTCCGTGCCGTGTTGTGGAAATCGATTGGTCTGACCATCGTGTTGCTCATCGGCCTATGGTTTGTGCTGGAAGCGTTGATCTCAACTTTCCTGATGCCGTTTCTCGGACCGTGGCCTTGGGTAGCGACTGCGCTGGCATGGATTCTTGGCGGTGGCTTGTTGATCGCAATGGGCTTCTTGATAGCCCCGGTGACGTCGTTGTTTGCCGGCGTGTTTCTCGATGAGGTGGCTGAAGCCGTGGAACGGACCCATTACCCTAAGGATCCCGTCGGCACACCGCTGGCGCTTCGCCAATCGGTCATGATCGCGCTGCGGTTCTTCGGACTTGTGATTTTGGGAAACTTGGCCGCTTTGATCTTGGTGCTGTTTTTCGGCCTTGGCGTGCCGGTCTTTTTCGTGGTCAACGGCTATTTGCTGGGTCGAGAATACTTCCAGTTCGCAGCTTTGCGCCACGTTTCTGTGGCTCAAGCTGATGCCATACGACTGCAAAACGGGACGCCGATTTTCCTTGGTGGTCTTGCCATCGCAGCGTTGCTGGCCGTGCCGATCGTCAATCTGCTGACACCGCTGTTTGCAGGGGCCTTGATGACCCACGTTTACAAAGCACTGGCCGCACGCAGCTCAGTAGCCGCCTGACGTTGCAGCCTCATCGCCATCGAGAGCCGCTAAAAGGTCATCCAGAACGCCGGATGCACCGAAGCGAAAGGTTTTCGGCGCGGCCCAGTCCGGCCCCATAATGCGGTCGGCAATTGCCAAATAGGTTGCGGTGTCTTCCACCGTTTTCACACCGCCAGCAGGCTTAAAACCAACTGGTTTACCGCTATCGGCAATCGCTTGGATCATGATTTCAGCCGCGTGGGGCGTTGCGTTGATCGGCACTTTGCCCGTCGACGTCTTGATGAAATTCGCACCAGCTTCGATGGCCATATGGCTCGCCTTGCGGATCAACTCATCGCTGCCCAGCTCGCCCGTCTCGATTATGACTTTCAACAAAGCCTTCCCCGCACATTGCTGGGCAATGGCTCGCACCAGCTTACTGGCAGCTTCTTCGTCACCAGCTTTGAAAGCACCGTAGGGAATGACCAAGTCAATTTCGTCTGCCCCGTCGCGGATGCAGGTTGCGGTTTCCAGCACGGTCATTTCCTGCAAATCCGTGCCGCCGGGAAAATTCACGACCGTGGCGATGGGGATGACCTTTCCCCGCGCGCGGGCGGTCAGAACCTTGTGGGCATGGGCGACGAAACGTGGCCAGATGCAGATCGCCCCAACCCTGCCGTGGGGCGTGTGGGCTCGCTCGCACAAAACATCGATATCGGCGTGGCTGCAATCGGCGTTGAGATTGGTCAGGTCCACCATCGGCAAGGCGCGGGCGGCAGCAGATTTGCGGACGTCTTTGTCCAAGGTCTCGGTCATAGAATATCTCGATCCAGATCTTTTTGCAGCACATAAGCCAGAAGCCGCGTCAACAACAGGCCACCCTTGGGTGCCATTGTCTTTGTCTCTTCATGACCGAGTTCCTGTCCCGTCATTCCGGCTGCGAAATTGGTGATGACGGAGAAAGCCGCAACTTCCATTTCAAAAAACCGCGCCAGAATAACCTCCGGCACCGTCGACATGCCAACGGCGTGAGCGCCCATCACGCGGGCCATGTGGATTTCAGCTGGTGTCTCGAAGGTTGGGCCGGAAAACCACATATAGACGCCATCCGATAAAGGCACATCGATCTCGTCCGCCGCCACCGCAAAGCGGTTGCGCATGACGGGATCATACGCAGTGGTCATGGAAACAAAGCGCGCATCCGTCGGCTCGCCGATCAGCGGGTTGGTGCCGGAGAAATTGATGTGGTCGGTGATCTGCATGATCGAGCCGGGCGGCATGTCCTCTTCCAGCGATCCGGCCGCATTGGTGAGGATCAAGCGGCGCACGCCGCAATCAGCCAAGGCCTCCAGCGCGGGGCGCATCGCGGCGGCGTTGCCTTGCTCGTAGTAGTGAATCCGGCCGGACAGCACTGCGACCTTGTTGGGACCAATCGTGCCGAGGATCAGTTCAGCGCTGTGGCTGGATACAGTGCTTTCGGGAAACTCGACAATTTCCGAATAGGGTGTGCGGGAGATGATATCGACAGCATCGACGAGACCGCCAAGGCCAGAGCCGAGGACAATCGCGATTGTCGGCTGGAAATCTCCCAGCACTTCGTGGAATTTTTTCATTCTTAGGCTTCCAGATCAAACGAGGCGGGCAAGAGTTCGGCTATGGTCAGCGTCTCCACCACGCCTTGGGAATCGCACAGGTGAACGGGCGTGTCGCCTTTTGCAAATTCCGCGATGCGCTGGCGGCAACCGCCGCAGGGCGTGGCGCGGTCGGCTTTTTCCGCCATAACGAGAATTTCTGAAATCTCCCGCTCGCCTGCCGTCACCATGTGGGCGATGGCTGAGGTTTCCGCGCACCAGCCTTCAGGAAAAGACGCATTTTCGATGTTGCAACCAGCGTAAATCACCCCCGATGCCGAGCGTATGGCCGCGCCAACGGGGAATTTCGAATAGGGAGAATAGGTGTTCGCCATGGCCGCCTTGGCCGCGTTGAACAGATCGGCGTTGCTGCTCAAACTATCTCTCCTTCGAATAGGGAACGCCACCGGCCTTTGGCGGAATGGCCTTGCCGATGAAACCAGCGAGCAAAATGACCGTGAGAATATAGGGCAGCGCTTGCATCAACTGTACCGGCACCGTGCCAATCAGCGGCAGGGCAACACCTTGATAGCGGATTTCGATAGCACCCAAAAAGCCGAACAGCAGGCAGGCCCACATGGCCGCAACAGGCCGCCATTTGGCGAAGATCAATGCGGCGAGCGCGATGAAGCCACGGCCCGCCGTCATGTCCTTGACGAAGCCTGCCGACACACCGATGGCGAGAAACGTGCCCGCAAAACCGCACAGAATTCCGCATACGATCACGGCGCGATAACGCGCCCATGTGACCGATATGCCAGCGGTATCGACAGCGGCCGGGTTTTCGCCCACAGCGCGCAGGCGCAGGCCGAAGCGGGTGCGGAAGAGAACCCACCACGTCACCGGCACCATGATGAAAGCGAAATAGGCGATGAGGTTGTGGCCGGAGATCAACTCTTTGTAGATCGGCCCGAGTATCGGGATGACGTTCAACGTCTCCGCCAGCGGCAATTCAATGGGCGTGAACCGAGCGTCTTGAGGCAATTGCGGCGTGCGGCCACCGGCGCTGAACCACGCATTGCCAAGGATAATCGCGGCACCCGCCGCGATGAAGTTGATCGCCACGCCGGAGACGATCTGATTGCCCTTGCTGGTGATCGAGGCGAAGCCGTGGACGAGCGCAAGCGCGACGGAAATGATGATTCCCGCGCCAAGGCCGAGCCAAGCAGATCCGGTGACGGCTGCTGCCGCACCAGCCGCAAAAGCAGCGCCGAGCATTTTGCCTTCCAGCCCAATGTCGAAAATACCGGCACGCTCAGAATAAAGCCCCGCAAGACACGCCAGCAAAAGCGGCACAGCAGAACGGACGGTCAGATCAAGAAGTTGAAGCAGCGTCTCCATTATTCGCCTGCCTCCGGCAACACGTCCTGCGACTTGGTGGTCGACAGGCTGGAGAACGCACGCGACAGGCCGGGGCGGAACAGATTTTCCATTGCACCAGCAAACAAGATCACAAGGCCCTGGATCAGCAAAATCATATCGCGGGTGATGTTGGGCATGTCGAAGGAAAGCTCTGCGCCGCCCTGATACAATGCGCCGAACAGAATCGCAGCCGGAACGATTCCCGCCGGATGGGAGCGGCCCATCAGCGCCACGGCGATGCCGACAAAGCCTGCGCCTTCCACGAAGTCCAGCTGCAGCCGCGCTTGGTCACCCATCACAGGGTTTAGCGCCATCATTCCGGCTAGGCCGCCGGAAATCATCATGGTGACGATAATGATTTTTGCCTCCGGCATGCCTGCATAGATTGCCGCCTTCGGGCTGGAGCCGAGGGTTCGCATTTCATAGCCAAAGCGCGTGCGCCAGATCAGCACCCAGACGAGAAATGCCATCAGAAGCGCCAGCAGGAAAGTGATATTGAGCGGTGATGCGCCCATGTCGAGGCCGAATGGTTCGAACAGCCCGCCAAGCTTCGGCAATTGCGCCCCTTCGGCAAAATCGCGGCTGCGGGGGCCAAGCTGCGCAGATTTTTGCAGCGGGCCGGACAGCAGATAGACCATAACGGCAGCGGCGATGAAGTTGAACATGATCGTCGTGATAACGATATGGCTGCCGCGCTTGGCCTGCAAAAAAGCCGGAATGAAAGCCCAGAACGCGCCGAACAAGGCCGCGCCGATGATCGCCAGCGGGAAGGTCAGCCACCACGGCAGCGTTCCATCGAGCGAAAGGGCTACAAGGCCAACGCCCAAACCGCCGATATACGCCTGACCCTCGCCGCCAATGTTGAACAGAGCGGCATGAAAGGCCACCGCCACCGCAAGGCCGGTGAACATGAAGGTGGTCGCGTAGAACAGCGTGAAGCCCAGATTGTAGCCGGAGCCAAACGCGCCTTTGACCAGTAGATAGGCAGCCTCCAGCGGACTCTCGCCAACGAACAAAACCACCAGCCCCGAAATGAGAAAAGCCACCGTCACATTGATCAGCGGCATCAGGCCGTAGTCGACCCATTTCGGAAGAGGATTGATCATTGCAGCGTCGCCCCATCGGGTATCGCGCCTTCGGCATTGACGAGCGAGAGCAGTGTGTCTGTGTCGGATACCTTGACGAAATCGCCGTCCAGCACGGCGAGCATCATGGCGTGAATTTCATCGGCGGAGAAATGCCTGCCGTTCTTGTCATGGTTGGAAAGCGAAGCAGTAGCATCGCCAGCCAGATAGACCATGAAGCCGAGATTGCCAGCCATCCGTGCGGTCGTGCCAACGCAGTGTTCCAGATGAACACCGGCAACGACAATCTGTGCCGCGTTATGGCCTTCCAGCGCCTGCATCAGATCGGTGCCCACGAAGGCGTTGGTCGTGCGCTTTTCGATCACTTCCTCATGGGGCAGTGGTGCGACTTCGGGACAGAATGCGTGGCCGGGTTTGCCGGGGGCATAAGGCGAAGCGGGGTTCATATCGTCGTGGCGAATGTGGATGACGGGGTCGCCCCGCTCGCGCCACGCGGCGAGCAGACGCGCGGCGTTGGCCTCTGCTTCCGGTTGGCCACGCTCGCCCAGCGCGGGATCGGATCCGGCTTTCTGCATATCGATGATCAACAGCGCAATGCTCACGTTTTCGGCTCCAGTTTCAATTGTCCTGTCGACGGATCACCTTGGAAAAACGGATTGTAGGCAACTTCCCACAGATGGCCATTCGGATCTGCGATGTAGCCGGAATAACCGCCCCAGAAAACCTTTTCAGGCCGCTTTTGTGGATGGGCTCCCTGCAAAACCGCGTGATCGAACCATGTGTCCACCGCCGCCTCGCTTTCGAGGTTCACGGCCAGCGATACGCCGCGAAAGCCGATAGGCGTCACTTCAGTATTTGCATCTTCCGCCAGCGCAGCGTGGCTATAAAGACCGAGCACAATTGAATGGCCTTGGAGGAAGGTAACGCTTTCCTGGCTCGCGGTTGTATCGGCCCAGCCGAGCGCGGTGTAAAATTGCGTCGAACGCACAAGATCGGCAACACCCAACGTGACGATTGAGATATTGGCACCCATTGCTGTCGTCTCCGCGCCTTTTCAACCCAGACAATGCCCCACGAATTCGGTGCCGTCGAGTGGGAGAAAGCAACACAAAAAAGCCCGCCCTGATCGCTCAGGACGGGCCAGATTGTTTGCCGAAACTGCCGGGCGATTACACGCCGGGGACAGCCTCTCCACCAGAAGATTTGCGCACTTTTTTCGTGGCAGTTTTCTTGGTTGGTTTGGCGTCCACTTCTTTAGCGCGGTGCTTCATGAAGTGGTCGAATTCTTCCTGATCTTTCGCGCGGCGAAGCTCGCGGGCGTAATCGTCGAATTCGGCACGCATGGAGTCCAGCTCGCGGCGTTTTTCGTCCAAGCGGCGAAGTTCAGCTTCACGCCAGTCGTCAAAAGCGACGTTGCCAGTGCGGTCAAAACCATGCGGCTTTGCGTAGCTGGCACCACGTTTGAACGTGTTGGCCATGGAGTCAGTTGCGTTGTTCACGTCCGCCTTGAACTGGTCGAGACGGTCGCCCCAGATGATATAGGCGATCATGGCGAGGCCGAGCGGCCAGAAGATCATGAAGCCGATAACCATCATGGCGATCGTAACAGGTGTCCAAGCGGGACGGATGAGAGCGTTGGTCATGAGGAATTTCCCCTTCCTGAGCCGTGTGAATGCAGGCAAGGGAAATGAGGCCCGTTCCTGCTTGTCTAAAACGTAGGGCAGGAAATGGGGCATTCAAGTTATTTTGGTTAAAGTTTTGTAAAGACTGTCTTATTCGACGCCTTCAACGATGATCAACTCTGAATCAGCCACCGCTTGGCGGATTTTCACCGCGTTTTGATATTCCACCGTGTTGTAACAATCGAGTGCCGCCTGCACCGAAGGAAACTCGATCACCACGTTGCGCGCGCGATTTTGACCTTCCATGGAATGGGTTTCGCCGCCGCGCACGAGGAATTTTGCGCCGTGTGCCTCAAAGGCTGGCTTAGCGGTCGCCACATAGTCGGGGTAGCGCTCGGGGTTGTTCACATCCACCCGTGCGATCCAATAACCTTTTGCCATGTGTCAGCCTCCTGCCATTTCTTCAACGATTGCGAGCGCCGCAGCGCGACGGTCTTCAGCGCCCATAATGGGCCTGCCGATGACCAAATGGGAAGCCCCCGCAGCCAGAGCTTTTGCAGGTGTCATCACCCGCTTCTGGTCGCCCACATCCGCACCCGCCGGGCGGATGCCGGGGGTGACGATGGCCATGTCGGGGCCGACGATTGTGCGGATCATTTCGGCCTCTTGGGCAGAGGCGACCAAGCCGCCCATGCCAGCTTCCCGCGCCTGCTCGGCGCGTTTTTGAACCAAGGCCCGCGCATCCAGCGCGTATCCGGCTTCCTTGAGGTCTTCATCGTCCATTGAAGTCAGCACCGTCACGCCAAGCAATGTCAGCGGATTGTCGCCCAAGGCTGCAACGGCTGCCCGCATGGCTTTTGGATAAGCGTGGAGAGTCAGCATCGACACGCCCATCTGCGCCACGCTTTCCACGCCCTTGGCGACGGTGTTGTCTATGTCGAGCAGTTTCAGATCGAGAAAAACCTGCTTTCCCGCGTCGATCAATTCGCGTGCAAGGTGAAATCCATTCTCGCGCTCCGGCGCATAGGCCAGCTGATGACCGATCTTGTAGAAGGAAACGCTGTCGCCCAATTCAGCCACTGCCGCGCGGGCTTGCTCCATTGTAGGAACATCAAGTGCGAGGATGAGGCGGTCGTCGGCCATGGTTGGCACCGGATTTAGGAGAACTGCTTGGCCCGTTCTATCAACTTGGCGCTCATATTTTGCAAGAGCGAGATCTGCCGTTCGTTCGTCAGATTGCCGTCATCATCGAACGCGCTGCCAGCCGGACCGACGCACAATTGCGCCGGAATAGCATCCGCACCGACATTGATGAACACGTCACGCATGTGGCTGAGGCCGCGAATTCCGCCCAAGGCACCGGGCGAACACGAGGCCAGGGCGAAGGCGCGGCCCGCGTAAGGCTTGCAGCCAACATCGCGGGAAAGCCAGTCAAGCGTGTTCTTCAAAAGCGGTGTGATGGAAGCATTGTATTCGGGGCAGACAAAAACCACGCCCTGATGCTCGCTCATCAAAGCCGCCAGTTTCTTCGCCCCTTCCGGCGCACCGTTCTCTTCTTCCCAATCGCCATCATAAATCGGCATGGGATAATCAGCGAGAGAAACGAGGGTTGCGCTTGCGCCATCTTTTTCAAGTTGCCGCACGATCGTTGCGCCCAATTGGGCATTGATCGAACTGGCGCGGTGGGAACCGGGAATGACGAGAATTTTGGGGGCGGACATGAAAAGGAATTCCTTCAAAACAACAATTGCAAAGAACTAACGTGCGCCCCGCAGGACGGTTGCCAATCAGTCCGCAAAACTGTCGAAAAAGCCCTTCATGCGCGAGAAGAAGCCGGTGGATTCCGGGCTGTTGGCCTCTGAGGATTCTTCCTCGAATTCCTGCAGCAATTCGCGCTGACGGCGTGTCAGGTTTTGCGGCACCTCAACGGCGACTTGGATGTACATATCGCCAAACTGCGAAGGCTTCGCCGAGGGGTTTTGACGCATCACGGGCATGCCCTTGCCGCGCAACCGGAACTGCTTGGCGTTCTGCGTGCCTTCCGGCACCTTCACACGCGTCTTGCCACCTTCGACCGTACCGACCTCGAACTGACCGCCGAGAGCGGCGGTCGTCATGGAAATAGGAACGCGGCAATAAATGTCTGCGCCATCGCGCTGGAAAAACTGGTGCGGTTTCAGCGACAGGAAAATATACAGATCGCCGGTCGGTCCACCGCGCATGCCCGCTTCGCCTTCACCCGCAAGCCGGATGCGCGTGCCGTCTTCAATGCCGGCAGGCACGTTTACCGTCAGCGTTTTGGTCTCAACTGTACGACCCGTGCCGGAGCAATCGCCACAGGGGTCGGAAATCACCTCACCGCGGCCTTGGCAGGACGGGCATGTGCGCTGAACGGAGAAAAAGCCAGACGACGCCCGCACTTGACCCGCGCCACCGCAGGTGGAGCAGGTGGAGGGCGATGAACCGGGTTTCGCGCCGGAGCCGGAACAGGTGTCGCAGGAAACGGCGGTGGGAATTTCCACTTCTGCTGTCTTGCCGGAATAGGCTTCTTCCAGCGTAATTTCCATATTGTAGCGTAAATCAGCGCCACGCTGACGACCGCCGGACGAGCGGCGTGCGCCGCCCATCATCTCGCCGAAAATGTCCTCGAAAATATCGCCCATGGAACCGCCGCCGAAGCCACCGCCCCCGCCAAAACCGCCGCCACCGTTTTCAAAAGCGGCGTGGCCGAATCGGTCGTAGGCGGCCCGCTTTTGCGGGTCTTTCAGCGCCTCATAAGCCTCGCCAACTTCCTTAAACTTGGCTTCCGCCTCCGCATTATCGGGGTTTCGGTCGGGATGATATTTCATCGCCATTTTGCGGAAAGCGCTTTTCAGCTCTTTCTCGTCCGCATCACGAGAAACGCCAAGCGTGTCGTAATAGTCTGCCTTGCTCATTGTTCTTTTCTTTCCAACATGGCGTTCAGGCGCGTCAGCCCCGCAAGCCGCTATCCGTCATTGTGTGCCAAGAGGGAGCGAAGGCGGAAGCGGACATGGAATGGCCTGACAGATGATGGTTTCCAGCGCGAAACAAAGTTTCAATTGGTCGGCTTCGATTAGACTGATCGGGCTTCAAAAAAATCCCCGCCCGCACTGTGCGAGCGGACGGGGATGATCTTGTCGATCTCTTAAAAGCGCAGCGCGTTACGCCGACTTTTTCTCGTCTTCGTCGTCGATTTCTTCGAAATCGGCGTCCACAACGTTTTCGTCTGCGGCGGCTGCGGTTTCAGCATCGGCAGCGGCGGCTGCCTCCTCTTCAGACTGCTGCGCTTCGTAGATCGCCTGACCCATTTTCATGCTGGCTTCCGCCAGCGCCTGGGTTTTCTGTTCGATCTCTTCTTTCTCGGACAGCTCGTTTTCAACCGTCGATTTCAGGTCGGTCATCGCCATTTCGATGACTTCCTTCGTGGACGCATCCAGCTTATCGCCATGTTCTGAGAGCGACTGCTCGGTCGAGTGCATGAGCGCCTCGGCCTGGTTGCGGGCTTCAACGCTTTCACGCTTCGCCTTGTCCGCTTCAGCGTTGGCCTCGGCTTCCTGAACCATTTTTTCGATATCCTCGTCGGACAGACCGCCCGATGCCTGGATACGGATTTCGTGGCTCTTGCCGGTGCCTTTGTCTTTGGCGGAGACGTTCACGATGCCGTTGGCGTCGATGTCGAACGTCACCTCAATCTGTGGCACGCCGCGCGGTGCGGGTGGGATGCCGACGAGATCGAACTGGCCGAGTGATTTGTTGTCGGCTGCCATTTCGCGCTCGCCCTGAGACACGCGGATCGTCACCGCGTTTTGGTTGTCTTCGGCGGTCGAGAATGTTTGCGACTTCTTCGTCGGGATCGTTGTGTTGCGGTCGATCAGGCGGGTGAACACACCACCCAGCGTCTCGATGCCGAGCGACAGCGGGGTCACGTCGAGCAGCAGCACGTCGGTCACGTCGCCTTGCAAGACGCCTGCCTGAATGGCGGCACCCATGGCAACCACTTCGTCCGGGTTCACGCCTTTGTGGGGCTCTTTGCCGAAGAAGTCTTTCACGGTTTCCTGAACCTTCGGCATGCGGGTCATGCCGCCGACCAAGATCACCTCATCGATATCACCAGCTGAAAGACCAGCGTCTTTGAGGGCTTCGGACATCGGCTTGACCGTGCGCTTAACCAACTCGCTGACGAGGCTTTCAAACTTCGCGCGGGTCAATTTCATGGTCAGATGTTTTGGGCCGGAAGCGTCTGCTGTGATAAACGGCAGGTTCACTTCGGTCTGCGAACCGGAAGACAATTCGATTTTCGCTTTTTCAGCAGCTTCCTTGAGGCGCTGCAGGGCCAGCTTGTCGGTCTTCAAATCGACGCCTTGGTCTTTCTTGAACTCGGCTGCCAGATATTCCACCAGCGCCATGTCGAAGTCTTCACCGCCAAGGAACGTGTCACCGTTGGTGGATTTTACTTCGAACACGCCGTCGCCGATTTCGAGGATCGACACGTCGAACGTGCCACCGCCGAGGTCGTAGACTGCAATCGTCTTACCGTCATTCTTCTCCATACCATAGGAGAGCGCGGCAGCCGTTGGCTCGTTGATGATGCGCAGCACTTCCAGACCGGCGATTTTGCCCGCGTCTTTCGTGGCCTGACGCTGGGCGTCGTTGAAGTAGGCGGGAACCGTGATGACGGCCTGCTCAACCTTCTCGCCCAGATATTCCTCTGCGGTTTCCTTCATCTTCTGAAGGATCATCGCCGAAATCTGCGAGGGGGAATATTTGTCGCCGTTCACCTGAACCCAAGCATCGCCGTTGTCGCCTTTGACGATTTCGTATGGGACGAGCTTCTGGTCTTTCTTCACTTCCGGCGAGTCGAAACGACGGCCGATCAAGCGCTTGACCGCGAAAAGGGTGTTTTCAGGGTTTGTGACTGCCTGACGTTTGGCGGGCTGGCCGACCAGTCGTTCGCCGTCGTCGGAAAACGCCACCATCGACGGCGTCGTGCGCGCGCCTTCGGCGTTTTCAATTACTTTGGGGTTTTTGCCGTCCATTACGGCGACACACGAATTGGTGGTGCCGAGGTCGATACCGATAACTTTAGCCATTTTGTCTCTCCTTAAAGCGCCCTGTCTGTTGGAACCCGTAAAAACCCTTGCGGGCTGGCATTCGTGGCAACAAGACCTATTGGATTTTCACTTCATTTGCCGTGTAAGCCGATTTGGAGGAAACTTGTTCTCCAACGCGGCTAACCGAGCGTCGAGCGGTATATAGTTAGCTGGTTTCGCCCCTGCAAGGATTTGCCCAA
This sequence comes from Pseudahrensia aquimaris, assembly GCF_042676045.1. Taxonomy (NCBI): domain Bacteria; kingdom Pseudomonadati; phylum Pseudomonadota; class Alphaproteobacteria; order Hyphomicrobiales; family Ahrensiaceae; genus Pseudahrensia; species Pseudahrensia aquimaris. Next base: position 301,332 of record NZ_JBHTJV010000009.1, on the reverse strand, counting down.
GAGATTCTTTGCGCCAAAATGCCCCCAGCGCTGCAATCAAAGCAAAAATCATGATTGAACTGCCAAAAGGCGTGAAACACTGGCCCGCCTATTTCGACCGGACAGCGCAGGAAAACTTGTTGCAAACCATCCGCGATGGTGTGCGCGAAGCCCCGCTTTTCACCCCCCGCATGCCGAAGACGGGGAAGGAAATGACCGTTCGCATGACGAATTTTGGCGAACTGGGCTGGGTGACCGACAAAGAACGCGGTTACCGCTATCAGGACACCCACCCGCAAACCGGCATGCCTTGGCCTGCCATGCCGCAAGCGTTCCTTGATCTGTGGGATGCTCTTGCCGACCACCGGCGCCCGCCACAGGCTGCTTTGATCAACTGGTATGCCGATGATGCCAAAATGGGCCTGCACCAGGACCGTGACGAGGCCGACTTGTCCGCCCCCGTGCTTTCGATCTCGCTGGGCAATGAATGTCTTTTTCGAGTGGGTGGCATAAAGCGCACCGACAAGACCCAAAGCTTCCGCCTGTGCAGCGGCGATGTGATGATGTTGTCCGATGAAGCGCGGCTGGCGTTTCACGGCGTGGACAGGATTTATGCGGATACCAGCGATTTATTGAAGGCGGGCGGACGGATAAACGTTACGCTACGGCGAGTGAACTAGGCGGCGGGCCAATTAGAAGGAAACACAATGAAATTTTCAGATCAAATGGCCAAAGCCATGCCTGAAGGCATGAAATTGCCGGAAGCGTTTCGCAAGACGTTCGACTGGATGGAAGCGCGTGGTCATCTGGACCAGATCGAGGGCGATTTCAGCGAAGGGTTCAACGACACGATCCTGTATCTTTATCCGGCTAACGAGGCCGAGGAAGAGGGGGCATCGTTCGCCTGTTTCGTTACCCCGCCCTACCCCTTCACATTTGGCTGGGAGGAGCGCGATGCCTCGCTCGACAACCGTTATTTCGAGTTTGCCCGCACAGGCGCCGATGGTTCGATGGCCGGTTTCTGGCTAGACGATGATGGCAAACAATGGGTCGTTCACCGAGGCTCGGGGTCAGGCTCCATCTGGACGGGGTTGATCAGCGATGACCCAGTGGATTTTCTGCGCTTGCTCGCAATTGGCTATGTGGAGCCCTGCTTCGACGAAGGCCATGGAGCCACACCATTGGGCGCGCAGATGATCGCAGAAGGCGTGGATGAAGAGGAATGGGAACAACTGCGCGCAGAAAGCGACGAGCCGGACGAGGAATACCCCGAACCGATTGTCCCAACCGCTTTTCGGGAATTTGTGACCACCACTTTCGGTGTTACGATTCCCGAAACGGCGCTGGAGCTTTTGAATGATCACGCATCTGACCAGCCGTATGACAGAAACGACCCCTTCGTGTCCTGGGTCGAGAGCGTTCAGCCGGAGGGGGAAGCCCGCGATTTCATTGAGGATTTTGAGGAAGAGCTCGACGAGGAAACCATCAAGGCGATTGAAGAAGCCCAAGAGCGTATCAACTCCATAGACAACGATCCAAACCTGAGCGACGAGGAAAAACTAGAGCGGATCTCAGACATCTATGAGGAAATCGAGCGGCTTTGATTGCGCAGCCAGATCCTCAGACACCCTGACCGCACCTCCCCAATTGATTTATCGAAGGTCTTTTTTCGGGTGGGTGGCGTTCCATGGGGACGACAGAATTTATGCGGGCACAAGCGATTTGTGAAAGGCAGGTAGGCGGATCATCGGGGCGCTGCGGCGGGTTGGCGAATGATCGCTTGAAACTAACTGCACAGACTGATTTGCAGACTTCAATTTCCAAGCATCAAACAGCTTTCCCATATTTTTAAGATCTTTGACTTATCCCGATCCTAGGATGGGACGGTTTTATGATCTCTATTAAAAACATACAGAACTCGCCGTACTTCGCCATATCTTCCAGCGGTGAAGAACCTTGGGTTATGAAACCCAGTCCGGGTATCACGTGCCGTTTCGTTATGGTGTATCGGCAAGTGGTTTCGCGTGGTTCTTTGACCCAGAAGAAGGAGTGTTTGTCTACGATGTCGAGCGGCAAACACTGAAAGCACGGCTGAGGGTTCCCGCAGCCACACAGGTTGTTCCCGGTATCGACAAGCCGGAGCCGGATTGTTCGCATCGCAATCATGAAATGCTGGTCGGTCCAGATGGTCGCCATCTCTACCATCTCAACAGTCACGGCATCACGACGAGCGATCTGAGCGTTATCAACATTGAAAACGGAGAGATCGTCCGTTCTTTCAAAGATCTACCGGGAGGTGGCGAACTTTCGGAATTTGCGTGCTCGATAGCGCTGGATCAATTCAGCAGGCTGGCACTCGAGGGCTGTAATGTGGCTGGCGTTACCGTGCCCATGTCCATGCCCGTGTCCAAAATAAAGGTGGCCGGAAATGGGATTGCGTGCTTGCCTAGCAAAAAACTAATCCCCGTCGCCCATCCGTCCTCTAACCTCGCCGCCATCTCGTGCGTAAGAACGGTGGCGTCGGTCCGGCTTCGTCATGCGCAAGGGGCCGGTATGTAACTGGGGGCGATGACCGGATCGTCTCCCAAAGTGCACGTCACCCAGTTTCCAGCGCCATTCGGTTAAAGCCCGAAGGTCACGCGGTCGTTGCTCCCATGGGCTGAAAAGGTCCATGCAAACGCAGTCGGAAGGGTAGTCGTAAAAATATCGGGTGGAGCGGGCGGCGGCCTGCCACACAAACACACAACAGACACGGCGGACTTCCGCCCGCTCCATCAGTTCTGCCCGAAGGGTGGAAAGCAGCATCCTCTCGCGAACAAAATGTTCGGCGGAGACGCAAAAGTTTGTCCGGAGCGCTACAGGACCAAAGCTGCGATAAGTGCATCAGAGCCACTGGCCTGTTTAAGCGAAAGTCTGTCGAATACTTCCAGAACTATTGCGAATCACCCGTGGCTCGTACAGCTCATATTGAATTGGTTGCATTTTTTTACCTTACAACCATAAGTATTTTTCTGTTTCGGTCAGATAAAAATGTTTCGATATATCAATGGTTTAAACGCTTCTCCAAAAACCCTATTTGAAGAAAGGATTGTCTGGTTGATTTTCACGGGAGTGATATACTTGAATTTCATTTGGGGGAATGGATTTACTTGTGAAAAGCTTCGAAGGTGTTCTCTTAGTCGCCATTGAAAAGTCCCTGGCGAACGACATTAAGCTCCGCGAGCGCGTCTACAACAGGGCGCGTTGCGCGCTGAACGATTGGTTTGTCGAACACCACACACCCACAAATGAGCGGATAGCGAGCCAGATGGGTTTGGAAGAGGCAATCAAAACTGTCGAAGCGACCATTGGCGAACGCTCTGTCGAAACGGTGCCCATGCAGCAGCCTGAATCAACCCGATATCTGAAAACCGCCAATCAATGAGGCTTGTTTTTGGGATCGGTGATCTTGATTTCGGCGTCGTCGAGTTCCTGTGAAGACTGTGTGGCGACCGCAGGGTCGACGACGAATTTCATCTTCTGAGTTTCGATCTTTAGCGCTCTGGCCAGTCGGGCGGTTTCATTGCGAGCCAAGTTCAATTCAAGCAGCGAAGCATCGTACCGCGCGGACAATTGCCCCATTTGCGCATTCAGTTCGCTCACTTGTCTCTCGTATTGCTCAGCCTTCTCGGATTCCCGCTCGGCAGCCCGGCGCAATTGATGGGCCAAGGTCTTGGAAGCGTTCGATTCAGATCGTGCTATCGACAACTCGTCTCGCGATTGCTGAACAACTTGGTCTTTGACCCGAAGTTGGGATTGCAGCGTGCCGACGCGCGAGCGAAGTGAAAACAGTTCTTCCTCACGGATGCGCAACTTTTCTTCGGCTTGATGGCGCTCGGAATTGAGTTCCAGATTGGCGTTGTTCAACTGTGATCTCAGTTCAGCGTTTTCATCCTGATATTTTTCGAGGGACTGAAGAGCATGGCTGGCATCGGCAGATGATTGCTGCTGACGCTCAATAAGATCTTCACGCTCGGCCTCCATTGCATCATAATTCTGTTGCACTTCGGTCAAGCGCTGAGCGGTTCTTTCCAGATCAGCCTGGAAGCGCTCGGCACGTTCGGCAAAAACCTCTTTTTCGGCGTTGAGGCTTTCTACACGGCTGATAAGCGCAACACGCTGCTTGTCCGTCTTGTCCAAATTGGCGGCTAGTTTCTCGATTTCTTCGCGGAATTCGGAATCCCGCTCCATCATTTTGACGATGTCTTCACGGGAGTTTTCGAGTGCCAAACGCAATTTTTCATTGGAAGTCTTGGCTGCTGCCAAGGCGGAGCGGGCCTCTTCCAGCTTGTGACGCAGTTCTTTGCGGTCCTGCGACAGGCGTTGCACTTCTTGGGTCAACGCATCACGTTCTTCCGCAATGCGCTGGGAGTTTTTCAACTCAACCTCGGCCTTGCGAACGAAATTCTTGAAATTCCTCATCTGCTCGTTGGTGCTGCGCACTTCGATTTCTCGCGCAGCCAGAGACTTTTCCGCCTCTTCAATATCTTCGAGCATTTTCGAAAGCGCATTTGCCTGTTGCAAACGCTCCGGATTTACCCGCTTCGACACAGGCGCGATGACCGTCTCTTCGACTTCATTTGCATCCTGTTCGGAACTTCCAAACAGCTTGCCCCAGATGCTTCGTTTTGCCATTTTGCCGCTCGATTTTGATAATCACGCAGGAATTCGCTCAACTACAATGCTTTGCGCCCAATAGGGCCGCGCCACCGCAAGCGTCCCTGCGTCCTCCTTTTGGTCTGCTAGCGCGATAAGATCAAGCTTCTTATGGAGCAATTGCGCGGCACGTGGCCATAACGCGCAGTCATTGTTGCCCGTTCGCCTCACTGCACCGTCACGGCCGAGCGATGAAAGGATTAATGTGCGAGATCACTGATTCGGTCGATCACCCGGTCCCAATCACCATTTGGCGCCAGATCGATCGTCTGACCAGGCCCGCGTTCGATGGGTCGTGCGATGAAAGCAGTTTGCAAGCCACAGGCTTGCGCAGCGTGAAGGTCGTTGTTGTGGGCGGCTACCATCATCACTTCGTTTGGCTGCAACCTCAGAGCGTTGCAACAGGCATGGTAGACAACGGGTTCAGGCTTGTAATTTTGGGCAATTTCCGCGCCCAAAATGCAATCCCACGGCAGGCCACCATATTTGGCCAGACGGGTCATCAGTGCGATTGAGCCGTTGGAACAAGGTGCGATGATTGCCTTGGCCTTTAGCGCATGCAGGCCATCGACCACATCGGGCCATGGGTCGAGTTTTTCCCATGCGGTGTTAAGCGTGTCGCGCTCTTGTTCGTTGAAGAACGGTTCCAGTTTGAAATGGGCCAACGTCTCGTCGAGGTTTTCGCGGTGCAGGTCATCCAGTTGCACGTAGCCGCGACCGCCGGAGCGGATGCGCTCCATCGCAGGGTCGTAGCGACCACGCCAAAAGTCGGCAAAGGCATAGGGGTCGGTGGTGATCGCCTTGGCAGAAAACGCGCGTGCCGCCTCCCGCGCCACACTTTCGCGCCAATCGACCATCGTACCGAAAACGTCAAAAATAAACGCTCTTGGGACCGACACTAGGACGCTTCCCCACCGCGGCTTCCCCGATAGGTGATTGTTTGGAAATCCATGCGCAACGTATCGACCATCAACAGCCGTCCGATCAGCGGCTCACCGGCACCCGTGATGATCTTGATAACTTCGGCCGCTTGAATCGTACCGATAATGCCCGTCGTCGCGCCCAGCACGCCCGCCTCTTCGCAGGTCGGCAACATGTCATCTTCAGGCTGGTTGGGGAACAATTCGACGTAGCGGGGCTGATAGCGGCCGTCTTTGTCCTGTTGCCAGGGCATCAACACGGTAACCGAACCATCGAAACGGTTCACAGCACCGGTAACCAGCGGGACGTGCATTTTCTCGCACGCTTCGGCCAGAATATAGCGGGTAGCGAAATTGTCGGTCCCGTCGACCGCAACCGTGCAATCGGTCACCGTTTCGCGGGCATTTTCCTTGGTGAGCCGGGAAGCAACCGTCTCGACCTTCACGTAGGGATTTACTTCGCGCAGAGCAGCCTTGGCGCTGTTGACCTTGGAACGGCCAATGCTCTGGGTGGAATGGACAACCTGACGCTGCATATTGGACAGGCTCACCATGTCGTCATCAACAACACGAATGGTGCCAACACCAGCAGCGGCAAGATAAAGCAAGACGGGAGAACCCAATCCACCAGCACCGACAACAAGAACGGTTGCCTTTTTCAGTTTCTGTTGCCCCGCTCCACCAATTTCCGGCAAGACCAAATGGCGTGCGTAGCGGTCGATTTCTTCAAGTGTGAGTTTGGAATCGCTCATATCAAAGTCACTTTTTGTCTAAGTGGGCACGATCCGACTGTCGCTGACAGTAAAGTGTTGTGCCCGTTCCCCCATGGCGTCAAACAGATTTGCATCCGTCCCAGTCATCCAAGCTTGACATCCAAGCGTGTCGATTAGGTTAAAAAGCGCTGCGCGGCGGCCCGCATCAAGATGGGCTGCTATTTCGTCGAGCAGCAAAATGGGCACCATACCGGAGACTTCAGCCACCAAATTGGCGTGTGCCAGCACAAGGCCGGTCAACAGCGCTTTTTGCTCGCCGGTAGAGCAAAGGGCTGCCGCCATATCCTTTGGCCCATGCCGCACGGCGATATCGGTGCGGTGCGGACCGTCTATCATCCGGCCAGCCGCCCGGTCGCGTCCGCGTTCGCGCACCAGTAAGGCGCGGAATTCATCTTCAAGGTCGGAAGCGCTGCCAGCCCGCATCATGTCTTCCAGCGTTCCATCAAGTGCTATTTCAGCGTTTGGGAAGACGGCCTGTGGCCCGGTTTCGCCACGCCCGATGATGGCACGAAGCAAGTCCACCAGTTCGGCGCGCGCAAAGGCGATGGCAATGGCGCTCTCCGCCAATTGGCTTTCTATAGAAACGAGCCAAGATTTATCGGCAGAAAAGTCTTCCAGCAGCTTGTTGCGCGCCCGCATGCTTTTTTCATAATCCGCCACACGGCGGCCATGGGCCGGATCGATGGCGAGCACCAAACGATCGAGAAAGCGTCGGCGGTCGCCCTTCGGGCCAGTGAAAAGACCATCCATAGACGGAGTAAGCCAGACGATACGGGAATGTTCGAGAAGCACATCGCTGGTTTTTGCCGTGGCAGAATTAACGTGCACGCGCCGCTGGCCTTCCACGCCCTGCGCGCCATGTTGAAGGCCGGTGCCGATGGCCACAGGGCCGGCAGGGCCGTTCAACTCTGCATGCACAGCCCAAGTGCCATCGCCGCCCTCGCGGGCAACCTGGCCGTAGACTGAACGGCGCAGACCCCGACCGGGCGACAAGAAAGATACCGCCTCCAGAAGGTTGGTTTTTCCTGCCCCGTTTTCTCCGGTCAAAACAACATGACGGTGGTCCAACGAAAGACGTGCGGAAGCGTAGTTGCGGAAACTGAAGAGTTTCAGCTGCTCGATATGGGTCGGCAGGTCTGTTTGGGCGGTCATCAACACGGGGCCGATACTGCCGTTGGCGCGCGATTCGTCAATCTTTGATTGCGATCAGAGCCATTTCAGCCAACGCATAACGATCAATTGCACAGCCAAAAGTAGCCCCATGCCGACACAAACCCAAAGAAACGCGGACGCGCTTTCAAGGCCGGGAAGACCTCCAACATTCATACCCAACAGGCCGGTAAGAAAGCTAAGTGGCAAGAAAATCGCTGATATGATCGACAGCAGATATAGCGTGCGTTCGGAGCGCTCGGCTATTTGGTTGGTCGCATCGTCCTTCAACACGAGCGCCCGTTCCCGCGCCGCATCAATCTCCTCAACATAGCGGGTAAGCCTGTCAGCGGTCTCCGTCAGATGTTGTCGTTCGATTTCGCTCAACCAATCGGGCGCATCATTGGCCATAGCTGCCAAAGCCTCGCGCTGGGGAGCAAGATAGCGGCGCAAATTAACGGCCCGCAGGCGAAGATCAGCAAGTTCACCGCGCACAGCGCGGGCATTGCCACCCTCCAGCGCGATCTCAAGGCCGCTCAACGCATCATCCAGCGCGTTAATCGTGTCAGCCATGCGGATGACGAGCATGGAGACGAGGCTTTGGTAAAGCTGGCCAATCGTTCGTGGGCCATCGGCTGACTCTGTCAAACGAGCCAAGATATCCCGGGGTGTTTGAAGGCGACGGTTGCGCATGGTGATGATACGCTTGCCATCACTCCAGATACGCATCGCGACCATGTCGTCGGGTTGCGCGTTGCTGTTTAAGTTCACGCCTCGAAGAATGGCCCAAACCCTATCACTGTTAATCGTGTAGCGGGGTCGCGTCTCGCGCGCCAAAAGCGCATCTATCGTCAGCGGAGCCAGTCCGCTGCTTTCACGCAGCCACGCTTCCGTTTCGGCGTGGCCAGCTTCCAGATGCAGCCAACAGGGTTTTTGGTCGTCTTTCCAGATATCGGCGTCGGGCCAGCCGATGGTTTGCGCACCGCCCTGTCCGTCCAAAACGCATCCAAAGACAAGACCGTCAGCGGATGTTTTGGGTTCGCTCATCGAAGTTGCCTAGACCCTCATCGGCATCAGAACATACAGCGCACCCTCTGCACCCTTGTCGCGGATGAGAGTGGGCGAGCCGGGGTCGGCAAACATGAAGCTGGTTTCCTCGCTCGACAATTGGTTAGCGATATCAAGCAGATAGCGGGAGTTGAATCCGATATCGAGCGCATCGGAGCCATATCCCACGGCAAGGCTTTCTTCAGCCGAGCCAGAGTCTGGATTGTTAACGCTGAGCACCAATTGACCGTCGGCAAGCGACAGCTTCACTGCGCGACCACGGTCTGAGGAGATGGTGGAAACGCGGTCAACCGCAGCGGAGAATGTCTCACGCGCGATCAGCATTTCCTTGTCGTTGCCAACGGGAATGACGCGGTTGTAATCTGGGAAAGTTCCGTCGATCAGCTTCGAGGTCAGCACGACAGCATCGACCGTGAAGCGGATTTTGCTATCGGAAAGCTCGACTGTGACAAAGCTGTCTGGGGTTTCCAGAAGCTTCTGCACTTCGCCGACCGTTTTGCGCGGAACGATCACGCCCGGCATGCCGTTTGCGCCATCGGGCGCTTCGCTTTGGGCTTGCGCCAGGCGGTGACCGTCTGTTGCAACAGCACGGAGCATTGTTTTGCCCTCGTCTTCAACGGTGTGGAAGAAGATGCCGTTGAGATAATAGCGCGTCTCTTCAGTGGAAATAGCAAACTGCGTACGGTCAATCAGATTCTTGAGATCAGCGCAGGCCATACGGAATGTGTGGCTGAATTCACCAGCTGTGAGGTCGGGGAAATCGGACTCTGGCAGCATTTGCAGACTAAACTGCGAACGACCGGAGACAAGTTTCAAACCAGCTTCGTCGCCAACGGACATCATGACTTCAGACCCGTCAGGCAATTTACGAACGATGTCGTAAAGCATGTGCGCAGACACAGTCGTCGCGCCTGCTTGCTCCACTGAAGCGGATATCGTTTCAGTGACTTCGATATCGAGATCGGTCGCTTTGAAAGTCAGTGTCGAACCGTCCGCGCGCAACAGCACATTGGACAGAATGGGGATCGTGTTGCGGCGTTCAACAACGCGCTGCACGTGGTTGAGAGCTTTCAGCAGGTTTGAGCGTTCAAGGGTGACACGCATAGCGGGTTACTTCCGACAGAAATGGGATTTCAGGCTTTTTAGCTGCCAGCGAAAATGGGGTATGCAAGTGCTGCGATCAAGACGTCGCCCAGCGCACACACAGGATTCTCGCCAACGTCCAAAGCCGCCTTGGTGGCGTCACCGCAAAGATGACGCCAATCAACGCAGCGCTATTGGCCCAATTCGTGGATCAGGCGTTTAAGCAATTCGATCTCCTGAGCGAGCATGTGATCGCTCTCCAGCAGTTTTTCGATCTTGCGAACAGCGTGAAGAACCGTTGTGTGATCGCGCCCGCCGAAGCGCCGACCGATTTCTGGCAGCGAGCGCGGTGTAAGAATTTTTGCCAAATACATGGCGATCTGACGGGGACGCACGATAACGCGCGTGCGGCGGTTGGACAGAAGATCGTTTTTCGACACGTGATAATGACGCGCAACAACCTTTTGAATGTCTTCGATGCGAACGCGTTTTTGTTCACCCGATTGAACCAGATGGCCGAGCATTCGCTCGATCACGTCCATGTCGACAGGGCCGTCGGAAAAACGGTGCTGGATGAGCAATTGGTTGAACGCGCCTTCAAGATCGCGTCCCGAAGAGGCTACCTTCTCGGCGACGAAATCCAACACACCATCAGCGATGGCGAGTTTGGAATCTTCGCGCTGCGCGTCGCGGTAGCGCAGTTCCAGCATTTCGCGGCGCATTTCGATGTTGGGCGCCTTCACTTCCAGCGCAACACCGCCCTGCAAGCGCGAACGCACACGGGCATCAAGCGATTCCAGCTCCGAAGGCGGACGGTCGGCTGCCACGACGACCTGTTTGGCGCTGTCGATCAACGCGTTCAGCAGATGGCAGAATTCCTGCTGGATGCTTTTGCCTTGCAGAAATTGCATGTCGTCAATCAGCAGCAGATCAATGTCGCGCAGGCTTTCTTTGAACGACAATGCGGATTGATCTCGGATAGCGGATGCAAAGCGCCACATGAAATATTCGGCCGTCAGATAAAGCATTCGAACGCCGTTGTTGCGTTCGTTTGCAGCCCAAGCGATGGCCTGCAACAAGTGGGTTTTACCCAGGCCCACATTGGCGTGGATAAACAATGGGTTGAAACGCAGGGCCGCACCATCCGCTTCCGCAACCGAGCGGGCCGCCGCACAGGCCATCCGGTTCGATGCGCCTTCGACCAAGGTGGCGAAGGTGTAATTGGGGTCAAGCGGCGAGCCAGCAAACGTTGTTCTTGGATCAACCGCACCACCTCGGTCAGAGGGCGGGCTTGGCAGGTTGGCCGCGCCCTCGCGCAGGGTGCGATTGGGAACGGGTGCGTTGTTGGTGAAAGGCGGAAGCGCAGGCTGACTTAAAGGAGCTTTGTCAATTGCCTGCTGTTGCGGCGGGACTGGACGGGCCATGCCGCCATTTTCGGTATTAGCCGCACGCACAGCGGAACGGACGACAACATCAATGCGCAAAATGTCTTCAAGCTGCTTTTGCCACATCTCCAGCAGCATCGCCTGGTAGTGGGTGCGGATCCAGCTTTTCAGGAACGTTGTAGGCACCGAAAGCGTCAACTGGCTCTTCGATACGCTTTCCAGACGGCAGCGGCCAAACCAGCTTTGATAGGCCTCTTGGCCGAGCTTTGCTTTTAACTGCGCTTGCACGCGTTCCCAGCGTTGCACATCTTTGGCTGCAACGGTTGGGCCAGCTTGGTTTTGCTTGTTAAGTGCTGCGCGCCGGGCAGAACGACTGGTTGCATCAGCAACCGAAGTGCGCGTGCCGGAGCGTGCACCAGTTTCTGTCTTTGGTGTATTGAGCGCCTTGGGGGTCCCGCCCGAGCCGCCAATCGCAGAAGAGTCGGAAGTTAATGAGGGTGTCTGTTTACCGCGTGGAGATGCCATTTTTTGAGTATCCGCAATCAAGTCAGGAATGTCGATCCGGTGTTTTTCTAAAACGACCGGAGCTTTGAATTCTGATGCCTATTGGTCAGGCGAGTCTTGATTGCCTTACTCGTGCATGATGCCTTCTGTTGTGTAGGTCGGCGTCGTTTCGTTTGTAGAAAATTTGTTCATTGGAAAAATCGTTTCGGTTGCAATCGTCTTCGCGGTGGTCATCGTCATCCTCCTGTTCGGCCCGGTCTTGCGCCGGTTTGTTGATCGCTTCCGTCTTGCGCGGAAGGCTTTGATTTCTGTTCAGCTCGTTGCTGCGCTTTTCTCCGCGCGCCTCGAACCCTTGATCGGAGCGCAGTATCGCACTCTTGAAGTGATCTTCCTTTTCTGAAGATCGTTTACGCATGGCCGCCCTATTGTCGCCAAGGCAAGCCCTCTACTTTCCAGCCGCTGACAGTGCCGCGATGGCCTTCGCCATCGGGATCACCCTCAAAACCGCCGATAATGTTGTAACAATTGCTGTAACCCTCGCTCGTCAAAGCGTGAGCCGCCGCAGCGCTGCGCACGCCGGAGCGGCACAGGAACAGCAAATTCGTGTCTTTGCCCAAACCCTCGTCTTCCAAACGCTGTATCACGTGTGGAACGAAAGCCGTGTTCAGGCTCATGTCGGGATAGAACGACCATTCTTCCAAGACAGGCGCTCGCATGTCCTGCTGCAGAAGCGGGATGCCCACAAAGCCCCACTCGGGCCGGGTACGAACGTCCACAAGAACCGTCCTGGCTTTTTCTCCAACAAGCATTTCCCATGCTTGGGTTGGTGAAATGTCGCCAGCATAGGCCATGTTAAAACTCTCCCGTTTGCGCAAAACGGAGGTTTTGCGCATCGACCGTTGTTCCAATTTATAAAGCCCCCTTGCCACAGCATGATACTGCGGTGAGCGGTGAGGCAAACGATGGTTGTGCCGGATTGGCAATTGACCGCTATTTTAAGACCGAACAGCACAAAGGCACACTAGACGCACCTGAAAACCATCCGGCCTGAAGAGAAACCGCGCCTTGCCCCCTCCCGCACGATAGTTTCTGGTGCACCGACTTGTTGCCGATTTTCTTACCGTAAAACATCTTCGTGTGCGGGGTGCTTAACAGGTCTGTCTTCCACCTCGGAGGCCAACATACACAGGGGGTTTGGGGGTCACAAGGACGATTCGTTAACATTTTAGAAACCACCGATTTCGGGCCCTGAATCCGCCCGTGTGACTGAAAAAAATTGATCGGCAAAAAGCTTGTGGAATCAAGCCGATTGAAAATTGACTCGCTTAAAATCACCGGCAGATCACAATTGGAAAAAAGAATCTCGCGCAGACTCTATTGACTCGCAATTAGGGCAGCGAGACTCACCTTCGCTGCACTGCACTCAAAATGTCCGCAGTATAAACCTCTGATAAATATAAGAAAATTCTGTCATGCCGATGGGTAACATAATTACCCAAAACTCGTTGTGAATCCGGTTGCATTGAGTCCCATTATGAACCTTTACGCGAAACAGGCTCCCCAAAATTTCGCTCCAAACGAAAAACCCGACACGAGCGGTGCTCGGTCGGGTTCAAAGTGTTATGCAGTATGGGACGGCGGCTTCTCGCCGTTCCGCCCAATCTTGTGTTTGGCCTACAGGGCCTTGATGCGAGCAGACAGGCGGGAGATTTTCCGCGCCGCTGTGTTCTTGTGAATGATGCCTTTGGAGGCCGACTTCATTACGACCGGCTGGACCTTGCGGAACTGCTCAGCGGCAACCGCCTTGTCGCCTGCGGCAATCGCTTCTTCAAGGCTGCGAAGATTGGAGCGCATGTTCGTGCGGCGTGATTTGTTGACTGCGGTGCGACGGGCGATTTTGCGGGTCGCTTTCTTCGCTGATGGTGTGTTGGCCATAATAAGTTTTCTTTCGATTCGTTCGGTGCGTGCGATCCCACAATTATGGGCCGGGACACTCTTCAATTTGTAAGGGTCGTTTGCGCTTCTGGCCTTCAAAAAAGCCATATGCCCAAACAAAAGCGGCGGCTTTTCTACAAAGCCGCTTTCGCGGTGTGCTATAGGGCCAAGTCTGCAACCCGTCAACAGCGCCGTTCTTGGTGGCTCTAACGGTTTTTGAACTGGGCAGAGCGCTTTTCAACGAATGCCTTCATGCCCTCATCCTGATCTTCCGTGGCAAACAGCGAATGGAACAGGCGCCGCTCGAAGCGCACGCCCTCGGCCATTGTCATTTCATAGGAGCGGTTGACGCTCTCCTTGGTCATGGCAACAGCGGGTTGAGAGAATTGCGCGATCTTGGCTGCGACTTCCAGCGTCACCTCCATCAGGTCCGACACCGGCACGACGCGCGAGACCAAGCCAGATCGTTCGGCTTCTTCAGCATCCATCATCCGGCCTGTCAGGCACATATCCATGGATTTGGACTTGCCAACAAAACGGGTCAGGCGCTGCGAGCCGCCCATGCCGGGCATCACACCGAGCGTGATTTCCGGCTGGCCGAATTTGGCGCTCTCCGACGCGATGATGAAATCGCAGATCATTGCCAGTTCACAGCCACCGCCAAGCGCATAGCCGGAGACGGCAGCGATGATCGGCTTGCGAATGCGGGTGAGCGCGTCCCATCCGGCGAAGAAATCCTGGCTCCAGGCATCCATATAGGAGAGGGGCTGCATTTCCTTAATGTCAGCACCGGCGGCAAATGCCTTTTCCGATCCGGTCAGCACGATGCAGCCAACCTTGCCATCGCTGTCGAAAGCCTGCGCAGCGGCCACGACCTCATTCATGGTTTGCGTATTGAGCGCATTGAGAGCCTTGGGGCGGTTCAGCGTGATAACGCCGACGGCTCCGTTGGTATCCACTTTGATCATGTCGTAGGGCATGGGAAGCCTTTCATCTGTGCAGCCATTTTACGGAAGCGTGGGCAGCCTCCAAAGCAGCATCAAGTGTTTCAAACTTTGTCTCGTAATAAAAGCCGATGGGAAACCAGCCCTCGCCCGTTTCAACATCGTGGCGATATTCCTCATAACCGAAAGTGCCGTCAGATCGTTGGAACAGATCGACACACAGCGCGCCACCGTCCTCATTAATGGAGCGCACAACCGTACCGAGTTCCTTCGAGCGTCGGTGCATCGTCACCTTTGGCAAGCTCCACAATAGAATGTCGATCGCCCCGATTGAACAATGCGCTTGATGTTGCTGCCGCATCCGTGGGCGCAGGGCTGGCCTTCGCGGTCATAGGCGTTGAACGTGTGTTGGAAATAACCGAGCGAGCCATCTGTCTGGGCATGATCGCGCAGCGATGAGCCTCCTGCCTCGATGGCCGAAGCGATGACTTCTCTTATATGAACAGTCAGCCGTTCCAGCCGTTCGGTCGGACGACCATTTTTGGTCACCAGCGTCCGCGCTTCGCGCTTGGGTGAGAGTTTCGCCCGCCACAGAGCTTCGCACACATATATATTGCCCAGTCCAGCGATAACCCGTTGATCGAGCAAAGCGGCTTTCAGAGGCGCTTTCTTACCAGCCATTTGAGCAGCCAGAATGTTGGCGCTGAGCGCGTTGCCGACAGGCTCCACGCCCATGCCCTTAAACGTCGGGTGTTCATCCAGCGCATCGCGGCGCGTCATAAGCATGAAACCGAAACGGCGGGGGTCGTTGTAGATCACTCGCGCCGTGCCGCCGGATGCCTCTTTAAGATGGAAAACAACATGGTCATGGGCTTCCAACCGCGACCGCTCGTGATGAAACGTGCCGGGGATGGTTTCACCATCATCTTGTTCGGTTCTAAACGAGCCGGACATGCCCAGATGCATTATAATGACATCGCCGCTGGCCAAGTCTGCCAGCAGATATTTGGCCCGGCGGCCCATCGAGACGATCTGGCTGCCGGACACGATGCGTTCGAAATCGGGGGCAAAAGGAAACCGCAGATCGGGGCGGCGCAGTTCCAGCCGTTCGACCGTTGCGCCTTCCATCACAGGCGCAAGGCCGCGGCGGACGGTCTCTACTTCCGGCAGTTCAGGCATCAGACGTGCTGGCCGCCGTTCACGTGAAGTTCGGCGCCGTTCACATAGCTGGCCTGATCGGAGCACAGATAAAAGACCGCATCCGCCACTTCCATCGTGCTGCCCAGCCGCGCCAGCGGGATGTCTTGTATCAAACCCTCCGTGCCAGGGGACAATATAGAGGTATCAATTTCGCCCGGTGCGATGGCGTTGACGCGAATACCGAGCGGGCCGAAATCCGCCGCCATTTCGCGGGTCAGCGAGGCCAGTGCGGCTTTTGATGTGGCATAGGCGCTGCCCGCAAAGGGGTGAACCCGACCGCCGGCGATGGACGTGATGTTGACGATGGAGCCTTTGGCTTCCTGCAATTCTTCCAGCAGGCCCCGCGCCAGCAAGATTGGCGCAAAGAAATTCACCTGAAACACCTGCCGCCAGACCTGCATCGGCGTCTTGATCGTGTTGGGCCGCTTGCCGCCATCCAGTTTGGGCGAAATGCCAGCATTGTTGACCAGCGCGTGCAGCTTGCCGCCCTCGTCCTGCAGCCGCTCTTTGATATCCGCTACCGCAAGGCCCAGACTGTCAGCATCCGCCAGATCGACCTGCACATGGTTGGCCGCGCCTTCAGGCCACGGACAGTTGGCATCAAACGGTTGGCGCGACAGCGTGAGCACCCGCCAACCCTCTGCGGAAAACCGGCGCACGGCAGCGTGGCCAATGCCACGGCTCGCGCCGGTAAGTACCAGCGTTTTGCGGCCGTCCATGTCTTGCGATGTTTCAGCAGGTGGTTTCATGGCTCTTATCTAGGCGAAGCGAACTGCTTTGCCTATGGTGCTTGTCGATCTAACTGAACTTGTGTTTCACCGGAGTTTGTCATGGGCGCCATTCTCGCCATCGATCAGGGCACGACATCATCGCGGGCCATTGTGTTCAACGCCGACCAAACCATCGCCGCCATAGCGCAGCGCGAATTCTCTCAACATTTTCCAAAGTCCGGCTGGGTAGAACACGATGTTGAAGAGATCTGGGAAGGCGTGATCGCCGTTTGTCGAGAGGCCATCGCCAAGGCAGGGCTTGAGCCAAAAGACATCGCCGCTATCGGCATCACCAACCAGCGCGAAACGACCGTTGTTTGGGACTGCAAGACAGGCAAAGCGATCCATAACGCAATTGTTTGGCAAGACAGGCGCACGTCGGAATTCTGCGCTCAAACTAAAATAACGGGCGTGGAGAACGAGGTGACGGCACGGACAGGGTTGCTGCTCGACCCGTATTTTTCCGGCACAAAAGTCCGCTGGCTTTTGGAGAACGTTGATGGTGCCCGCGAACGCGCGCAAGCGGGCGATCTAATGTTTGGCACCATCGACACATTCCTGATCTGGCGGCTGACGGGCGGCAAACGGCACGTCACCGACGCCACCAACGCTGCTCGCACGCTGATGTATAATATCGGCGAGAATAGATGGGACGATTTCATGCTGGATATGCTTGACGTTCCCCAATCCATGCTGCCGGAAGTGCTCGACTGTGCTGCCGACTTCGGGATTATCGACAAAGAGCATCTGGGTGCGGAAATTCCTGTCCTGGGCGTGGCGGGTGACCAGCAAGCGGCAACAATTGGTAATGCCTGCTTTAAACCGGGAATGCTCAAATCCACCTACGGGACAGGATGTTTCGCGCTGCTGAACACGGGCAGTGACAAGGTCACCTCGAAAAACAAGATGCTCACCACCATCGCCTATCGGCTCAATGGCAAGACGACCTACGCGCTGGAAGGTTCGATTTTCATGGCAGGCGCAACGGTGCAATGGTTGCGGGATGGGCTGAAAATCATCGACGATGCAGGACAATCCGGCGCGATGGCGCAGGCTGCGGACGATGAACAAGAGGTCATTCTGGTGCCAGCATTTACCGGCCTTGGCGCACCCTATTGGGACGCGGATGCGCGGGGCGCAATCTTCGGCATGACGCGCAACACCGGACCCAACGAATTTGCCCGCGCGGCGCTTCAAGCGGTCTGCTATCAGACGAGAGATTTGTTGGACGCTATGAAAGCCGATTGGGCGGATGCTTCCGACGAGACGATCCTGCGCGTGGATGGCGGCATGGTGGCGAGCGATTGGACGATGCAATATCTGGCTGACATTCTGGCAGCTCCCGTAGACCGCCCGACGATATTGGAAACCACCGCCCTCGGCGCGGCTTGGCTTGCAGGTTCCCGGGCTGGCGTATGGCCCGACCAGGACGGTTTTGCCGAGACGTGGGCGCGGGAGAAGCGCTTCGAGCCGCAGATGGATGAAGCCTCCCGCTCAGCGCGGTATGCCGGATGGAAAGATGCGGTCAAGCGCACTCTGTCGAAGCCTCAAGCCTAGTTGCGTTCACAATCGCTTGCGTAATTGTGAGTGCCGCACCGCTTGCCTTGCGACACTTGCAGGTGAATAAGCAGCCAAATCTGTTTTTCGGGGTATTCCTATGACCACATTCGCTTTTCGCACCCTCAAAGCCGCCCTTTTTGCCTCCGCACTCATCGCCGCCCCAGCACAAGCGGCGGAGTTTGATATCGACAATTGGGCAAGCGTCGAAGAGGCGGCCAAAAGCCAGACGGTTTACTGGAACGCATGGGGCGGCGCACAGAACATCAACGACTACATCGCGTGGGCCGGTGGTTTGATGAAGGAACGCTACGGCGTGACTGTCGAACATGTGAAACTTGACGATACAGCCAATGCAGTGGCCACGGTACTGGCAGAGAAGACGGCTGGTAAGGACGAAGGCGGACGCGTCGATCTGATCTGGATCAATGGCGAAAACTTTGCCGCTATGAAAAGCGAAGGCCTGCTTTACGGTCCCGGTTGGGCCGAAAAGCTGCCAAACTGGCAATATGTCGACGTTGAAAACAAACCCACCATTACCGTGGATTTCACCATTCCCACCGATGGCATGGAATCTCCTTGGGGCGGCGCGAAGATGGTTTTCTTCTACGATAGCGCCCGCACCAAGGCGGAAGATCTGCCGAAAAATGTCATCGAATTAGCGAAATGGACCGCTGCCAATAAGGGTCGCTTTTCATACCCTGCGCCGCCAGATTTCATTGGTTCGTCCTTTCTGAAGCAAGCGCTCACCGAGCTGGCACCGGACCCGTCGAAATTGCTGGAGCCTGTGAAGGCGGAAGAGTTTGAGGCTGTCACCGCGCCGTTATTTGCCGTGCTGGACGACTTGCACCCCAATATGTGGCGTCAGGGGCAGGCTTATCCGAAGAACTATCCGGCGATGGAGCAATTGCTCGCTGATGGCGAATTGGACATTACCTTTGCCTTCAATCCATCGCAGGCGTCTTCTTCCATCAAGCAAAACAAACTGCCGGACACGATCCGCTCGTTCACCTTTCCCGTTGGCACCCTTGGCAACACACATTTCGTGGCCATTCCCTACAACGCAAACGCCAAGGCGGGAGCGCTGCTGCTGGCCAATTTCCTGCTGTCGCCGGAAGCCCAGCTTCGCAAGCAAGACCCGAATTTCTGGGGCGATCCAACCGTGCTGAACATGGCGAAACTGCCGGAGGCCGACCGTGCCGCCTTCGCCGCTCTTGATCTCGGCATCGCAACTTTGAAGCCCGAAGAGCTTGGCCCCATGCTGCCGGAGCCGCATCCAAGCTGGATGACGGAAATCGAGAAAGAATGGACCCGCCGCTACGGCGCGGGCAACTAAACCGGAGCATATGGGGCGCGGCGAGCGATGATACTGCGTTTCGCGCCCGCTTTTGCG
Organism: Pseudahrensia aquimaris; assembly: GCF_042676045.1. NCBI lineage: Bacteria > Pseudomonadati > Pseudomonadota > Alphaproteobacteria > Hyphomicrobiales > Ahrensiaceae > Pseudahrensia > Pseudahrensia aquimaris. The sequence goes on along the minus strand of NZ_JBHTJV010000009.1, from coordinate 281,977 downwards.
ATCGCGCTGCTGCTGGGTCCCGTTGTGTTTGGCCTGGCAGCAACGCTGCTGCCCGCCTTCGGCTATCTGCCTTCGCTGGGCGGCACAGAGGTTTCCACCAAACCCTTTGCTGATCTTTTTGCCATGCCGGGCGTGTGGCGCTCGGCAGCGCTGAGCCTCATAACAGGGCTGGTGACAACAGCCATCGCGCTCACGATTGTCATTCTGTTTGTCAGCGGCTGGTTCGGTGCGCGCATTTTTGCCCGCGTTCAGCATCTCATTTCGCCGCTGCTTTCGGTGCCCCATGCGGCGGCGGCCTTCGGACTGGCCTTTCTGATTGCGCCATCGGGCTACATCATGCGGCTGCTATCGCCCTGGGCGACGGGAGCCACCCGACCGCCCGACGTGCTGATCCTGCAAGATCCTTATGGCCTGTCGATGATGGCGGGTTTGATCATCAAGGAAATTCCGTTTCTGCTGCTGGTCACACTGGCCGCCCTTCCACAAACTCGGCCACGCCAATCACGCCACATCGCACAATCGTTTGGTTACGGCCGCCTTGCCGCGTTCCTTCACACGACATGGCCGCTGGTCTACCGACAAATCCGCCTCGCCGTTATCGCCGTCATCGCCTACGCAACCTCGGTTGTGGACGTGGCGATCATTCTGGGGCCATCGACGCCATCCACGTTGGCCGTGCGCTTAACACAATGGATGAGCGACCCGGATATCGCCCTGCGCTTTGTTGCGTCGGCAGGAGCGGTTTTGCAATTGGGCGTGACGGTGACCGCAATTCTAATCTGGCTGGTGAGCGAGCGCGTTGCCGCTCGCATAATGCGGACACAGCGCCAATCGGGCCGACGCGTACAAAAAGATGCTGTGCTGCGCGCCGCCGGCCTAATTTTGATCGTCACCGCCGCATTCTTGATCTTCGCAGGACTGTTTATTTTGGGGCTTTGGTCGGTTTCGGGGTTTTGGGCATTCCCCGATGCCTTACCGCGCAATTTCACACTGCAAAACTGGGGCCGCGCTTGGTTTACGATGGTTGGGCCGCTGTCGAATACGCTCTGGATCGGCGCAATTGCTACCGTTGTCGCCATCATCATCACGCTGGCCTGTCTGGAGCGCGAAGCCCGCACGGGGCGCACAGGCGGCTCACGGGCGCTGCTGTTCATCTACCTGCCGCTGATCGTGCCGCAGGTTTCGTTCGTGTTCGGCCTGCAAATTTTCTTCGTCTCTATCGGCTATGACGCGTCTTGGCCCGCGCTTGTTTTTGTGCATCTCATCTTCGTTTTGCCCTACGTTTTCCTGTCACTCTCCGACCCCTGGCGGGCTTGGGACAGGCGCTTCGCCAATGTGGCGCACGGGCTTGGGGCAAGTCCTACACGCACGTTCTGGCGGGTGCGGCTTCCGATGCTGCTGAAGCCAGCTCTGGTGGCTGCTGCTGTGGGATTTGCGGTTTCCATCGGACAGTATCTGCCAACGCTGTTGATTGGTGCCGGGCGCATTCCCACCATCACGACCGAAGCGGTGGCACTTGCCTCAGGGGGTGATCGGCGGGTGATTGGCGTCTATGCCTTTGTGCAGATGATTTTGCCGTTTCTTGGATTTGCTCTTGCCGCCGCTATTCCCGCTATCCTTTTCCGCAATCGCAGCGACATGAAAGGGGTGTCGTAATGGGGGAGCCCGGCCTTGTCCTGCGCGATATCGAAATCGCTCTTAACGGCAAAGCGCTGCTGGCTGTATCAGCACATGTCGCCCCGTCGCAGACGCTTACGCTGATGGGTCCATCTGGCTCCGGCAAGTCATCGCTGCTTGCCTATATCGGCGGCTTTCTTGACCCGACATTCAAGGCCAAAGGCAATGTGCTTCTCGATGGCGAGGAGATCACCCACAAACCCGCTCATGAGCGCCGCACAGGTATTCTGTTCCAAGACCCGCTTCTGTTCCCGCATATGTCGGTCGGTGAAAATCTGCTCTTTGCCGTCCCGCAAACTGTCAACGGTTCTGAACGCCGGACGCGCTGCGAACAAGCGCTGGAGGATGCGGAGCTGAGCGGCTTTTTTGACCGCGATCCGGCCACGCTTTCGGGCGGTCAAAAAGCACGTGTTGCGCTGATGCGGGTGTTGCTGTCGCGCCCCAAAGCGCTGTTGCTGGACGAGCCGTTCTCCAAACTCGATACAGATTTGCGCGATCAGGTTCGGCGTTTCGTTTTTGCTGAAGCTGCACGCCAAAACCTGCCCGTGCTGCTGGTCACCCACGATGAAGCCGATGCCACCGCCGCCGGTGGCGAGATCATTCGACTGGATTGAACGCGCCAGATCGCGGTATTCACACCCATGATCTCACTTCCACCATCTGTGTCAGACCTTCCCATCCATGAAAAGCTGGGCGATCTACTGCGCTTGCTGGAGACGCAATCGCGGGCCGTTCTTATCGCTCCACCGGGAGCGGGCAAGACAACCATCGTGCCACTGGCGCTGTTGGACGCTCCTTGGCGGGAGGGGCGCAAGATCATCGTGCTGGAACCGCGCCGCTTGGCAGCCAGAGGTGCGGCCAGTCGCATGGCCAGCCTGCTTGGTGAAAATGTGGGCGAAACGGTTGGCTATCGGGTCCGGTTCGACACGAAAATATCCGCAAAGACCGAAATAGAAGTTGTCACCGAGGGCGTGTTCACACGCATGTTGGCGTCCGATCCGGGCTTGGAAGACGTGGCTTGCATCCTGTTTGACGAATTTCACGAGCGTAGCCTCGACAGCGATCTGGCGCTCGCGCTGTGTCTCGATTTGCAAACGGGCTTGCGCGAAGATCTGCGTCTCATTCCCATGTCCGCAACGTTGGATGGTGGGCAGGTGGCGCATACAATCGATGCGCAAGTGATCGAAAGCGCAGGGCGGCAATATCCCGTCGAGATCGTCTACCGCGAAGGCCGAGTAAAAGAAGCGGTAGAGGCGCAAATGGCGTCTGCCGTTCGAGCGGAAATCGTCCAAGCCAATACCGGCAGCATCTTGTGCTTTCTGCCCGGCCAGCGAGAAATCGAACGCGCGTTTGAAGTACTGAAAGACACGCTGCCGAACGATACAGATTTGCTTCGGCTCTACGGCGCCTTATCTTCGGCTGAACAAGACGCCGCCATTCAGCCAAGCCCATCGGGACGGCGCAAAGTCGTTTTGGCGAGCGCCATTGCGGAGACGTCGCTCACTATCGACGGCATCACCACAGTCATCGATTCCGGCCTGTCACGCCTACCGTTCCACGAACTGGCCACAGGTCTGACCCGATTGCAAACCGTGCGGTCAGATCAGGCTTCAATCGCGCAAAGGGCCGGGCGCGCCGGGCGGCTGGGGCCGGGACGGGCTATCCGGCTTTGGCGGGAGCAGCAGACGGCATCCCTCCCGAAAACCGCACCGCCTGAAATCATTAATGCGGACCTGACAGACCTTGTGCTTACGCTGGCCGATTGGGGGGTTGCCAATCCCGCACAACTGATATGGCTTGACCCGCCGCCTGCACCGGCTTGGAACGAGGCGACCGCGCTGTTGAGAAAGCTCGGCGCGCTTTCGGCTGAAGGAAGTTTGACAGAGCATGGCCGGATGCTGGCGCGCCTGCCCATGCCACCACGGCTGGCACATATGATTGCATCCAGCGCTAATCCCCAAGAGGCCACGCTGCTCGCCCTGGTGCTTCAGGAGCGCGGCTTGGGCGGAGCAGCGGTTGATGTTGAAAGCCGCTTGGCGAGGGTAAAATCAGGCCGCGATAAGCGCAGTCAGCAGATGCAAACGCTCGCCAAACGCTTGGCCGCTCAAGTTGGCAAGGCACAGGCCGAGAGCGAAAGCGTTGGCGTGACATTGGCGCTGGCCTTTTCTGAGCGGGTCGCGCAGCGGGGCGGACAATCCCCAAACGGCATGATCCGCTACACGCTTGCGAACGGACGGGGCGCGGAAATTGATGCAATCGAACCGCTGGCAGCGCAGGATTATCTGGTGGTGGCAGACATGATCGGCCGCGCCGGTGCGGCCCGGATCGTTTCCGCGGCCGCGATTGAAAAAGCAGACCTGCTGAGCCGTTTCGAAGCAGAAATTGCAACCGTTCGAAGCACTCGGTTTGATGGGAGCAAAGGGAAATTGCTGGGTGCAGAAGTGCGGAAATTCGGCGTACTGCCGCTGGAAAAACCGCGCGGCTTTTCCCCGTCCGCTGAGGATATCACAGACGCCTTGATCCATGCAGTGCGCGAACAGGGTCTCGACGCCTTGCCTTGGCAAAAGGCGGACTGGGCGTTGCTAGAGCGCTTGCGCTTTTGGACAGCGCACCATACAGGCGCTGATACACCAAAGCGCTTTTGTGAAGCCGCTCTGATCGATGAATTAGACGAATGGCTGGAACCCTTTATTGCGGGGCGCACATCGCTGAAGGAGCTGGCGGACGGGACGTTGAGCAACGCGCTCCTGCTGCGCTCAGGTCTTGGCTCCGTGAGGGATCTTGACCGGATCTTGCCATCGCATTTCACGGCACCTACGGGTTCGAAAATTCCGATCATCTTTTCAGCGGCCAAAGCCGTCATTGCCGTGCGGCCTCAAGAATTGTTTGGCCTGACGGCCCATCCCACGATCATCGACGGCACGTTTGCGTTGGAGATCGAGCTTCTTTCCCCCGCAGGACGACCGATCCAGATTACCAGCGATCTGCCCGGCTTCTGGCGTGGCTCTTGGGCAGATGTCCGTGCGGACCTTCGCGGGCGCTATCCCAAACATCCCTGGCCGGAAAATCCACTGGAGGCAGAACCCACCCAACGGGCCAAGCCTCGAAAATAGGCGCTCGATGCGGCACTTTAGATGTCGCCAGCGCCATGTCGTTTCGGGTAGCAAAGAACCACGCCAACCCTCCGGAAGCCGATATGCCCGATCAAACCATACAAGCCGCCCTGCCGGAGCGGGTTTTGATCCGCCTCGATACACTGATCCGCTTGCGGTGGTATGCGATTATCGGACAAGTGGGGGCTGTCCTGGTGATTGCCTTCGGCTTTAACTATCCGATGCAATGGGCACTTTGCCTGCTGCTGGTTGCTTTATCGGCAGCGCTGAACCTGTTTCTCGCCAAGCGCTACCGCGCCAACCATCGCCTGCCAGGTGAAGGCGCGTTCATGCTGCTGGCTTTCGATCTGCTGCAATTGGGCAATCTCTTATTCCTGACAGGCGGTTTGCAAAATCCGTTTGCGATTTTGCTGATCGTGCCGGTGGTCGTGTCATCAACCTCGCTTCTGCGTCGCCACATAGTGATGCTCGGGTTTCTCGCAGTTGGTATCGTCAGCCTACTAGCATTTTTCCATCTGCCGCTGCCTTGGGACACCGCGGACCCGCTGCGCCTGCCCCGCCTGTATGTGGCGGGATTCTGGGTCGCTCTGGTTTGCACGCTCGCTTTCACGGCAATCTATTGTTTTCGGGTTGCACAGGAATCACGAAAACTGGCGGATGCGCTTTCCGCAACAGAACTTATTTTGCAACGCGAGAAGCACTTGAACGCACTTGATGGACTAGCGGCCGCTGCGGCTCACGAGCTCGGCACTCCGCTGGCAACCATCGCGCTTGTGTCAAAAGAAATGCACCACGAATTGCCCGTCGATAGCCCTCTGCGTGAAGACGCAACGCTGTTGCGCGAACAGGCGGAGAGGTGTCGGCAGATCTTGCAGACGCTGAAGTCCCTCAACAGCGAGGGCGCCGAGATGATTGAGCGCCAGAGCCTTGCGGCGCTGGTGGAAGAAACCTGCGCCCCATTGCGTAATTTCGGCGTCACCATCGACATCATTGAAGAAGGCGAGCAGCCAAGCCCGCTGATGCTGCGCAGCCCCGGCGTGCACTATGGCCTTGGCAATATCATCGACAATGCGGTGGATTTTGCGCTGCAGAATGTTCGCGTAACAACCGCTTGGGATAAGCATTCCATTTCCATCACTGTTGACGATGATGGCCGCGGATTCTCACCAGATGTCATTAACCGCATTGGCGAACCTTTCATAACCACCCGCCCGAAAGGCCGCAGCACGCATGATTCTGGCCTGGGGCTTGGCCTTTTCATCGCCAAGACGCTCATCGAACGCAGCGGTGCTTCGGTAACTTTCAAGAACCGTCAGGCCAAGGGCAGTGAAAACGGTGGTGCTCGGGTCTCAATCGTCTGGCCACGCGAGGCTTTCGAGCGCGGCATCAACTCTTGATGCGCGCCGGATGTTGGCAGGACAAATATGCGACAAGTTGGCATTTTTGACTGCATTTATTTGATTAAGAAACCAAATTCCCCACATACTCGTTAATAGAACGACCCAATTGATTTGAACAATTTGAGACGACGGACCCTGCTATGACGGAAACTGCCGATCCTGCCGATCTAACCAACACCCCAACCTTGCTCTTGGTGGACGATGACCGTCCATTTTTGCAACGTCTTGGCCGTGCTATGGAAGGCCGTGGCTTTGCGGTCACCATGGCGGAAACAGTGGCTGACGGCATGGCGGCCGTTCGGGCGGCCGAGCCCGACTATGCAGTTGTCGATATGCGCTTGGAAGACGGCAATGGTCTCGATGTGGTGGAAGCCCTGCAAGCTCGCCAAGCCCAAACCCGCGTGATCGTGCTAACTGGCTACGGCAACATCGCAACAGCAGTGACGGCAGTGAAATTGGGTGCGATTGACTATCTCGCAAAACCCGCGGATGCCGACGACATTCTTAATGCACTGATGCAAAGCCCCGACGACAAGGCTGCACCGCCGGAAAATCCGATGTCGGCAGACCGTGTGCGCTGGGAGCACATTCAGCGCGTTTACGAATTGTGTGACCGCAATGTGTCCGAAACAGCCAGACGTCTCAACATGCACCGCCGCACATTGCAGCGCATTCTTGCAAAGCGTGCGCCCCGCTAATCCAGTCAACGCGCTCGGGCCTAATCGTCGGAAAATTGCTCTGCGGCCAATCCTGCATGGGCACAGCAACGTGCGAGGCGGATGGCACTGGCGCGAGCAAAACGTAGATGGACCTCCTTACGCCGTGCGGCTGGCATTTTAGCGTCCACGCATGGCCGAATTTCTTCTGCTCCATAGGCATCAGCAATCATCAAGCCGGCCTCAGCAGGAAATTCGTCCATTGGAACATCCGGCAGGGTTGCGAAATACAGCCGATCGCAAAAATCGAAATAGTCTGGCCATTTTGCATCCGCTCTAAGATCAGCCAACGAAGACTTCACCTCAACAATCATCACCTCGCCTTTTGGCGACAAAGCTACCAGATCCGCGCGACGTCCGGTTCTGAGCGTTAATTCGGGCAAGGTCACCCATCCGGCCTCGCTTAAATGACGCTCCACCCCTGTGCGAACTGCTAGCGCCCGCTCGGACTGGCGCCCGTCGACAAATGGGTTGTCTTGAGCAAGTGACACAATCGGCACCGCCGAATCTCCTTTTGTTCTTCCTATTTCAAAAGGTGACAGATCAATCAGCGGTGTCAAATACCCTTAACCGCGCTTGCAAAAGCGTTGGTGCAAAAATGTCTCACCTGAAACGATTTGAGAGTTTGCAGAGCTCGAATCCCCATGATTCGTTTGTTCACAGACGCACAAATTGGTAGATAGCTCGCACAAGCGCATTGGGGGATGCGGGCGAAGTAATGCGTATATGTCGTCCTAAGGCTGTAAAGCGCCTTTATTATAATGGGTTAAAAGATGTTTTCCGGTTTTTCAAAAGTCTTCACGCCGCTGGTCCTTGTTTTGGCTCTGTTCGCGGCAGGGTGTTCGTCATCCAGCCGCTCAGTCTCCGGCTATACAGGTCCATCAATTTCGTCCGTCTCAGCTAAACGAAGCGCGGCACGGGCTGACGTTCGCAGCGCCCGCAGTGAAGTTCGACAAGCGAAACGGGAAGTTGCCAAACTCGAGCGCGACATTGCCCGTAACGAACGTCGGCTGAAGCGCAATATCTCAACCAAACGCAAAGATACGGCGAAAAAGGCGGTTCGTGCTGACAAGCGGGCTCTGCGCAGCGCGAAACGCTCCTTGCGTCGGGCAGAACGCAGCCTACGCCGGGCAGAACGGCGCCAAGAGCGCGCTGAGCGTGCCGTTACCAAAGCGCGCAATGACAAACGAGAAGCTGAACGCCGCTTCGCGCAAGCGGAGCGCGATCGCAAGGCAGCTGAGCGTGCAAGTCAACGGGCCGATGCCCGTCGTGCTCTGGAGCGCAAAGACGCTGATAAGCCTGATAATTCGCGACGCCTTTTCGCTCTGTCTGATCCGGCGCTGGCCAACATCAGCGATTACAAAGCCCGTGTTGATGGCGGTTTTCCAGTCGCGGCAATCCCCGTCTCTAAGATGAACAAGCGGAATTTCCGGCAAGTGGTGAACTACCGCACGTCCCACAAACCGGGCACGCTGGTTGTCGATCCGCATGGCAAGTTTCTCTATCTCGTCCAGCCTGGTGGCAAGGCCATGCGTTATGGCATCGGTGTCGGCAAGGCCGGTTTTGAATGGTCGGGCGAAGCGCACATCGGCTGGAAGCAGGAGTGGCCAAAATGGACACCACCTGCCGAAATGATCGAACGTCGTCCCGATCTTGCTAAATGGGGTGTCGATAATGGCGGTATGCCCGGCGGGCCAACCAACCCGCTTGGCGCTCGTGCGTTGTATCTGATGCAGGGCAACGTCGACACGCTCTACCGCCTGCATGGCACACCTGAGTGGAGTTCCATTGGTACCGCAGCATCATCTGGCTGTATCCGCCTTATGAACCAAGACGTGATCGACCTCTATAAGCGGGTTCCAAACGGAACCAAAGTCGTCGTTCTGTAACAACAATTTGGGATGATGCCGGAAAGGAGCATTTCCGGCACTTTCTGATAAAGCATCGCTTGCAATCGCCAGCCAGTCGCTTTACCTACACGTCGTCGCGGTCAACACTGCGATACAGCATGCACCCGTAGCTCAGCTGGATAGAGCACCAGACTACGAATCTGGGGGTCGGGCGTTCGAATCGCTCCGGGTGCACCATTTTCTATGAAAGCTGCTGCTTGTAGCCAGTGTTCAACTGGCCTGTCTTGATGAGCTGAATCATCTGCTGCGTGTGGCTTGCCATGAGCATTTGACCGCCATCAGAAAATTCGTTGAGACGCAACTTATCTGGAAACAGCTCGCACAATGATCGGATAACTTGAATTGGCGAGTGAGGGTCGGTGGCGCCATGTGCCATGATGACTGGTCCTGGAGCCTCTTCGATGAGGTGATCCCAATTTTCGAAGCAGTCGATAACATCGTGAACCGCTTCTTCAATTCCCTGTTTGGAAGTGAAAGCAACGCCTTCCTCAAATTCGGCAATTGTTTCCGGTAGAGCCATCACCTCCAGATCTGCCGGACTGCCGGAATAATGGTGGGACAGAAAGCGGGACATTCCCGCACTCAGCATGAGCCGATGGCCCGCACGGGCCACCAAATAAGCCATTTGGGGAGACACTTTGCACGCCTTTATTAAGGCCACGGTCCATGCAGAACTTACCCGGCTGGCATCAAAACTGATCTTCCTGGTGGTTGGCGCAGCCGATGCGATGACGATCCTGCGGTCGATACGATGCTGTAGATGCTTGAAAATATGGAAAGCTGCTGGCGTTGAAGCCGTCTGCGCGATCAACACGCATTTCTCAATTCCCATTTGATCAAGAATAGCTTCCACATCAGATGTGAGACATTCAAACCGTGATGTTCCTTTTGCCGCCTTGGTTGTTGCACCGAAACCAGGACGTCCTGGCGCAATGAAATACAGCCCGGCATCGTGCAATTGCTGCTCTACAAAGGGTGGGAAACTTCGGTAGTAAACAGAGTGCAAAAAGACGACTGGAAGTCCTTGCGGGTCACCATAGAACAAGACGTCAACGCTGCGGTTGTCTGGGCGCAATACATCGAGACGTCGCCGCTCCGGTCGGTTGGCAATACGCGCAATGGGTTCTATTTCCTTCACGAATTGCGAAAGACCAAGCGCAACCCGCATGAGATCGAGCTGACTGCGTGCACCGGCTTTCGCCAGTAAATTTTGAAACTGAGTGCGAACGGTGGCGTGGGAGCGCTCGCGCGCATCTGCGATTTGGCGCAACGACGAGCCGGACATAAAGCCGTCAACAATGTCCGCCTCCGCGTCTGAAAATCCGAATGCAGATTTCATCAACTGGGACGCCTCAACCCGCCAAACAGGGTCGATTATAAACATCAGGGCGCGCTTTTCAGAAGAAGTCTGAGAGTCTGACCGTATCAACGCAATCGTTACCGGTCTGTCTTCCTTGTCCTTGAAAGCCCTTTTCAAATGCACGCTGCCGTTTCCGTCTGCTTCTTTCAAAGCGGCTTCGATGGCGGTTTCCAACGGCTCGGATTTTTCCAGCGAATAACCTATACCGCTAATGCGGTCGCCCACATCCAGGCCCGTTTCCTTAAAGGCGAGATCATTGACCGCGTGAATGAGTCCGCCGCTGGCCACGAGATAGGCAGAATGGGGAAATGTATTGAGCAGCAATGCCACATCATCGCGCAAATTGTCCTGGGAGTCGCGCAAGGCGATAGAGGACAGCGTTTCGCTGGCAACAGCATCGACGGCCTTTGACTGAACGCCCTCGCGCGGCCTCACAACCAATTGGCTGATATCGCCGTGTTCTGAATCGACGTGCTTGTTCCACGCGTCGATAAACAAGTTGTAGCTGCGCGGATCATCAACCAGCCGCTCCATCGCCCTCGCGAGCTCCAATTCTGTTTGGGACTTTTCCGACAAGAGACCTCCCTGCACGCGGCTGCGCGAAATGTGATGAAAGTCACACTCACCAAAATTAGCGGCAAAATTTCTCTCGCGCATACAGCACTTGCAGTATGCGGAGCGATTGCCGTGGATGGCAAGTTGGCGATCAGGGGTGAGGTTTGCCGGATCGGCAAATCAAACAAAACTCAAGCAATGCAGTGCGTTATTGAGCGCTGCGTGGGAGGCCCACATGACCGCACCATATTTTCTGAAGTCCAATTATCAACTCAACTTCAACGTCGATGACACCATCCAGTTTGGTGGTGGTTCGATCCAATTATCGAACAACAACATACTGGTCTACTGGACCGATTATGACGATGTGCAGACAGCGACATCGCCAGGCACGGACATCGTCGCAATCATACTCGATCCGCTTGGCAATCCCCTGACTGCCAACTTTCAACTCAACCAACACTATAAGGCTGACCACGAGTTCGGCGCCGAACTGGCGGCCTTTCACGACACCGGCTTCGTTTCTGTGTTCACCGACTATGACGAGGACGACCAGTCCTTGCGTGTCAGGTTGGAGACCTACACCAACGACGGCACCCAAGCGATCAACAAGGCCATCGGCACGGGCAGCAACGCGCAGGTCAACATCAACGGCAACGCTCAGGCACTGGTCACGTGGTCGGGTGATGGTGGCGTGAAGGGCCGCGTCTTCACGCGCTTCGACAATTCGCTGGGCGACGAGTTCGAGATCAATTCCCTTCAGGATTCAACAACAACGGTGCGCGCTTGGGATACGACCACGCTCTCCGATGGGACGTTCCTGACGGCAGCGTTCTTCGATCCCGATACCTACGTTCTTGGCAACAACGCCATGGAATTCATTATCCAGAACCCGGACGGGACGCAGTCATCGGAGAAACTGCACTACATTAGCGACGCTCCGCCCAATTGGGCGAGCATTTACAACGTCCACCTGACAGGCCTGGACGATGGCGGCTACGCCATGATCTTCACCGAGACCTACAATGCGCTGCAAACGCTGCACTACGTGTCGTTCACCGCTTCGGGCAACGTTCAACAGCAGGGCACGCTGTGGGAAAACCGAGGCCTTTCAAACAGTGGCAGCCATTTCGACATCGAGGCGACGGCGGATGGCGGCTTTCTCGTCTCATGGAGCGAGCGGGCTAATGACGTCCAGAAGGTGAAGAAATTCGCCGACAACGGTGCGCCGGAAACCAACGGCGAACTCACAATCGCCAACAGCGACGGCACCACCCATCTGCTGCAATTGTCTGACGGCCGGATTTTCTCGACCTCAAGCCAGGACCGGAACGGTGATGCCGAGATTTTCGGGAGCATTATCGAAACCCGAAGTGGCATCGACATTCGCTCAAAAGCGACCGAGGGCGACGATTTTCTCGTCGGCAACGGGTTCTCCAACACCTTCTATGGCAATGGTGGCAACGACGTTATGCACGGCATGCAGGGCAATGATTTCCTGTTTGGTCGCACCGGAAATGACGAAATCTACGGTGGCGAAGGCGACGACCGCATCGACGGCAACGAAGGTGTCGACCGCCTTTACGGCGATCTCGGTGACGACATTCTCAACGGCAACGACGACGCGGATTCCCTTTATGGCGGAAGGGGCAATGACACGCTGGATGGAGGCCAGGGCAACGATTATCTCGACGGCGGGCTGGGCACCGATTTCATCAATGGCGGGATGGGGTATGACGTGTTTCAGCTGCCCGACTACCCGAGCGTCCTCTCCGGGTTCGTCAGCGAAATGGACTTCTCCACGAATACCTACACTTTCGGTTACGGACCGAACAATCTGAACGTGGAAACCGTTCTCAATGTTGAAGCAGCAATCGGGGGAAACCGGAATGACACGATCCGCGGCGGCGGCAATGCTGATTTCCTCCATGGCGGGGACGGCAACGACCGGCTGATCGGCTCAACCAACGTGGAATCGATCTACGGCGGAGACGGCAACGATATCATCAGCGGCGGTGGCGGTCTTGACATCCTCGGCGGGGGCGAAGGCATCGACACGCTGGACTATTCGGACATCCAGCCTTCGCCGGGCGTGCTTTTGAGCGGCTACTACGAAATCTCGCTCGCCGGAGATCAGACGGCGGAATTCGTCGCCTTCCGGGTCGGAACATACACGGTCGACGAGATATCGGAATTCGAGAACCTCATCGGAACGGGCTTCGCAGATATTCTGATCGGCAGTGACGACGGCAATACGATCCGTGGTGGCGGCGGCGACGACACCATTCGCGGCGGCTTGGGTTTCACCGATATCCTGTACGGCGAGGACGGCCAAGACACGATCTATGGCGAAGGTGGCCCGGACCAGATTATTGGCGGTGGGGACAACGACCGCCTCTTCGGCGGCGAAGATAACGACTTTCTTGCCGGGGGGTATGGTGACGACCTGCTCGACGGGGGAACCGGCGCGGACCTTTTGGCAGGCGGTTGGGGCAACGACGACTATATCATTGACGACGAAGGTGACGAAATCCTCGAAGACGTCGGCCGCGGTTACGACGAGGTTTTCACCAACCTCGCCAGCTATACGCTGAGCGACAACCTCGAACGCCTCAACTTCACCGACACGGGCAACCATGTCGGCAAAGGCAATGCGCTCGACAACCGCTTCGCGGGCAACGCGGGCAATGACCGCTTTGTGCTGGACGAGGGCGGTGCCGACATCTTCTCCGGCGGAAACGGGTTCGACACGTTCGACGCCCGCGATGGACTGCTCGGCATCCGCATTGATCTTAGCGAAACCTATCAAACCGGGACGGGTGACGCGCAGGGCGACTTTTTCGCGTCGATAGAACAGTTCTGGGGCTCAAACACAGCTTCCGACGAAATGACCGGCGCGTCCGGGCGTACAAAATTCTACGGCTTCGGCGGTTCGGATAATCTCTCAGGCGGCAGCAGCGTCGATTTTCTGAACGGCGGAACAGGCGATGACGAGCTGGAAGGCCATGCCGGACGCGATACACTTCAGGGCGAACGGGGCGACGACCTGTTGGTAGGCGGCGCGGACCGAGACCTGTTCCTGTTCGTCCGCTCCGACTTCGGAAATGACACCATTTTCGACTACGAAGATGGTCTGGACCGGCTCAAGGTCTGGGGCGGCAACGACCCGTCCAACGGTGTTGCCGATGAACTTTCCGATTTCACGATTACCGGCAACGGCTCCGCTTCGGTCCTGTTGACACTCAATGACGGCACTGGAGACAATTCGATCCTGCTGAACAGCGATAACGGTCAAAATATCACCATCGATGCCAGTGACTTCCTGTTTTATTGAGATGCTGACCAGCTTGTTGGCCCGACAGCATCACGTCTTCTCGCACTGCCTGTGCAGTTGAAGATACAAGCCGGGTTACGCTTTGCAATGATTGTCGCTCAGTTTAGCCGCTGAGATGTTTGGGCATCGAATAAGTGAATGTTTTCCGGCGCTACGGATAACTTGAGCGTCTTGCCCTGCTCCGTGTCGCGATGGATGCCGTTGAGATTCGCTGTCAGCGCTGTTGTTGAGCCAGCCAACCGACCATGCAGCAAGGTATTGGCACCCAGAGGTTCGGTGAACACCACGTCCAGCGCGATCTTGCCACGCGGGTTGATTTCCAAATGCTCGGGCCGGATGCCGAGCTTGACCGGGCCTTCGTGTTTGACCTTGCCGGGAAGCGTAACACCGTTTTCCAGCAAGACTTTCCCGCCCGTCACCGTCGCATCAACGATGTTCATGGCGGGGCTGCCGATGAACTGGGCTGCGAACAGGGTTTGCGGACGCTCGTAAACTTCCAGCGGCGTGCCGACTTGCTCCGCGATGCCGGAATTCATCACAATCATCCGGTCGGCCATCGTCATGGCTTCCACCTGATCGTGGGTCACGTAAAGCGCAGTGACGCCGAGCTTTGATTGCAATTCCTTGATTTCCAGCCGCATCTGAACGCGCAATTTCGCGTCAAGGTTCGACAGCGGCTCATCGAACAAAAACACCGCCGGTTCGCGCACGATGGCGCGGCCCATGGCGACTCGCTGGCGCTGGCCGCCGGAGAGTTGTTTGGGGCGGCGGTCGAGATAGTCTTCCAGTTGCAACAGCCGCGCAGCTTCGGCGACCTTTGTGTCGATTTCGGATTGGGAAAGGCCCGCGATTTTCAAGCTGTAGGCCATGTTCTGGCGCACGCTCATATGCGGATAAAGCGCGTAATTCTGGAACACCATCGCGATGTCGCGTTCCATGGGTTCCATCTCGTTGACGCGGGCGCCGTTGATCGCAACCTCGCCCTCGCTCACGCTTTCCAAGCCCGCCACCATGCGGAGCAAAGTGGATTTTCCGCAGCCGGAGGGACCGACGATGACGATGAATTCGCCATCGTTAATATCGACGCTGACGCCATGAATCACTTCGGTCTTGCCGAAGCGCTTTTTCACGTCCCTGAGTTCGACCGTTGCCATGTCCCTGCCCCCTACTTTTCGCTGTCCACGAGGCCGCGGACGAACAATTTCTGCATCGAGACCACGACGATCACCGGCGGGATCATTGCCAGAATTGACGTCGCCATAATCACCGGCCAGTCAGCCGTGTCGTCGCCGGATGGGAACATCTGTTTGATGCCCATGACCACGGTGTTCATGTCCGGCTCGGTGGTGATGAGCAGCGGCCACAGATATTGGTTCCAACCGTAGATAAACAAAATGACGAACAGCGCTGCGATGTTGGTGCGGCTCATGGGGATAATGATATCGACGAAAAAGCGCATCGGACTTGCGCCATCCACACGCGCGGCTTCCGCCAGTTCGTCAGGGATTGTCATGAAAAATTGGCGGAAGAGGAAGGTCGCCGTGGCCGAAGCGATGAGCGGGAAGATCAGACCTGAATAGGAATTCAACATGCCGAAACCGGCAACAACTTCATAAGTCGGCACAATGCGCACTTCGACGGGCAGCATGAGCGTTATGAAGATCATCCAGAAAAACAATGTGCGGCCGGGAAAGCGGAAATAGACAACCGCAAAGGCTGAAAGCAGAGAGATGATGATTTTACCAATCGCGATACCCATCGCCATGACGAACGAATTGAACAACATTGTTGAGACGGGAACATTGACGCCAGAGAAAAGGGCGCGGCTGTAGTTTTCCCAAAAGTGATCCCCCGGCAGAAGCGGCATCGGGGGGCTTACGATTTCCGGCTGCGTGACCGTAGACGCCACAAAGGCAAGCCATATGGGAAAGAACACGACCAGCACACCCAAGATCATCAGCGCATGGGTGAGCCATAGCGCCGAACCACGTTTTTCCACCATGCCGGGGGCGGGTTCCTTGAGTGCCGCGTCGCTCAATAGTGAACCCTCTTCTCAACGAATTTGAACTGGAGAATGGTGAGCAGACCCACGACGAAGAGCAGGATAACCGATTGCGCCGCGGACGAGCCAAGATCTTGACCGACGAAACCGTCTGAGAAGACCTTATAGACAAGAATCGTCGTCGCTTGTTGCGGGCCTCCTGCGGTGATCGTGTGGATGACGCCAAACGTCTCGAAGAAGGCGTAGACGATGTTCACGACAAGCAGAAAGAATGTGGTCGGCGACAGCAGCGGCAAGACGATGGTGAAAAACCGCTTCCAGAAATGTGCACCATCGATGGCTGCCGCCTCGATGACCGAACGCGGCACGGCTTGCAACGCGGCAAAGAAAAACAGGAAATTGTAGCTGATGCGGCCCCAAGCGGAGGCGACAACCACGAGTCCCATCGCTTCGGCTTCATTGAGCACATGGTTCCAGTCATAACCCAATTGGCCGAGATACCATGAAACGACGCCGACGCGTGTGTTGAACATGAACAGCCACAAAACGCCCGCGACAGCAGGCGCGACGGCATAAGGCCAGATCAGCAGAGTGCGGTAAGTACCAGCGCCCTTGATCAGACGGTCTGCCATGACGGCGAGAAACAGCGCCGGAACCATGGAAACGATGGTTACGAGGGTGGAAAAAATCGCGGTGGTGACGAAAGACGCGCGGTAGAAGCGGTCGGTCAGCAGAAATTCGAAATTTCCAAGACCCACAAATTGGGTGGACAGACCAAACGGGTCCGGAATGAAGAGCGATTGCCAAATGGCCTGCCCTGCGGGGTAGAAAAAGAAGACGGCGGAGATGAACACTTGCGGAAAGACAAGCGCTAGCGGCAGCAACCAGCCGTTGAATGTCACCCGTTTTTCCATGCCAGACGCCCCCGATTCAAACGTCGAATGGGTCGGAGGCGGGCGAACCCGCCCCCGGCCCTAGATCAGACGAGCGACCTAGCGGTTGGCTTGCTCGAAGCGGCGCAACAGCTTGTCGCCACGCTCTTTCGCGCTGTCGAGAGCGGCTTGTGCTGTCTTGTCACCGGACCAGACGGCTTCCAGCTCTTCATCGATGATGCCACGGATTTGGTCGAAGGAACCAAGACGCAAGCCCTTTGAATTGGCCGTCGGTTCTTTCGCCGTCATCTGGATCACGGCAATGTCGGTGCCGGGATTGGCTTCGTAGAAACCGTCAGCCTTGGTTTTCTCGCCAGCGGCAGACGTGATCGGCAGATAGCCGGTGTCCTGGTGCCACTTGGCTTGAATATCCGTCGAGGACAGGAAGTTCAGGAAGTCTGCAACCGCCTTGTATTCTTCCGCCTCGTGACCCTGCATCACCCAGAGCGAAGCACCGCCAATGATGGTGTTTTGTGGTGCGCCTTCAGTGCCTTCCCAATAGGGCAGCGGGCGCACGGCGAAATCGAATTTCGCTTCCGCCTTGATACCCGCATAACCGGCAGAGCTCTCGGTGAACAGCGCACATTCGCCAGCGCGGAAGTTTGCACCGCCTTCGTTGCGACGACCAGCGTAGATGAACTTGCCGTCTTTTGCCCAGTCGCCCATCGCTTGAATGTGGGTGACTTGAAGTGGGCTGTTAAGCGCTAGTTCGGTGTCCACACCAGCAAAGCCGTTATCCTTCGTGGCAAACGGAACGTTGTGATAGGCGGAGAGGTTTTCCAGGTGAATCCAGCTCTGCCAAGCGGTCGTCATCGGGCATTCGATGCCTGCTGCTTTCACTTTGGTCAGAACTTCATCGACCTTCTGCCATGTGGAAAGGTCAACTTCAGGATCAACACCGGCTTTTGTCAGCAGGTCTTTGTTGACCCAAAGCACCGGTGTTGAAGAGTTGAACGGCAGCGACAGCATCTGGCCTTCTGGCGTGGTGTAATAGCCTTTGACCGACCCGATATAGGCGTCGGGGTCAAAAGTCGCGCCCGATTCAGCCATCACTTCGTAGACCGGCTTGATGGCACCCTTGGCCGACATCATCGTGGCAGTGCCGACCTCAAACACCATCAAAAGGTGCGGTTGTTCGCCGGCGCGGAAAGCCGCGATGCCTGCGTTCAGTGTTTCGGAATAATTGCCTTTGTGCGCAGCCACGACCGTATGCTCGCTCTGGCTTTTGTTGAACGTCTCAACCTGTTCGGCGACAAGATCGCCAAGACGCCCTGTAAATGCGTGCCAGAACTGGATTTCAGCGGCGCTGGCTGCGCTGCCGAGAACGGCGGATGCGGCAACGCTGGCCGCGAGAAGTGTTTTGCGAAATTTCATTTGTTGTTCCTCCAATTGCTGAACGTGGGACGGGGACCGTTTGCCCACGAAAGCTGTTCCTATGGTCGGACTGCAAAACTTTTGTGTCAAACTGCTTTTGTATCGCAGACCACAGGAATCCATATTTTACCCCTGCCTTTCTCACCGGGATGAAACGCTCTACGCTGCTTTACGGCCGATTGGATGGAGCGATGGCATGACCAAGACAGATCTTTCGACGGATTACCTTATCGTTGGCAGCGGCGCAGTGGGCATGGCCTTTGCCGATTCGCTGCTGACCGACAGCGACGCAGACATGATTATCGTGGACCGGTTCCAAAAGCCCGGCGGGCATTGGAACCTCGCGTATCCTTTTGTGACCCTGCATCAGCCTTCGGCCTTCTATGGCGTATCATCGACAGAATTGAGCAACGGCAAATTGGATGAAGTGGGATTGAACAAAGGGCTTGGCTCACTGGCCAGCGGCGCGGAGGTAAATGCTTATTTCGATCGGGTCATGCAGGAGCGGTTTTTACCCTCGGGCCGCGTGCGATATTTTCCAATGAGTGATTATCGCGGCGACGGCACTTTTGCCTCGCTGCTGACAGGTGAAGAACGCAAAGTCTCTGCAAAGAAGTTCGTTGACGCGACTTATCTAAAAACCACCATCCCCGCCACCCACACGCCAAGCTTCAGCGTCGAAAGCGGTGTGCGCTTCATGCCGCTGAACGATTTGCCGACGATCAGCGACAGGCCAGACGGGTTCGTCGTGATCGGCGGGGGCAAAACGGGCATGGATGCCTGTATCTGGCTGTTGGAAAACGGCGTCGACCCCGATGCGATCACGTGGATTATCTCGCGCGACGGGTGGATGCTGGACCGCCAGAACACGCAGGCTGGCATTGAATTTTTCCACCATACGATGGAAGCGCAAGCCCGGCAGTTTGAAGCAATCGCGGCGGCTGACAGTGTTGAAGATCTGTTCGACAGGCTTGAGGAGGCTGGTGTTTTGTTGCGGCTCGACAAGAACGTTCGGCCCAGCATGTTCCACGGGGCGACGATCTCGCAGGCGGAACTGGCGCAGCTTCGGCGCATCACGAATGTCGTGCGCAAGGGGCGGGTGAGCCATATCGGCCTCAATGAAATCACGCTGGCCTATGGCTCCATCGCCACCACACCCAACACAGTGCACGTGGATTGTTCCGCCAGCGCCATCAGCAATCTTGCTACCAAGCCGATCTTTCAAGGCGATACGATCACGCCACAGACCGTTCGATCCTACCAGCCGGTGTTCAGCGCCGCGCTGATTGCCCATGTGGAAGCCACCCGCGAGACGGAAGCCGAGAAAAACCGCCTTTGCGGGGTGGTGCCCCTGCCAAACCACGACACGGACTGGATACGCATGATGATCCCTTTCATGATGAACCAATACAATTGGAGCATGGACCCGGACATGAAGGCGTGGCTGCGCTCCAACCGTCTAGACGGGTTCAGCGCGATGGTGAGCGGCATTGCCGAGGACGATCACGAAAAACGTGCCGTCATCCAGCGCATGAAAGACAATTCCATGCCAGCAATGGCCAAGCTTCAGCAATTTGTCAGCACGTTGGAAAAGTCCGATACCTGCTGCCCAACGGGGTGATTTCACATGACACAGTTTCAGGTTCGCAAGAGCGCCATTTCAGACGCACGGTTGGTAGAGGACACGCCAGCCGATCTTCCAAATGGCAGCGTTCGTGTGCGGGTGGAGAAGTTTGGACTGTCGGCCAACAACATCACCTATGCGGTAGCGGGCGATACGCTGGGATATTGGCAATTCTTCCAGCCTGCGGACGATGCGGCGGGTGAATGGGGCATTTTTCCCGTTTGGGGATTTGGTGAAGTTGTTGAGTCACAAGCTGAAGGCATGGCTGTTGGTGAGCGCTTGTTTGGCTATTTCCCGCCTGCTGACAGCATCGTTATGCACGTGTCTGGACTCGCAGACAGCCACTTTTTCGATGGTTCCGAGCATCGGCTCAAACTGCCAAAAGGTTATAACATCTATCAGCGCCTTAGTGCCGAGCCGGGATACAATTCTGCACACGATGATCTGCGAATGCTGTTCTTCCCACTCTACCTCACGTCCTTTGCGATTTGGGATCAGCTGAAAGAGAACGACTGGTACGGGGCGGAACAGGTCATCGTGGTGAGCGCTTCGAGCAAGACCAGCATCGGCCTCGCCTATGCCTTGGCGCAGGACGACGACGCGCCGGCCTGCGTCGGCGTTACCTCAGCTGGCAATCTCGAATTCACGAAGTCGATTGGCGTCTATGACGAAGTGACAACCTATGACGCGATGGAAGACGCCATCGCCAAGCGCCCGAGCGCTATCGTCGATATGTCAGGCAATGCAGATGTGCTGGGTCGGTTGCACACCCATCTGGGCGAAGCGATGCTTCGCACGCTTGATGTGGGGCTGACCCATTGGGAAGGCGCGCGAAAGAACGAGGCGATCATCCGCGACAGGCGGGAATTCTTCTTCGCGCCCGCGCACGTTCAGAAACGCATGGAAGATTGGGGGCCGGCAGAATTCAGCAAACGGTCCAATACCTTTATTATGGAAACGGCCGCCAAAAGCATGGCTTGGCTGGAATTGGATCATCTGGACGGGCTGGAAGCAATGAAAGGCATCTACAACGACGTGGTGGACGGCAAGGCACCGCCGCAAAAAGGCTTGTTGATCCGCCTTTAGATTTCTGCTTCGGGCCGAGGTTTCGGCAGAGTGCGTTTTGGCGTGCCGTTTGCAAGGTTGAAGCGACGAAGTTCGTCAGGCGTGAAGACATAGAGCTGCGCCGGCGGCGTTGCCATAGCCTTCACCCATACCTGCAAGTCCACCTCCATATCGACCAACAATTGCTGCGCGATGCTGGAGACCGTTTGGGCCTCGCTCATGCCACGCTGCAAGGTGCCGGTAGCGTTTGGCAGGGCATAGACCTGATGGACGCCGATGAAAGAGCCTTCGCCTGCGCTGCGATAAAGGCCGCCCGCTAGAACCAACGGGCAGGACGACGCGCAATAAGCGTGGGCGGGAATGACGGTGGATATACCCTCTTCGCGGATAGTGCGAGACATGGCCAGCGCGTCAGAAACCGAACCGCCCGGCGAATGCAGATGCACTTCGCCAATCGCGCTGCGGCCTGCCTCATCGCGGTATTTTTCAATGAACTTCTGCAACCGTGCAGCGGCCCCGGCGTCGATGCGGCCTAACGCGCTTGCTTTGCCGTCAGGGCCAAGGTGGAACGTCATGCCTTCGGAGAGCACCGTGCCGTCCGTTGGTCCGGTATAGCCCGGCAAAGAGGGCGCACGGCGTGATGGGCCGATGGGCATTGTGCGGGGAAGATAGGGCCGCGTCTGATCGCCCGGTTGCGGCAATTGCATCGGAGCGGGCTCCAGCCGCTGCGAGCCTGGAATGCCGTCGGGCGTCTCGGCCAGCATTTGCGAAAAGTCTTGGCCCACAGTCCCGACCGTTAGACCCAACATGCCCAGAAAGACATAACGCAACGCGCTGCCATCGTTGAATGATCGGATAAGCGCCGTCAGCGGGCGTTTGAGCGTCTCGCGGGCCATAGGCTAAGGTGTTTTGCCAGAAAGCGGGGTGACATTTGAGGGCTCTGCCCGCGGTTGCGGCTCTGGCTCTGGTTCGGGCTCTGGCGGTGGAACTGTCTCATCCTTTTCAATCGCATTCATCTGCTTGTAGAGACGCACAGCCCGCATCATTTCATGGGCGGTAACGTCGTTTGCATCGGTCTCCAACCCTTCTTCCTGACGGATCGCCGCTTGCACAATGCAGAGGATGAAAATCATCACTGCCGGCAAAAGGTCAATGGAGATCGCGCCTGCCCATGATGGCATGAAATCTCCCGCATAGCGCAGCACAGCTTCCGGCGATGACAGCGGCGTAAAGCGGACGGGCTCCACAGCCGGGCGGGACAATATTTGTTCTGCCGCCGCTGCTAAAACGGTGCTTTGAGATTTCACGGCCTGTTCGACGCGGTCCACCACCGCGTTTTGACGGCTGGCGAGGTCTGCTGTGCCGCCATCGGCTTCCGGCGCAATGAAAGAACGGCCCAGATCTTCCGCAGCCCGTTTTACAGCGGGTGCGATGGATGATTGCTGTAACGAAGCAATTGTTCCCGAAAGGGCAACCGCTTCTTCCGCGAAGGCATTGGCACGGGCATCCACCGGCCCTGCTTGCGACACAAGCTTGCGCATGGCGGCCAGACGCTCACCACCCTCGGTGAAGAGTTCCTTGGTGGGCACGCGTGATTCGATAATTTCGCTTTGAAGGCCGGTCAATTGGTTCGACATTTGCGAAAGAAGCTGCACCACAGTGCCGCTGCCCGAAGTGCCTGTCAGAGCGCCAGTAGCGGCCTCTTCTTGCGCCAGTCTTGAGAAACGCTGAGAAGCGAGTGCAATATCAGGCAGCAGGCTTTGCGCAGCCAGCGCGTTGTCGTGCGCCTGTTCAAGCTTGCGCTGGTATTCTTCGGTCGTGTTGGCCAGATGCTGTTCCAGCGCGGCCCCACCGGCCAGAGCGGCGGCGTTCAACCACGAAGACATGGCAACGATCATCGCCGAGCCAAGCACCATGGCGAGATAGAGGTAGCGGCGTCCGTGGCCCGTTTTCACGTGCGGCATGAACCGCATGAGGTAGGACCAGAAGCCAAATATGCCGACCGACACGGCGATGGAATAAATCACGGCTCCGAGGAAAACGACCGTGGGCGAACCGTTCAGCAATTCGCGCACGCCTAGATAGGTGTAGACGCCCGATGCCAAGGCGAGGATAGCCAACACCGCGCCCGTCATGGTTTCCAGCCCGACTTGGGCCTTGCGCAAATCTCGCGCCATTATACTGCTCCCGTACCAGATACGTTTCGAGATGACTTATCGTGGCGTCATGGCGGGATAAGGGCAAGAGTGGTTGTGCACCTCAGCGGTCGGGAAGCGGGATGAACTCGTCGTTGTCATCCGGTGGCAATTGAAAACGGCCGTGTTCCCAATCGCCCTGTCGCCACGCTTCTTTGGCGGCTTCGATCTTTTCCTTCGATGAAGCAACGAAATTCCACCAGATATGGCGCGATTCCGAGAGCGTTTCTCCGCCCAGCAACATAAGCCGCGCACCCGTTTCACCGGCTGTAACTGTGATCTTGTCGCCGGGGCGGAACACCATCATCTGCCCCGCTTCAAACACATCGCCAGCGACGGTGATCGACCCTTGAGTGATGTAGATACCTCTGTCCTCATGGTCGTCCGGCAGCGGCAGGCTGGCACCCGCTTGCAACACCGCATCGGCGTAGAACATTTCCGAGAATGTCTTTGTTGGAGCGCGTTCTCCATAAGCGTTGCCGATGATGAGGCGCACGCTTTTGCCTTCGCTTTCAAGGAACGGCAGCGCCGCTTCCTTGTGATGTTCAAAGCCTGCCGGTTTGTCTTCATCCTTGGCGGGCATGGCCACCCATGTCTGGATGCCGAACAGGCTGGATCCGCTCGCGCGGGTCTCCTCGCTGGTGCGTTCGGAATGGGTGACGCCGTTGCCCGCAATCATCCAGTTGACCTCACCGGGATAGATCATCTGGTTCGTGCCGAGCGAATCCCGGTGTTGAAATTCGCCCTTGTAGAGATACGTCACCGTCGCCAGCCCGATATGGGGATGCGGGCGCACGTCAATGCCTTCGTTGGTGAGAAATTCTGCCGGGCCCATTTGATCGAAAAAGATGAAGGGGCCAACCATTTGCCGTTTAGCCGAAGGAAGCGCCCGGCGAACCTCAAAACCGCCCAAATCGCGGGCGCGCGGAATGATCAGCGTTTCGATGGAATCGATGCTGGCTTCATCCACGCAATTGGGGTCGATGGCGGGGTTCCAACTCATGTCTCTATCCTCGTTCTATTTGTTCAGCACGTCTGCGTGTTCAGGGTGGCGGCGGAATTGAGTGGCTGCAAAGGGGCACAGGGGCAAAATCTTCTTGCCCGCTGCCCGCATATCTTCGACTGCCCGCGCCACAAGCGCTTGGCCATATCCCCCACCGCGCAGGCTATCGGGCACGCTGGTATGGTCGATGATAATCATCGAGTCTCCCGCCTTGGAAAACGTCATTTCGGCCACGTCGCCATTATCAGTGGTTATAAAATAGCGCCCGCCACTGCCGCTTTCTTCCAGCTTGATATCCATGGCGTTCAACCGCTTCTCAAAGATGGCAGGCCAATGCCAGTGGATTCAAAACCGCCATCAACGCTGATCAACTGGCCGGTGACATAGCTGGCTTTGGGCGAACACAGAAACACGATCACGTTGGCGATTTCGTCTTCACTGCCGTATCGGTTGAGCGGAATAGCGTCATGGTAAGCGTCGATGATATCTTGGGTATGCACGGCCATAGCGAGCTTTGTGCGCACCGGGCCAGGCGCGACACAATTGGCGCGGATGCCGTATTCACCGAGTTCCGCAGCCAGTTGCTCTGTCAGATGGATGACAGCGGCTTTCGATGTTCCATAGGCCACACGAAGCGTCGAGGCGCGCAGGCCGGAAATAGACGCGATGTTGACGATAGCACCCTTCGATTGCTTCAGCAGCGGGGTCGCCGCCTGCGAACACAAAAACACGCCGTCAAGATTTGTTTCCATAACCGTGCGCCAACGCTTGAAGTCCGTGCCTTCGATGGGGCCAAAATCAGCGACACCGGCATTATTGACCAGCGCATCGAGACGTCCGAAATGCGCTTGCGTTCGTTCGATCATTTCGTCCACCTGTTCAGGTGCGGAAATGTCGAGATTGAGCGGGAGAGCGGAATTGATGCCTTTGGAAGCCGCAGCCAGCTCATCACCGTCACGGTCTACCATGACAACACGGTAGCCCTCTTCAATGAACAACTTGGTGGTTGCCAAGCCGATGCCACGGGCGGCGCCTGTGACGAGGGCAACTTTTTCGGTCATGCGGATTTTCCTGCGTGAGATACCAGCACGCCAACGCTAACCCAAAGGCAGGCGAAATCAATAATGCGGAGGGCGGGTGTTTTCATGGGGGCCGGTGCCGGCTTCTTCCACTTCGGTCAGCCGATCACGAAAACGCATCAAGGCGTGGGTAACTTCATCAATGCGCTTCCATTGATCGCGCACCAGAGCGGACAACTCTTCGATCTCTTTGGTTTGGTGCGCGATGGTTTCTTCCAGCGCGTCGATGCGCTTGCTATCCGACATGGGCTAGTCGCCCATTTTGAGCGCTTCGATGAAAGCGGTCTGCGGAATTTCCACCTTGCCGAACTGGCGCATCTTTTTCTTGCCCGCCTTCTGCTTGTCCAGCAGCTTGCGCTTGCGCGAGGCGTCGCCGCCGTAGCACTTGGCCGTCACATCCTTGCGCAGCGCGGAGATAGTCTCGCGCGCGATCACATTGCCGCCAATGGCCGCCTGAATCGGGATTTTGAACATGTGTTTGGGGATCAGCTCTTTGAGCTTCTCACACATCACACGGCCCCGATTGGTTGCGGCCGAACGGTGGACCAGCATGGACAGCGCATCAACCGGCTCGCCATTGACCAACATCGCCAGTTTCACCAGATCACCCTCACGGTATTCGTGCATCTGGTAGTCGAAGCTTGCATAGCCGCGCGAGATGGATTTCAGCCGGTCGTAAAAGTCGAACACCACTTCGTTCAGCGGCAGTTCGTATTCCAACATGGCGCGTTTGCCGACATAGGTGAGATTGGTCTGGATGCCGCGGCGCTCCTGACACAATTTCAAGATCGGGCCAAGATATTCATCAGGCGTGAGGATCGTGGCTTTGATCCAAGGTTCGTGAATTTCCAAAATCTTCATCACGTCCGGCATGTCCGCCGGATTGTGCAATTGCATTTCCGATCCATCGCGCAATTTCAACGTGTAGACCACGCTAGGCGCAGTTGCGATCAGATCGAGGTCAAACTCGCGTTCCAACCGCTCCTGAATGATTTCCAAGTGCAGCAGACCAAGGAAACCGCAGCGGAAGCCGAATCCAAGTGCAGCAGACGATTCCATTTCGTAGGAGAAACTCGCATCGTTGAGGCGCAGCTTGCCGACCGCAGCCCTCAAATCCTCGAAATCATCTGCATCGACGGGGAACAGGCCACAGAACACGACGGGTTGCGCGGGTTTAAAGCCGGGGAACGGAGATTCGGTTGGTTTTTTGTCTTCCGTGATCGTGTCGCCAACGCGGGTATCAGCCACTTCCTTAATGGAAGCAGTAATGAAGCCGATTTCACCGGGGCCGAGTTCGTCGACGGTTTCCAGCTTCGGAGTGATGACGCCAACACGCTCAACGGGATACTTCGCATCCGTTCCGATCATGCGGATCGTCTGGCCTTTTTTCATTTTGCCATCAACCACCCGCACCAGCACGATCACACCGAGATAGGCGTCGTACCAGGAATCGACCAGCAGAGCCTTAAGCGGCTTGTTTGGATCACCCTCTTTCGGCGGCGGCAATTGGTGGACGATCGCTTCCAGCACGTCTTCGATGCCAAGGCCAGTTTTTGCAGAAATTTCTACTGCACCCGAGGCATCCAGCCCAATAACTTCTTCAATCTGGGCTTTGACGCGATCCGGCTCGGCGGCGGGCAGGTCGATTTTGTTGAGAACGGTCGCAATCTCGTGGTCATTGTCGATGGCTTGATAGACGTTGGCGAGCGTCTGCGCTTCCACACCTTGGGATGCGTCAACCACCAGCAACGAGCCTTCGCACGCTGACAGAGAACGGGAAACCTCGTAGGCAAAGTCCACATGGCCGGGCGTATCAATGAGATTGAGGATATAATCCTCGCCATTTTTCGCCTTGTAATCCAGCCGCACAGTTTGCGCCTTGATGGTGATGCCGCGCTCTTGCTCAATGTCCATATTGTCTAGCACTTGCTCGGACATTTCACGCTCGGTCAAACCACCGCAAACCTGAATCAGACGGTCTGCCAAAGTGGATTTGCCATGGTCGATATGGGCGACGATGGAAAAATTACGGATGTGGGAAAGATCTGTGCTCATGGGATCGTATTTAGACCAATATAAAGGCCGCGCAAGCGCCGTTTTGCTGTCCGTGTCGAAATGCCCGATGGGAGCGAAGGCTAGAAATGACGAACCATTCGACGTGGTTTTCAGCTTTGGTATAATCAGAGACACACTCACCCAAAGATGGCCTTTCCACCATGATCTTCTCGCGCATACTTAGCGGATCAAAACGCTCCTTCGACAGCCTGTCGGAGCAGGAAATATTGGCCCTCGCCATATCTTCAGAAGAGGAAGATGCACGCATCTATCAATCCTATGCAGACGGCTTGCGGGAGGACTATCCGGCCTCTGCTGCTGTCTTTGACGGAATGGTGAAAGAAGAGAACGAACACCGCAGGCGCTTGATTGATCTGCACGTGCAGCGCTTCGGTGACCATGTGCCGCTCATCCGCCGCGAACACGTGCGCGGTTTTTACACCCGAAAGGCCGATTGGCTGGTTCGACCGTTGGGCGTCGACAATGTGCGCAAACAGGCGGTCGCCATGGAGGAACAAGCGCACCGCTTTTATCTGCAGGCCGCTGAGCGCGCCAACGATGCCTCAACGCGAAAACTGCTGGGTGATCTGGCGCTGGCTGAGTCCTCGCATATGTCGCTCGCAGCGCAAATGACGGATGCCATCGCAGATTCTGGTGAGATTGACGAAGAGGCCGAGACGGAAAAGCGGGCCTTTATCCTGACTTATGTTCAGCCCGGTCTTGCAGGATTGATTGACGGCTCGATTTCCACGCTCGCGCCGGTGTTCGCCGCAGCGTTCGCCACCCGCGATACGTGGGAAACTTTCCTCATTGGCTTTGCCGCTTCGATTGGCGCTGGTATTTCGATGGGCTTTACCGAAGCCCTATCCGACGACGGAAAGCTGACGGGGCGCGGTTCGCCGATCAAACGCGGGTTTGCATCCGGCATCATGACCACGGTTGGCGGATTGGGGCATGCCCTACCCTATCTCATCACGGATTTCTGGACCGCGACATTCACCGCCGGCATCGTGGTGGTCTTTGAACTGTGGGCGATTGCCTGGATTCAAAACCGCTACATGGAAACACCGTTCCTGCGCTCCGCCCTGCAGATCGTGTTTGGCGGCGCACTGGTGCTCGCGGCGGGAATTTTGATCGGCAGTGCGTGAGGGTTTTGCGGCGGGAGAAGTCCGTTCACCGCCTCCAAAGCGCTTTGGAAAGAGGTGGAACCGACGCTCGCCCGCTAAGAGGGATGGGTGCGGGTTTGCGTCGGTTCCGGGTTCATGCCGTCTCAACCAGTCCACTTGCAAAGACTGGGAGGTGAGCACGGTGCCTTCGCGATGGACCACCCTGAAACTTGCGCTTCAAGGCTTGCGCCCCATCCATTCGCGTCGGCGTGCTTATATGTAGCCGCAAAGATTCAAACTTGGCACGTATGTAACAGTTACGTTTACGTAAATAGAGGTTACATGGCGTTAAATCCTTTTAATTCATGTGCTTCGCTGAAGCGAAAATTCCACGTTTCGTGAAGTTTCACGCAAGATGGCGTATGAAACCCCTAGCGGAACGATGCCAGACCAGCGGCATCGAGCTTCTCAACAAGCTGCTTGGCGACGCTTGCATCGAATCCCCGCTTGATAAGACGGTCCAGGGGATCGGTCGCAAAGCCAGGCTCAGCACGCACCAATTCCTCCAGCGCCTTGCGCGCTGTATCAAAATCCGTGCGGCTATGTGCGCCGATTGCAACCGCCATCGCGAGAAGCGGAGAGCGGCGCATGTCCATCATTGTTGTGATGTCTTGGGCCGATTTGAAATCCCGGGATAATTGCGCACCCAAAAAACGGTAGAAATCGAACCAAGCGGGCCGTACCGCCAGAAGCTGATCGGCTTTGCCCAGAAACTCATTGCCACGCTCCACATCACCAATGGAAATGAGCCACGCTGCATAATCGCCCAAAATATCTGCGTCGTAGGGGTTCAGTTTGATGGCCTCTAGCGCCGATTGATTAGCCGCTTGGCGTTGGCCCAGAACCTTTTGAACGGCAAACAATGCTTGATGCGCTCGCGCCGATTGCGGGCCCAGTGCAATGGCCTTTTGTGCCATGCGTTGCGCAGCTTCCAGCGGATCGCGTTCGAGACGGTTGCGGTCTTCGCGGTGTTCGTCGAGATACAGGAAAGTAAGAATGGCGTAGATTGATGGCAATTTGGTGCCGCTTTCCAGCGCCGCCTCAGCGCAGGCGCGAGCGTTTGCGTGGCCCGGATCGCTCTCAAAATAGAAATACTGATAGCCTTTGATCACGCAATCCAGCTGGCTGCGCATTCCTCTTGCATTGGCGACATCGACGTAGATCACGCCATAAGGCGAAGCGACCGGAGAATAGATGCGGCCCAGAATGTCGAGGACATTGCGGTCTCCCACCGAAGCTGGCCTGTCGATCAGGCGGCTTGATGACCAAATCACCACATCATCGCGGGTGCGCTTCAGTGCACCAAAAAACCGCACCTGTTCACCGCGCCTGCGGGCGGTAACTTCCATCACGTAGTCAGCCTCGGGCAGCTCGCCAGCCTCTTCACCCTCACTGCGTTGCAATCCCATGAATTGATAATCGTTGAATCTCGACATCACATAGCCAATGGAATCAGCAAACTCACCAATGCCGAACCAGTCAGGATAACTGGCCTCCGGCAGCTTCAGCACGGCAACGATTCGTGGAAGGCGACCTGTGTCTTGCGGGGCCAATTGCAGTGTTGGGTCGGTGGCACTGTCAGCACGAAAGGTCGAATAGATAAGAAGACTTAAATTCACCAGCGCCACAACGCCCAAAATGGCTACAGCCAGAGCGAGCCAGCGCAACATTCTGTGTTGACCCGTCACCAGTCGAGCGAGCTTCGGCGTTGGCTGCGTTGGCGCGGGCTCTGCGACAACGGAGGCGGGGACAGGCGCCTCGACCGGAGTTTCAGACAGCGGCACCTCGGTTGGTGTCTTCGACTGCTCAAACGTTGGAACATAAGAACCCGGCTCCAGCACGATGCGTACAGCTTCATCGTCTTCTATCTGCGCGTTGTGCAGCGCAAGCGCTTGGCGAAGGCGGCCAGCCGCCACGCGAACAGCGGCGGATTCCTGCGGGTCAAAATCCTCCTCACGGCCCAAAGCATCGACCGCGATGCTGTAGGCTTTGATATCGGCCTCTTCACCGTCGAGCTTTTTGGTGACGACGAATCTTAGAAAATTTGAGAGTTGTTGCGAACCTGAAATTGACTCGGCCGCCAGCGCCCGTTCAAGCGCGGCTTCCACGTCTTTTCGCTGTGCGCCCCCGGAAGCATCGAGCGCCATGCGCTGTTCCTCCGATTCCCTCATTGCGGCAGTGTCAGTGAAAACGAGTTAAAAATCAAAGCTCTTCATTGGTGTATCTTGTCACGAATTGATGCAGCAAGCGGTTAAGCAGGGCTATATCTTCATCACGCGACAACCGGTGGTCGCCATCCGGCACCATGGTAAGCGCGACATTATCGTGGACAAGTTCGGCCACGATACGGTGGGCGTGATCGGCAGGCACATCGGGATCGGCAGCGCCTTGCAGAATGTGAACGGGTTTTCCAACGTTGAGGCCGGAGCCAAAAATCAGATTGTTGCGGCCATCTTCGATCAATTGCCGCGTGATGATGTTTGGTTCATCGGAATAGGGTGTTGGCTCAGCAACATAACCGTTCTGCGCCATTTCTTCCCGTTGCTCATCACTAAAGGCTGGTTCCATCAATTCGCTGGTGAAATCGGGCGCGGGTGCGATCAGGAACAGACCCGCAATGCGATCTTTTTCACCGCGCTTTTGCAACTCTTGCACAAGCCGCAGCGCAATCCATCCGCCCATTGAGGAACCGACCAGAATTTGCGGACCGAAAGTCTGTTCCAAAATCACAGCCACGCTTTCGGCCACCCAGCGCGAAATTGTACCTTGGGTAAATTCACCCCCCGATTCGCCGTGGCCAGAATAGTCAAACCGCAGCGACGAAACACCCAACTGTTCGGCCAGAGCAACCATCGCTTCGGCCTTTGTGCCCAGCATGTCGGATTTGAATCCACCCAGCCAGATCAGGCCGGGAGCCCTATCACGCACGGATTTGCGGATAGCAATTAGTGTCGATGATGACGCTTCATCTGGCCAGTGGTGTTGTAGGGTGGTAGCAGTTTCCATATCGCTGTTTCCGGCTAAGCCATGCAAGTTTGCGACCCCCTTCAAAGCGAAAGCGGAACAAAACATCAAGATGAGCGCGAAGCCGGACGAACCGAAAACCATTCTCCAAGTCTTACCCGGCCTGCACACCGGCGGAGCCGAACGCACCGCGATCGACATCAGCCAAACGATAGTAGACCGCGGCTGGCGCTCGATTATCGCGAGCAGCGGTGGGCGCATGGTGCCAGAAGTGGAGGCGCATGGCGCAGTCCACATACAGATGCCAGTGGATTCCAAAAATCCGTTGACGATTTGGCGCAACGCGCAACGCTTGAAAAAGCTCATCACAGAGAAAAACGTTGATCTCATCCATGCGCGGTCGCGCAGTCCTGCCTGGTCTTGCCTTTGGGCCGCGTGGGCCAAAAAGATCCCTTTCGTGACCACCTATCACGGTGCCTATTCGCAATCGAATGCTGTCAAAGCCTATTATAACTCGGTCATGGCACGGGCTGATGTTGTGATCGCCAACTCGAACTGGACCGCGGATCTCATTCGTTCGCGCAACCCTTGGGCCGATGGACGGATACAGACCGTCTATCGGGGAACAAACTTTGAAGACTTCAACACGGACACAATTGATGCCGAGCGCTTGGCCAAGCTGCGCAACGATTGGGGTCTGAAAGTCGATGACTTCGTGGTTCTCCAATTAGCGCGGCTCACGGAATGGAAGGGCCAACGGGTCGTGATCGATTGTGCGGCCAAAATCGCACCGCACTATCCACAAACACGGTTCGTATTGGCTGGTGATCCACAAGGACGGGAAGACTATGTAGCCTCGCTGAAAAGCTCAGTAGAAGCGCATGGTATTGCCGCAAACTTATCAATGCCCGGCCATTGCGATGATCCAGCGGCGGCCATGGCGTTGGCCGATGTGGTGATTGTCGCCTCAATCGATGCGGAAGCCTTCGGACGGGCAGCGGTGGAAGCAAGCGCTTTTGAAAAGCCGTTGATCGTTACCGATATTGGCGCTGTGGTAGAGACAGTGCTGTGTCCACCCGCCGTAGATGAAAGCGAACGAACGGGCTGGAAAGTGCTGGCGGGCGATGCGGACGCGATGGCGCAAGCTCTGCAAGCGCTGCTTGATATGGATGACGCGGAGCGGCAACGTGTAGGACGCAATGCACGAAACTATGTCGTGGCCAACTTCTCATTGGAACGCATGTGCCGTGAAACGCTTGGCATTTACGAGAAATTGCTTGATACGGCGTGAACCATGGCGCAATGCATGATCTCGCCAAGCGTTACGAATTCTGCTACGAAGTCTTCGTGTCGCTTGATGCATTGAACCGCCTAAAACGAAACAGAAAAAAGGATCACCACGATTCGCCGTCCACACAGAGCTGCCCAGCCACAAAGATCAGGCCCACGGGCTAACAAAGATATCATCGCCCCCGAAGTTCAATTGATTGACGCTGAGGGCACCAACCACGGTTCCGTTCCGCTTGAAAGAGCCTTGGAAATGGCAGAGGAAGCCGGCCTTGATTTGGTCGAGATCTCTCCAACCAACCGCCCCCCCATTTGCAAAATCCTGGACTTCGGGAAATACAAGTACGCCGCTCAGAAAAAAGCTGCCGAAGCCCGCAAAAAGCAGAAAGTCATCGAGGTCAAAGAGATCAAGATGCGCCCTAACATCGACACCCACGATTATGAGGTCAAGATGCGGGCTGTTCGCAGATTTTTCGAGGATGGTGACAAGGTAAAGGTCACACTGCGCTTCCGTGGCCGTGAAATGGCTCACATGAACCTCGGCATGGACCTTTTGAAGAAGGTCAAGGAAGACACCGACGAAATCGCCAAAGTGGAGGCCGAACCGAAACTGGAAGGCCGCCAGATGATGATGGTTTTGGCACCTAAGTAGACGTCCTGACATCATCACCTTGTTTCACTGCCGGGTTGTGGCAACCTCCTTTTAAACCGCTTTCAGAAGAGCTCATCAGGAGAACGCAACCCGCGCAGCCGAACAATGGATCAAACCCCGATCAGCAAGGAAACATCGACCCCTATGCAGGCGCAATCGCGTGGCAAACGCGGTTTCCTGACGCGATTTTTTCTGCCGGACGGCCTGTCAGGCAAACTGCTTATGATCACCGCGCTGTTCATCATGCTGGCCGAAGTTTTGATCTTTGTGCCTTCGGTCGCGAACTATCGCCTGACCTGGCTAAAGCGCCAGTTTACGACGGGCGAGGTGGCAAGCCTTTCGCTGCGCGAATTGCCCGACAGCCAGTCTTCCGAAGCATTGCGTATGAAACTTCTCGATCTGACGCAGACCGATCTCATTGTCTTTGAGCGCGACGGTGCGCGGGAAATTCTGGCCAGACGCGATATGCCTGTGTCGATTGACGACCAGATCATGGTCACAGATCCAGGGCGGCTTCAGGCAATTTACTCCATCCGCGATGCGCTCGATACATTGATTTTTGGCGGCGATCGCACGATCCGGGTTTATGGACCGATGGCGCAAAGTCCGGGACAGCTTGAAATGGTCATGTCGGACGAACCGATGCGAGAAGCCATGTTGGGCTATGCCCGCAATGTTTTACTGATCTCGCTATCGCTTGCGTTTCTGACCGCTGGACTCGTCTTCCTTACTTTGCGTTCATTCCTGATCCGGCCACTACAATCCATGACGAGTCGCATGTTGGCCTTCGCCCGGGATCCACAAGACGGCGACTTAGTGATCAAACCCACAGGCAGGCGTGACGAGATAGGGGTGGCGGAAGAACAATTGAGCGCGATGCAAAAGCAGGTTCGCGGACAGATGAACCAGCAACGGCGTTTGGCAGACCTCGGCTTGGCTGTCTCCAAAATCAACCACGATCTGCGCAATATTTTGGCTTCGGCGTCGCTGTTCTCCGATCGGCTTACCAGCCTTGAAGACCCAACCGTGCAGCGTCTTGCGCCGCGTTTGGTGCGGACGATTGATCGTGCGGTGGATTACACCCGTTCCGTTCTGGAATACGGCAAGGCAGGCGAAGGGGAACCGAAACGCGCCATCTTAAAGCTGCATCGCTTGATGGAAGAGGTTGCTCAAGTTCTGTCGCTCGATATGGAAAGCGATGTGGAATGGAACAACAAGGTTGCACCCGATCTTGAGATTGAGGCCGATGCCGATCAGTTCTTCCGAGTAGCGCTTAATCTTTGCAGGAACTCAGTGCAGGTGATGACTGCGATGAACGATGCCAATGTTGTGCGCAGGCTGACTGTTGAAGCCAATAGCCGTGACAGCGGTGTGGAAATTCTAGTTTCAGACACTGGCCCCGGCTTTGAGACAGATGCTCGGGACAAGTTGTTTTCGGCCTTCGCCAAATCCACCCGCGCCGGTGGGACGGGCCTGGGACTAGCGATTGCGGCTGAGCTGGTTTGGAACCATGGCGGCACAATTGAACTGCTGGACAATGATATGCCGGGCGCGCAGTTCCGACTTTGGCTCCCCACAGCTTCGGTTTAGTCGTCTCAAGAAGCTTTCTTGGAAATCCACTTTTTCCAAAGTGCCGCTTCACCCATTTTCTCGACAAATTCCGCGTGAGCCTGAAGTTCCTGGCGGCTTATGCGTGGCGGCAATTTTCCTGGCCGCTGCTTTTGTGGTGCGTAGGAACCGGGTGAAACGCGGGCATTGGCCGATTGTTCCTCGCCATCGTCAAAGCCAAGGCCAGCCTGACGGCCCCCGGTGAGTTCGAGATAAACTTCGGCCAGAAGTTCAGAATCGAGCAGTGCGCCATGCAACGTGCGGTGTGCATTGGAAATACCGAAGCGTGAACACAGAGCATCAAGCGAAGCGCGTGCACCGGGAAATTTTCGTCTTGCGATTTCCAGCGTGTCGATCACACGCGCAGGGTCGAAAGGAGTAAGCCCGGCGCGGGTCATTTCGGCGTTGAAAAAGCCCATGTCAAATTTCGCATTATGCGCGACCAGCGCACCTTCGCCGAAGAAATCCATGAACTCATCGATCACATTTTCAAAGAACGGCTTATCCTTGAGGTCTTCGTTGGAAATTCCGTGAACAGCCTTTGCATCGGGGTGAACCTCCCGATCGCCCGGATTGAGATAAATGTGAAACGTTTTTCCCGTTGGGAAACGGTTGATCAGCTCGACAGCACCGATTTCGATGATTCGGTCCCCTTCCCGCGCATTTAGGCCGGTTGTTTCCGTATCGAATATGATTTCACGCATGATCGTCGATCTCCAAAGGAGTGTAGATGTGAAGGAGCTGTGCCACCGCTTCGCGGGCGGCGTCTAGACCCAGAGAAGAATCGATGATGTGATCTGCGCGGGCGCGTTTTTCAACATCGGGCACTTGCCGCGCCAGAATGGCCTCGAATTTTTCCTCGTTCATTCCGGGACGGGTCAGCACCCGCTCCCGCTGAACTTCGGGTGGAGCGGAAACCACGATAATGGCATCCACCTTGTCGGCATTGTTGCGCTCGAACAAAAGTGGTGCATCCATGATGGCAATAGCGTGACCTTCCTGCCCGATCCGTTCGCGAAATGCCATTTCTTCGCGGTGAACGAGCGGATGCACAATGGCTTCCAGTTTCTTCATCGCGTCTTCTTTGCCGATGACATGGCTGCTCAAAAGCGCCCGATCAACGGTGCCATTCTTCGTTGTGCCAGGAAACGCCTCTTCAATAAGTGGCACCGCTTCACCTTCATAAAGCGCATGAACGGTGGCGTCAGAATCAAAGACGGGAACGCCAGCATCGCGAAACATCTGAGCCGTGGTTGATTTGCCCATGCCGATGGAACCAGTAAGCCCCAAAAGCAATGGTTGCATGCGCTCACCCAAATCGCGCTCAATCATGGCTCGCAGCGCTTTAGACACCGATGGCCGCACCCCGAACCATTGTTCGAAACCCGGAACGGCTTGGTGCAATAACATGCCCAAGCCATCGACAATTTTCAGCCCGTGCCTTTGCGCCTCACGCAGAAAGGGGGTGATCAATGGGGTGTAAACGATATCGGTAACGATCACTTTGTCTTTTACATTGGCGAATTCCAGAGGCCGTTGATCGTCATTATCCATGCCAAGAGATGTTGTGTTGATGATGAGATCAGCCTGCGAGGCATGAAAAGATGCCTCTTTTAGTTCCACAGCAACACAGCTTTCACCGAATTGTCCGACAAGCGATTCAGCCCGCGCGAGTGTTCGGTTAGCGATGACGATGCGTTTGAACCTAGCCTGAACCAATACATCTATGATCGCCCGTGATGCGCCACCTGCGCCAAGCACCAGGACTGTTCTCTCAGACGCATCGTTAGACCAACCGGGCGCCTGGTCGTCGAGATTTCTTGCAAAGCCGATGCCGTCCGTGTTGGCGCCCCAAAGCGTCGTGCCTTTTAACCAAACCGTGTTTACCGCACCTAAGCGTTCCGCCGCTTCATCGCGCCAAACAACATGATCATGAGCCGTCTCTTTATGTGGGATTGTAATGTTGCCACCGACAAAACCCTTGTCAGCCATTGCATCGAGAAACGCCGTGAAGTTTTCCGGTTCCACGGCGATTTTTTCATAGGAACCATCAATACCATGCAGGCGCAGCCAGTGGGTGTGCACCAACGGCGAGCGCGAATGCTTGATCGGCCAACCGGCAACGAACGCCTTTTTGGGGTGCGCGGCGTCAGCCATCAATCACGTTTTCCTTGCGCAAAGCGTTCAGCAGCGGAAGCAAGGGAAGACCCATAATGGAGAACAGATCGCCACCAATAGATTGGAACAATTGCGCGCCCGGCCCCTCAATTTGATATGCACCAACGGATGACAAAACAGCATCGCCGGTGCTTGCCAAATGCCGCCCTACGAAACCGGGATCGAATTCACGCATCACCATTTTGCAAGGTTCCACATGCCGCCAAACCGTTTGGCCGTCTTTAGCCAACACTACAGCAGAATGAAGCATATGGGTTTTTCCCGATAGCGCGATAAGACGTCGTCGCGCTTCGTCCATGTCTTTCGGTTTGTGGAGCACTTCCCCTTCGAAGGACAGGATCTGATCGCAGCCGATTACCCATGCGCCAATTTGTGCTTGTGAAACCTGCCCCGCCTTCGCTTCAGCTAGAATTTCCGCGCGGTCTTCCGGCAGAACATCGGCTTGCGCCAGTGGCGCCTCAAGCGCCCGCTCGTCCAGCGTCGATGGTATTTGCTCTATCGTCAGCCCAGCATTGCGCAAAATATCAGCCCTGAACGTGCTTCCAGACGCGAGAACGATGCGTTTTTGATCCGTCATGGTGTCGAACTCCGCTTCAAGGCGATCAAGATTGGGCGATGAGGGTGGGTTTAGGAATCGTTTTGCATCAAGGCAAGAATAGCAGCCGCCGTCTCCTCAACAGAACGTTTGGAGACATCAATCATCGGCCAGGAATTGTCCTGGCACAATTGCCGTGTCCACACGAGTTCCTCCTGGATTGAAGCGCGGTCAATATAGGCGTCGTCGGTCATATCGCGCTCGAAAGCCAGAAGACGGTTTTCGCGCACCTGAAGAATCCGCTCTGTTGAGGCGATAAGTGCAACAATCAGTGGCTTTTTAGAGTTGATGACATTGTCCGGCAGATCATTGCCTGGAACCAACGGGATGTTGCACACCTTCAAACCCCGTTGGGCTAGATAGATGCTGGTGGGTGTTTTCGATGTTCTGCTGATGCCGATCAGAATCACATCGATTTCCTCAATATCATCAGGAAGGTTGCCGTCATCATGGTTCATCGCAAAACGCAACGCTTCCAGGCGGCCAAAATAATCCTCATCCAGTGCGTGCTGCGCCCCCACCTGTCCGGACATTTTCTCCCCTAGATGAGAATCGAAGACTTGCGTCAGGGGATCCAAAACATTGATCGCAGGTGCCTCCAATGCCCGACAGCGTGCTTGAAGAAATTCGCTGTGAGCCTCGTTGACCAGTGTGTAGAGGACAATACCGGGAGCATCCTCGATTTTCTTGAGCGCCGTTTTCAGCGCTTCCTCATCGCGAACCATCGGTGAAATATGCTCGATGGCACGCCAATTGGTGTATTGCGCTGCGGCCGCTCGCCCTACTGTGGTTAATGTTTCTCCGGTAGAATCGGAGATCATGTGGAGATGAAAGAAGCTCTTTTTCGAGACCTTTTCTCGGGCTTTTTGAAGCCAGGATCGAACGGCCATGGGAGTTTCCTTTCAGCTCACGCGGGTAATCGACACATTTCGCATTTGTGAATCAATGTGGACAAAAACGATGAATCGGGCAGCGGCTGGTTTTGATGCCCACTGGAGCAAAATCCATCCACATGCGGAAAGGGAGGGACAGGTTTCAGTTGGGTTTGTGAGTTAACGGTTTATTCACCTTTATGGAAACTTATTCATACGTTGCAAACAGGTTGCTGGCTTGAATTCAGTTGGGAACCAATTGATTCAGAATAGCGAATCTCTTTTTCCCACTGTCCATTTCCACAGACGGAAAACTTGTCTACAAGTTCGGACAACCGAGGCTTTGGCAGTGTTGTGTGTGGATAAGATTCAATCCCCATAATCCACCGAGTCTAAACAGAATCAATAATCACACAGACACAAACCCTTTTTGGAAGGCACTGTGCAAAGGTGACAAAAAGAGACGACAGGACCAGCACGGGATGCCTATGAAACGTGAAGACAAATCAGTGATGCGTGTAATAGCTGGAGAAAGTCTAACACCCCCACCGATATGGATGATGCGTCAGGCCGGTAGGTATCTGCCCGAATACAAAGCCACCCGCAAAGAGGCTGGGAGCTTTCTCGATCTTTGCTACAATCCACCACTGGCGACCGAAGTGACCTTGCAGCCGATCCGACGGTTTGGCTTTGATGCGGCAATTCTGTTTTCTGATATTTTGGTTATTCCTGATGCGCTAGGCGTTGATCTGCGCTTTGAAGAAGGCCGTGGACCAATCCTGAAGCCGGTTGATGCCGCGGCGATTGCCAAACTGGATGCGAGCAAAGTGGTTGAATATCTCGCACCGGTTTTGGAGACTGTTGATCGGTTGAGCAATGAACTGCCGGAACAGACAACGTTGTTAGGGTTCTGCGGAGCGCCTTGGACAGTGGCAACCTATATGATCGCTGGCCATGGCACGCCAGATCAGGGGCCGGCCCGACAGTTCGCGCTTACACAGCCCGACGATTTTCAGACTTTAATCGATGTGCTGGTTGATGCTTCATCTTCCTATCTGATCGCTCAGTTGAAAGCTGGCGCTGATGCGGTGCAAATATTTGATTCCTGGGCGTCAGTTCTGGACGAAGATCAATTTACCCGCTGGTGTGTGGAGCCTGTCAAACGCGTGGTAGCCAACGTTCGGGCGCAAATTCCCGATGCCAAAATCATCGGTTTCCCTAAAGGAGTGGGTGCATTCTACAAGGGATATGCTGCTGCTACGGGTGTGGATATGATTGGGATTGATTGGTGTCTGCCGATGGCTTTTGCGCAAGATTTGCAAAAGGAGGTGCCAATTCAAGGTAATTTGGACCCTAAGCGGTTGATCGCTGGCGGTACATCTTTGGACACCGCCGTTGATAACATAATTGAACATCTCAATAACGGACCATTGGTGTTCAATCTCGGTCATGGCATCACGCCTGAAACACCTATACCGCACGTTCAGCAGATGATCGACCGTGTTCGGATGGTATGTTAAGGGGAAGAATTGATGGATCTGTGGGTCAAATCTCTGCACGTTATTGCCATGATCGCCTGGATGGTCGGCTTTCTCTATTTGCCACGCCTTTTCGTTTATCATGCGGCCGAAGGTGTTACCCCGGAGACATCGGAAACGTTCAAGGTCATGGAACGACGCTTGATGAAGGCGATTATGACACCCGCCATGATTGCCACCTGGGTGTTCGGCATCTGGATAGCCGCGCTTTACAATGTTTGGGCCGAACCGTGGTTCATTATCAAACTGGCGCTCGTCTTGGTTCTGACGGTCTTCCATTTCATCTCTGTGGGCTGGATGAAGGCCTTTGCAGAAGATCGAAACGAAAAGCCGCAGCGCTTTTTTCGGATCGCGAATGAAGTCCCGACCGTGTTGTTGATCGTCATCGTTATTTTGGTGGTCGTCAAACCATTCTGATTTTGCTTGCGAATGGGATGATTCGGGTCTAATAGGGCCCTATCAACCTCGGATACGCTGTTGCCCGCTTGCGGGTCCTGCCTTGCAGCTTGGCTTTGCCAAACCGATGCCCCAAACGTCTGCTTTGTTGGAAACCTTCTCATTCGCATGATGGTCTTTGGCGTCCGCCTCGGAACCGAATCCTCCTCAACTTAAAGTCGGGCTGACGGTCCGCACGCTTCATGGAAATCACTTTATGGACCAGATGAAACTTCACGATCTGAAGGCGAAGTCGCCGACAGATCTCATTTCTTTTGCTGAAGAGCTGGAAGTGGAAAATGCCAGCACACTGCGCAAGCAGGAGTTGATGTTTGCGATTCTCAAACAGCTGGCCGAGCGCGATGTAGAAATTATCGGTCAGGGTGTCGTGGAAGTGCTGCAAGATGGCTTTGCGTTCTTGCGTTCACCAAGCGCCAACTATCTACCGGGCCCCGATGATATTTACATCTCACCCTCTCAGTTGCGGAAATTTTCGCTTCGCACGGGTGATACGGTTGAGGGACCAATCCGGTCTCCAAAAGACGGCGAGCGTTATTTCGCACTCTTGCAGGTCAATACGATCAATTTCGATGATCCAGAGACAATCAAGCATAAGATCCATTTTGATAACCTGACGCCGCTTTACCCGGAAGAACGGTTTCACATGGAAATCGATGACCCAGAAGCAAAAGACTTGTCAGCGCGTGTTATTGATCTGGTTGCACCGCTGGGCAAGGGCCAACGTGCTCTGATAACGGCGCCGCCGCGCACTGGTAAAACGGTGCTTCTCCAAAATGTTGCAAAATCCATTACAGCCAACCATCCAGAAGCGTATTTGATCGTCTTGTTGATCGATGAACGACCGGAAGAAGTGACAGACATGTCGCGGACGGTAAAGGGAGAAGTGATTGCTTCAACCTTCGATGAACCGGCAACGCGACACGTTCAAGTTACTGAAATGGTTATCGAAAAAGCGAA
Source organism: Pseudahrensia aquimaris (assembly GCF_042676045.1). Classification (NCBI taxonomy): domain Bacteria; kingdom Pseudomonadati; phylum Pseudomonadota; class Alphaproteobacteria; order Hyphomicrobiales; family Ahrensiaceae; genus Pseudahrensia; species Pseudahrensia aquimaris. The sequence continues at coordinate 240,310 of NZ_JBHTJV010000009.1, read as the reverse complement.
AAGGCTCGTTGAGCATGGTCGCGATGTGGTGATCCTTCTCGATTCGATTACACGTCTTGGCCGGGCTTACAACACGACCGTTCCATCATCGGGTAAGGTTCTGACGGGTGGTGTAGACGCCAATGCCCTGCAGCGCCCTAAACGTTTCTTTGGTGCCGCTCGTAACATTGAGGAAGGCGGTTCTCTGACGATTATTGCGACTGCTCTGATTGATACAGGCAGCCGTATGGACGAAGTGATCTTTGAAGAATTCAAAGGCACAGGTAACTCAGAAATTGTGCTGGATCGTAAGGTTGCTGACAAACGCACTTATCCTGCGATGGATATCCTTAAATCTGGCACACGTAAGGAAGACTTGCTGGTGCCGAAAGAAGACTTGCAGAAAATCTTCGTACTGCGCCGTATTTTGTCCTCAATGGGCAACACGGACGCCATCGAATTCTTGATCGATAAACTGAAGCAAACAAAAAACAACGCAGAATTTTTCGATTCGATGAACACCTGATTTGATCAAATGCTCGTTCTTTGATTCACTTTGATTCGGCTACGAAATAATCTCATGTTCTTTTGGTGTCTTCCTATTGAGGGATAAGGAATGCACGAGAAGACCATCTTTGCCCTTTCCAGCGGTTCACTTCCCAGTGGCGTAGCAATTATTCGCGTTTCAGGGCCGGCTGTAGCAGATACAGCGGAAAAAATACTGGGTTGCTTGCCTCCACCGCGTAAAGCTACGTTTTCTCGGTTCCGGCATCCTTCCACTGGCGATCTTCTTGATGAGGGCCTCTCGATCTATTTTCCCGGTCCGAACAGCTTTACAGGTGAGGACGTGCTTGAGCTGCAAGGACACGGTGGCAAGGCTTCAGTAGAAGCCATATTGACCGCTTTGGCTTCAATAGAAGGTCTGCGCGTTGCGGAAGCTGGTGAATTTTCCCGCCGAGCGTTTGAAAACAATAGAATGGATTTGACCGAGCTTGAAGGCCTGTCTGATCTTATCGCCGCACAGACCGAAGGACAGCGCCGACAAGCACTTTCCCAATCTCAAGGAGTTCTTAGGGCGCTCTATGAGGGGTGGCGGTCCGATATTATCCAGGCACGCGCTTTGATCGAGGCGGAGTTGGACTTTGCGGATGAAGATGATGTGCCCGGTAGCGTAAGTGATCAGGTTTGGTCTGGCGTGTTGACCCTCATAAATCAAATAAGCGATCACCTGGATGATGGAAGACGCGGAGAATTGATCAGAGAAGGGTTCTCGATTGCGCTTCTCGGCCCGCCCAATGCGGGCAAGTCCAGTCTTTTGAACGCATTAGCAAGGCGTGATGTGGCCATCGTAACGCCGCAAGCTGGAACAACCCGTGATACAATTGAAATTTCTATGCGTATTGGTGAGCACCTCGTGGTGATTACCGACACTGCGGGTTTGCGACAAACAGATGATGAGATTGAACGTGAGGGAATCAAGCGTGCGGTACAAGCTGCACGTCATGCTGATTTGGTCGTGTGGCTTTCCCCCAGCGATGCTCCCGCTGACCTTCCAGTAAAGTTGCGCGAAATACCAAATGAGCAGCTTCTTACCATCGGAACCAAAGCTGATTTAGCCACGAGCCAGTGTGAAATAGTAGTCTCGACGGTTTACACGAACGGTTTGGATGTTTTTCTGCGGGAACTTGAAGATCGCATTGATAAACGGTTGGGACATGGCGAATCAGCTGCATTATCTCGTCAACGGCATCGATTTGCTCTAAATGAATGCAGCAATTGCTTACGGTTGAGCATCCAATCTAAACTTGATTTGGAATTGCGCTCTGAACATCTTCGACAAGCCGGAGACCATTTGGGTCGCTTGACAGGCCGTATTGATGTTGAGGACCTACTGGATGTTATTTTTTCAGAATTTTGTGTCGGTAAATGATTCACGTGAAACACTATACAGCCAGTCATTTGTTTCACGTGAAATGAACTGCGGCTTGATCACCCTTTGACGGACGCTTTGAAACGAGTCAAAGAGACCGACGTAACATAGAAAAGATCTGGAACAGCAGCGCGATGGCGCAAGAACACAAATTTGATGTGATCGTGGTTGGTGGTGGTCATGCGGGCACGGAAGCTGCCGCGGCCAGCGCTCGACTGGGTGCACGCACCGCTCTGGTGACCCACTCATTCCAGACAATAGGAACCCTGTCGTGTAATCCTGCCATTGGTGGTTTGGGTAAGGGCCATCTGGTACGCGAGATTGACGCTCTTGATGGACTGATGGCCCGTGTTGCTGACCGGTCCGGAATTCAGTTTCGAATGCTGAACCGCAGAAGGGGTCCAGCTGTGCGTGGCCCACGAGCGCAGGCGGACAGAAGGCTCTACCTGAAGGCCATGCAAGAAGAGATTGAAGCCCAGCCAAACCTGGTCGTCATTGAGGGAGAAGCTGCGAACCTTCTTATTGAAAAATCTGCGATGCAGGGGCTTGTTTTATCGGATGGCCGTCAACTGTTTGCGCCAGCGCTGGTTTTGACGACCGGGACCTTCCTTGGTGGACTGATTCATATCGGAGAGAAGAAAATTCCTGCTGGCCGTATGGGAGAAAAGCCATCAGACGCGATGGCCGAAGCTCTTAGGCTTTTGAAACTGCCTCTTGGACGTCTGAAGACCGGCACCCCTGCCCGTCTTGATGGCCGAACAATCGACTGGGATCGATTGGAGATGCAACCTGCCGATGATCCACCCATTCCATTTTCGACCCTTACCGATGCGATACGCGTTCCACAGATTGAGTGCGGCATCACGCGAACAAATGCGAAGACGCATAAAATTATTGCTGCCAATGTTCACCAATCGGCGATGTATTCTGGGCAAATTGCGGGCGTTGGTCCGCGTTATTGCCCTTCTGTGGAAGACAAGATTGTCAAATTTGCGGAGAAAGACAGTCACCAAATTTTTCTGGAACCTGAAGGATTGGATGATCCGACAGTTTATCCCAATGGAATCTCGACATCTTTGCCGGAAGATGTGCAGGCAGAATTTATCGCGACCATTGAAGGTCTCGAAAAGGCGATTATTCTGCAGCCTGGCTACGCCATTGAATACGACTATGTTGACCCCCGGGCCCTGCGACCCACTCTTGAAACGCGGGTTGTCAAAGGGTTCTATCTTGCAGGTCAAATCAATGGAACCACGGGTTATGAAGAGGCGGGCGCTCAGGGTTTGGTGGCAGGTTTGAACGCCGCGCTCAAGGCAAGTGGTGGTGAGCCTCTCCATTTCAGCCGGACGAATTCCTACATTGGCGTGATGATTGATGATTTGGTGAGCCGGGGGGTCAGCGAACCCTACCGAATGTTTACATCAAGGGCTGAATACCGTTTGAGTCTAAGGGCTGATAATGCGGACCAGAGGCTAACGCCAATTGGTTTGAATATCGGCTGCGTTGGCAGTGAGAGGTCAGATGCCTATGCCAATAAGGCCGTTGCGCTTCAAGAAGCCAAAGATTTGTGTCAAAGCCTCATGTTATCACCCAATGAAGCAAGAAAACACGGGCTTAACATAACTCAGGACGGTGTACGCCGAAGTGCCTACGATCTGATGAGCTATTCGGAGATCGGATTTGATGATGTTCGGGCCATTTGGTCAGAATTGGGACCGATTGATGACAAAATAGCCAAACAGATTAAAATCGACGCGTCATATGCGGTGTATCTTGAGAGACAACAGGCCGATATCGATGTCGTCCTGAAAGATGAGGCACGGACCATTCCTGACGACTTTTTGTTTTCCAATATTGCAGGTCTGTCAAACGAACTTAAGTTCAAGTTGGAGCAGGTTCGACCAGGCAATATCGGTCAAGCCGCTCGAATTGACGGCATTACACCTGCCGCACTAACTTTGGTTTTGGCCCACGTGAAGAAACACGCCGCAAAAGCCTCTGAGACAGCCGCTGAGGAGCGTTTCCTTGGCTGAGTGCCCCAAGGCGGTTGCCAGTCAAATTTCGTCCCTATGGCCTGTTTCACGTGAAACACAGCAACGTCTTGAAACGTATGTTGGGCTGTTGGAGCAGTGGCAAAGGCGAATTAATCTCGTCGCACCATCGACAATGGATGATGTCTGGTCTCGTCATATACTTGATTCGGTTCAAACGCTTGCCGCCGCGTCCGCGGCCAAAACCTGGATTGACATTGGTTCGGGTGCGGGGTTTCCAGGTCTGGTGACGGCAATTTTGCTTTCAGAAGCGGGCGAGGGCACTGTTCATTTGATTGAAAGTGTCGGCAAGAAGTGTGCGTTTATGTCTGCGGTTGTTCGAGAGGTCGGTCTAAGAGGTGGCTCTGTTGATGTTCAAGTCCACGGAGATCGTATCGAAAACGTATTAAGGTCAGCGCAAAAACCTGATGCGGTGAGCGCTCGTGCGCTTGGTCCCCTCGTCGATTTGTTGCATCTTACGGATGGCCTCTTGGTTGATGGCTGCGTTGGTGTTTTTGCTAAGGGTCGGGGGCACGAAGCGGAAATTGCACTTGCTAGTGAGGTTTTTGATTTCAACATTGAACTCAAAAACAGTGTTTTGGGTGACGGTTCTGTGCTTCTTACGGTTTCAAATGTCCGACGCATTGGGTAGACAGAGCCTTTACAGCCCACGGGCATCAGAGACATTTTATGAGCATTAACGCCGATATCCGTCCCCGAGTGATTGCGCTTGCCAACCAAAAGGGAGGGGTAGGCAAGACAACAACAGCTATTAATCTGTCGACCGCATTGGCCGCTATCGGTGAAGAGGTTTTGGTCGTTGACCTTGATCCACAGGGAAATGCGTCAACCGGGCTGGGCATAGATGCAGAGGACCGTGAGCTTTCGACGTATGATTTGTTGCGCGATGGGGCGTCGCTGAAGGATATCAGCATTCCTACGGCTGTGCCTCGCTTATCCGTTGCTCCCTCAACTCTAGATCTGCTGGGGTTGGAGACTGAGGTTTCTCATGTTGAGGATCGTAATTTTCGCTTAAAGAAAGCCATCGCTGCACATTTAGGCCGTGAGCCTGATTATAGCTACATTATGATTGATTGCCCCCCTTCGCTCAATTTGCTGACGCTGAATGCGCTGGCTGCTGCAGATTCCGTGATCGTGCCCTTGCAGACCGAATTTTTCGCACTAGAGGGTCTTAGCCAATTGCTACAAACTTTAGAGCAGGTTCGGGCTAGTATAAACAATCGGTTGACCGTTCAAGGCATCGTGATGACCATGTATGACAAGCGAAACAACCTGTCCGAGCAGGTTGTTTCCGATGTTCGAGAGACCTTGGGCGAACTCGTCTATGAGACGATCATACCCCGCAATGTCCGGATTTCTGAAGCTCCATCGTTTGGCAAACCGGTCTTGTTATATGATATCAATTGCGCAGGATCTCAGGCTTATCTGAAGTTGGCGTCCGAGCTGATTCAACGCGAAAAAGCGCTTCAGCGCTCACCAAATTAGAAGGCACACTATCAATATGGCAAAAGATGCGAGCAATAAACGGTTGGGTAAAGGATTGGCAGCGTTGATTGGAGACATGGACAGAAGCCCTGCGCCACCAGCGGTTGCTGTAGACGATCCTGATCTTTCTGCACTGGTCAAATATGACAGAAGCGTTCCCATCGAACAGGTAACGAACAACGCCAACAACCCGCGACGGCAGTTTCGGGTTAGCGAATTGGAGGAACTAGCCAATTCAATCGCTGAGCACGGGATTGTCCAACCGATCTTGGTGCGTCCAAAAGGTCAAAACAGATATGAAGTGATTGCCGGTGAAAGACGGTGGCGTGCTGCGCAAAAAGCTGGCTTGCATGAAGTTCCTGTCGTCATTCGCGATGTTGATGATCGAGAGGCGTTGGAGCTTGCCATTATCGAAAATGTGCAACGTTCTGATCTCAATCCGATTGAAGAAGCTTTGGGATATCAGCAACTTATTGATGACCATAAATATAAGCAGGCGGATCTTGGAAAGGTCATCGGAAAAAGCCGTAGCCACGTGGCGAATACGCTGCGTCTTTTGAAATTGCCGGTGAATGTACGATCCATGTTGTCAGAAGGCTCGCTCTCCTCTGGGCATGCAAGGGCACTCATCACACTTGATAATCCTGAATCATTGGCGAAACGTGTGGTGGCTGAGGGGCTATCAGTCCGTGAAACTGAAATGCTTGCAGCGAGAGGTGATATCGATTCGGACTCGAAACAAAAGCCAAAGCCCGTCAAAGATGCTGACACAAGGGCTCTAGAGTCTTCAATATCTGATGCTCTTGGCATGAAAGTATCGATTACCCATCGCCCAAATGGTAAGGGACGCTTGATGATTGACTACAAAAGCCTTGAACAACTCGATTCGCTTGCGGAACGACTGAAAAAATAGCTTTATCTTATCCGCAAGTGACGCGCTTCAAGAGCAATAGCCAACAATGTGGTTGATACGAGTGCTGGTGCGAGGCTCGCATTAGCGCGGGCTTCCAACGATACATCGTCGATACGTTTTAAAGCCCGGCTGAGCGCTGGCAACGTCCACCCGCTCAATGCTCGTGTGACCTTGTCTTTGCGCTGAAAATTTACTGGTGGGCGCATCCGGGCAATGGCATTGGCAGCTTGTGATCCTGTGGATTCCATTCCAGCGCGAGCCTGATGCAGCAATTGAAAATAACGCTGCAGACCCAGAACGATCTGGATTTCAGACGTGCCGCGAGTCAATAAACGTTTGTAAGTGTGCTCCATCGTAGAGATGTCGCCGGTGGCTGCTGCATCGATCACGGTGTCCACGGCAAGTGCCGAAGCATCGCCCACTATGGCCAGAATATCATCTGGCGATATCGTTTCCTGGCCACAGCAATAAAGACACAATTTCTTCACCTCGCTGCGCGACGCCATTCGGTCTTCTCCGAGCAGACCTTTAAGCATCTGGCGGGTATCGTTTGCTATCGTAAGGTTGGCCGCGCGCAATTCTTCATCAATCATTGCGTCCAGGGCTTTTGCCTGATCTGCGTAACAGGGAAGCGCCACAGCGCCCTTGGCTTTTTCAACCCGTGTGCGCAAAGGGGCGGTCTTTTTGAGATCACCTGCTTCAACGATCACGAAGGCATCTTGTGGGGGGGTGTCGAGCACGGGTTGGATGGCAGCTGGCAGGTTCTTTTGAGTAGAACCCTTGATCCAGACCAGTCGTTTGCCGCCGAACATGGAAACTGTGTGCGCTTCATCTGCTACACGGTTCTGATCGCTGGCTGCGTCTTCCGCATCCAGCTGAACAGTCGCAAATGGATCGTTGAGATCGGCACCGCTTGACCGAGCCAGTATTTTGGCACGTTCAGACACAAGTCCGGCATCCGGCCCGTAAATGAGAAAGACACTATGTGCTGGATCTGGCCGCTTGAGATAGCCATCAACGGCATGGGCCTTAACCTCGGCCACGGTCGTTTAGTTTCCAGCTACGGTTTGAGCTACCACTAGACGAATTTGTTCGGCCACGTCTTTGGCGGCCCTGTTTTCTGCGTCACGGGCGGCGCGTTGATTGGCGAACTTTTGCGGCGTGCGGTTGTAAGCTGACAATGCTGTTCGCGTGCCGGAAGCCAGGGTGCGGTTGGTAGATTTTTCAGTGATCGTATAGCTCACGATCACTGAGACTTGCGCTGCGGTTGCGGCAGCTACTCCAGCTTCCACAGCAACGCCGGAATCGGCGGAGCGGACGGCCAGTTGCACGCGGTAGAGACTGGGTTCAATCGGGTTGCCACCATTCATTGAAAACAGGAGCGCGTTGCGAACCTGTTGTTCAACCCGTTCTCTGGCAGCAGATACTTCAGTTGCACGCAAAGCCTGACGAACAGAACTTACTTCTGCATCGGATTTGGCAGCAGCTGGCGTTGTTCGTGCGTTGAGCGGTTCGACGGTGCAGCCCGAAAGTGCGGTCAAAGCAGCGAGGGATAGCACACTGGCTGAAATCCATCTGCGTGCGCAGGCTGAGGCGGGTCTAGATGACCACATTGACAATTCTCCCGGGCACAACGACCAGCTTTTTCGGTTCCTTACCAGAAAGCGCCTTCTGCACAAAGTCTTGGGCGAGAACATGGTTTTCAACCCAGTTTTTATCGGCATCAACGGGCACCGAAATTTCGCCCTTGCGCTTGCCGTTGATTTGCACGGGCAAGGTAATTTCGTCTTCGACCAGCATTTCTCGATCGACTTTCGGCCAAGGCGTCGCGCTGACCAGATCTTCGAAACCAAGTGTAGCCCAACATTCCTCAGCCAGATGCGGCATCATCGGTGCGATCATCTGCAATGTGATGATAATGGCTTCGTGAAGGCACGGTTTGGACACATTGCCAGCGCGGGCAGCAGCTTCCAAAGCGTTAACCAAGGTGTAAATTTGTGCGACCGCTGAGTTGTAGCGCAGGGATGGGATCATATCGTCCACATTGGCGAGCGCCTTGTGGGCGGCCTTGCGCAAGGCCAGATCCGCTTGAGTGTCACCGCTTTTGTTTTCGGTGTCGGCTATCGTGTTCACCAAACGCCACAGGCGTTGGACGAAACGGTGGGCGCCTTCGACTCCGGCTTCTGTCCAGATCACATCACGGTCCGGTGGGCTGTCGGAAAGCACAAACCAACGGGCGGTGTCGGCACCATAGCTGTCAATAATGTCTTCCGGGTCCACGACATTGCGCTTTGACTTCGACATTTTCTCGATGCTGCCGATGGGAACTTCTTCACCGTTGTCCAAACGAAAGGCGCGGCGACCGTTACCACCGTCCTCCATTCTGAGTTCTGACGGTTCAAACCAGCCCATGTCTTTGTCGCCATAGGTTTCGTGAACCACCATGCCTTGAGTGAAGAGGCCTTTGAACGGTTCTGTTACGTCCATATGGCCAGTGATCGACATAGCGCGAGCGAAAAAACGCGAATAGAGCAGGTGCAGGATCGCGTGTTCAATGCCGCCGATATATTGATCGACAGGTAGCCATTTGTTTGCCGCTTCCACGTTGGTGGGAGTGCTGACAGTTGGGTCGGCAAAGCGAGCGAAATACCACGACGAATCGACAAACGTGTCCATCGTGTCCGTCTCCCGCTTGGCAGGTTTGCCGCAAGAGGGGCAGGGGACATCGCGCCATGTTGGGTGGCGGTCGAGCGGGTTTCCCGGCGTGTCGAAGGAAACGTCTTCGGGCAGTTCGACGGGAAGGTTTTCTTCTTTCTCTGGAACTACGCCGCAATCCTTGCAGTGCACGACTGGAATGGGGCAACCCCAATAGCGCTGGCGGGATACGCCCCAATCGCGCAGCCGGAATTGTTCCCGGCCTTCCCCCAGCCCGTTCTTTTCGGCCCAGTCGATAGTTGCGTCGATGGCTTCCTGGCCGGTAGCGACTTCGACCCCGGCGGGCTGATTTACAAACCGTACTTTCTCGGTTTTGGCGGGAACAAAGGCTTCGTCTTTGACTGGCGTTTCGTCGTTTATGGCGAAGAAGGTATCTATGACCGGCAGCGAATACTTGCGTGCGAAATCCAAGTCGCGCTGATCGTGAGCGGGGCAAGCGAAGATCGCGCCGGTTCCGTAATCCATCAGCACGAAATTGGCCACGTAGATCGGCAAAGTTTGGTCTTCATAGAGTGGGTGCTTCACCGTCAGGCCGGTGTCGAATCCCTGCTTCTCCGCTTTTTCCAGTTCCTCAGCCGACGTGCCGGTTTTGCGAACATCAGCATTGAATTTTGCCAATGCGTCATTCTCTTGTGCCAGAGCCAGTGCCAGCGGGTGTTCCGGCGCGATAGCCATGAAGCTCGCGCCTGCCAGCGTGTCGGGGCGGGTTGTGTAGATTTCCAGCGCATCGAAACCGTGGGTGGGTTCTGTGAGGGCGAATTTCATCTGAAGGCCACGGCTTTTGCCGATCCAGTTGGCCTGCATCAATTTCACCTTGTCGGGCCAATCTTCCAGCCCGTCCAGCGATTGCAGCAGGTCGTCGGAAAAGTCCGAAATTTTGAAGAACCACTGGGTCAGCTCGCGCTGTTCAACCTCAGCACCGGAGCGCCAGCCTTTGCCGTCGATCACCTGCTCATTGGCCAAAACCGTCATGTCAACCGGATCCCAGTTGACCCGTGCGTTCTTGCGATAGGCGAGGCCCGCTTTCATAAAGTCGAGAAATAGCTTTTGCTGCTTGGAATAGTATTCCACATCGCAGGTGGCGAATTCGCGGGACCAATCCAGCGACAGGCCCATCGACTTTAGTTGTTTGCGCATCTCCGCTATGTTGGCATAGGTCCACGTTTTTGGGTGGGTGTTGCCTTTCATGGCAGCGTTTTCGGCCGGCATGCCGAACGCGTCCCAGCCCATCGGGTGGAGAACCTCAAAACCCTTGGCGCGCTTATAGCGGGCGATCACATCACCCATCGCATAGTTGCGCACGTGGCCGATATGAATGCGGCCCGACGGATAGGGGAACATTTCCAGCACGTAGTAGGTGTCGCGGCCCGTGGGGGCGGTCTCGGCTTTGAACAGCTCTTTTTCGTCCCAGACTTTTTGCCATTTCCGTTCAACGCTTTTGGCGTTGTAGCGTTCGCTGTGTTGCTCGCTTGCCATGTTCGGGGTCTTCGTGAAAAAGGGGACAGTGCTGCGGGCGGTTTGGCCCGAAAAAGGCGCTGACGTCAACATTTGCCAGAACGGGAAATTTTCATGAGTGCTGCTGACAATCTTGCGCAGGTGTTAAGCCAGATGGAGGCCGCGGCCAAAGCTGCCGGGCGCAAATCCAAAGACGCGCAGTTGATTGCCGTTTCCAAGACCTACGATGGCGAGGCGATCAAGCCTGTTCTGGAGGCTAGCCATCGGGTTTTTGGCGAAAACCGGGTGCAGGAAGCGCAGGGCAAGTGGCCTCAGCTGCGTGATGAATACGATGGTATTGAATTGCATCTGATTGGGCCACTGCAATCCAACAAGTCGAAAGAGGCGGTTGCGCTGTTTGATGTGATTCACACTGTTGACCGGGAAAAAATCGCCAAGGCGCTGGCGAAAGAAATGGAAGCTCAGGGCAAACACCCGCTTTTGTTCGTGCAGGTGAACACGGGCGAAGAGCCGCAAAAAGCAGGCATTGCGCCCAAAGAGGCCGTCGATTTCGTCAAACGCTGCCAAGAGGTTCACGGCTTGGCCATTGAAGGCCTCATGTGCATTCCGCCGTTTGATGAAAACCCCGGCCCGCATTTCGCCTTGCTGCGCAAGCTGGCGCGGGAGGCTGGCGTTGAGAAATTGTCCATGGGCATGTCCGGCGACTTTGAGACGGCCATCGAATTCGGCGCAACGCACGTGCGCGTTGGTAGCGCGATTTTCGGAGCGCGGGGCTAGGAGATCAGGTCGGCCACGCAATCCTTGGCCGTGCCTTCGCTCCATCCGCGCGCGTCCCAGCCAAGACCGCGAACCTTCTGGGTATAGCTGGCTTCCGTGCCGGTTTCGCTGGAGCCGTAGAAATCGAAGCAATTGCGCCCACGCTTCCACACTTCAAAACATCCACCCGACATATCGGCACCGGATGTGTATTTGAAACACAATTGGTTGCCCTGAAATTCCATCGTGCCCCGCGCTTCGCCGCGACTGTCGGTATAGACCGTGGTGCCGTCGGCTCTGAACACTTCGCTCCACGGTGCGCCGCTGGAATATTCGCCTGACAGGGTGAGGCCGAAAAGCTGGGCGCGGATTGCGCTTTCGCTCAGTGCGGCGGCGTTTGCGCTGACGGCACCCATTAGCCATAGCGCCAACAGGCTCACAAGTTTCATTGACTTTCTCATGGCAATCCCTAAAACGCCGATCATGCTTACAAAGGCCGTCAAAACCAAGACCACCTTGTAACCGCTTCTCCCAGCTCTCCGGGAGGAGAGGTAACAAGCGATTGTGTCCTTGGGAGAGCGAGGAGCTTAAAACATCATGGGTTATAGAATTGCAGTTGTCGGCGCCACGGGCAATGTCGGGCGCGAAGTGCTGGACATTCTGTCCGACCGGGGATTTCCCGCAGACGAAGTTATCGCGCTCGCCTCGCGCCGCAGCCAGGGCACGGAAGTCTCTTTCGGTGACAAGACGCTGAAGGTGAAAGCCCTCGACACTTTCGATTTCTCTAAGACCGATATTGCGATCATGTCTGCTGGCGGGTCGATTTCGCTGGAATGGGCACCGAAGATTGCAGCGACCGGCTGTGTTGTCATCGACAATTCCTCCGCATGGCGCACCGACCCCGATGTGCCGCTGATCGTGCCGGAAGTGAACGCGGACGCGATTGAAGGTTTTTCTAAAAAGAACATCATCGCCAACCCGAATTGTTCCACCGCGCAACTTGTGGTTGCATTGAAGCCGCTGCACGACCATGCGATCATCAAACGCGTTGTCGTCTCCACCTATCAGTCGGTTTCCGGCGCGGGCAAAGAGGGCATGGACGAATTGTTTGAACAGTCCCGTGCCGTATTTGTGGCCGACCCACTGGAGAACAAGAAGTTCACCAAGCGCATCGCTTTCAATTGTATCCCCCACATCGACGCTTTCATGGATTCCGGTGACACCAAGGAAGAGTGGAAGATGATGGTCGAGACGAAGAAAATGCTCGATCCAAAAATCAAGCTCACCGCAACCACCGTTCGCGTTCCGGTGTTTGTCTCGCATTCGGAGGCGGTGAACATCGAGTTTGCAAACCCGATTTCGGCTGATGAGGCCCGTGAAATTCTGCGCGAAGCGCCCGGTTGTCTGGTGATCGATAAGCGCGAAGACGGCGGCTACATCACGCCTTACGAAGCGGCTGGCGAAGACGCGACGTATATTTCACGCATTCGCGAGGATTCGACCATCGATAACGGCCTCAACATGTGGGTCGTCTCCGACAACCTGCGCAAGGGCGCTGCGCTCAATACGGTTCAGATCGCAGAACTGTTGGTGAATCGTGGTCTGCTGAAAGAACGGGCAGCGGCTTAGTTCGCGCTCACGGTAATGGCGCTGCGGACGGGTGCGGTCTGCGCAGGCGCCGCGTTGAGCGCCGGACGGCTCTTTGCCATCTGGGCGTGAACAATGCCTCTGGAACAGCCGCGCTTGCCAGTCGAACCTTAGCCCCATAGCCTTGCCTTACCGCTTGGCTATGGGGATTCGGTTTGGCTGAAAAACAACAAGAAACGCGCAAAGCGTTTGGCCGAACTCTGTCCGACCTCTGGCTTGATGGGGAAGAGGGCAGGTTCCATCCGGCTGAGACCCAAATCCTCGATTGCGCCGCGCGCGGCATAGACTGTGTGTTGGGTGACAAACGACCTGCTAGAGCCTCAGAAGAAAACCGTGTTCGAGCGGAACTGCTGCGCTTTATCGCATTGGGCGGTGACGCTCAGAACCCGTTGCACGAAAAAGGTCTGACAGTGATCGGTGCTTTCATCGAATGCGGCGCAGAGGGGCTGGATTTCGAGGGTACAACGATCACGGAGAATCTTTGGCTGCGCTCCTGCACAGTGAATGGCCGCGTGTTGCTGCGTGATGCAACGACATCGGCGCTGGGGTTTTCCGGCTCTCAGGTGGACGGCATCAACGCTGACCGTTTGGTGTGCAATGGCAGCCTTCACCTGAAAAATGGCTTCATCACCACAGAGACGGTCTATCTGCGTGGCGCGGTGATCAAGGGCAACCTTTCGTGCAGCGGCGGACGCTTTCGCACGCGCGAATCGCGGTCTTTGGTATGTGACAGCGTCACCGTCGAGGGATCCGTTTTCATTCGTGATCGGTTTTCCGCCTTGGGTGCGGTTGAATTTGGCAAAGCGATCATCGGCAATGGCCTGTTTGCCAACAATGGACGCTTTCTTGACCGGGAAAAGGCGCTCTACGCGCAAAGGTGTCGGGTCGAGAACTCCATTGATCTGGGAGAGGGCTTTAAGGCTCGTGGGCCGGTTTCCTTTCAAGGCGCGAAGATCGCCAATGACATGATTTGCTCTGGCGGACTGTTCAAAGGCGCGCCGTGTTTGACCCTGCGCGGAGCGCAAATCGCCGGGACATTCTTTTGGCAGGAGATCGTCAAGGCCAATGGTGAATTGAACCTTTCAGCGGCCTCCTGCCAAACGCTCAATACCAATATGGCCTCTTGGGAAAAGCCCGATCAGGTGCGGCTGGATAACTTTACTTACAAAGGCTTCTCTCAGCTGGAAAAGGGCGCGAACGCGGCCTACTGGAAGAGCTTCTTGGAGCGTCAGCCGGAAAATCACCTCACGGATCGTTTCCGCCCAAACCCCTATGCGCAGCTTGCCAGTGTCTTGGACAATATGGGCTATGAACTGGAGGCCAAATCCGTTCGTGTTGAGCAAAGCCGCCGCCAGAGCAACTTCACCCGTCTTTACGAACCAAACGGTTCCGGCCTTTGGGAGCGCTTCATGCGCTGGTTGGTCGTGTTCTGGAATTTCATCCAAGGCGCTTTGGTTGATTATGGCTACCGGCCCGGCAAGGCTGTGCTTTATCTGATCGGTGTCTTGTTGGTGGGTGCGGGCATCTATCATTATGCAGCGCTGAACGGGGTTATGACGCCGACCCATCCGCTGATCTACAAAGAGGCGGGCAATTCCATCCCTGCCGAATGTTCGAAGAACTGGGTTTATCCCGAAGAAAGTATCCGCGCGGCCTGCGAGGCGGCGATACCGGGGGAATATTCCACCTTTAATGCGCTGGTCTATTCCGCCGATGTGGCGCTGCCCATTGTTAATCTGCGGATGGAGAACGACTGGTCGCCCCGTGTCGTGACGTGGCCGGAGGGTCGTTATGAAGGCTTCGGTTCCTTTCTACCCGGCACGCTGGGCGGTTGGGTGCGGGCTTGGGAATGGCTGCAGATCACGCTTGGCTGGCTGCTCTCGCTGCTCTTCGCCTCTGCTATTGGCGGGATTATCCGCCGATAGTCAGCTTGTGCTTGGCCTTGGAGGCGCGATTGTGTAAACGAGCGCCAAAGAACAAGCTGGCAGCGCCCTGTGAAGCGGCACAGCCACGACAACAGGACACTTCGAGATGGAAAAGTTCACCAAGCTTTCAGGCGTCGCCGCGCCCTTGCCGATCATCAACATCGACACCGACATGATCATCCCGAAAGACTATCTGAAAACCATCAAGCGCACGGGCCTCGCTGAAGGATTGTTTGCGGAAATGCGGTTGAACGAGGACGGCTCGGAAAACCCTGATTTCGTTTTGAACAAGCCCGCTTACCGCGAGGCGACCATTCTGGTGGCGGGTGACAATTTCGGCTGCGGTTCATCGCGCGAGCACGCGCCGTGGGCGCTGCTCGACCGTGGCATACGCTGCGTGATTTCCACCAGCTTTGCCGACATTTTCTACAACAACTGCTTCAAGAACGGCATCCTGCCGGTGCAGGTGACGGAAGATGAGTTGGACAAGCTGATGGACGATGCCTCGCGCGGTTCCAATGCTATTCTGACGGTTGATCTGGAAAGCCAGACGATCACCGGCCCGGATGGCGGTTCGGTTTCTTTCGAGATTGACCCGTTCAAAAAGCACTGCCTGATGAACGGTCTCGACGATATCGGTCTGACGCTGGAAAAAGCCGATAGCATCGACAGCTACGAATCGAAGCTGGAAGCATCGCGTCCTTGGGTCTAGAGCCACTCAATCTTTGACACCCCGCTCAGCCGCGATTGGCGGATGAGTTCGGCGTCCAGCCTCGCCCGTCTGGCATCGGACAATTTGATACCGTCCTCCCACCAGATCTTTCGGATCTGCAGTGCGTCTGCCTTTTTGTTGGCGCACATGTCGATGCGGCCGACCAGCCGGTCGTTTTCCAGTAGCGGGAAGACGTAATAGCCCCAGACGCGTTTGTGCGCGGGCACGTAAATCTCGATGCGGTAGAAGAAGCCGAATAGCCATTCCAGCCGCTTGCGGTCGCGGATGACGGGATCAAAGGGCGACAGCGCACGCATTCTTTTGGGTAGGGGCGGCAGGTCCTCGACTATTGAGCCGATATCGGCCCGCGCCACCATTTCTCTTGTTTCATCCTTCTTCGCACAGCCGATCGACACTTCCTGCAAGGTGTTGTTTGCGCCGCTGGCCAGTTGGTCCTCCATCCATGCCTTGGCCTCTGCCGGTTTGATGAGGTCGAAATAGCGGGCAATATCGCCCGGTGTGCCAAAGCCCAGCCGCTCCAGCGCCTCGCGGCAGGCCCAGTCGACAAAAGCGTCGTGGGAAACGCGTTGCTCGAAATGTTCGTCGGGAATGGTGTTCCGGGCTTTGTCATAGACCTTCTGAAAGCCTTTGCGCGCCGTGATGCCCAGATCGCCGGTGTGCCACAGATACTCAAGGGCCGCTTTGCCATCGTGCCATTGCCACATTTCCTGCGGGCCCTTCTCAGCCCGTTCCAGATCGCGCGACATCAGCGGTCCGTCCCGCTCGATGCGCTCCATCATTGCGCCCACATGATCGCGGAAACCGCCGCCCTGCCAATTCTCAAACCGTTTATCGAGGCGCTCCCGCTCGCGGGCGAAGCGGTGGCGCCAATAGGGGTAGAATTCGCTTGGGATGATGGACGAATCGTGGGTCCAGTGTTCGAACAAAAGCTGCTCTTTTTCGATCAGCCTTGCCAGATCGCGGGGCCGATAGGTTTGATTGCGGGCAAACAGCGTCATGTGCTGGGCGCGTTCGACCCATTGGATGGAATCGATCTGCACAAAGCCCAATTGCCGGATCAGTTTATACAGCCCACCGGGCGGAAACGCCCTGTGCGGCGGACGGGTAAGCCCTTGCAAATGAAGGATTGTATGGCGCGCCTGCGCGTTGGTCAGATGAAGGCTCATGGGTGAAACACTGGCACAGGGTTTTGCCTGCGAACACCTCGCGCAAACCTTGGCAAACAGCGAATTTCAGCCTGCGACAACCATAGCGAGGATTAGCCCTTGCAAATGCCGCATTTGCTGCCAATCTCTGTTGTAGCCCGTGTGGGCCATGTGTTCAACGAAACGAAAGGAGGTGATCTGATGTCGAGCATTTTTAAAGGGACGGTCAGGTCTTTGTTCAAGGGAAAAACCGCAGGAGCAGCCTCCGCGTTTTAACGCTTGAAACAGATTGTCGGTGTGTCAGTAAATCGTAACACGATGAGCTGAGACCGACCGGCCCGACGAATGCGAGAGCCGCACCTGGAACACGGGTGCGGCTCTTTTCTTTGCGCTCATGGCGCTCGCGCTTTGGACGAGTGCGGCCTTCGCGGGAGCGGCGTGCCGCCGGGTTGCTCTTCGCAACCGGAGGCTTTCCTTTTCGGGGGACCTAAATGATGAGTTCGTTCACGGTTTTTGGATGATGGGTGATTTGCTCGTAGCCATCTTCTGTGATGATGAAGCTGTCACCAACTTGAGCGCGGAACGTGTCAGTAGACACGCTGCCGTCGACAGCCAGCACCATGCCTGGTTGAAGAACTGTTTTGTCGCCCGTCACCAATTGCGGCTTCTCGAGAAAACTAAAACCTGTGGCGCGGCCGCAGCGAAACGGGAAATCGTAGCCAGCTGCCTCGATCACTCGTGCATAGGCAGCATGCACGCTTTCGGCCGTGACGCCCGGCTTTAGGGCGGCCAACGCCGCTTGTTGGCTGGCAAGTGCTACTTCGTAGACCTTTGCCTGATCGTGCGGCGCGTCGCCTATCCAAAAAGTGCGGTCAAAACCCAGTTTGAAGCGATGGAAATTGGTCATCCCGCAAAAACACAAAAACACCGGCTCACCGTGGTGCATTACACGGGTGGAGGCGCGTTGGTGGGTTTTGGTAATCGTGTCGCCAGATGCCATGATTTGCAGAAAGTGGGTGTTGGGAGACATCGCCCGATCGTCATAATGATCGCTCAGCAACTGCGCTGCCTTGCGGGTTCCGGCTGCACTGGTGGCCAACGCTACTTCAAACTCAGGGACGCCATCTGCGATGGCTGCCCGTCCTGCAGCCATCATGGCGCTCGCTACTTCCCCAGCGTGGCGGGCCAGTTGCAATTCTTCCGCTGACTTGATCATCCGCATGTCGGATAGAATCGCTGTCACATCAGACGTTTTAACGTTCTCAATCAGACTATCGACATAAGCGCGCACGACGGGTGGCATATGATCCGGCTCAAGTCCAACGCGTTGCGCGCCTTTCGTGGCCGCAGGTAGCTGCTCGCGCCACTCTTGGCCCACACCATCGTTCCACGGTTTGATATGGCCCACCTGCGCCTGCGCCTGTGCTATCGTGTAGTCAATACTGGGTGTAATCAGCGTGCTGTCGCCATCTCTTGGGACCACCAAAATAGTGGGGCGGCCAAACTCCATGTGGAGGTAATCGTAGTAGCCGATGAGATAGTAAATGCTGTCGTCGTCGGTGATAAGTGCGATGTCGATATCGGCGGCCTTGAGGCGCTCTCGCAATGCGGTCAGGCGGGTTTCATGTGTGTTGGTCACAGTTTCACCGATCGGCTTTGAAGGGCAGGTGTCATTGCCTCTTGTAGTTTGCTTTCAGAAGTCTGAGGCGATGCCTTTGTTCTCCCAGTCGCCGTATCGGACGGGGTCGGGGCCTTTTCGTCCATCGATTTCGCGGGGTGCGGCCTCTGCCTCATGTGCCTTGCGCCGGGCCTCGGCCTCGGCGAGTGCGCGTTTGGCGATTTCCGGATCGGGCTTTTTTGCCTGCTTGGCCATTGAATTTCGCGCTTTCTATTGTCCTGCTGCGTGTCACATGCGTTGACACGCCTTGCTGCGCAACCCATCTGAACGGCAAATGTTTGCGTGCCGTCTATGTGCCTATAGCGCGGCAGGCTTTCAAGAACTTCAAACGTCGCACTGTTGGAGGGTGACATATGGGCAATTTGGTCAAAACCTCGATGCTTCTGGCGGCTATGACCGCGCTGTTCATGGGTGTCGGCTATATGATCGGCGGCGAGACCGGCATGTTGTTGGCGCTGGTATTTGCTGCGGCGACCAATCTTTTCGGTTGGTGGAACTCGGGCAATATGGTGCTGCGCATTCACGGTGCCGAGGAAGTTGATGAGGCTTCCGCGCCTGAACTGTTTTCCATGGTGCGTCAATTGGCCGAGCGGGCTGAACTGCCCATGCCCAAGGTCTATATTATCAACACACAACAGCCCAATGCCTTTGCAACGGGCCGCAACCCGCAAAACGCGGCCGTGGCTGCCAGCACCGGGCTGCTCGATGCCCTCAGCCGTGAGGAAATCGCCGCTGTGATGGCCCATGAGCTTGCCCATATCAAAAGCCGCGATACGCTGACCATGACGATCACAGCGACAATCGCTGGTGCCATCTCCATGCTCACCAATTTCGCCTTCTTCTTTCGCGGACGGGACAATCCGTTCGGGTTCATCGGCGTTCTGGCGGCGATGATCTTGGCACCTCTGGCTGCTGGTATCGTGCAAATGGCGATCAGCCGAACGCGGGAATATCAGGCCGATAAAGATGGCGCTATCATCTGTGGTAATCCTCTTTGGCTTGCCTCGGCGCTGGAGAAAATTTCTGTGATGGCTGGGCGCACGATTAATCAACAAGCGGAAAACGCCCCTGCCACTGCGCATATGTTCATCATCAACCCACTGAACGGTCAGCGTGCAGATCCACTGTTCTCCACGCATCCGGACCCGGAAAATCGCATTCAGGCGCTGCAGAAACTTCATGATGAGTGGACATCGCGTCCACCAGCGGAAGTTGGTACGCAAGGCCGCACGGCAGAAATCGAAATTTTTGGACGCGATGCGGGCAAGCGGCGTGAGCCGGAACAGCCGTCATCCAGCGATGGGCCTTGGGACAACCCTTCCTCCCATCAGCGCGGCCCTTGGCAGTGAGCGCTTCTGCCAAATCCAACGCAAAGCGTTCCAACCAACGCTGCAAGCCACGGGCAAGCGTAGCCACTCCAGATAAGCCGGGCCTTGCCGCTCGCGTCGCTGCCGCACAGGTTTTGACCAGAGTGATCGACGATAAGCGCGGCCTTGATGGCTTGCTCGACACCCGCCACGGCCCTCAAGCCTACCGCGACTTGAGCGAGCAGGATCAAGGTTTGGTCCGTGCGATCGTTACCACGGCGCTTCGTCACCGTGGCGAGATTGACTATGCGTTTGACCGCCTGATGGACCGCAAGCCGCCGAAAAAGGCGCGTCATCTGCACCACACGCTTCACGTGGCGGCGGCACAAATTCTGTTCATGGACGTGCCGGAAAGCGCGGCTGTTGATCTGGCGGTGACCAGCCTCTCTCAAGAGCCACGCTCCGTGCGGTTTTCTTCGCTCGGAAATGCCGTTCTGCGCCGCATGGCGCGAGAGGGTGGCAAGTTGTTCTCGCGCATGGACGCGGGCGCGCGCGCCAAACTAAATATGCCGCCCTGGCTGTGGTCGCGCCTTAAGAAAGGCTATGGTCAGGAGCGGGCTGAAAAATCCGCCCTCATGCATATGATCGAACCGGTTCTCGATATCACGGTGAAGGAAAACCCAGAGAATTGGGCGGAAAAACTGGGTGGCGTGGTGCTGGCAGGCAATTCCATCCGCACGGGCCGAAAGGGCTCGATCAGCGAATGGGAAGGCTATGAAGACGGCGCGTGGTGGGTGCAGGATTTTGCCGCCCATCTGCCGGTTCATCTCATGGGCAATGTGGCGGGCAAGCGGGTGCTTGATCTTTGCGCTGCGCCCGGTGGCAAGACGGCGCAATTGATCGCCGCTGGCGCGAACGTTACCGCGGTTGAGCAAAGCCATGACCGTCTGGAGCGGTTGGCACTCAACTTGAAACGCCTCGGCATGGGTGCTGATCTGGTTCAAGCCGATATGATGGAATGGCAGCCTGCGCTTCCCTTTGATTGTGTGCTGCTTGATGCTCCCTGTTCGTCCACCGGCACGATCCGTCGGCATCCCGATGTGCAGTGGACCAAATCCAAGGAAGACGTTGCAGCACTGGCCGAACTGCAGGCGGCAATGGTGCGCCGCGCAGCGGATTTCTTACAGCCGGGCGGGCAGTTGCTTTTCTCAAACTGTTCCATCGACCGCACCGAGGGCGAAGATGTTGTGGCGGCTTTGATCAAAGACATGCCATCGCTGAAATTGCAGCCATTCTCAGCTGATGATGTTTTTGGAAGAGCGGAATTGGTGAACGGTCAAGGCACCGTGCGCACCCTGCCGTGTCACCTCGATCAGGTTGAACCACCTGAAGCTGGTGATGGAGAAGCGCTTGACCCGCGCGCTTATCAGGGCATGGACGGATTTTTTGCAGCCCGTTTTGAGCGGATCTAGCCCGGTCCACCTTTTGTACCCGGTGTGAAGTTATCCGTTTCCCTGTAAACTGTGATTCGAAATCATTGATCGGGCGAAAAAAGTGCAGTTTGCGGAGCGAATAAAATTGTTTCCTGTGCTGGCCAGCGAGACTTGGCGACGTGCCAGGTTGCGGTTTAAGTCCAGTCCCTATTCCGGCATGACTTTGCCCAGCGCACCCTTGCCGAGACAATCCTGTGTTCCTCTCGATATGCGTCCGGCTGACCCTGAGATGGCGGGCGATTATTACCGTGGTCGTTATGCGTTCGGCGGCGCGATTGTGGATTTGAGTGGGGATTCGCCTTTTCTCGCCAACCCGCCGAACCCAGATTGGGAGCGGGAGCTTCATGGCTTTCGGTGGCTTCGACATCTGGTTGCGGCAGAGACCGCACTGGCACAGGCGCAAGGGTCGGCCTTTGTTGCCGATTGGACCCGTCTTTGCGGGCGCGTTCGCAAGCCTCGCGCCTTTGAGCCGGGCGTTATTGCTGATCGCTTGATCTCATGGACATGCCATGCGCCGCATTTGATGCAAGATGCCGGTGCTATAGCAAATACGGACATGCGGCGCTCGATGGTCCAGCAGATGCGGTTGTTGCAAAGCCTACAATCGACACTGCCAGTCGATGTTACCCGTCTGAAATGTGCTGTTGCACTTACCTATGTTGCTTTGTGTTTCGGTGCCCGCGAGAAGAACCTTCGCGCAGCCATGAAAGATCTGTCACGGGAAATCGGCCGCCAAATTTTAGCCGATGGCGGTCATATTTCGCGCAACCCCGCAGTGCTGGTGGAATTGCTGGCAGATATGTGGCCGTTGTTGGACGCTTTTGCCCGTTCGGGCAGGGAGCCTGCGTCTTCACTGGTCAGTGCAGTGGACCGCATGATTGGCGCTTTGCGCTTTTTCCGCCACTCCGATGGCACCTTGGCGCAGTTCAATGGCACGGGTGTTCCTTCGCAAGAGCTTTTGGTTTCGCTTCTAGACAACACAAGTGTTGAAACGCATTTGCCCGTTAGCCAAATTCAACATTCAGCACCGTTTACCGGATACGAGCGGCTCAGCAATGGTGGCGCAGTTTTGATTATGGATACGGGTGCTCCCCTGTCCCGTGTCTCCAGTGCTGATGCAGCGGCGGGATGTTTGTCGTTTGAAATGTCGAGTGGCAAAAATCGGTTTATCATCAATTCTGGAAAGCCGGTGATTGATGAGAAGAGCTATGGTCCCTTCTGGCGGATGACAGCGGCGCATTCCACAGCGGTTATTGGTGCTCAATCATCGGCACGCTTTGCCAAAAATGCCCGACTGGCAGAGGCGCTACCATCGCCTATTTTGACGTGGCCTGAAAAAGTTACGCATGAACGGCGCACCAATGAAGGCAAGCCGGAGATTGAAGCGAGCCATGACGGCTATGTTGCCTCACACGGTTTGGTTCACCGCCGGATTGTGCATTTGTCGGACAATGGCCGGATGTTGAACGGAGCCGATCGTTTCGAGCGGGTTGACCCGCGTGCACCGTCTGGCGACGGCAGTGAGATTGTGCTGCGTTTTCACCTGCCGCCAACCATCAGCGCTAGCAGGCTCGCAAATGGTCATTCAATTTTGTTGGCAGCACCGGACAAAGAGGCCTGGACATTCACTTGTGTCGATGCGCCCATCGCCTTGGAAGAGAGCATTCATTTTGCTCAAGAGAATGGACCGCGCAAAACTGAGCAAATCGTCGTGCGGGCGTTGTCCAACCGCCATGCCGAAATTCGGTGGAGCATGGAACGCCGTCAGCGCAAAACGGTGAGCCGGTCGAAGGGCCAAAGTGAAGAAATACCCGATCTACTGGCGCCGTTGGATCAACCGGAACCAGCTGAATAATGCACGTTTTGGTGACACGTCCTGCAGAAGCAGCTCAGGCAACGGCTGGTCTGTTAGAGGAGCTTGGCCATACGGTAACGCTTGCACCGTTGCTGGCGGTCGAGCCAGTTGAGACCCCTATGCCGGATGGCGATTTTGACTGCGTGATTCTCACCAGCGCGAACGCAGCCCATCGGTTTGTTGAGGTCTGGAGCGCGGCGCAATCGGTTTTAATTGTGGTCACGGGCTCTGCGACGGCAGCTTGTGTTCGCACGGCTGGCTTCACAAACTGCCATAGTGTTGATGGAAGCGCGTTGGATGTTTTGGCGCATATTACCTCCATAAAGCCCAAACTTACTCACATTCTCTATCCACGGGCGGAGAGTGTGGCGCATGATTTGGGGCTTGCCCTAAGGCAAGCTGATATCAGGTGTGCGGATTGGGTGG
Source organism: Pseudahrensia aquimaris (assembly GCF_042676045.1). Taxonomy (NCBI): domain Bacteria; kingdom Pseudomonadati; phylum Pseudomonadota; class Alphaproteobacteria; order Hyphomicrobiales; family Ahrensiaceae; genus Pseudahrensia; species Pseudahrensia aquimaris. The sequence continues at coordinate 216,817 of NZ_JBHTJV010000009.1, read as the reverse complement.
TTTATCGGACCACGGAAGCGGATAAACTTGATCAAAAAGTCCAGGATGATCTTTCCAGTGGCGCCATTGGTGCCGCACTGCTTTATTCCCCGCGCACAGCCCGTGTCTTTGCGCGATTGGTTGGTGGCGCTCTGGCCGACGAAGTGAGCCTGTTCGCTTTGAGTGGTGATGTTGCTGCTGCTTTGGGCGACGAGCTGCAAACGAGGTGTCGGTTTCCATCAAAACCTACCCAAGATGCCTTGTTTGACCTTCTTGCGACGAAAGACGGCTGACAAATACTTTGACCCTGCAAGCAGCGCTGCGTTAGTTTGAAATTAGAAGAGGCACATGCAGTGTCTTATGTCATGTTGACTCCGATGGATCGCCTGAGATGAGCAAATCCCCCAAGCGCCCGGCCAGTCGCCGTACACCAAAAAAGCCGGTGACGATTGACCTGGAAGCCGACAGCAAAAAGGCAGCTAACAAAGCCGCGAAATCAGCACCTGTAGCGGATGCGAAGAAGGCTGACGAGACAAAAGCCGAAACCGTTAAGGCGCAAAATGCCGAAGAGACTTCCCGCCGTTCTACACCCCGTGTCGGTCGTGATGCGGGTAAGGAGCCGAAGGCGGATTTGGCTGCTGAAAACAAGAAAGAGGCCGCACCTGAAAAGCCAACAGTGGATGCACCGAAGGCAGCGGAACAGGCTGACAAGAAACCCGCTGCACCTGCAAAGCCCACTGCACCGCCGACACCTGAAAAGTCCGGTGGTGGCACGGGTGGCCGTATTGCGGCAGGTGTCGTTGGTGGCCTTCTTGCTTTGGGTGGTGGCGCTGGTTTGCAAGCGGCCGGCTATCTGCCGAATTTCGGTGCTGTCGAGACGCAAACTTTTGTAACTCCCGATGAGCTGCAAAAGACGAGTGCGGATCTGGTTGCACAAATCGCTAATCTGCAGACCCAGTTGGAAGAAGTTTCGAGCGCCCCCGTTGTTGCGGATCCTGATCAATTGGCTGCTGCTATCGATGCGCGGCTGGAGCAGGGCGTTAATCCGGTGGATCCGGGCGTTGCTGGCAAGTTGCTTGATGCGGAAAACCGCATCATCTCGCTGGAAACCTATGTCAGCGAAGCGCAAGCAAAGCTGGCTGAGCTAAGCAGCGCCGTTGCTTCAGCTTCTGCGGGAGATAGCGCAGTTGATGGTTCAGCCCTCGCGGCTGTGACCGAAAAGCTCGATGGTCTGGCAAACGACGTTTCGCAATTGAAACAAGCGCCGCAGCAGGAAAGCGTTGATCCGGCTACCGTGGTTGCACTCGGCACGACTGTTGCAACCATTCAATCTCAAATCGGAGCGCTGGAAACATCGCTTGGCGCTGTCAGCGCCAAGACGGACAAATTGCCAGATAGCTTCGTCACACCAGAGGCCGTCGATGAGAAGTTGGCAGGGCTGAAATCTGGTTTGGATGACAGCCTGTCAGCGATTGAAAGCAAGGTTGGCGAATTGTCCGGCGCTGTCGAAAGCCAGCAGGCGGCACTTGGCACGGTTCAGGAGCAGGTTTCCAACGGAGCCGACAAAAGAGCGGCTGTTGCGCTGATTGCGGCACAGTTGAAAAGTCAGGTTGATCGTGGCGAGCCATTTGCGCAGACGTTGGAAACACTGAAAACTGCGAGCGGTGAAGGTGAGTCTTATGTGGCTTTGGAACCTTTTGCGTCCTCTGGCGTTGCGACCGTTGATGAACTCGCGACCCGCTTCGGCACTGTGAGCGAAGACATAATCAATGCAACCACCGACAAGTCGGCTATGAGCCTAACGGATCGTCTTCTGTCGGGTGCCAAATCGCTGGTGAAGGTAAAGCCAATCGATGGCGTTGAGGGCGATACGCCAGACGCAATCGTCAGTCGCATTGATTCAGCACTGCGCAAGGGTGATGCAGTGCTCGCTGCTGAAGCCTGGCAAGCGTTACCGGATGCTGGCAAAGCGGCGTCTCAATCATGGTTTGATGCCTTGCAAGCACGGATCACAGCGGACAATCTGCTTTCTGCCACGGTTCAAAATTTCATTTCGTCGACCGTCTCAAATTGATGGCCGGTTTCCAGAAGACTTTTGTGTCTTATTTGTCTCTGCCAGCGCTCGGATAGTTTATGTTTCGTCTCGTTATTTTTCTGATCATCCTTTTTGCTGCAGCGATAGGCTTTGCTTGGCTTGCCGATAGGCCCGGTTCCGTAACGGTCAACTGGCCTTGGCTTGGCATGATCGTGGAGATCACCTTGCTGCGGGCTGTTATCGCCCTCGCGGTGATCGTGAGCGCAATCATGATTGTGTGGTGGTTGATTTCGGAATTGCTACGCTCGCCGCAGACTTATGGTCGCTGGAGCGCTGGTCGGCGTCGTGACAAAGGATACGCCGCGCTGTCACGGGGTCTTGTGGCTGCGGGTGCGGGCAATGCGCCTCTGGCTCGTCAGCTGGTGAAGCAGAGCTCGAAATATCTCGAAGATGAACCGATGGTGAAAATGCTCGACGCTCAAACTGCGCTGCTGGAAGGCAACCGCGATGTGGCGCGACAAAAATACGAGACCATGCTGGAAGACGATTCGACCAAGCTGCTGGGCCTTCGCGGGCTCTATGATGAGGCCGAGCGCGAGGGCAATGCGGAAGCTGCGGGCCATTTTGCCCGCGAGGCCTATGGTGTTTCGCCAGAGACGCCTTGGGCTGCTGCCGGTCTTTTGCGGTTGCAGGGTAATCTTGGCGACTGGACAGATGCGCTGAAAACGCTCGATGCCAATCGCGCATCCGGCATGATGGAGCGTGAGGAATATTCCCGCAAACGTGCTGTCATCTTAACGGCACTGGCCAATCAGGTTGAAGACGAAGACCCCGATAAGGCCCGCACCCATGCGCTTGCGGCGCACAAATTGGCACCTGATCTTTCACCAGCGGCGGTGACCGCGGCGCGTTTGTGCAAGCAGTTGGGCGATCCGCGCAAGGCGCGCAAGGTTCTGGAAACCGCCTGGAAGAAAATGCCTCATCCAGATATTGCCGATGCTTATTTGGAGGTTGCTTCTGGCGAGACAGCTTCGGAAAGATTGAAGTTGGCTGAGAAACTGGCACGAAAGCAGGATGGTCATACCGAAAGCCGCTTGCTTATTGCGGCTGCTGCTATTGATGCAAGTGAGTACGACACGGCCCGAGGCCAGTTGACCAAAGTGCTGGCCGACGATCCATGCGAGCGGGCCTGTCTGATGATGGCCGATCTCGATGAAGCGGAGCATGGCGATCAAGGACGGGTGCGCGAATGGCTGGCACGGGCGGTCTCCGCGCCGCGCGATCCGGCGTGGACCGCCGATGGTATTGTGTCGAAGAATTGGGCTCCGCTGTCGCCGGTCTCGGGCCGGCTCGATGCGTTCGAGTGGAAAGTGCCGGTGGAGAACTTCGGTGGCGTAGACCGGGCTTTGGATTATTCCGAAATTCCGGTAGGCCGCCGCGCGTCTCCTCGCCGTGAGGAGGATGACGATGACGAACCGACCACAATCCAAATCGCACAAGCAGCTGTTGCCTCAACGGCCGCGGCTGGTGGTGTCTATGGGTTGACCGGCGCGCCGGAGGGCAGCGCTGCTGCGGATATCCGTAAAGATGACGACAGCGGGACGGACACAGTTGTCTTAGATGATGACAATGGCTCAGCGGACGTCGAAGACGCCGAGATTTTGGAAGACGAGCCTGCAAAAGAAGTTTCTGCCGAAGCGCCTGAGACCCCAATTATCGTCAAGCCGGAAGCGGTTGATGAGATCGTAGACCGGGAAATTCCTGCTGATAGTGGGACCGCCAAAGCAGCAAACGCGAAAGAAGCGGCGTCACCGTTCAAGAACACCGATTTTGACGAGGATCAGGACGGTCAGATTGACCACCGTCCCGATGATCCCGGCCCGCGGGTACCCGAAAAGAAGAAAAAGAACTTTTTCTTTTGAGTGCCTGGGCTTGATTGGACTAGCGAACGACCGGGTTGCCGATTGAACCGCGAGCCTATCGGTTTTGGCGGTTCTCGATCAGATCATCAACCACGGACGGGTCAGCGAGTGTGGATGTGTCGCCCAGCGAACCGTAGTCGTTTTCAGCGATCTTGCGCAGGATGCGGCGCATGATTTTGCCGGAACGGGTTTTTGGCAGGCCCGGTGCCCACTGAATGGCGTCGGGCGAAGCGATAGGCCCGATTTCCGAGCGTACATGATTGCGCAATTCCTTGCGCAAGTCGTCGGTCGCTTCCACACCGTCCATAAGGGTCACATAGCAATAAATGCCTTGGCCTTTGATATCGTGGGGGAAGCCAACAACGGCGGATTCCGAGACGGCGGGATGAAGCACAAGCGCGGACTCGACTTCCGCCGTGCCCATGCGGTGGCCCGATACGTTGATGACGTCATCAACGCGGCCCGTAATCCAGTAGTATCCGTCTTCGTCGCGGCGGCAGCCATCGCCGGTGAAATATTTGCCTTTGTAGGTGGAGAAATAGGTTTGAACGAACCGTTCATGGTCGCCATAGACCGTGCGCATTTGGCCGGGCCAAGAAGCCGTGATGCACAGATTTCCCGAAGCCGCACCGGTTAGTTCTGCGCCTTCATTGTCTACCAACTGGGGCACAACGCCGAAAAAGGGCGTGGTTGCCGAACCGGGTTTCAAATCTGTCGCGCCAGGCAGGGGGGTGATCATGTGACCCCCGGTTTCCGTTTGCCACCACGTATCAACGATGGGGCAATTGCCGTTGCCGACCGCGTGGTAATACCACTCCCACGCTTCGGGGTTGATTGGCTCGCCCACCGTGCCGAGCAGGCGCAGGGAAGAGCGGTCGGTGGCTTTGACCGGCCCGTCGCCGTGCTGCATCAGCGCACGGATGGCTGTTGGGGCGGTGTAGAAAATGTTGACCTTGTGCTTGTCGCAAACCTGCCAGAAGCGGGAATTATCGGGATAGTTCGGCACACCCTCAAACATCAGCGTGATCGCGCCGTTCGCTAGCGGGCCGTAGACGATGTAGGAATGGCCGGTCACCCAGCCGACATCGGCGGTGCACCAGTAGATATCACCTTCGTGGTAATCAAAGACATATTGATGGGTCATTGCGGCCCAAACCAGATAGCCGCCTGTCGTGTGGAGCACGCCCTTCGGTTGGCCTGTTGAACCTGAAGTGTAGAGAATGAAGAGCGGATCTTCCGCGTTCATCGGTTCGGGCGGGCAGTCGGGAGACGCGGCTTGCGTCGCTTCGCCATACCAAATATCGCGACCCGGTTCCCAGCCGATGGCACCGCCGGTGCGCTTTACACAGATGACGTGTTCGACATGGATGCCCTGAATAGCAGCGATTTCGATGGCGTTGTCAGCGTTTTGTTTCAGCGGCACTTTCTTTCCGCCACGAAGCCCCTCGTCGGCGGTGATGACGAATGTGGATTCGCAATCAACGATGCGTTGGGCGAGGGCGTCTGGTGAGAAGCCGCCGAAGACGATGGAATGAACCGCGCCGATACGAGCACAGGCCAACATGGCATAAGACGCTTCGGGAATCATCGGCATGTAAATGGTAACGCGGTCGCCTTTTTTGACGCCGTTGGCCTTCATCACATTGGCAAGGCGGCAAACCTGATCGTGCAATTGACTGTAGGTGATGTGCGCATCTTCAGAAGGGTCATCGCCTTCCCAGATGATTGCAGTCTGGTCGCCACGCTTTTCCAGATGACGATCAATGCAATTGGCGGAAACGTTCAGCGTGCCGTCTTCATACCATTTGATGGAAACATCGGGATACTCGTAAGTCCAATTGCCGGCCTTGGTTGGCGGGCTAATCCAATCGAGCCGCTTTGCTTCTTTCATCCAGAACGTATCAGGGCTTTCAACGCTTTCAGCATACATCTTTTGGTAGGTTGCAGCGTCGGCATGAGCGCGTTTGGCCACCTCGGCTGGCACGGGATAAATTTTGTTTTCCATCGGGTCTCTCCCACTCTCCCGCAGCGAAATATGCTGCATGAACCCATGTCTAGCCCAGCGCAATGCGGCCGGTCCATTAGACTTATAGCGAGGAAGGGCGATGGGATGAGGATTTCAAGAGTGTTAAAAAATTTGACTCTTTCATCAAGATTCGCTGTTTTGCCACAATCTAAGTGCAGGCGGGCGCTCGCACCGCTTGTTTGGTGCAAGGAGGTGGGGCGCGTTGTTTGTGCCTTTATGGTTAATGAAACGCTAAGGTTTAGCTCTTATCGTTTGAAGTGAACGGCCAAGCGGTAATCACGCGCCCGAAGGAATTCATATGTTCAGGATGAAGCATGTTTGTCAGGTGATGGTGGCATTTGCCTGCATCTTCTTAACCGCCTGCAGCCAAACAGCCACAAGCACATATGGTGCAAAAGGCAGCACTGCGTCGGTTGAAAATGCCCGTCAAAAGAAAATTCTCGCTTCGCGCGAACGCGCCCGTAAAGCAAAAGAAGCCCGCCGCGCTGCGTTTACTAAAAAGCGCGAACAACGCAAGGCCAAACGCGCTTCATCGCAAAGAGGCACCACAGCCGTCCAGCGCAAACGCGCCAGCCGAAGCAAAAGTGGCAGCAAGCGCACAACACTGTTCGGTTCCTTCAAAAAGAAGGAAGTGGCCAAAAAAACCAAATCCAAAAAGCGCGTAGCGAGCAAGGGCCGCAAACAACGGATCAAGCGCACAAAAAAGGCCTTTGTGCCGAGCGTTTCGCGCAAGGCTGGCCGGCTGCGTGTCAACGCACCTTGGAATTGTGTGCCGAAGCGTTTGAAAGGTGTGATTTATCAAATCCGCAAGCGCTGGGGGCCCGTGACCATCAATTCCACCCACCGCAGCCACAGGCACAACCGGCGGGTTGGCGGTAAGCGTCGCTCCTATCACCTCAAGTGCCAAGCGGTTGATTTCCGCGTTCACGGCAGCACACGCGGTCTGCTGACGTGGCTGAAGCGCCACCCAAGCGTGGGTGGATATAAGCGCTACCGTTCCGGTTTCTTCCACATTGATACGGGTCCGAAGCGCACGTGGTAGTGCGCTTCAACAATTATGCTTGAACTAATTTCAAGGGAGGCTGCATGCCTCCCTTTTTCGTTGCGGTTTTATGATTTGACCCCGAACCAGCCAAGAATTGCGCCTTGCGCCAGCATGATCGCAAGGTAGTGGCCGGAATCGATGGCGGTCAGGCTCCACGATCTGCGCTGGAAACGGTGGTTGACGATCATGCTGGTCATCACAAACCCGCCCCAGATGAAAAGTGCAGACATCACTCCGTTGATTACCGTGACCGGGCCAGCGTGATAGATCACGCCGATGAACACGTAGGCCATCAGCGCGTGGCAAAAGGCGGTTAGAGCGTAGACATAGATCGTGTGTCCGGCGGAGAGGCGTGCTTGTTCAATGCCAGCTGCCCGCATCCACGGTTTTGCCAGCAGCGAATACCAAAGGGCCCCGATTGTCATGCTGGCGATCACAGCGAGAAACAGGGCCAAATAGTTTACCTGTTCAGACATGATGTTTTCCTACTGGGTTAACCAAGTTTACTCATCGATTTTAAGGGCTTTGTTGTCATCCTGTTAAGGTGTTCCACAGCCGTGTGCGTGTCCAGCAATGTCCGTCTTTTCAACCCAGTCTGCGCGTCTTTTGCCCCGTTCTTTTCGGGGTTTGGCTTTGATTTTGGCCGCCAGCTTTATGCTTTCTGCGTGTGCTGGCAGTCCGCTGCTTTATCGCATCGGCGGCAAAGGCAGTGTTGATTACCAGAAGGTGTCCTGGTGTGTGCCGTGGAGCTTGAAGCGCGTTTTGCGACGTGTGGCGCATCACTATGGCGATGTTGTCGTTTTCTCCACATGGCGCCGCCCTTGGCACAATTGGCGTGTTGGCGGGGCGAGCAGCTCTTATCATAAAACCTGTCAGGCAGTGGACTTCAAGGTGCGCGGGGCAAATATGGCGGAAGTGTATCGCTATGTGAAACGCCAAAGCGAAGTGGGTGGTCACAAGCTCTACTCAGCCCGTCGAGGCGGCCATATTCACATTGATACCGGCCCGCGTCGCACGTGGAAATAGAAACTGCGATCTAGAACTTGATCGGTTCTGACTGAACCGTCTGGATAACCTGCCCGTTGCGCCAAAGCACAGCTTCGCCGCGATAGGTGTTGCCGCGCTCTAACGCGCGTTTGCGCCCGGTATAAGCAGTGTAGCTGGCAAGCGGTCCTTTCAGCGGTTTGCCCAACGTTTCAACATAGGTGCCGTTGTTGTCCATGATGCGCAAATCGATGCGGTCATTGGGGCGCAGGTTGATGAGATAGGCCCAAAAGACGAGCGGTCCGGCTTGCTGCGGCGTTTTCATTTCACCTGTGAGCACGTTGCCGCTTTTCACGACTTCACCGGCAAAGCCCGTGCCAAGAATGGCGGAAGACGCGCCTGTCATGCCTTCTCGCGCTTTCGCGTCCCAAAGACTTGCAGCAATGGATTCTTGAGGCGAACACTGATCTGTCTGATTTTTCCCCGTCATCGGATCAATAACCGATTTGCCCTTGCGCACGGTTACATGAATGTGGGGGAAGGTCGTGTGGCCGGATAGGCCCATGATGCCAATCGCGTCGCCGCGCTTTAGCTTGTCGCCCTTTTTGACGTTCACCGAATCCTTTTTCAGATGGCAGTATTGTGTCGTCCATCCGTTTGCGTGAAGCAGGATGGCGCCGTTGCCGCATTCTTTGCCCTGGATTTTGCGCACGTCATCGGCGTTTTGAACAAGGAAGTCTTCCATGTCGCGGCGCAGGCCCACCACTTCTCCGTCTGCCATGGCAAGAATGGGAATGTTGCGGTCCAGATCTTTGACGAAAGGTACGCGAATGTCGGTGCCCTTGTGCTTGTCGAATGTGGCGGTGCCGCAATACGGGTCTTGCCACGTGCCGTCTGCCAAATTGAAATCCACAAGGTTCTGTACCCAGCAATCTTTGCCGATGGTGCAGTCAATGGGAAGGGACAGGCTTGGGGCGGTTGTGTCCTTTGCCGATGCTGAAAGCGAAAGGCCAAAAAGTGAGGCCGCCAGCAGGGGCATTATGGTCTTGGGAAATATCTGGGAACGCGTCATCTTGAAAACCTTGCCTCTTCGCCGTAAGCCACCGCGACAGTCGTGAGAGGCGGGCGCTTTGGCACCCGTCCTTTCGCGCAAGCTAACGATAGGCGCAACCGGAAGGCAAATTCATGGCAAACCGCAAACTTCTTCTCCTGCCGGGTGACGGCATTGGCCCTGAAGCGATGGGCGAAGTCCGCCATATTATCGCGCATATGAACGAGGCCGAGGGCGCAGGCTTTGAAATCGACGAAGGTCTGGTTGGCGGCGCAGCGTATGACGCGCATGGCGAGAGCATTTCCGACGCTGATATGGAAAAGGCTTTGGCAGCAGACGCCGTTCTGTTTGGCGCCGTTGGTGGGCCGAAATGGGATGACGTTCCCTACGAGCAGCGCCCGGAGGCTGGTCTTTTGCGCCTTCGCAAAGATCTTGCCCTTTTTGCCAATTTGCGCCCCGCTATTTGCTATCCAGCTTTAGCTGATTCTTCTTCGCTGCGCAAAGACGTGGTCGAGGGTCTCGATATTCTGATCCTGCGCGAATTGACGGGTGGCGTTTATTTTGGCGAGCCGAAGGAGATCATTGATCTTGGTAACGGCCAGAAACGCGGCATCGATACGCAGGTTTACGACACCTACGAGATTGAACGCATCGCTGCGATGGCTTTTGAACTGGCCCGCACCCGCGACAACCGCGTTTGTTCGATGGAAAAGCGCAACGTTATGAAGTCCGGTGTGCTGTGGAACGAGGTTGTCACCGCAACTCACAAGAAGGGTTATGAGGATGTGGAATTGACCCATATGCTTGCGGACGCTGGCGGCATGCAGCTTGTGCGCTGGCCTAAACAGTTTGATGTGATCGTCACCGACAATCTGTTTGGCGACATGCTTTCTGATGTGGCGGCCATGTTGACTGGGTCGCTCGGCATGTTGCCATCGGCTTCTCTCGGTGCGCCCGATGAAACCACTGGCAAGCGCAAGGCACTCTACGAGCCGGTGCATGGTTCTGCGCCGGATATTGCGGGCACGGGCGCTGCCAACCCAATCGCCATGATTGCGTCTTTCGCCATGTGCATGCGCTATTCGTTCGAGATGATCGCTGAGGCTGATCGTCTGGAAGCTGCAATTGCCAAAGTGCTCGATGATGGCTTGCGTACCGGCGATATTATGAGCGATGGCATGACCAAAGTTGGCACGACCGAAATGGGCGCTGCAGTGCTGGAAGCTTATAAGGCCAGCGCTGCTTAAGGACGCTTGAAACGAGCAAACCTGCCGCAGTGGTATTTGCGCTGCGGCAGCACTATCTTGAGAACATGAAAAAAGTTCTCGCATCCACATTTGGCGCTGTTTTGGCCCTGTCCGCCGTTGCTGCAAACGCGGCCCCGCTTGACGCGCTGAAATGGGACAAGCGCGTGTTGATCTTGTTTGACCAATCACGCTCCTCTGCATCGCTGGACCGTCAGATCGACCGCTTGCGCGAGCGTCGCCCTGACGTGGATGAGCGCGACATGATCGTGCTGGTAAGCGCAGGCAATGAACGCGCCGCCATTGCGATGGGCTATGCGCGCCTGCCAAACGGCATCGAGCGGACTTTGAGACGTTTCTACAAGCCAGCAGAGCGCGGCATGACGATGATATTGCTCGGCAAGGATGGCAGCGAAAAGCAGCGCTGGAACCGCACCATCGATCCGCAGGAAATCTTCGATGTCATCGATTCCATGCCGATGCGGCAGCGGGAAATGAGCGAGGAAGAGACCTAAGCCTCTCCCCGTTCAGCGGCTCACCTGTGCATCGCATGATATTCGTCGTTGGGATGCATGTCTGTGGCTGAGGCCATGCGGTTGGTCATGTTGTAAAACGCTGCCACCGAAGCAATGTCCCAGATGGCGCGATCATCCCAACCTGCTTCGCGCAAGGCTTCGCGGTCTTCGTCTTCTATCGACTCAGGCTGCTCGGTCAGCAGGGCCGCAAAATCCAGCATGGCCTTTTGCTTTTCGCTGAGTGGGGCGACGCGATAGTTCATCACCATCATCTCCCCCAGCTTCGGATCACCTGATAATTGCCGTACCGCCGCGCCGTGGGCTGTGAGGCAATAGAAGCATTTGTTGATGGATGAGACTGTCACTGCGATCATCTCGCGCTCCAGTTTGGTCAGCGCCGAATCGCCCAGCATCAGGTCGTTATACATATCGGTAAAAGCGCGCAGTTTTTTCTCGTTGAACGCATAGGCTTGCAAAACATTGGGCACGAGGCCGAGTTTTTCTTGGCACAGGTCAAAATATGCCTGTGTTTCGTCCGAACGGGGCGTTTCTTGGTCTATTTTTAGCGCAATCGGTGGCTTTTGCTTACTTTTTGTCACAGTCTTGCATTCCTTGTTCCATTGCCCAAACCAGCTTTATTGCCGCCGGAAGGACCGTTTATGCCAGCCCGAAAGTTCAAGGATTTCTCCGCTGACCGCAAGAAGATCATTACAAATGCGCGAAAAGCGCTTCCAAAAAATCAGGTCGGGACAGCAGGAGCGCTTGCGCCCTTGTTGTTCGGTGAGGCGGCAATTGAAGATCTTCAGGCTCAACCAGCCAACAGTCTTGCGGGGATGCTTCAGATTGCGCGGCAGGTGGAAACCAAGGGCGCTAGTCGGCTGACCATTGAAGACCACGATGAAGACGCCGATGGTGTTCGCCAAACTTTGTTGACGATTGCTTTGCCAGACCGGCCGTTCGTGGTTGATTCAACTCTGGCGACGATTAATGCCGACGGCCACCGCGTTCATTTGGTGATCCATGAGCGGATGGTTTGCGAAAACGGCAAGATGTTCGCGCTGATGATGGTGGTGATGGCCCCGCTGTCGCGTGATGCGCAGAAGGCGCTGAAGAGCGAGTTGAAGGAAACGCTTGATCAGGTGCGCAAGGTCACCGACGACTGGCAACCGATGTTGGCTCGGTTGGGCAAAACCGTCGCTCGCTTTCGCGCCGCACCTCCGCCGGTTCCTGCCGATCAATTGGCCGAGACGATCCAGTTCATCGAATGGCTGGTCGATAACAATTTCACGCTGATGGGTCTGCGCGAATATGCGTGGCAGGGCTCCAGCAAAAGCGGTAAACTGGTTGCCGAAAAAGGCTCTGCGCTCGGCATTCTGAAGGATGATAGTCTGGCGGTGATGAACCGCGGTGGAGAACCCGTCACGCTGACGCCTGAAATCCGCTCGTTCCTGCAATCGTCTGACCCGCTCATTATCACCAAAGCGAATTTGCGCTCGCGGGTGCACCGGCCAACCCACCTCGATTATATCGGCATCAAACGCTACGACGAGAAGGGTGGCCTTGCCGGAGAAGTGCGTATCGTCGGGCTGTTTACCTCGACAGCCTATACGAAGTCCGTTCAGACGATCCCAGTCCTGCGCCACAAGGTTACGAGGGTGATTGAGGAATCAGGAGCCGACAAGCGCAGCCATACGGGCAAGGCTCTGATCAATATTCTGGAGACGTGGCCACGCGACGAACTGTTTCAGATTGATGTTGATTTGCTTTCAAGCTTTGCCACGCTTGCGGCCCAACTGGACGAGCGCCCCCGCGTGCGGGTTCTCTCGCGTGCCGACCGTTTTGACCGTTTTGTTTCGGCCATCGTCTATGTGCCACGCGAACGCTATGACACCGCAGTGCGTGAGAAAATTTGCGCGATGTTGGCTGAAGTTTATCACGGGCGGCTGTCAGCCTGGTATCCGCAGTTTCAGGAAAACGGTCTGACGCGGGTTCATGTCATCATTGCCCGGGATTCCGGCACGACGCCGGATATCGCGATGGATGAACTGGAGCGGCGCGTCGAGCAGATCATTCGCACATGGAATGACGCTTTTTCAGCATTGGTAGAAGGAGGCAAAACGCCGGTCTGCGAATTCCCCGTTTCCTACCAAGAGCGCGTGTCGCCGCAAGTGGCGGTGCGGGATGCTGAACTCTTGGCTGGCTTGCAGGATGACGAGGAAATAGCGCTCGATTTCCATGATGACGAAGAGGGTGATCGGACGGGTTATCTGAAGATGTTCCATCTGAGCAGTGCGGTGCCGTTGTCGCAGCGCGTGCCGATGCTGGAAAATCTTGGTTTCCACGTGATTGACGAGACAACTTACGAGATCGCGCGGCCCGATGGCAAAACAGTGCACCTCCACGATATGCGATTGGAGACAGCCGATGGTTCGGCATTTGATCGTGAGGAATCGCAGGCGCGTCTCTCCGCTTGCTTGCAGGCAGTCTGGCAGGGTCGCGCGGATGATGACCGGTTCAACGCGCTGGTTCTCACTGCAGGTCTCGATTGGCGACAGGCTGCCGTATTGCGCGCTTATGCGCGGTATCTGCGGCAAATCAATTTTGCGTTTCCACCAGCTGTGATTGCCCGCGTTTTGGCCGCAAACTCTGCCATTGCGGGTCAGATTGCTGATCTCTTTGCCGCTCGCTTTGACCCGAAAGTTAAAGACCGCGAGACGGCAAACGAGGCCGTGGTCAAAGACATTGAAGCTGCGCTGGAAGACGTTGGTTCCAGCGATGATGACCGCGTTCTTCGCCAAATGTTGAACGCCGTGCAGGCAACGTTGCGCACCAATTTCTACACCAAGCGGGTGAGCTTGGCAGATGACAATGATGCAGCCCAACTCGAAGGCGCGCCGCAGCCGGTTTTGGCTTTCAAGGTCGACCCCTCTGCCGTCAGCGGGATGCCGCAACCTGTGCCGTACCGCGAGATCTTTATTTCCTCGCCCCGTGTGGAAGGACTGCATTTGCGCTTCGGGCCTGTGGCCCGTGGTGGCTTGCGCTGGTCTGATCGGGCACAGGATTACCGCACCGAAGTGCTGGGATTGGTGAAAGCGCAGCAAGTTAAAAACGCGGTGATTGTGCCGGTTGGTTCCAAAGGCGGTTTTGTGCCCAAGCAATTGCCTAACCGTTCAGACCGCGAGGCGTGGTTTGAAGAGGGGCGGCAATCGTACCGTATCTATATCTCGTCGCTGCTTTCGGTGACCGATAATCTGGTCGCCGGTAAGGTTATGCCGCCCAAAGATGTTGTGCGCCACGATGGAGACGATCCGTATTTTGTGGTCGCTGCTGATAAAGGCACATCGACCTTCTCCGACACCGCCAATGCGATTTCGCAGGCTTATGATTATTGGCTTGATGATGCATTCGCGTCGGGCGGTTCGGCTGGGTACGACCATAAGAAAATGGGCATCACGGCGCGCGGTGGATGGGAGGCGGTCAAACGCCATTTCCGCGAGATGGATCGCGATATTCAAAACGAGCCGTTTTCGGTTGTCGGGGTGGGCGACATGTCGGGCGACGTTTTCGGTAACGGTATGCTGTTGTCGAAATGCACCCGTTTGATCGCCGCTTTCGACCACCGTGATATTTTCATCGACCCGAACCCGGGTATCGAAAAGTCGTTCGAAGAGCGCGAGCGGTTGTTTAAGGCAGACCGTTCCAGCTGGGCGGATTACAAAACGGATTTGATCTCCAAAGGCGGCGGCGTGTTTTCTCGCTCGGCTAAATCCATCAAATTGCCGAAGGAAGCTGCCAATGCGATCGGCTGTGAGCCCGGCACGATGACACCGCAAGAGCTTATGACCGCCATTCTCAAAGCACCGGTTGATTTGATGTGGTTTGGCGGGATTGGCACATACATTCGTGCCAGCCACGAGAACAACGCCGATGCCGGTGATCGTGCTAACGATGCGATCCGCATCACCGCTAAAGACCTGCGGGTGAAAGTAATCGGGGAGGGGGCCAACCTTGGCGTCACCCAAGACGCGCGTATTGAATTCAACAGGCTGGGCGGCCGTTGCAACAGCGATGCGATTGATAACTCCGCTGGTGTGAATTCTTCCGATGTCGAGGTGAACATCAAAATTGCGCTCGCTTCGGCCATGCGAGACGAGCGTCTCAACCGCGCTTCCCGCAACCGTTTGCTGGAGAGCATGACGGAAAGCGTCGCGCATCTGGTTTTGCGCAACAACTATCTCCAGACGCTTGCCATTTCGCTGACCGAGCGGCGCGGTGTGGAAGATGTCGCCAACCAACAGCGGTTGATGCAGCAATTGGAGGAGCGCGGGCGGCTGGATCGTAAGGTAGAGAATCTGCCCGATGATGTTGAAATTGCCGAACGGGTTGCTGCTGGTGAAGCGCTCACACGGGCAGAAATCGGCGTTCTGCTCGCTTATGCCAAAATCGTGGCGCTGGATGATCTGGTGGATTGCGACGTGCCGGACGATCCTTATCTGCACGCCATGCTGGTGGAATATTTTCCCGAAAAGATGCGCAAGAAACATGCTGACGATATCGACAACCACCGTCTGCGCCGTGAAATCATCGCCACATCTTTAGCAAATTCCATGATCAACCGTGGCGGCCCGACATTTGTCTCTCGCGCCCATGATCGCACGGGTGCGCCACTGGAACGGATTGCACGGGCCTATATGGCTACGCGGGGTGTGTTCGATTTGCAGAACCTGCACAATCAGATCGACGCGCTCGACACCAAAATATCCGGCGATTTGCAATTGGAACTCTATCGCGTGTTGCAGGACAGGGTGCTCGATCAAGGCGTGTGGTTTGTACGCTACGGGGATTTTGCAAAGGGTATTGGCGCAGTTGCCGACACCTATCGCGATGCCGTCGACACGTTGATGCCGAAGCTGGAAGAGCTGGCTCCTGACTTTTTGAACGAGCGTATTGACCGCGAAGCGGCGCGTTACAGCGATGGCGGGGTGCCGCAAGATCTTGCGCGAACGATTGCGCGAATGCCGATTGCGGCGCTTATCCCTGATATTCGCTGGTCAGCCAGCCAAGCGGACGTGACGCTGATGGATGCTGCCCGCGTGTTCTTTGATGTTACCAGCATTTTCGAGGTTGGCCGCATCGTTCAGGCGGCACGGGATATTGATGCTGATGATTACTACGACGCCTTGGCGCTGGACCGTGCGCTGCAAAGCCTGCACCGTGCGCGGCGTGATATCGTGGTGGACATTCTTTCAACCAAAGGGGGAATGGAAGAATGGCGTAAGTCCAACAGCGATGGTTTGAACCTGACGCGCAGCCAGATGCGGGGCATTGTCGATCATGACAAAGCAACCGTGTCACGCCTTACAGTAGCTGCCAATATTCTGGGAGATTTGGCCCGTCGATAGCGCGACTGATGCGACAATCTGGCTCAATTTGTGAGCACAGAACTGAAATCCTTTGGATTCCTTCTCCCCTCACACATTTGTGTTGCTCTAAGCGGTCGCACTTTGCCAAATGCTTTGCTAAACCCTGTGCGAGAGGGATACTCCAAGCAAGTCTGAAACGTTTCTGCGGTTTGCTGCTGTGGACTTTTGTAAGACTGTGCGGGGGTTGAATACCCAGTAGGTTTAGAAGTGAAAGAGTTGTAATCGTGATTAACAGACGCACACTCCTTGCCGGATTGCTGGCAACCGCTCTGGTTCCAACCACATTGTTTGGGGAAGCGTTCGCCCACCATACGGGCAAACGAAGACGCCGCCGCCGTGTCCGGGCTGCTCGCCGTCGCAAGACGCGCCGGGCGCGTAAGCCGTTTAAGCTGGCTAAACGTTTCCAGCCCCAACGGGTGTTTTTCCGCAATCGCTACAAACGCGGTACGATCGTGGTCGATCCAAGAAATCATTACCTCTATCTGGTTGAAAGCCGCATACATGCCCGCCGATATGGCGTTGGCGTTGGCCGTGCCGGGCTTGCCTTTAAGGGTTCGGCTCGCATTGGCCGCAAGGCGAAATGGCCAAGCTGGACACCAACTGCTGGAATGATCCGTCGTGAGCCGCAGAAATATCTTAAATACAAAGATGGCGTGCCAGGTGGTCCGGGCAATCCTCTCGGTGCACGCGCGCTCTATCTCTACAAAGGAAAGCGCGACACGCTGTTCCGCATTCATGGTACGACCGCGCCTTGGTCCATAGGCCGCTCGGTTTCCAACGGTTGCATCCGCATGGTCAACGATCACGTGATCGATCTTTACAACCGCGTGCCCCGTGGTGCGCGTGTTGTCGTTATCTAATATGTAACACAGTATCGAGGGGGCGAAGACCAAACGGTTTTCGCCCTTTCTTTTGCCGCAGACTGCGGCTACAAGCGGCGCAAATGTAGGCCGTCAGTTCGTGTTCGGCCCCCGCTTCCCTTTTTCAGGCCAGAACCATGACCCTTCGCAACATCGCGATCATCGCGCACGTTGACCACGGCAAAACCACACTCATCGATGTTTTGCTCAAGCAATCCGGCACGTTTCGAGACAACCAGCAGGTTGACGAGCGGGCGATGGATTCCAACGATCTGGAAAAAGAGCGTGGCATCACCATTCTCGCCAAGGTCACATCGATTCAGTGGAAAGACTCCCGCATCAACATCGTTGATACGCCAGGCCACGCCGATTTTGGCGGCGAGGTCGAGCGTATCCTCAACATGGTCGACGGCGTGATCATTCTGGTGGACGCCGCTGAAGGCCCGATGCCGCAGACGAAATTCGTGCTGCAAAAGGCGCTGAAACTGGGCCTGAAACCCATCGTGGCGATCAACAAGATCGACAAGCCCGATGGCCGCCCCGACTGGGTGCTTGACGAAGTGTTCGATCTGTTCGGCAATCTCGACGCCAATGAAGAGCAGCTTGATTTCCACGTGCTCTACGGCTCCGCCAAACAGGGCTGGATGGCGAAGGATGCCGAAGGCCCGAAAGAAGATATGGCACCGCTGCTCGATCTTGTGATGGAACACGTGCCGGAGCCTGCTATCGAAGAAGGCGATTTCCGCATGTTGGCCACGACGATTGAGGCCAACCCGTATCTTGGTCGCATTCTGACTGGCAAAATTACGTCCGGCGTCGCAATTCCCAACCAGGCAATTCATGCGCTCAACCAAGACGGCGAGATCGTTGAGCAGGGTCGCATCACGCAGGTGTTGTCGTTTGAAGGTCTTGATCGCAAACCTGTAACGGACGCCAAGGCCGGCGACATCGTCTCGATTGCCGGTCTGACGAAAGCAACGGTTGCTGATACGCTCGTCGCGCCTGGCATCAGAGAACCGATCGCTGCGCAACCGATTGATCCACCCACGCTTTCTATGACGTTCCGCGTCAATGACGGTCCGCTGGCCGGTCGTGAAGGCTCCAAGGTGCAAAGCCGCGTTATTCGTGATCGTTTGATCAAGGAAGCGGAAGGCAATGTGGCTTTGAAAGTCACCCAGCTGCCAAATTCCGACGCTTATGAAGTGGCGGGTCGGGGCGAATTGCAGCTGGCGATTTTAATTGAACAGATGCGCCGCGAAGGTTTTGAGATGACCGTTGGTCGTCCCCGCGTGTTGATGCAGGAAGACGAGAACGGTGTGAAAATTGAGCCTATTGAAGAGGCCATCATCGATGTTGATGAGGACTTTTCCGGTGCTGTGGTCGAGAAGCTCTCCCAGCGCCGCGCTGATCTGGTGGAAATGAAACCATCGGGTGCCGGTCGCACACGGTTGGTGTTTCATGCACCAACACGCGGTCTGATCGGCTATCTTTCCGAATTGATGACGGACACGCGCGGCACAGCGATCTTCAACCGCACGTTCCTCGAATATCAGCCTTATCGCGGCGACATCCCGCAGCGCCACACGGGTGCACTGATTTCCAACGGCGACGGCGAAGCGGTGGCTTTCGCCATGTTCAACCTTGAAGACCGTGGGCCGATGATCATTCATCCTGGCGACAAGGTCTATCAGGGCATGATCGTGGGCGAACATGCGCGCGGTAACGATCTGGAAGTCAACGTGTTGAAGGGCAAGCAACTCACCAACATGCGATCATCCGGCAAGGACGAAGCGGTGAAACTGACCCCGCCAATCAAGATGACGCTGGAGAAAGCGCTTTCCTACATCACCGATGGCGAACTTGTGGAAGTGACCCCGGAAAACATTCGCCTGCGCAAGCGCGAGCTGGATCCCATCGAGCGCAAAAAGCAGATGCGGGCAGCGCAGTCGGCAGCGGCTGGCGGTTGATTGGAACTATTCAAACAGGCTTTTGAAGGTTTCAATGTTGGCGCGAAAGCCAGCTTCGAAATCGCCATCGCCTGAGTGGTAGACGCTTTCAAATGAGATGACGCCCTCATAGCCGTCTGCCCTCAGGGCTTTGGCTATTGGCTGAAAATGCGGGGCCAATTGGCCTTCGCCAATGGGGCGGATTTCCAGCGTGGCCGACGGTGGATCGGCAAACACGTCCTTGATGTGAATGTGGCCCAGATAGCCACCGCGCAGGGCATCGTAGCCGCGCGGGTATGCTTCCTCCTTGCACCAGCAATTGTTGGCCGGGTCCCATAAAACCTTCAGCACGTCTTTTGCATCCAGATCATCAATCAACCGCCGGGCTGTTGTCGCTGAATTCACCATCGTGCCGTTGCCTGTCTCCACCACAAGCGTCACGCCTTCCGAGCGCGCGAGTTCAACCGCAGGTGCGATGAGAGGAAGCTGCGCCTCCCATGCGCCGTGGGCGACATTCCATTTTTCTGCGCCGTTGTGGCCCCACAGGATCTGTTCTTTCTTGCCCGTCATGATGCGTACGGTTTGGCAATCGAATTGATGGGCCATGGCGATGCAGCGCTTCAGCGCGTCCATGTGTTTCACATGGGTTGGGTCGCCCGGCTTGGAAGATGCCATGACCATGCCTGCAAACAGGTGCCGCGAAATGCACGAAACGCGCTTTTGGTGGTGGCGAATGGTTTCTAACGCGCTTTGCCGCTCGCTTGCATCCAAATCGCCAACCTCTTTGTCGCCGATAAATTGAAGCTCCGCCCATTCCAAATCGTATTCGCTCATGACACTGCAAGCGTGGCCAAGATCGCGTGAAATTCCATCGGTGATGACGCCCAGTTTCATGGGTCTACTTTCTCAGGCCCGTGCCGATGATTTCCTCCGTCACCTTCGCCACGACTTGATTGTCGCCGTCTGGGTGGCGGGTGCGGCCAGCTGCGAAGAGCTGCATGGCGGTGGCTGCGGTGAAGAGTGGCACGCCCAGATCCTGCGCCAGATCGAGCGAGATCGTGAGGTCTTTGTGCATCGTGTTGATGTGGCTTCCGGTCTTTTCAAACGTGCCTGCAATGACGTTGGACACCGCCGCGTTGGTGATGCCGCATCCGGCTGCAGACGTGGAGAAGACGCGGTTCAAAGCATCTGCATCCACGCCCGCTTTGGCTGCCAAGCCGCAGGCCTCAAACGCGCCGGTGAAGATGGATCCGATGAGCGCCTGCAAGCAGGCTTTCATGGTCTGACCTTCACCAATTTCGGTGCCAACTGTGTGGATCGTTGCGCTGATTGCCTCCATCGCGGGGCGGGCCGCGTCGAGCGCTTCCCGCTTGCCTGCCGCCATCAGTGTCAGCGTGCCGCCTTCCGCGCCTGGCCGGCCACCGCTGACAGGGCTGTCTACAAGACGCAGATCTGCGTCTTTCAACCGGGCCGCAATTGCCTTGGCTTCTTTCGGCTTGATGGTCGCGGTGAGCACAATGGTGGAGCCGGGTTTGAGGGTGGAGAGAAGCCCGGCTTCATCTGCACCGTTGCCGAAGATTGCGGTTTCAACCTCGCCCCCGTTCATCACCATGATGAAGACCGTATCGGCGTGCTGCCCCACATGGGCGGCGCTTGCTTCTTCCATGCCACCCATCGCGCCAAAGGCCTTCATTCGCTCCGGCTTCAGATCAAATCCGTGAACAGTGAATCCGCCCTTGATGAGATTGGCGGCGAGGCCAGACCCCATATCCCCGATACCGATAATTCCCGCGATTGGCATAGCGTCCTTCTCCCGTTTGAAAGAAGTATGGTGAGACGCGGTCGCTTTGACCAGACTTTGTCGTCAGCGCCCTCATGCTTCTCCCCTTCGTGCTGCAAGCCATTCGCTGCTTTGCATTTCGCGCAACCGAGAAATTGTGCGATCGAATTCGAAGGCTTCGGTGCCGTGGGAGACGGGATAGAGTTCTGACGGCCGCGCTTGCGCTTCAACGATCAGGGTGCGCTTGGCGTCGTAGAGCGTGTCGATCAGGGCGATGAAGCGTTTGGCGGCGTTGCGGTCGGCCTCGTCCATCACGGGCACGCCTTCCAGCGCGATTGTTCTGAAATGCTCCGCAATCGTCAGATAATCGCCCGCACCGCGCGCTTCACGGCAGAGCGAATCAAAAGAGGCTCGTAGCATCGCGCCTGAGGTTCTGGGGAATCTAAGGGTTCGACCTTTGACGGAAAGCGCGATCTCCGTTTCGACCGCACCGCCAAGCATGGCTTGCCAAAGCGCGTCAAATTGTGCTGCTCGGTCGTTGCCAGTGAGATAGACGTCGCCATTGACCAGCATTTCCATGCGATAGTCGGTTTGCGAAGCCAGATGCAGCACGTGCATGCGGTTTTTTAAAAGCTCGATAAAGGGCAGGAACCATGATCGGTTCAACCCGTCTTTGTAGAGATTGTCCGGCTCGACATTCGATGTGGCGACAACGGTGACGCCGTTATCCATCAACTGCGTGAACAGCCGCGCCAAAATCATCGCATCGGCCACATCGGTGACCGCGAATTCATCGAAACACAACAGCCGTGCCTGTTTTGCGAGGTCGGCAGCGATGGGTGGGATGGGGTCGGCGTCCTGGTTCTTGGCGCGCTTTGCGTCTTGGCGGAAAGCGTGGATGCGGGAATGGACGTCCTGCATGAAACCGTGGAAATGGATGCGACGCTTGTCCTCAACGGGTGCCAGCTCAAAGAACAGGTCCATCAGCATCGTCTTGCCGCGTCCGACA
Organism: Pseudahrensia aquimaris; assembly: GCF_042676045.1. Lineage (NCBI taxonomy): Bacteria > Pseudomonadati > Pseudomonadota > Alphaproteobacteria > Hyphomicrobiales > Ahrensiaceae > Pseudahrensia > Pseudahrensia aquimaris. Next base: position 194,998 of record NZ_JBHTJV010000009.1, on the reverse strand, counting down.
CCGCCCCAGATATAGAGCCCTTGGGGCGTGTTTGCGTCCATTGGCTTGTTGCGCCCAAACAGCCAGCCAAGCGCACCTTGTTTTGACGCACGGGGGCGGACAGAAAGTTGACCCAATAAAGAATCCAGCGCCGCAATGGTCTCGCGTTGGGCCGGATCTGCCTGCAATTCACCGGTAGCAATAAGCGCGGTGATTTCGTCGCTAAGTTGCGAGGTCGGAGCCGCTGTTTGAGACTGCGATTGGTCCGTATTGGTCATCGTTCAGCCAAACCACGCAAGCGGGCAAATTGGCAAGAGCGGAAAGACGTTGTCCCGAACTGCTTAGCGCGAGAAGGTCAGACCGCCGCCGCTGTAACGTTCTTCGCCCGTGCGTCGCAGGGAAGCGATTTGCTTGCCGCCGTCATCGTAGAGCAGAACTTGATTGTTGGTCACATTCCACGAACTCACATTGCCAATGCCAACGCCACCGCATTGGCGACCGGCAGCGCGGAAACCGCTGCCCCATTTGGTGAGTGCCAAGAAGATATCGCAGTTTGAACCGCCACCGCTGACGGTCCATCTGCCGATCAAAGCCTGCCGTGTGACAGGTTGGCTTGATTGGACCGGCGCTGGCGATGGCTCAACATTCGCGAGTTGATCTGGCGGCTGGCTTGACGACGGTGCTTCTGGCACTGCGGTTTGCGGCGCAGGAACAGCAGTTTGCGGCGGAGCGGTTTGAACGGGTGGTGGTGGTGGCGTTGGTGAGGCCGGCTGCAACTGACCGCTTTGCACCCGCGATGTGGGTGTTGGTGGGAGCGGATCAGCTTGGTTGCTCGATGAGGAGAACAAGCCAGCCTGGTTAATATCGCTCGTGCGGGTACAGCCGGTCATAGCGACGGCCAGTCCAAGCGCTGCTAGAGCCGCCCATGTTGTTGGTTTCGCGTGGCTTGATGCCCGCTTAATATCAGTCGTGGAAGCCGAAACTACCATGCGTATGCTCCTCGAAACGCCACGCCCTGCCGCCGCGATTTGTTTGTGTCGGCCCGAAACCCTTCGAACCTTAACCTTATTTCCGTGCAACTATGCCTCAACAGCACTGTTTACGCGTTCATTTGCTTTCCTATGGTTAACCGAGAGCCAGATCAAGCGCCACCTATTGGCGCTGTCGCCTTCGATTAGCGATATTTGGCTGCTGTGATAAATTCGCCGAACGTCTCACACCAGATAATGACACTGTTGTAACTGCTGACATCAATGCCATCCGGCACATCCAGAACGAAACCGTTGAAGGTTTTCACGCTGCCAATCTCTATTGCCTGTTCTTTGATTGCGTTGAACGGGTCTTCATGATCCGCGAAGTCAGGCGCGAGATAGAGGCGGTAATCCGGCCCCGGTGCCAGCTTGCCCTCGTGGACGATCTTGTCGCCCGAAATGCTGATTTTTCCCTCGCCCCAATGCAAGAAATCACTACCCGGCAATTGGCGGGTGAAGTTTGCAGTATATTGGGCTCCTGCTGCCTGTTGTTGCAGGGTTGCGCTATCCGGCGCCGGTGGAGCGGTAAGAATTGGCAAAAAATAGATGCCAAGTGCGAAGCCGATTGCCAGCATCGCGCCATGAGTGAAAAAAGCCAGAATAATACGCATGTTGAAACCTCCTAAAGTGAGGTTTCGGGCTTAAAGCTCTCTTATGTCCACAAAATGGCCGTGAATACCTGCAGCCGCCGCCATTGCCGGGCTGACAAGATGCGTGCGGCCTTTGAAGCCCTGACGGCCTTCAAAGTTGCGGTTTGATGTTGAAGCGCAACGCTCCTCGGGCTTCAGGCGGTCGTCGTTCATGGCCAGGCACATTGAGCAGCCCGGCTCGCGCCATTCGGCTCCGGCCGCGATGAAGATCTTGTCCAGCCCTTCCTTCTCAGCCTGCGCTTTCACCAGCCCCGACCCCGGAACAACCATGGCGGAGACACCTTCGGCAATTTTCTTGCCTTCCATGATCTTTGCAGCCGCGCGCAAGTCTTCAATACGGCCATTGGTGCAAGAGCCGATCCAGACGCGGTCAATCTTGATATCGGTGATTTTGGTGCCCGGTGTCAGGCCCATATAGTCAAGCGCGCGTTGCTTGGAGGTACGCTTGTTTTCGTCCTGGATCAGAGCAGGGTCTGGCACTTCACCGGTCACCGCGATGACGTCTTCGGGCGAAGAACCCCAAGAAACGATGGGGGTGAGGTTGTTGGCATCCAGCGTGATGACCTTGTCGAAATGGGCATCTTCGTCGGATTTCAGCGTCTTCCAATAATCGAGCGCCATGTCCCAAGCCTTGCCGGAGGGGGCTTTCGGGCGACCTTTGATGTATTCGAAGGTTTTCTCGTCAGGTGCGATCAGGCCAGCGCGCGCGCCGCCTTCAATCGTCATGTTACAAACCGTCATGCGGCCTTCCATCGACAGCGCCTCAATGGCCGAACCGCAGAATTCGATCACGTAGCCTGTGCCGCCAGCCGTGCCGATTTCGCCGATAATGGCGAGGATGATGTCTTTGGCGGTCACGCCATTTCCAAGATCGCCGGTCACCTCGACCTTCATGTTCTTGGCTTTTTTCTGGATCAGCGTTTGCGTGGCGAGCACGTGCTCAACCTCTGATGTGCCGATGCCGTGGGCCAGCGCACCGAAAGCGCCGTGGGTGGATGTGTGGCTGTCGCCGCACACGATCGTCATGCCGGGCAGGGTGAAGCCTTGCTCGGGGCCGATGATGTGGACGATGCCCTGGCGGTTGTCTGTCTCCGAGAAATATTCGACGTTGAACTCGGCTGCGTTCTTGGCGAGTGCCTCAACCTGAATGCGGCTCTCTTCGTTTTCGATGCCATTGGCGCGGTTTGTGGTTGGGATATTGTGGTCAACCACGGCCAGTGTCTTCTCCGGTGCGCGCACGGTGCGGTTGGTCATCCGCAGGCCCTCAAAAGCCTGTGGGCTTGTCACTTCATGGACAAGATGCCGGTCAATATACAACAGGGCTGTGCCATCTTCGGCCTCGTGAACCAGATGATCGTTCCAGATTTTGTCATAAAGGGTCGTGCCGGCCATTTTTGCGTTCCATACTGACTTCGGGATAGGGCATTTGTGGTGCCCACATTTTCACAACAGGATATGCGCAGGCTGATGCCAAACGTCAAGAATGAGAACGTAATGTTGGGGTGTGCTGACAATGATTGAGTGGTTGAGCGGTCTTTTGTGCCTCTGGCTCGGTATTTGTGGGCAACAGGGCGCAAGCGGCACCTGCCGGGACGTCGTCCATGACAGCAACAAGCATGTCGTGTGCTCTTATCGGTTGGCGCAGGTGTCGGTTGAGATGTTTCATTCCGATAAAAACAAGAAGCCCTATGGCAGCCTTGCGCCGCTGAAACGCCAGCTAGACCGCACGCCGCTCATGCTTGCCAATGGTGGCATGTATCACGAAAATCTAGCGCCGGTTGGTTTGTATATCGAACGAGGTCGGCAGTTCGTGGGGGCTTCCACCAAAGGTGGCTGGGGAAATTTTCACCTTTTGCCCAATGGAGTCTTCTGGATTGATGGCGACAGGGCGGGGGTGAGCGAAACCAAGGCGTTTCTGCGCCGCTCGATCAAGGTGGCGCATGGGGTGGATTACGCTACGCAATCCGGGCCAATGCTGGTGATCGACGGCAAACTGCACCCGCGGTTCTTGAAAGATTCAACCAGCAAGAAAATTCGAAACGGCGTTGGTGTCTCTGCTGATGGGCAATGGGTGCATTTTGCCCAATCGCGTGGGCTAGTGACGTTTTGGTCGTTCGGCACGCTGTTTCGTGATGTGCTGGAAACGCCCAACGCGCTGTTTCTTGACGGCAGCATTTCCACGATGGAAGCAGGCGATTATCGGCTGGGTGGATGGCGGCCCTTGGGGCCGATCATCGGGGTGTTTGCGCGCTAAGCCTTTGCGTTTCGCTGTTGCACCCACGGCAGCAAGAACAAGCCAATCAGGAACAGCGGTATCAACGGCATGATGCCGATACGTTGGTTGCCGAAGAAATCGGTCGCCATGGCGATCATGGCGGGCGCGAGGAAAGAACTGGCGCGGCCTGACAGGGCGTAGAGGCCGAAGGCTTCGGTCATGTTGTCGTCGTCTGCCTGGTCAGCCATCAGCGTGCGCGACGATGCCTGCAGGGAGCCTCCGGCTGCACCGATCAAAGCGCCGCAGATGTAAAACGCGATATCTGCGGGGGCAAAGCCCGGGCCGCTGTCTGCGACGGGAATATAGAGCACCATGTCGCGGTCTGTTGTCACAATGATCAGGCAGACAACGATGAGCATCAAAATGGAGGTGGTCACAACCATTTTGGGCCCGAAGCGATCATCAAACTTCCCGCCCATCCACGCTCCCAAAGCGCCGGTGAGCGCCGCCAGAATGCCGAACAGGCCGAGCTGTGTTGCGCTCCACTGGAGCACACCACCGGCATAAATGCCGCCGAACGCGTAGAGGCCATTCAGCGCATCGCGGTAGAACATGGATGAGCCGAGATAGGCGAACAGGCTTGGTGTTTTGGGCAAGGAGCGGATCGTCCTCATCAGGTCTGATAGACCCTTTGACACTGCACCCGCCACTTTTTCGCGCCTTGGCGCGTCCGGCGTGAACAGGAAGAAGGGAATGACGAAGATAAGAAACCACAAGCCCGTGAGCGGACCTACAGCGCGTTGGCCGCCAGATGCGATGGCATCGAGGCCCAAAATGGGGGGGATGCCGATCAGGGTGACACCGCTGCCGGGTGATGATTCCACCAACAAAAGCAGCACGAAGATGAGGCTGACCACGCCGCCCAGATAGCCCAGCGCCCAGCCATTGCCCGAAAGACGCCCCAGCTCTTCGCGGGGCACGAGGTCTGTCATGACCGCGTTGTTGAAAACGGAAGCGAAACTTTCGCCGAACAACGCGATGGAGAAGAAGACGAGAATCCAAAAGACCATGCCAGCGCCACCCGGCTCCGCGAACCACAAGAGGCATGAACCGATGACGAAACAGGCGCCGAAGAATGCCATCCACGGTTTGCGCGGTCCTGTTGCATCCGCGATGGAGCCGAGAACGGGTGACAGAATGGCGATGGTGACACCGGAGATTGCCAACATCCAACCCCACATGACCTGGCCGGTCTCCGGGTCTGGTGCGACTTCGGTGGCGAAGTAACGGGCAAAGAAAAAGGTGATGAGCAAGGTGTGAAGCGGTTGCGCTGCCCAATCGAACAGCATCCAGCCCCAAATTCCTTTTTTGGTCACCTGGGCTTTTTGGCCGACGCCGGGTTTAGTCAACGGTTCTGCTGTGTTGAGGCTCATTGCCCATTTTCCGCATTCGATTCGATTTCAACCAATACCGTATTTGGACTTTATTAATAATACTTGTCGAATTCAGTCGCCCAGATCGCGCTGCATGTACACGACATCGAGCCATCGCCCGAACTTGAACCCTACGCGCTCCAATCTGCCAACCTGGCGGAAGCCGCAAGCTTTGTGCAGGCCAACGGAGCCGTGGTTTTCGCTATCGCCAACACCGCCAATCATTTGCGTTTTGCCGAGAGCTTTGGCGCGGTCGATTAATTCTTCCAGCAAGGCCTTGCCGATGCCCCGCCCCCGTGCGGCTTCGTCGATGTAAATGGAATCTTCCACCGTGTTGGCATAGGCGGCGCGGGGTTTGAAGGGGCCGAAATAGGCGTAGCCGATCACCGCGCTATCTTTCTCAAAGACAATCCATGGCATGCCTGCCTGTTGGATGGCGCTCATGCGGGCTGCCATTTCGTCTTGCGAAGGCGGCTCTATTTCAAAGCTGCCCGTGCCTGTCAGAACGGCATGAGCATAGATCGCCGTTATGGCGGGCAAGTCTTCTGCTGTGGCGTTGCGTATCGTCATGGGCGCAGCGTGGCGGGGCGTTGTGCAACAGGCAAGAAAAAAGGCGCCTCCCGAAGGAAGCGCCTTTCCAAAAGTTCGTTTGAACCGTCGCTTATTCCTGATTGCCCATGAAGGAGAGCAAGAACTGGAACATGTTGACGAAGTTCAGGTAGAGGCTCAACGCGCCCATGATGGATGACTTGGCCATCATTTCTGCATGACCAGCGACCACGTCATATTCATGTTTCAGGCGCTGTGTGTCCCAAGCGGTCAGACCAGCGAAGATCAGTACCCCAATGGCGCTGATTGCGAACTGGAGTGCCGAAGATGCGAGGAACAGGTTTACGACCATCGCAATAATCAGGCCAATCAAGCCCATCATCAGGAATGTGCCCATGCCCGAAAGCGAGCGCTTGGTGGTGTAGCCATAGAGGCTAAGACCGCCGAACGCTGCTGCCGTGACGAAGAATGTCTGCACGATCGACCCAGGAGTGTAGATCATGAAGATGTACGACATCGAGACGCCCATCAGCGTAGCGAACGCGTAGAACAGGCCCGTCATTGCTGGCTTGGACAGTTTCTGCAGGCCGAACGACAGCACCAAGATGAATGCCAGTGGGGCCAACATGATCACCCATTTGAGCGGTGAGGTGTAAACCATTGCGCCAAACTGGGTCAGCATCGTGTTGCCGACCTGGCCCACAGCGTTTGCACGATCCGTGGTCGAGGCGAGGTTGGCTGTTGCTAATGCCGCGATGCCGGTGACGGCCAAAGCGGATGCCATGTAGTTGTAGATGCCCAGCATATAGCTGCGCAAACCCTGGTCGATATCGGCACGCGTCGCGGTTCCCGCGGTTTGCATGCGCATTTGCTCTCTAAGATCGGCCATTTAGCTCCCTTTCCGAAGAAAATCCGCGCTTTTTCCCAAGGCTGCGGATCAGTTGTGACTCATATCGTTCCCGATGATTTGAGCCATCAGGTCACGCATAATATGATGATTGCTTGTGGCAAGTTCAAGACATGCCCTGTGCCATGCTGCCGCAGTCTGGGCAGCAGTCGGCATTGCATCCCACTTTGGTTAACAATGCCTTCTGGCTTTACAATTCCCGCAGAACCGGCGCTGCCTTTTGGCCCAAAACCCGCCATGTTCCAATCAAGCCAAAGCCGATGGTGAAGACGAGTGCGACGACGATTGTGAAAACGGCGACTTCCGGCAGCAAAGTGAAGGAAAAGCCCATGATTTGCGCGATAACAAACCATGCCGCAATGCCACCCGCGAGCAGGCCGAACAGGGCTGTTGCAAGGCCAAGAAGCGAATATTCCAGCACATAGGCTCCGATCAGCGTGCGCCGGGTTGCGCCGAGTGTTTTCAGCACGACAGCATCGTGGACACGGGCGCGGTTGCCAGCAGCCAATGCGCCACCAAGCACCAGCACCGAGGCTGCAAGCGCCAGCAGAGCGGCGGCGCGGATAGCGGTCGCCAATTGGCCGATCAGCGCGTTGACCGTATCGAGCGCATCGCGCACGCGCACGGTGGTTACCGTCGGGAATTGTGTGGTGATTTGCTTCAAAATCGTGCCGTCACGTACAGTCGCGTCCACGCCTTCCACTTCAGGAATTTGTAGCGTGGCAAGATAGGCGTGCGGTGCGCCAGCGAATGTATTGGGCGAAAAGACCATGACGAAATTGATGCCCATGCTTTCCCATTCCACATTGCGCAGATTGGCGACTTTGGCTTCGATTTCGCGGCCCAGGACGTTGATGACGATTTTGTCGCCAACGTTCACGCCCACTTCTCCGGCTTCTTCAGCGGCAAATGACACAAGGTTTTCGCCCGTGTGGTTTTCGTCCCACCATGTGCCTTGCGAAAGGGTGGAGTTTGCCGGAAGCTTGGCGGAATAGGTGATGCCCCGGTCGCCACGCAGAACCCAGCGGCCACCTTCTGCTGCCTGAATTTCGCTCGACGGCACGTCGTTGATGGAGACGATGCGGCCGCGCAGCATCGGCACGCCAACGACTTCGGAGCCGGGGGCGACTTCGTCCAGCGCTGTGCGGAAGGGCTGGTATTCGCCCGATTGAATATCGACGAAAAAGAAATCAGGCGCGTTTTGCGGCAGGTTTGCGCCAATTTGCTTGCGCAAATTACCGTCGATCAGCGCCAACGAAACGAGAAGCGCCAGACCGAGGCCGAGCGACAGAACGACCGATGGTGTGAGCGCGCCGGGGCGGTGAATGTTGCCGACCGCCAAACGCCATGGGGTTGAGCGCAAAGTTGGCACGCGGCGGGCGGCGAATTGAATGAGCCAGGAAACGCCGCGTAGCAAAATGAACGAGAAGCCGATGCCAGCGAGAAAAGTGCCAGCGATGTTGCGGTCTGCCGCTTGCCAAACGGCTAAGCCAACGAGGGCTGCGATGATCAACACGGTTGCCACAATGAAGATCGGGCGTGGCCACGGCGCGCTGTCGCGTGCGGCGTTGCGGAAGAGTGCGGTTGCGGGAATGTCTCGGGCTTGCGCCAATGGCCAAAGCGCGAAGGCCAGTGCTGTGAGAACGCCAAATACGGTTGCGGCAAGAAGTGCCGGCAATTGGAAGGGCGAGGCCGAGCCAATCGGGACAACGCCCTCCAAAAACACTTTGGCGATGATGGGCATTAACGTACCGAACGCCAGGCCGATGCCGATGCCGACCAACGCCAGAAGCATGATCTGGAACAGGTAGACCTGAAAAACGAAGCCCGCGGGCGCGCCGAGGCTTTTGAACGAGGCGATGACGTGTTGTTTCGTCTCCAGGAACGCGCGGACAGCATTGGCAACGCCGACGCCACCGACGATCAGCGCGGTGAGGCCAACGAGTGTGAGGAATTGCGAGAAGCGGTTAAGATTGCGCGTCAAAGCAGGAGCTGCATTGGCCGACGAGCGCACGCGCCAACCGGCTTGCGGAAAGGCTTCGTTGGCTTCCTCAATAGTGCGCTTGATGGTTTCCTGATCGTTGACAGGCAATTGCGTGCGCACCGTCCAGCGGACAATCGTTCCCGGCTGCACAAGGCCCGCTTTGTCCAACGAGGCAAGGCTCATCAACACTTTCGGGCCAATGGCAAAGTTGTCGCTCACGCGGTCGGGTTCGTTGGCGATTGTGGCGATGACTTCGAAAGAGGCGCGGCCAATCGCTATAGAGTCTCCCACATTAATGTTAAGCCGCTCTAGCAAAATCGGGTCAACGGCCACCGCATCACCCGCTTGCATTTTTGCGGTCGCGTCTGGCGTGCTGGCGTCAAACGTGCCGACGCGGGGCCACGCACTGTCGACGGCCTTCAGTTCGATGATTGTCTGGTCGGAGCCGTCGGGCATCCGTGCCATTGCGCGCATGTTGGCGGCTTCGGTCGTGGTGCCACGGGCGCTGATGAAGGCCCGCTCTTCCGGCGTCAACTGTCGTTGGCTGGTGGTAAAGGCGATGTCGCCGCCCAAAAGCGTTCGGCCTTCTTCGATCATGCCGCTGGTGATGGATTGGGCGACCGAGTTAACGCCTGAAATTGCCGCGACGCCGAGCGCGATGCAAGCGAGGAAGACGTAGAAACCTTTCAAGCCGCCGCGAAGTTCCCGCAGCGCAAAACGCATGGCGAGCGCCGGTCCGGCCGCGCTGTTGGCGGATGACGTTTTGTCTTGGGGCCGCACAAGGGCGGCTGCGGTGTCAGCGGAAGTTACGGTCACGAGGCAAGCTTTCTGTTTTCCGTGTCAATCTCTCCGGCTCGCACTTTCAGCGTCCGCGAGCATTGCGAGGCGAGAGAAGGATCGTGAGTAACGAGAACCAGCGTTGTGCCGCGCTCGCGCTGTTGCTGGAACAGAAGTTGAGCGATCTGTTCGCCGGTCTCTTCGTCCAGATTGCCGGTTGGTTCGTCCGCGACCAGAATTTTGGGGTCGGGCGCTAGGGCGCGCGCAATGGCGACACGCTGCTGCTCGCCACCGGACATTTGCGATGGATAATGGTTGAGGCGGTGGCCAAGGCCAACCGCTTCCAGTTCTTTCTGCGCTTTGTCGAAGGCGTTTGGATCGCCAGCCAGTTCCAGCGGCACAGCGACGTTTTCCAGCGCTGTCATATTGGGGATCAGGTGGAAGGATTGGAAAATGATGCCGATGTTGCGGCCCCGGAACGCGGCCAAGCCGTCTTCATCCAGCGACGAGAAATCCTCGCCTGCCAGTTTGACCAAACCGCTGTCGATGCGCTCAAGTCCCGCCATCACCATCAACAAGGTCGATTTGCCTGAGCCGGAAGGTCCGACGACGCCCACGGATTCGCCCGCTTCCACGCCCAACGAAATTCCGTTGAGCACATGCACCTTCGATGCACCCTCGCCGAGCGTCAAATGAACCTGATCAAGCTCAATAACATTGTTGGCTGGCTTGGCCACAGGGGCTGGTTTGGCCGCGCTTGCGAGCTTTTTCTTTTTGGGTGAAGGAGTGGATGCTGGCTTTGCCATATTTTGAAAATCTTTCCCTGCTTCTTGTGCAGTGAATTGAAACGCGGCTCGTGCTTCCTACGTTGCTGAAAGTCGTAAAGTTTTCACCCAACATACGTGGCATTAGCCGGGGTCATGTTGTCTCACTTGCTCGCTCCGATATGGCGGGCGCACGCAGAAAGTTAAAGTAATGAATCGTAAAGCAGAACCAACGCGACGATCTGTCCTCGCGCTTTCCGTCAGTCTTTTGGCGCTGGTGAGCGTCTCTTTTGCACCGGCTATTGCGCTCGCTGCGCCCAAAATTGTGGTGTTGGGCGATTCGCTTTCTGCCGGTTATCAGTTGCCACCGGGTGCGGCGTTTCCAGAAAAATTGCAAAAGGCGCTGGATGCCAAGGGCGTTGCGGCTGAAATTGTCGGTGCAGGTGTTTCCGGCGATACGCTTGCAGGCGGCCTTTCCCGGCTCGATTGGTCCGTGGGCGATGATGCTGATGCGGTGATTGTTGAATTGGGGGGCAATGATGCGCTTCGGGGCCTTCCCGTGGAGAAAGCCAGAAGCAGCCTTGAAACCATCATCACGCGGTTGAAAGAGCGCGGCAAGCTGGTGCTTCTGGCTGGCATGATGGCGCCGCCGAATATGGGCGATGCTTATGTGACCGAGTTCAACGCCATGTATGGCAAGCTGGCGCGCAAGCATGATGTGATGCTGTACCCGTTCTTTCTTGAGGGCGTTGCTGCGGTCCCCGAGCTGAACCTTGCCGACGGGTTTCATCCCAACGAGAAGGGTATTGATGTGATCGTCGAGCGCATCTTGCCGGACGTCAAAAAGTTGGTCGCAGAGGCCGAAGAAAAGGGCGATTCGTAAGAACCGCCCTTTCGTAATCTCGTGGCTATTGTGACGCTTTACTGCGCTGCTGCATCCATGAATTTACCGACAGCGCCTTGCATCATTTGAAGCGGTTTCATTGCGGGATCGACGCCGTAGCGCGTTTTGAAGGTCTCAGGCGCAAGCGCGGCCATTTGCGTTTGACCATCCTTTGACCAAACGAGAACGCGGATGGGCAGGTCGTGTGCCGCCATTGGATTGGCCTGCATGATAGGCGTTCCGATTTTCGGATTGCCGAACAGGACCAGCGTTGTGGCCGGCATGTCCAGACCAACGCTTTTTGCACCGGCTTGATGGTCGATCACGGCGAAGACTTTTGCTCCCGCTTTTTCAATCGCTGCGGTGAGCTGCATCACCGTTTTCTCAACGCTGTGAGGGCTGGCTTTTTCAATCCAGCCGTCCATTGCCGATGCGGGCGCGGAAAGAACAAGTGTCGATGTGGCGAACGCCAACGCGGCGGCTGAATTGGTGAGACTGCGTGGCATGGTTAGCTCCTGTTTGGGCTGAAAAAGGCGTTAAATGATCAAGAAGTTTTGCCGATGCCGTAATAGGCCTGATCGCCCCAAAGCCGCTTGACCGTGCGGTCGCGACCGCAGGCGGTGCGGTAGTAATTGTAGCGAATCTTGCTCTTCTTATAATAATCTTGGTGGTAGTCCTCAGCCATCGTAAAGGGCGCCGCCATTGTGATTTCAGTGGCGATTTCCTTGCCGAGGTCTTTTGCGGCCTGCTCTTTGGCCTTTTTCGCGGCCTCCAGCTGTTTGCCATCCAAGGCGTAAACTGCGGTGGAATAGGAGAAACCCCGGTCACAGAACTGCCCGCCGCCATCGGTCGGGTCGACCGAACGGAAGAAGATTTTTAGCAACTCGTCATAGGATATCTTGGCCTCGTCATAGGTGATTTTCACCACTTCGCGGTGGCCGAACTGTGTGTGGTTTTGATAGGTCGGGTTTTCGTTCGTACCGCCCGTGTAGCCCGACACAACCTCACCAACGCCCGCAACTTGTTCAAAGTCTTTTTCGATGCACCAGAAGCAGCCACCGGCAAAAATTGCTTCGGCGGAAAACGCCATCGGCGCGGTTGCTGCCATTGAGGGCAGGGCGATGGAAAGGGCAAGCAGGGATTTGCGCAACATGGTGCTGGTCCGTTTGTTGGGTCGTGAATTGTTGATGTCTTAGCTGTTCAGCTAGGGCAACAATGGGGCGACCGCAACAAACGTTGCTTCAAGTCGGCGTGATGGATGGTGACTTGGATCCTGACCCTAAGCTTTTGCAGACGACGTGCGGGCCTGTACCATGCGGTAGACATGCAATCCCATAATGATGATGTTGAGCACCAGAACGGGCATCACTCCGGCAAGAAACCCATAGGCGACAAAGCAGACATTGCCCGCAATATTGCACATACGCATGTGGGTCTGGTTTTTCATCGAGGCCATCAGCAGCAGGAACAGCCCAGCCAGATAGCCCAGCAAATCAACGTGAAACATCGCTTTCTCCTCCTGCACGCAGGTTAGGAGATTGCGACTGCAGTTTCTGTGACAAAGGACACAGAGCAGCAGAAGGGCTTATTGTTGGTTCCTCGCGGTAGCGCAGCGCAGGGTCAGAGCTTCACGAAGTGATGGGTTTCGTCGCGCACGCCCGGTTGATCGTCGGGGACTTGCAGCGCCAGACCGTGGTCTTCCAGCAACGCAAACCATTGTGGCCATTCGACCAGTGAGAGCGTTTCCACGGCGCTGTCGTCGTCGTTTTCATGATCGCCCAACTGGCCAAAAACGATGCGCAGCACGGGCTCGCCACCGGGAGGTTCATAAATGGCAGGCTTTCCGGCACGGGCTGACGCCCAGTTTCTGATCTCTTGATGATCGGTGAGTGTGATCATGGCTGATGTCTCCTGATGTTGCTGTTGCCCCATCATAACGGCTTTCAGCGGTGATACGTTGCGCTGGATCAATTGAGCGGATGATTTTGTATCATCCGAAAGTTGGCCAAACCGGACGTCAGGAATCTTTGACGTGCTGGTTTTATCGCTCTACAAACGCTCCACCATATCACTCAGGGTCAGGGAGCGGCCTTTTGTCGGACGCACCACGTCTTAAAGAGCGGCCATTGAGCCCGCATCTTTCAATCTACAAGCCTATTCCAACGATGGTCATGTCGATCCTGCATCGCATCACCGGCGTTGCGCTCTATGCAGGCACGATCCTGATCGCGTGGTGGCTGATCGCCGCCGCTTCTGGACCGGATGCATTCGCAACGGCCAACGGCGTGTTCACCTCGATCATTGGCAAGATCATCCTGTTCGGTTTCACCTTCGCGCTGATGCATCACATGCTGGGTGGGCTGAAACATCTGGTTCAGGACACAGGCCGCGGGCTGGAGAAAGATTTCACGACCAAGATCGCCAAAATGCACCCCATCGCTTCAGCGGTCCTGACGGTTCTCGTCTGGCTGCTGGCGCTGGCGTTTTGAGGGGCTGAACAATGACATCTATGAACGATCTGCGCACTCCGCTTTCCCGTGTTCGGGGGCTTGGTTCTGCCAAGGACGGCACGGAGCACTTTTGGCGCCAGCGGCTAACGGCCATCGCGAACATTCCGCTGATGCTGTATTTCATCTGGGTGATGGTCCAGCTGATCGGTGCGACACACGAAGAAGTTGTCGCATGTTTTCAAAAGCCTTCTGTGACTATCATCTTCCTGATGGTGTTTGGGAGCGCATTTTATCACATGAAGCTCGGCATGCAGGTGGTCATTGAAGACTACGTTCAAGGCGGTGCCGGTAAGATCGCGCTCATCGCAAACACATTTTTCTGCATTGGCATGGCCGCAGCCTGCGGCTTTGCAATTCTAAAACTCGGCTTTGGAGGCTAGAGACTTGGCGAAAACGGCAAACGGTAGCGCGAAAAAAGCGATCCCTGCTTACGATATTATCGACCACACCGTAGACGTTTGCGTGGTGGGCGCCGGTGGCGCTGGCCTGCGGGCAACGCTGGGCGCGGCGCAGGCCGGGCTGAAGACGGCGTGCATCACCAAGGTCTTCCCCACGCGCTCCCACACGGTTGCAGCGCAGGGCGGTGTTGCCGCTTCGCTCGGCAATATGGGCAAGGACACCTGGCAGTGGCATATGTATGACACCGTCAAAGGCTCCGACTGGCTGGGCGATCAGGACGCGATTGAATATCTGTGCCGCGAAGCGCCCAAGGCCGTTTATGAGCTTGACCATTTCGGCGTGCCGTTCTCGCGCACCGAAGAGGGCAAGATTTACCAGCGCCCGTTTGGCGGCATGACCACCGAATACGGCGAAGGCCCGCCTGCCCAGCGCACGTGTGCTGCTGCTGACCGCACCGGCCACGCAATGCTGCACACGCTCTATGGTCAGAGTCTGAAATATGACGCTGAATTCTACATCGAATATTTCGCCATTGACCTGATTATGGAAGACGGCGCTTGCCGTGGCGTGGTGTGCATCGAAATGGCAACCGGCCAGATCCACCGCTTCCGCGCGCATAAAACGATTCTGGCGACCGGCGGTTATGGCCGCGCCTATTTCTCCGCCACCTCCGCCCACACCTGCACGGGCGACGGCAATGCGATGGTTCTGCGCGCTGGCCTGCCGCTGCAGGATATGGAGTTCATCCAGTTCCACCCGACCGGCATTTACGGCGCGGGCTGTCTGATCACCGAAGGCTCACGGGGCGAAGGCGGCTATCTCGTCAATTCCGAGGGCGAGCGCTTTATGGAACGCTATGCGCCATCGGCGAAGGATCTCGCCTCCCGCGACGTGGTTTCCCGTTCGATGACGATGGAAATCCGTGAGGGGCGCGGCGTGGGGCCGAAGGGCGACCACATCTATCTCCACCTCGACCATCTCGATGCCGATCTGCTGGCCGAACGCCTGCCCGGCATTTCGGAATCCGCTCGCATCTTTGCTGGTGTTGACGTGACGAAGGAGCCGATCCCGGTGATCCCGACCGTCCACTACAACATGGGCGGCATCCCGACCAATTATCACGGCGAAGTGCTGACCAAGGCCAATGGCGACCCCGATACGGTCGTGCCCGGTCTGATGGCCGTCGGCGAAGCGGCCTGTGTCTCCGTTCACGGCGCAAACCGCCTTGGCTCAAATTCGCTGATTGACCTCGTTGTCTTCGGCCGCGCTGCAGGCATGCGCTGTGCGGAGACGGTGACGGCGGGCGCAAGCCACGGTCCGCTTCCCGCAGACTCCGCCGATCTGGCGCTGTCACGCCTCGACCATTTCCGCAACGCATCGGGCGGCACGCCGACTGCAAAACTGCGCGCCGACATGCAGGCGACCATGCAGTCCAACTGCGCCGTCTTCCGCACAACGGAAATCTTGGACGAGGGCCACGAAAAGATGCACAACATCTGGAAGGCCTCCGACGACATCGCCACCACCGATCGCGGTCTTGTGTGGAATACAGACCTGATCGAAACGATGGAATACGACAACCTGATTTCGCAGGCCGTTGTGACGATGGATTCCGCTTGGAACCGCAAAGAAAGCCGCGGCGCCCACGCCCACGAGGATTACCCCGACCGCGACGACGAAAACTGGATGCACCACACGCTGGCATTTGCCGATTTTGACAAGAAAGAAGTGAAAATGGATACGCGACCCGTGCACACCTACACGCTGAGCAACGAAGTCAGCTACATCAAGCCGAAGGCGCGGGTGTATTAGAGGCTGCGAGCACAGATTTAGAATTTGAAAGGGCCGCGAAAGCGGCCCTTTTTACATGGTGCCGCTGAAGCGATTTCGGCCTACCCCAGACTGTTGGACTGCCGACGAGGCTATCAATCGGTTTGACCAAGGCAACCTTCAAATTAGGCCCTGCTCAAAGTTCCTCGATGTCCGTAGTGCGGGCGAAGTGACCATAAGAAAGCTACTTCAATAAATGTTCCGAGGTAAGCTATGCAAAGGAACTAGCAATCGATCACCATGTCGGATTGATCTGACTGTGATAATTTGAATAATTCAACATCTGCAATACCACCGGCCGCTGTTTCAAATACAGTTGAACGAAAATGAAAATGGTCTATCTCGCCTGACTTAAGCTTTTGGAGCCCGTCTATAAGCCTGTCTAATTCGACATCAGAAAAACCCATGCCAATTCCATACCAACCGGTTTTAAAATCTGTAATTGCTGTGCGCATTGCTTTTTACCTGATCGACTTAATGCTAACTTTTCCCTGCAGTTCCAAAATCAATTATTCGGTTGAATTGTCAAATAGAGAGGCTGGCAATCGGCTCAAAGCTGTCGTCGGCGTCGTTTGGCACACGCGAAATATTTCCGTTTAAGCACCGCACCCCAATTCGTCATCCCGGAGACGCCGGAGGCGGAGTCCGGGATCCAGTGCTGAGAGCGTTGCCCGCGCGGCTCTGGGTTCCGGGTTCTGGCGATGCCAGCCCCGGAATGACGGTGGTGGAGTGAGGGGAAATCGAAAAAGACTTATTCACGCTTCCTCCCCTTCCTCTAACCTCGCCGCCATCTCGTGCGTAAGAACGGTGGCGTCGGTCCGGCTTCGTCATGCGCAAGGGGCCGGTATGTAACTGGGGGCGATGACCGGATCGTCTCCCAAAGTGCACGTCACCCAGTTTCCAGCGCCATTCGGTTAAAGCCCGAAGGTCACGCGGTCGTTGCTCCCATGGGCTGAAAAGGTCCATGCAAACGCAGTCGGAAGGGTAGTCGTAAAAATATCGGGTGGAGCGGGCGGCGGCCTGCCACACAAACACACAACAGACACGGCGGACTTCCGCCCGCTCCATCAGTTCTGCCCGAAGGGTGGAAAGCAGACATCCTCTCGCGAACAAAATGTTCGGCGGAGATGCAAACGCACGTCCTCTATCTACAATCCGTCATCACGGAGCCGCCGCAGCCGGAATCCGGGATCCAGAACCGACAGGTCCACCCGCACGGCACTGGGTTCTGGCGTTGCCAGCCCCGGAATGACGACGAGTGTGTCGGGTGTGAAATTGGGCGCCAAAAAGGGGGCTGCTCAAACCTTGATCAGGTCGCTCTCCTTCACCGTTTCCATCACGGCGAAGGAATGGGTCTGCATCACGTTGGGCAGTTTGCTGATCTTCTCGCCCAGCAATTCGCGGAAATGGGCCATGTCGCGCGTGCGGACTTTCAGCATGTAGTCGAAGGAGCCTGCGATCATCATGCAGGTCTGGATTTCGGGAATGTCGCGCACGGCCGCGTTGAAGTCTTCCAGCGAATTGTCGACCGTTTGCAGCATGTTGATGTGAACGATGGTGACATGGTTCATGTCGATCTTCGCGGGACTGATTTTGGCGTTGTAACCGCTGATTACGCCCGCCTTCTCCAGTCGCCGCACGCGCTCGGAGCAGGGGGTTTTGGTGAGGTTAACCCGTTGGGCCAGTTCAACAATCGAGAGCCTTCCATTGGCCTGCAATTCGTTGAGGATGTGTTTATCGATATTGTCTAAAGACCTGCTCATTTAGGCATATTTCCTGATTTGGCCTGCAAATTAGGCTTTTGACCTAAACATTAGCCAAGTTTAGGCGCTCAGACCAGTCTTTCTTCCTATAATGTAAGATGCGGATGGTAACCGGACGACCGAATTGGGGGGCGTCACCATTCTCGCATTCTCAACCGCAATCGGGCGGTTGCTCACGAGAGGAGAAAGACAATGACTGCAACATTAGTGGTTGGCCTGGATGGTCACGGATCGGGGGAGCGGGCGCTTGCCCACGCCCAACATTTGGCGAAGCTGATCGGCGATTGCGATCTGGTTATTGCCTATATCGTCGAATGGTCGCCGTTCTCATTCCAGACACCGGAAGAAAACGCCGAACGCCACAAGCGCCGGGAGGAAGAAATCTCCACCGCGCTGGAACGGGTGGTCAATCCCGCCGTCGAAAAGCTGAAAGCGGCTGGGCTCAACGCCACGGGCATCGTGCGCCATGGCGACGTTGCCGATGCGCTCATCGCTATCTCGAAGGAAAAGAATGCCGATCAGATTGTCGTCAGTCGTTCCTCCGAAGGCGGTTTCGCCAAGCGCATTTTTGGCAGTTCAACGTCCAACCTTGTGATGAGCGCAACCGTGCCCGTCACAGTTGTCGGTTGAGGAGAGTGTTATGAGAAATCTATCCAAATCAATTCTGCCGACCCTTGCCGCGACTGCGGCACTGACGGGTTCGGCTGTCGCCCAAGAGGCGATGTCGCTAGACCAGAAGGTCAACGAAGTCTTCGCAAACGTCACCGGACCCTTCGTGAGCCTCATCTTCGCACCGTTCCCGGGAACGACTTTTCCGTGGATCGTCATGTGGCTCGTTGTGGCGGCGACCATCTTCACCGTCTATTTCGGTTTTGTGCAGTTTCGCTTTTTTGGCCACGCAATTGGCCTTGTGAAGGGGGATTATTCTGACCCCAACGATGCCGGTGAGGTGAGCCACTTTCAGGCTCTCGCCACCGCGCTTTCCGGCACGGTGGGCCTTGGTAACATTGCCGGTGTGGCCGTTGCCGTGGGCATTGGCGGGCCGGGCGCTACGTTCTGGATGATTTTGGCGGGCCTGATGGGCATGGCGTCAAAATTCACCGAATGTACGCTGGGCGTGAAATACCGCAACGAATATCCAGACGGCACCGTCTCTGGCGGGCCGATGTATTACATCTCCAAGGGCTTTGATGAATTGGGCCTGCCGGGCGGTAAAATTCTGGCCGTTCTGTTTTCGATTTTCTGTATTCTGGGTGCATTGGGCGGGGGCAATATGTTCCAGGCCAACCAGGCGCATGCCCAAATCCAGACAGTTGTCGGTTTTGAGTTCTCCGGTTTGATTACCGGGTTCATCTTTGCGGCAATCGTTTTTGCCGTGATCGTCGGTGGCATTAAATCCATCGCCAAAGTGACCGAGAAAATCGTGCCGTTGATGGGAATCATCTATGTGGGCGCAGCCCTCATCATTTTGATCGTCAATTACGACAAGATCGGCTGGGCCTTTGGCCAGATTTTCGCAGGCGCTTTCACGGGCCTTGGTGTTGCCGGCGGTTTCGTTGGCGCGTTGATCCAGGGCTTCAAGCGGGCGGCGTTCTCGAACGAAGCCGGTGTGGGTTCTGCGGCCATCGCGCACTCTGCGGTGAAAACCAAAGAGCCGATCACGGAAGGTTTCGTCTCGCTGCTTGAGCCGCTGATCGATACGGTCGTCATCTGCACGATGACGGCTTTGGTGATCACCATTTCCGGTCAGTTGATTATGGATGAGGCGACCGGCCTGTTCGTTCTCAACGATGCTGGCAGCGCGATCAAAACCGTGGGTGATACGTCCGGTGTCGCGCTGACATCGGCCGCCTTTGGCTCGTCGATCTCGTGGTTCCCCTATGTGCTCGCCGTAGCGGTGATCATGTTTGCGTTCTCGACCATGATCTCATGGTCCTATTACGGGCTGAAAAGCTGGACCTACATGTTCGGTGAAGGGAAGGCGTCTGAGCTTACGTTCAAGATCATCTTCTGCGTCTTCATCGTTATCGGTGCAGCCGCCAGCCTCGGCCCTGTGATCGACTTCTCGGACGCGGCGATCTTTGCCATGGCCGTGGTCAACATCTTCGCGCTCTACTTCCTCATGGGATTGGTGCGCAAGGAGTTGGCGTCTTACAGCGAGCGTCTTGCCGCTGGCGAGATCAAGAAGTTCAAGCACTAAGTGCTTTTGACAAAAGCTAAGATGGGGCGCTCGATCTGGGCGCCCCGTTTTCGTTTGCAGCTTGCGACTATTGTTCGTCTTGCCAAGTGGCCGAGCCAACGCTACGTCTCAAGCTCAAATTTATGTGCACCGGAGCCCGCACGTGGTTGAACTCACACTGCCTAAAAATTCCCGCATCGAAGACGGCAAAGTCTGGACCAAAATTGAGTCAGACACCAAAGCCCCGACGCGCGAATTCAAGATTTACCGCTGGTCGCCCGATGACGATGGCAATCCACGCACCGATACCTACACCGTCAACACGGACGATTGCGGTCCGATGGTGCTGGACGCGCTCATCTGGATTAAGTCCAACATCGACCCGACGCTGACCTTCCGCCGCTCTTGCCGCGAAGGCATTTGCGGTTCCTGCGCCATGAACATTGACGGCACCAACACGCTTGCCTGCACCAAAGGCATGGCAGAAGTTTCGGGTGCTATTTCGATATATCCCCTGCCGCACATGCCTGTGGTAAAAGACCTTGTGCCGGATTTGACGAATTTCTACGCCCAGCACCGCTCCATTGAGCCTTACTTGAAAACCGTAACGCCGAAGCCGGAGAAAGAGTGGAAGCAATCGCCGGAAGACCGCGAAAAGCTGGATGGTTTGTATGAGTGCATCCTGTGCGCCTGTTGCTCAACGTCCTGCCCGTCCTATTGGTGGAACGGCGACCGATATCTCGGCCCTGCAACGCTGCTGCAGGCCTACCGCTGGTTGATCGACTCGCGCGACGAAGCCACTGGCGAGCGGCTCGACAATCTGGAAGACCCCTTCCGGCTCTACCGCTGCCACACCATCATGAACTGTGCGCAGGCTTGCCCAAAGGGTTTGAACCCGGCGAAAGCGATTGCGGAGATCAAGAAGATGATGGTGGAGCGCCGGGTTTAGGATTTATCCGGTGACTGTCGTTGAGCAATATGTAACGGACAAAAATTTAAAGAGCCGGGCAAACCTCCACGCGAGGTATGGAACCAAGAATTGGTTTGAATTTGTACATGCTGCAATGGAATGGCAAGAAAATGAGCATGTTGCGGATATCGGGTGCGGCCCAGGTTGGCTCTGGAGCGAGGTGTCCTCGCCCTTAAGTATTCTTGACGGACTTACTCTCGTCGATACGTCGCAATTTCTTCTTCAACAAGCCCAGACGACTGTTTCGGCTTTGGTAAAGGACTTTGAGCCACAAGCGTTGGAAGCCAGTGTTTGCGACCTTCCGCTTAACGACGATGGTTTCGATACGGTGCTTGCACTTCATATGCTGTATCACGTGGAGGATCAGCCTAGAGCGGTGATGGAATTCAAGCGAGTTTGTGCAGAAGGTGGCAGGGTGGCTATCAGCACAAACAGCCTGGATAATCTAGCTCGTATCAATCAATTGGGTTTCGATGTTTTCGGGGCACAAAAGCAGGATCTCGGTGCCGTTTTGTTCAGTCCGAGCAGGGCAAGGGAACTTTTAGAGGAGCATTTTGAAAGCGTAGCCGTTCATCGTTTCGAAGATAATTACGAAATAAGCGATGCAAAGGATATTGCAGCCAATCTGCTTTCGTTTCCTCTCGGAGATGCGGCAGACTCTGTAAGGCGGAAAGAACTCGCAGAAGCGCTTGAGCGCGAGTTGATCAGTGTCGAGCGTCCTTTTGTCGATACGAAAGTGAGTTTTCTTCTGATTGCGAATTGAAACGACACAATCATTCCTTTTACGTAAGAAAAATTGTCATAAATTGCCATTCCTTATACTTTTGGCGCTTCTGTAACACATCGATCTTGATTTTCCTGTTCTGCATGCTACGCCTTGAGACAGGGAACTCGCAATCGAGCGCAGGGCGCTCAAATGTCTTACGTAAAAGGAAGAATTTATGGCGCGCAACAAGATCGCATTGATCGGCTCTGGCATGATCGGCGGAACGCTGGCTCACCTCGCTGGTCTGAAAGAACTCGGCGATATCGTGATGTTTGACATTGCCGAAGGCATTCCCGAGGGCAAAGCGCTGGACATTGCGGAATCTTCGCCTGTTGACGGGTTCGACGTAAAACTCTCCGGCACGCAGTCTTATGAAGCCATAGAGGGTGCCGATGTTTGCATTATCACCGCTGGCGTTGCCCGCAAGCCGGGCATGAGCCGCGATGACCTTCTGGGCATCAACCTGAAAGTGATGGAGCAGGTGGGCGCGGGCATTAAAAAGTATGCGCCGAACGCCTTCGTGATCTGCATCACCAACCCGCTCGATGCGATGGTCTGGGCGCTGCAGAAATTCTCCGGCCTGCCGAAGAACATGGTTGTGGGAATGGCGGGTGTGCTGGATTCGTCGCGCTTGAAACACTTCCTCGCTGATGAATTCGACGTTTCGATCAAAGATGTTACAGCCTTTGTGCTCGGCGGCCATGGCGACACGATGGTGCCGATTGCCAAATACACGACCGTTGCGGGTATTCCCCTGCCGGACCTCATCAAGATGGGTTGGACGACGAAAGACCGTGTCGAAGAAATTTTCGACCGCACCCGCAAGGGTGGCGGCGAGATCGTCGCTCTGCTGAAAACGGGTTCCGCCTATTACGCACCCGCCGCATCAGCGATTTCCATGGCCGAAGCCTATCTGCGCGATCAGAAGCGGGTTCTGCCCTGCGCCGTGAACCTGAAAGGCGAATACGGCATTCAAGACATGTATGTCGGTGTGCCGGTGATCATCGGTGCCGGTGGCGCGGAGCGCGTGATCGAAATCGAGATGAGCAAAGCGGATGAGAAGGCGTTTGCGGCGTCTGCCGCTGCAGTGGCCGAGTTGTGCGAAACATGCGCGGGCATAGCGCCGAACTTGAAGTGATCATTTTTTCCGCCGTCATCCTCGGACTTGTGCCGGACGTCTAGGATGCCGGATAGGGCTGCGGTGGTTGATGAAACATTCTGGATCCCGGACTTGGCTTCGCCAATCCGAGGATGACGGATTAGAGAAAAGAGCGAAACGGAATGAACATTCACGAATATCAAGCCAAGCAAGTGCTCGCGGGCTACGGCGCGCCGATTGCCAAGGGTGTGCCGATCCTATCGGAAGCGGACGTGGACGCGGCTATCGAGGCGCTGCCGGGTCCGCTTTATGTGGTGAAATCGCAGATTCATGCGGGTGGTCGCGGTAAGGGCAAGTTCAAGGAGCTTCCCGAAGATGCCAAGGGCGGTGTTCGGCTGGCCTTCTCGCCTGACGAAGTCCGCAGCCATGTCAAGGAGATGCTCGGCAACACGCTGGTCACGAAACAGACTGGACCCGCTGGCAAACAGGTCAATCGGCTCTACCTCGAAGACGGTGCGGATATTGAGCGCGAGCTTTATTGCTCCATCCTCGTGAACCGAGAGACGGGCAAGGTTTCGTTCGTTGCCTCCACCGAAGGCGGCATGGACATTGAGGCTGTGGCTGAAGAGACGCCGGACAAGATTCACACAATCGACATCGATCATTCCGCAGGCGTAACGGACGCGAACATCGCGGCGCTCGTTTCTGCGTTTGAATTGACCGGCAAGGCCGCTGACGAAGCGCCGAAACTGTTTCGCGACCTCTACACGGCTTTCACCGACACAGACATGGCGCTGTTGGAAGTGAACCCGCTGATCGTGATGAAAAACGGCTCACTTCGGGTGTTGGATGCGAAAGTTTCCTTCGACGGCAATGCCGAATTCCGCCAAGCGGAAATGCAGCAATACCGCGATCTCACCGAAGAAGACGCTAAGGAAATTGAAGCGTCGAAATATGACCTCGCCTATGTGGCTTTGGACGGTGATATCGGCTGCATGGTCAACGGAGCTGGGCTTGCAATGGCGACGATGGACATCATCAAGCTCTATGGCGCAGAGCCAGCCAACTTCCTCGATGTGGGCGGCGGTGCGACGACCGAGAAGGTCACGGCGGCATTCAAAATCATCACGGCGGACCCGAAGGTCAAAGGCATTCTGGTCAATATTTTCGGCGGCATCATGCGCTGTGACACGATTGCCGAAGGCGTCGTGACGGCTGTTAAAGAAGTCGGCCTGAAAGTGCCGCTGGTTGTGCGCTTGGAAGGCACGAAAGTTGAAGAGGGCAAGGCCATCCTCAACAATTCAGATGTGGATGTGGTGGCCGCTGATGATCTGGATGATGCGGCGCAGAAAATCGTGAAAGCGGTGAAGGGTTGAGAGACGAGGAGAGAGCGCATGGGTTCAATAACAGCAAATCTAAAATCGTATTCAAAACTATCTGTCAGGCTTCCCAAGAACCAGGGAACCGGACAGACAACTAAAATTAGCTCGTTGTCGCTGGACTTTGATATCATCAGCAGCGCAATACCTTTCACTGTCCAATTCTTGATGCAAGATGAACTAGCACGACGTCCCGAAACCGAAATCACCTACTTTACTGTTGGCAATAGGATACAAATTACGCTTCAGGAATATGTGACTGAAGCCGAATACACGAACTTGCTTTTGCAGCTGTCAAATTCTGAAGTATCTTCGATAGATGTGAACTTTGAAGGAGATGATTTTCCTTCATTCATTTCGCCAACGGATGCAACGAATACGAGTGCGGTCGACAATCGTTTAGTGTCTCAAATTATTTTGAGATCAAATTGAGCATGCTTGTCGAAAAATTGGCCCTTGCCCGTCGAGCTTTGATGTTTGCTTTTGGCTTGTCATTTACGACATTTTCCCACGCCCAAACCGCGCTTTCGGGATCGACGGATGCCGATGCAAATCCGGACCCTGTCTTCGTGTTTAACCGCATTTGCTACGCGCAGGTGCATGATTTCAGCGCGATCCGTGAGATGTCCGCGAAGTTGGCTTGGCGTTCGATGGGGGCGACCGATCTGAAAGCGTTCCAAAGCGTCGACAACCCGACGGCCCTAGAAGGTTGGGACGTGCAGGTGGGAGAGCGACTGTTTCGTGTTGGCATTCAGAAATCCGGCCTGACAGATGCACAGAAAAAGACGTTCCCGGATTTTGCTGGTGGCACCGCCTCCACCTGTTCCATCGTGCTGGACGACCAGCAGGACGCAGCCGAATTCATGCCCAACATGCAGCGACTGGCGGGCAAGGAGCCGATCTCCAAGGACGTGTCCGAAGGTCTGCTCAACGCTACCACATGGGCGGGCGGCAACGATGATATCAAGGTCTTTCTCGTCGCAAAGGCTCCGCCAACCGGCAACGGCGGTTTGCTCAACGTAACCCTGTTGCAAAAATGATGGAGACACTTTTCGCATGGCTGCCGCTGGTTTTGCTCCTCATTGGGGCCGCGTGGTTGGCTCGCTACCAGATGCGAACCTACGGCGCTCACGTCGACCGTGTGAACGCGATTAACGACCGAACGCTGGAAATTAACGAACAGATTCTCGACCAAAACCGCGAAACGCTTTTGGTTCTCAAGGAAATTCAGAAGACACTGAAAGATAAGTGCTAATGTCCATTCTCATCGATAAAAACACCAAAGTCATCGTCCAAGGCCTTACGGGTAAAACCGGCACGTTCCATACAGAGCAAGCGCTTGCTTATCATGGCACGCAGATGGTTGCGGGCACGCATCCCAAAAAGGGCGGCGAGACGTGGACGGCTTCCAACGGAACTGGTGATCTGCCGATTTTCACCACCGTTGCAGAGGCCAAGGAACAGACGGGTGCCAATGCCTCCGTGATCTACGTGCCACCCGCCGGTTGTGCGGCCGCCATTGAGGAAGCGATTGATGCGGAAATTCCGCTGATTGTGGCGATTACCGAAGGTGTGCCTGTGTTGGACATGGTGCGCGTGAAGGAAAAGCTCGACAAATCCAAATCCCGCCTTATCGGCCCCAACTGTCCCGGCGTAATGACGCCGGATGAATGCAAGATCGGCATTATGCCGGGCTCGATCTTCAAAAAAGGTTCGGTCGGTGTTCTGTCGCGTTCCGGCACGCTCACCTATGAGGCGGTGTTTCAAACCACCAATGCGGGTCTTGGTCAAACGACGGCTGTGGGCATTGGCGGCGACCCGGTGAAGGGCACGGAATTCATCGACGTGCTGGAGATGTTCCTCGCCGATGACGAGACCAAATCCATCATCATGATCGGCGAAATCGGTGGCTCCGCAGAAGAAGATGCAGCGCAGTTTATCAAAGACGAGGCCAAGAAAGGTCGCTCGAAACCGATGGTCGGGTTCATCGCTGGTCGTACTGCGCCCCCAGGCCGCACGATGGGCCATGCTGGCGCCGTTATTTCAGGCGGTAAGGGCGGTGCAGAAGACAAGATTGACGCAATGGAAGCCGCCGGCATTCGCGTTTCTGACAGCCCCGCCAAACTGGGCGAGACGCTGCTGGACGTGTTGAAAGGTTGATGGAAGGGGTTTGACTGTTTCGTGATGTGGCAAATTACACAGTTTGTATCTGTCGTTTGCGCTAGCTCTGGCGGCGAATTCGTTCGCTTGGCTATGAGAGGAATCAGTCCATGCCCCTAACCGTTGATACAGTCGCTACCGGAGATCCAGCAGTCAATGGCATCCTCCACGATGATCATTATATCGGGCCGGTGATCACTTATTCCTTTCCCGCCTATGCGTCTCTCTACGAATCCAGTCACTATCACGCGCTGCCGGGATTTGAGCCGCTCAATAATGCGCAGCGAAATGCTGTCCGCGAAACCTTTGATCTGATCGAAGAATATACGTTGGTGCGTTTTGCTGAAATGACCGAACGCGCTGACTCACATGCGACTTTGCGGCTTGCTCAGACAGATATTCGTGAAACGTATCGGCCTGATGGCACGATATTTTCAAAACCGATTACAACCGCCACCGCGTTTAATCCTTCGGAGACGCCTCTTGGTGGTGATGTGTTTTTTAATCCTGACGACTTTGACACGCCAAGTGCGGGCAATTTCGATCAGATGACGTTCTACCACGAAATCGGTCACGCGATCGGGTTGGAGCACAGTCACGAAAATACCGACTTTGGAACGACACCGACTGCATACGATCACATGAGCTATACGGTTATGAGCTATCGCATGTCCGAAGGTGCTCCAATTCGGAGCGCCCGTGCGGACGGCTATGCCGAAACCTTCATGATGATCGATATAGCCGCATTGCAGCACCTTTATGGTGCCGACTTTACGACCAATGCGGGCGACACAACCTATTTGTTCCGCCCAACGGAAGATAAGATTTTCCGCACAATTTGGGATGGAAACGGCACTGATACTTACGATTTCCGCTTGTATTCGACTGATCTGCGTATTGACCTTAATCCTGGCTTGTCATCGGATACGAATGCTGGACAGACTGTGCTGTTGAATTCAGGTTACGTTTCGGGCGGCGAGGCACCTGTTTATGCCGAGGGCAACGTGTTCAACGCTTTGCTTTACAATGGTGACACGCGCTCTTTGATCGAGAATGCCTTGGGTGGGTCGGGCAACGATACCATTTCTGGCAACCAAGCCGCCAATCTACTCAATGGCAATGGTGGAAACGATACCATTCACGGGCTTGGTGGGAGTGACACCCTGTACGGCCTCAGCGGTGGCGACAACATATTTGGTGGCCTCGGCAGAGACAGAATTTTTGGCGGTGAAGACAATGACGCCCTTCGTGGAGAGGAGGATGGAGATAGGATTTACGGCGGAAGTGGAAACGATGATCTGTTCGGTGGCGAGGGCAACGACCTTCTAGATGGTGGAACTGGATCAGATGAAATCCGCGGTGGGCTTGGTCGCGACGTTATTCTTGGACGAGACGGTGCCGATGATCTTTTTGGTGATGAAGAGGGTGACAAAATTTACGGTCACCAGGGCGCCGATATAGTAAAAGGCGGTGGCGGTAACGATTTCATTCGCGGCGGAGATGATGGTGACCTACTTTTCGGTGATGAAGGTCGCGATGCGATCTTCGGCGATGCTGGAAACGATGAACTCCACGGAGGCGCGGAAGGCGACTCACTCTACGGTCAGGCTGGTCTCGACTCGATTTATGGCGGCGATGGCAACGATCTGATTAAGGGCGGTGCGGACAGGGACGCATTGTTTGGCGACACCGGACGTGATGCGATCTATGGAGAAGACGGTGACGATGTCATTCGGGGTGGTTCTGGCGACGACTCATTGTTCGGCATGGATGGTCTCGACGATATTTATGGTGATGATGGAGATGACCGTCTGAAAGGGGGCGTCGGTGCTGACGACCTGTATGGCGGCAATGATAATGACATTCTCATTGGCGAAAGCGGCGACGACAAGCTGTTTGGCGAAGCAGGCAATGATCTGCTGCTGGGCGGTATAGGCTCCAATATTCTCAATGGCGGTATTGGCGATGACGTGTTCCGTTTCCAGACCAATGATGAGACCAACGTCATCGAAGACTTCACCAAAGGTGAAGACATTATCGACATGCGCGCGTTTGGCTTCACCAGCTATCAAGATTTTCTAGCCGGAACAGACCAGTTTTCAGTATCGGGGACCGGCAGGTATGTGACGATCGACGGAAATGGGTCTTTTTCGATCCTGCTCTCCGGTTTCTCTGGCGCTCTGGAGGAAAGTGACTTCGCGCTCTTCTGAGGCTTATAAGGGTTCTAAAGGCTTGCGCCTGAAACCTGATGTCCCGGTCGAGCAATCAAATGCCATCTGATCGTTTCGACGACATGACGATGGACAAAATATTGAGCGACCGGCAACAGATTGCCGCCGCTCCTGTTCGATAATCGGCCATGATGGCCGTGAGAAAACTGGAAAGGGACGACGATGGCGCGTCAGGAACAAAACGAAGCCTTTGCGAATACCTCGTTTCTTTACGGGGGCAATGCTGGATATATCGAAGAGCTTTATGCCGACTACAAGCGCAACCCGTCTTCGGTAAGTGCGGAGTGGCAGCAGTTTTTTGGTGATCTGGGCGACCATGGTGATGACATCATCAAGAATGCCGAAGGTGCCTCCTGGAAGCAGAAGAATTGGCCAATTCCAGCTAATGGTGAGTTGACGTCTGCGCTTGACGGTCATTGGGCGGATGATGAAGTCGTTAGTGAGAAGAAGGTTAGCGCGGCGATCGCAGCCAAGGGCGGTATGTCCGATCTTGAAGTGCAGCAGGCGACGCGCGACTCCATCCGTGCGATCATGATGGTTCGCGCTTACCGCTTCCGTGGACATTTGCACGCCAATCTCGATCCGCTCGGCATCGCGGGCAACAAGGAAGACCACAACGAGCTTCACCCCTCGGCCTATGGCTTCACCGAGGCCGATTACGACCGCAAGATTTTCCTCGACAATGTGTTGGGCATGGAATTTGCGACCGTTCCTGAAATGCTGGAAGTGCTTAAGCGAACCTATTGCTCGACGCTCGGCGTTGAATTCATGCACATTTCCAACCCGCAGGAAAAAAGCTGGATTCAGGAGCGTATCGAAGGCCCGAACAAGGGTATTGAGTTCACCGAAAACGGCAAGAAGGCGATTTTGCACAAACTGGTTGAAGCCGAAGGCTTTGAGCGGTTTCTCGATGTTAAATACAAGGGCACGAAACGTTTTGGTCTTGATGGCGGCGAGTCACTCATTCCGGCGCTGGAGCAAATTATCAAACGCGGTGGCCAGTTGGGCCTGAAAGAGATCGTCTTTGGTATGGCGCATCGCGGCCGTTTGAACGTGCTGACCAACGTAATGAGCAAACCTTTCCGTGCGGTTTTCCATGAGTTCAAGGGTGGTTCCTTCAAGCCTGATGAGGTCGAAGGATCGGGCGACGTTAAATACCACCTTGGCGCTTCCTCCGACCGCGATTTCGACGGCAACAAGGTTCACCTGTCGTTGACGGCAAATCCATCGCATCTGGAGATTGTGAACCCCGTCGTGTTGGGCAAGGCCCGCGCCAAGGGCGACCAGTTGATGCCAAAGCGCGAAGACGGTTCGCGCGACCGCCGGGTTGTTCTGCCATTGCTTTTGCACGGTGACGCGGCTTTTGCCGGGCAAGGCGTTGTGGCGGAGTGTTTTGGTCTGTCTGGCCTCAAGGGTCACATTACAGGCGGGTCAATCCACTTCATCATCAACAACCAGATCGGATTTACGACGAATCCGCGTTTTTCGCGCTCCTCGCCTTATCCATCGGACGTGGCGAAGATGATCGAAGCGCCGATTTTCCACGTCAACGGAGACGATCCGGAAGCGGTGGTTCACGCTGCAAAAGTGGCGATCGAATTCCGTCAGCAGTTCGGCAAGCCCGTTGTGATTGATATGTTCTGCTACCGCCGTTACGGCCACAACGAGGGCGACGAGCCTAAATTCACGCAGCCTGTGATGTATGACATCATCAAAAAACACCCCACCACGCTCACACAGTATGGGCAGAAGTTGGTGAAGGAAGGCGTGCTGAGCGAAGACGAGGTGCAGGGCCAGATCGCTGGTTTCCGCGCTGAATTGGATGGCGAGTTTGAAGCGGCGGAGAGCTACAAGCCCAACAATGCGGATTGGTTGGACGGGCAATGGTCGGGCTTGAAGGTTGCCGACAGTCCGGAAGAAAAGCGCCCCGGACAGACCGGTGTTGCAATGGACGAATTGAAGCGCGTGGGCGAAGCCATCACATCGGTTCCTGACGGTTTCGAGGTTCATAAGACCATCGCCCGTTTCATGGACAATCGCCGCGCAATGATTTCGTCTGGCGAAGGCATCGACTGGGCGACGGCAGAGGCTATGGCTTTCGGCACGTTGCAAAGCGAAGGCCATAAGGTTCGCCTGTCCGGTCAGGACTGTGAGCGCGGAACGTTCTCGCAGCGCCACTCGGTGCTTTACGATCAAAAGACTGAAGATCGCTACATTCCGCTGGATAATCTGGGCAAAGATGCTGCCGGTTATGAGGTCATTAACTCCATGCTCTCGGAAGAGGCGGTGTTGGGCTATGAGTATGGCTACTCACTGGCTGAGCCAAATGGGCTGACACTGTGGGAAGCGCAATTTGGTGATTTCACCAACGGTGCGCAGGTCGTGGTTGATCAGTTTATCTCGTCGGGCGAGCACAAGTGGCTGCGCATGTGCGGCCTCGTGATGCTTCTGCCCCACGGCTATGAAGGCCAGGGGCCGGAGCATTCTTCAGCGCGGCTGGAGCGGTTCCTGCAATCATGTGCGGAAGACAATATGCAGGTCGCAAATTGCACAACACCAGCCAATTATTTCCACATTCTGCGCCGCCAGATGAAGCGCGATTTCCGCAAGCCGCTCATCATGATGACGCCGAAGAGTCTGCTGCGTCACAAACGCTGCGTTTCGACGCTGGAAGAACTGGGCCCGAAATCCACTTTCCACCGCCTGCTTTGGGACGATGCGGAAGTTTTGAACGAACAACCGATCAAGCTGGTCAAGGACGATAAAATTCGCCGCGTGGTGCTTTGCTCGGGCAAGGTCTATTACGATCTGTATGAAGAGCGCGAAAAGCGTGGGATCAACGACATTTACCTGCTGCGGGTTGAACAGCTTTACCCATTCCCGGCAAAGGCGCTGATTACCGAGTTGTCGCGTTTTGGCGATGCGGAAATTGTCTGGTGTCAGGAAGAACCCAAGAATATGGGTGCGTGGGCTTTTATCCAACCCTATCTAGAGTGGGTGTTGGAACACATTGACGCCAAACACACGCGGCCCCGTTATGCGGGCCGTGCGGCGGCGGCTTCTCCGGCAACGGGTCAAATGTCACGCCATTTGGCGCAACTCGGAGCCTTCCTTGAAGAAGCTCTTGGTGGATAACAGACAGGAAATAATATGGCCTTAGATATCCGCGTTCCAACGCTTGGTGAATCCGTCACGGAAGCGACCATCGGCAAATGGAACAAGCAACCGGGCGATGCCGTGAAAGCGGACGAACCTTTGGTTGAACTTGAGACCGACAAGGTGAGCATTGAGGTTCCGGCCCCGGCGGACGGTGTGCTGGAAGCGATCATTGCCCAGGAAGGTGAGACAGTTGGCGTCGATGCGCTATTGGCCCAACTGAATGAAAACGGAGCGGCGGCAGCGGCCGTTGTTGATGAAAAAGCTGCTACGAAGACAACAGAAAAAGAGACGGGGACGAGCGCTATGGCTTCCGCAGAATTGATCGACATTATTGCCCCATCGGCGGGTGAGTCCGTTACCGAAGCCGAAATAGGCGCATGGCATGTGAGTGTTGGCGAGGCGTTTGCTGTCGATGATCCGTTGGTGGAATTGGAAACCGACAAGGCTGCTATGGATGTGCCCGCCGCTGCTGCAGGAACTTTGGCTGAGATTTTAGCTCCCACAGGAACCGTGATCGCACCCGGCGATGTGATCGGCCGCATCAGCGTTGGTGAGGGTGCTACGCCTTCCGCGCCTGCGCCTACTGCAACTCCTGCACCGGCTGCAAAAACGAACGGGGCTACAACATCGATGGACCCGTCTCCGGCTGCTGCGAAAATGCTGGCCGAAAAGGGTATCAGTGCGGATTCCGTCGCAGGCTCTGGAAAGCGTGGTCAGGTTTTGAAGGGCGATGTGCTGGAGGCACTCGACAAGACCACTGCCGCCAAAGCCGAGGCGCCCGTTCAAGCGCCGCGCCCTGCTTCATCTGACGATGACGCCGTTCGTGAAGAGCGCGTGCGGATGACACGTTTGCGCCAAACGATCGCCAAGCGACTTAAAGGTGCGCAGGAAACAGCTGCCATGCTCACGACCTTCAACGAGGTCGATATGGGTCCAGTCATGGACCTGCGCAAAAGCTACAAAGATCTGTTTGAGAAAAAGCATGGCGTGAAGCTGGGCTTCATGGGCTTTTTCACGAAAGCCGTCTGTCATGCGCTGAAAGAAATCCCGGCGGTGAATGCCGAAATCGACGGCACCGATATCATCTATAAGAATTATGCCCATATCGGCGTGGCAGTCGGCACGGACAAGGGTCTTGTGGTTCCTGTCGTGCGCGATGCGGATCAAATGACTATTGCCGAAGTTGAGCAGGAAATTGGCCGCCTTGGCCGCGCTGCCCGCGATGGCGATTTGACGATGGCGGACATGCAGGGTGGAACGTTCACGATTTCCAACGGGGGCGTTTACGGTTCGCTGATGTCGACACCAATCCTGAACTCGCCGCAGTCCGGTATTCTGGGCATGCACAAGATTCAGGAGCGGCCCGTTGCTGTGAACGGAGAAGTCGCGATCCGTCCGATGATGTATCTGGCGCTGTCTTACGATCACCGCATCGTTGACGGAAAAGAGGCTGTAACCTTCCTGGTGCGTATCAAAGAGAGTTTGGAAGACCCCCAGCGGCTTGTCCTCGACCTGTAGCCATGATGCGCGGTGCTTTCTTCGCAGCTTTTTTTGCCTGTGCAGGCGTGTCGGCGCAGGCGGCAGAGTGTTTGCAGGGGGATGCAATTTATGAAGACGCCGACAAGGCTTATGCCTTGGCGTTTTCCGGCACGGGCGATGAAGGCCGCGGCATGGCGAGCAACCGGTTCACGCTGGGGCTAAAAGACGGCAAGAAGCTGCTGGAAGGGTCGGTTCTGTGGAGCAACGGCATATCCCGGCCCGTGGGCGTGATGACATATCAATGCCCTGGTGGCGATATCATAGCGGAAGAGCTGGATGCTTGCAAGATTTGGGAAGGTGTCGTTTACGCCGTTTATCCCGACGGTGAGGTTGATCTTATCCCGCCGGACACTGACCCGGCTGCCAACGCGTTGCTTCTGCCTGACCTTGGTCGCAGCCTTCGTTATTCAAAGCCCTGGACCGACGAGAATCTCGCTGTCGTGCCCTGGGACAAATTCAGCTATATCGGGTGCAGCCAATAGCACCTTCCACCAAAGGAAAATCTCATGTCTGACACCTATGACGTCGTTGTCATTGGCTCCGGCCCCGGCGGTTATGTCTGCGCGATCAAGGCCGCGCAATTGGGCCTGAAAGCGGCGGTGGTCGAAAAGCGCAGCACTTTTGGTGGCACTTGCCTCAACATCGGCTGCATTCCGTCCAAGGCGCTGTTGCATGCATCCGAGATGTATCATGAAGCCGAGCACGGCCTTGAGAAGCTGGGCATCAAGACGGGCGGCGTTAAGCTCGATCTAAACGCCATGCACGCTCATAAGGACGGGGTTGTGAAGGCCAATGTTGATGGGGTGCAATATCTGTTCAAGAAGAACGGTGTTGATACGTTCCACGGTCATGGTTCGCTGGTTGACGCCAACACCGTGAAGGTGACGGCTGATGATGGTGCCGAGCAGATGGTTTCCGCCAAGAACATCGTCATCGCAACCGGCTCCGATGTTGCGCAGATTCCGGGCGTTGAACTGGAGTTTGACGGTCAAGTTCTGGTTTCCTCAACCGAAGCGATCAACCTTCCAAAAGTGCCCAAGACCATGATCGTGATCGGCGGCGGCGTTATCGGGCTAGAGATGGGCTCGGTCTGGTCGCGGCTGGGTGCCGAAGTGACTGTGATCGAATTCCTTCCAACCATTCTCGGCGGTATGGACGAGACAATTACCAAGAATTTCCAGAGAATTCTGAAAAAGCAGGGCTTCAAATTCAACCTATCGTCGAAAGTGACGGGTGTTGAGAAGAAGGGCAAAAAGGGGTTGGTCACGTTCGAACCTGTTAAAGGTGGCGAAGCTCAGACGGTGGAGGCGGATGTGGTTCTCGTCGCGACAGGTCGTCGGCCTTATACCGATGGTTTGGGGTTGGAGGCGCTCGGCATTACGCCGGAGCGAGGCATCATTCCAACTGACGGCGCTTGGCGTACATCGGTGCCCAATGTCTATGCCATTGGCGATGTAATCGCCGGGCCCATGCTGGCGCACAAGGCCGAAGACGAGGGCGTGGCGGTTGCCGAAACAATTGCTGGGCAACACGGCCACGTGAATTACAACGTCATTCCCGGAGTGGTTTACACCAATCCCGAGGTGGCGTCTGTTGGCGCGACGGAGCAGCAGTTGAAAGCCGATGGCGTGGACTATGTCTCTGGCGAATTTCCCTTCACGGCCAATGGCCGCGCGCGCGCGATGAACCAGACCGATGGATTGGTGAAATTTCTCGCTGACGCCAAGACCGACCGGGTTCTTGGTTGTCACATCATCGCGACAGGCGCGGGTGAGTTAATTCACGAAGTGTGCGTGTTGATGGAATTTGGAGGCTCTTCAGAAGACCTGGCGCGTACCTGTCACGCGCACCCGACGATGTCAGAAGCTGTGCGCGAGGCGGCGATGGCGACCGAGGGCAAGCCGATCCATATGTGATTGCAACGGTTTGTCAGCACAAAAAAGGCGGCTCAAGAGCCGCCTTTCTGATTCGATACTGGATACTCAAAAACTATTCGGCTGGTACGTCTTCAACTGTCACTGTTTCAGCCTTTGCAACTTCCTCGAAAACCGGCTTTTCAGCAGGATCGAAGGTTGTCACAGCTTCTTCAGTCGCTTCTGGGGTTTTCACCTCAGCCATTGTTTGCTCGTGCTTGGCCATTTTTCCCCAGCCACAACCTTCCGCAAATGCGGGGCTGGATGCTGCGGCTGCCAAGGCGGCTGCGGTCAAAAGGGTCGAAAGTCTTGCCATGGGGGCCTCCATTGCTGGTTTCTAACCTACAAAGCGTAGCACAAGATTTGCGTTCGCCAAGAGTGTGAAGCGATCATGCGGCCAAATATCCCGATTGGGACAGACGTTCAAATCAGTAGCACGTGTCGTCAAACGCTTTCTCTGCATCGCGGAAGCAACGGTTTTTTGAGGAGCAATACAGGTCTTCGACCTTCGAGTAGACCATAATGCCGCTCTTGATTTTACCGGATTTGGTGCGCTCGCAGCGCAGGATAACCTCAACGATGAGGCCTTTGTCTGTCGCCGCTTCTACGAGGGCATCGCGGTCACGAAAGCCGGGGTAGAGTGTAAAATTGCTGGCGAGCGCTGTGGAAAGCGTGGCGGTGGTGAGGGCGAGGACGATAAGAGTGCGCATGGTTTCAATTCCCTTTGCAGATGGTTCTGCTGGGGATATTGCAAACGCTATGCCACTTATTTGGGTCTAAACTGTGCCGTTTCGGGACAACCGATGTGGGATGAGGTTAATTTCTGGCTATTGTCGGGTAACCTTGTATCCGCGCTGTGCCAGAATGGAGACTAGGCCGTTTTCGCCTGGCAAGTGCAGAGCGCCCACTGCAATGAATGCGCCACCACCCGCTTTGATAAGCTTTTCGGTGCCTTCTGCCATGATGATGTTTCGCTTATCGACGATTTCGCGCTGAAAGGCTGCATAGTCGGAGGTCTGCACCTGGCTTTTCACACCCTCTGGGCTGAGATGGCGCATCATGGCCCAAACAGTGCCCGTCTCTTCGCGTTCGTAGAGTTGGATCATGGTCTCGAAAATATCGTCCATTCGGTCGCCGAGCTTGGCGGTTTCGGTCAGTGCGGTCAGCATCAGCGGTTCGGGCAGGCTGGACAGGGCTCTGATCTGGCTTTCAACCGTTTCCAAAGACACAAGCTCTTTGCCCTGTTCATCGGCGATTTGTGCGAGTTTTTGATCGAGGAATGGCTTTCCAGCGGCCTTGCGGGCATTTTCGCAGGCTGGAGTGGCAATAGCGCCCATCAAAGCCCACGGTTTCAGGCGTTTTGCGAGAAACCACGGAATGCTGCCACGCTTGGAAACAAGATCGCCTACAAGTTTGGCATCAGCTTCTGACAATCGTGAGGTCACGTCGCTGCCATCGGTGTAGCTGGTATATTGCAGCATAGCGGTCGCCTTCTGCTTCATCTTTTCAGGATCGAGCACGTCAGTCACTTCCAGCGCCACGATGGACGATGAATTTAAGGCTGCGGAGACTTTTGGTGTGAGATCAAGCAAACGGGGGTCGCTCATGTGCATTGTTCCGAAGAGGTAGCTGGGTCGTGCACCTTGCTTCTCGATCTTCCACAGCAGCCCTTTGCCGTTAGGCAGAGTATCTGCAGCAGCCTCAACCTTTTTGGCGATCTCTGGGCTGTTTTTGGCGAGCTTGTCCATAACGTTTGTGCCGTTGCAGACCATATCCGCGGCGCTGACTTTGCCCGCAGACATCAAACCGGAAAGGGCAGCTGATATCGCGAGTGCAATCACGGAGAGCACGGCGAAGCTGCGGCGACGCCAGAAACGCGGTTTCACGGGGGGCATTTGGTGCTCCTAAGCTCGTGGATGGGCATTGGCCCATGTTTTCAAAAGCGCATCAGTATCGACTTGCGTATAGCGCTGGGTGGTGGAGAGGCTGGCATGGCCAAGCAATTCCTGAATCGTGCGCAAATCACCGCCATTGCCCAACAAATGCGTGGCAAATGAATGGCGCATGGCATGGGGAGTGGCGTTTTCTGGCAGACCAAGCGCGCCACGCATTCGTGCCATGTTTCGCTGGATGATGGTTGGGCTCACTGGCCCACCTTTCGCACCACGAAAGACGGGATCATCTGGCCCGAGCGTATAGGGGCATTGGTGTAGGTAGGATTCGATGGTGCGGGCAATGACTGGAAGAACTGGCACCATGCGGGTTTTTTCACCCTTGCCGGTAATACGCAGTGTCTGCGTTTTGATGGCTGGCTTGGCGTTATCAGCGAGACCAAAATCAGCCAGCGTGAGGTTCAATCCTTCAGAAATGCGCAGGCCGCAACCATAAAGCAGCGCCATGAGTGCGGCATCGCGGCTCGCAATCCACGGCTCGCCGTCTAGATGCTCGGCGGCTTGGGTGAGCTTGACGGCGTCATCTGCTGTCAATGGTCGTGGCAGTGTGGTCGGTTGCTTTGGAGCGCGCATTGCCACGAGGCCCGCTGATGATGCTTCGCCGCGTTGCTCCAGCCAGCGTACGAACGAGCGTATACCGGCAAGGCCGCGTGCCAAGGTTCTCGCGCCCGCGCCGTGATCGCGGCGCTTGGCGAGGAAGCCGCGCAGCACCATTGGCTTTAGATCTGCGAAATCGCGTTTGCGCGGTGGCTCGCCCAGATAATCTGTTAGATGCAGGCAGAACTGGCGGAGATCGCGTTCGTAAGCTTCAATCGTTTTGTCGGCCATGCGTTTTTCATCGCGCAAGTGAGTGAGCCACTGGGCGCGCGCTACCATCAAATCCGGCGCGGCGGGTATAAGAATTTCAGACTTTTGCGTAGCTTCGACCATAGCCGCAAATGTGCGGCAGGGAGGTTAGGATTGGCTTAAAACGCCGGCTTGCGCACTGATTTCTTGGCGGCGTTCGTTCACCACGTCGCGCACGGAATTCCATAAGAATGCGAAGGATTGGAAGCCTTCTTCTGTCACTTGGTCGGAATCGAGCGCTTTCACCACGGTTTCAAGAACGGTTGATAGTTCTTCTTGCAGAGCCATGAGCTCAGCCATGTCTTTGCTCTCGCGGGCGTGGCGAGAAATTTCCAACAAGCGCACGTTGTAGACGTCCGCTTTGTTTTTCGCCTTTGCCGAAAGCGAACGGCGCAGGGCGAGCAGGGCAGAGCCGATCATAGCCAAAATAGTAATGATCAAAGCCAGCGGTTCTGCGTTCTCCTGAAGGAAGGAAGGTTTGTCGCGGTCGTAATACCGTGCTGCTCCGGGATGGAAGGGCAGGCTTGCGCCTTGATTGACGTTGGGTCCTGCGATGTTTGCGGACAGTGGCATTCGTATCAGCAGATCAAGGCGCTTCTCGAAGATGATGTTGACCAATTCGTTTACTGCATCTTCGTCCGCATCGTCACGCGCGACTAACAGGCGCTGAAGTGTTGCGGTTTCGATGTCTTTTACAGGCAAGGGTCCAGAGCCGTCGAACGCTCCTCGCACAATTTTTGATGCTTGGATAAACGGGCGCTTTAGCGACATCGCTTGAGCTTGGTCGATGGCAATGAAACGCATATCGATGCCGCGCAAACGGGCTTCTTCAAGAAATGACAGGAAGGACGGGTCGCGCAGGGAATTGACCAGAAAAATTGCATCGCTCTTGCGTTGCATGAATTGCTCTTTGCCCAATTCACCGGAAACCGACAAAGAGCGGAAACTTTCTGGCGCCACGGAATAGTGATCTACCACAGACCAAAAAGACCTACTCCCTGATGAGCCGTCTTCGGGAATCGTGATGCGATGGTTTGGCAAATCCTGCATGCGGTAAATAGGCTTGTCTGCATGCGCAATCAGGATGAAGTAATCTGAGAACAGATCTGCTACCAATTGGATATCGGAATAGGCCGGGGTGTTGGATTCCACGGTTGCCAGTTCAGCCTCCCCCGCCCTTAGGCGACGGATATTGACTGAAGAGTTTAGGCTGGGCCGCACACGCAGCCGCAGAGTATCGGAATGGCGCAGCACGACTTGCGAAATTTCACGCATCAGAGTGAAGGCGTCGCCATCGCGTGGGCCAGCATAGACGGTCAGGATTTTCGGCTCTTGGGGCTTGCCATAGATAAACCAAACACCTCCAGCGCCGACCGCCAAGATCAATGCGAAAAATAGTCCGTATATCCAGCGCATCTCAATGTCCTGCCCATCGCTCTCAACGCCCTTTTAAGAGAAGAGACTTAGGAGCGATACTGCCAAAGTGCCTCGCAGCGCAGAATTAGCTTTTGCGGTTTCTTGCAGCCAGCGTGCGAAGGCGTAGCGCGTTCAACTGAATGAAGCCGTGGGCGTCTTCTTGGTCGTATGCTCCAGCATCGT
Organism: Pseudahrensia aquimaris; assembly: GCF_042676045.1. Taxonomy (NCBI): domain Bacteria; kingdom Pseudomonadati; phylum Pseudomonadota; class Alphaproteobacteria; order Hyphomicrobiales; family Ahrensiaceae; genus Pseudahrensia; species Pseudahrensia aquimaris. The sequence goes on along the minus strand of NZ_JBHTJV010000009.1, from coordinate 155,532 downwards.
CTTCGAATGTCACCAGAGCTTCCGAGTAGAGCGACTTTGCGCTGTCGCGAGCAACCACGATGACGTTGCCCTTGTAGAGCTTCAACGTAACCTCGCCTTCCACATGGGTCTGGCTGGCATCAATTGCCGCTTGCAGCATGTCGCGCTCTGGCGAGAACCAGAAGCCGTTGTAAATGAGTTCTGCATAGCGCGGCATCAGTTCGTCCTTAAGGTGGCCCGCGCCACGGTCGAGCGTGATGGATTCGATTGCTCTGTGCGCTGTGAGCAAAATGGTGCCGCCCGGCGTTTCGTAGACGCCCCGCGACTTCATGCCGACGAAACGGTTTTCAACCAGATCAAGGCGGCCAATGCCGTTGTCGTGGCCAAGCTGATTGAGTTTTCCAAACAGATCAGCAGGTCCCATCTTCTTGCCGTCGATGGAAACAGGGTCGCCGCCCTCAAAACCGATTTTGACCATCGTTGGCTCGTCTGGCGCGTCCTGGGGATCAATGGTGCGCATGTAGACATATTCAGGGGCCTCGACTGCCGGATCTTCCAGCACTTTGCCTTCTGATGAAGAGTGCAAGAGATTGGCATCCACTGAAAAGGGGGCTTCGTTGCGCTTGTCTTTGGCGATTTGAATTTGGTGTGTTTCAGCAAAATTCATAAGATCTGTGCGGGATTTGAACTCCCATTCGCGCCAAGGGGCGATGACTTTGATGTCCGGGTTTAGCGCATATGCTGCCAGTTCGAAGCGGACTTGGTCGTTGCCTTTTCCTGTTGCGCCGTGCGCGATGGCGTCCGCTCCGGTTTCTTCTGCGATCTCGATGAGGCGCTTGGAAATCAGTGGGCGGGCGATTGACGTTCCCAGCAGATAGACGCCTTCATAAACGGCATTGGCACGAAACATCGGAAAGACGAAATCGCGGATGAATTCGTCACGCACATCCTCGATGTAGATTTCTTTGATGCCCAGATTTTCTGCTTTGCGCTTGGCTTCTTCCAGTTCTGCGCCGCCTTCGATGGTGGACTGTCCAAGATCGGCGGTGAATGTGACCACTTCTGCGCCGTATTCGGTTTGCAGCCACTTGAGGATAATGGACGTATCGAGTCCGCCGGAATAAGCGAGGACGACTTTTTTGATGTCGCCTTTTTTGATTTTGGACATGAGGGTTGCCGATTTTCAGGGTGACGAATTTTGCGGCACTTTAGCCGGAATCGCTTTGCGCACAAGCGTTGGAATTAAGCAGTTTCCAGCTTCTTGCCGCGTGTGCCACGAATGCGGTGCCAACCGGATGGCACACGCGCAACGAGCCAGAAACTTGCAGCTATGCTAACAAGCGTCAGCATTACACCCATTGTCACGTCTGATGTGAAATGGCGGCCAAAGGCTACTCTGAGGAAGCTGATGGCAATAATGAGGAATAGGATGATGGCGAGAGAATTGCGCCGCCAGCTGGCTGGCAGGAAGGGAACCAGCACCAGCATCCAGGTGGCCGCCGCTGCTTCGCCGGAGGGAAATGAGCAGTTGAAGTCGCACTGATCGGTGATTGTTCCGGGCAGCGTGAACTGTGCATCACCGCCGAATGTGTCAACTTGATAGGGGCGAGCACGGCCTTTGAATGTTTTCAGCACAAGATTGACGATGATCAAAGGCCCCAAAAGCCCAGCAATCGTGCCCGCCAAAGGTGCCTGCCAGTTGCGCCTGTTTGGGTTGTATCCCGCTATAAGGTTCCCAAGACCCCAAAGAAGCATAATCACCATCAATCCGAGTGGGATAACATATCCGATTATGCGGATCTGCCGCATGAAAGCGTCTTCAATCAGCGGGAAATAACCACATGTTTTGCCCTGTGGTGCTAACTGGCTGCATGCAACTTCAAGATAGAACGTCCGGCTGATCGCAATGTCTATGTCTTGAATTGACCGCCAAAGGAAAAGCACAGCGATCGTCGCTACGATTGCGAGCACAAGCGTTGAGGTGCGTGCTAGTGGGTGGCTGGGGGTCAGCGGAGGCATTGGTGTTGTAGCGGGCACGTTCTATCCGTCGTTTGCCGGAAGAGGCTTTGCTGGGCCGCGAAACTTCACCGTAATTTCAGGATCGACTTCGTCTTCTGTGTGAACGCCGAGCACGATGCCCTTGCGCCGGGATTTTGCGCGCATGTTATCAATATCATCATCAGACTTTGTGGTGCGCTGCGCGTTGCGTCTGCCCCATTTTCCAAGGCGCTCATACATGAGTCCCAAAATATCGTCGTGTTGGTCAGAGCGACCTAGGTCGCGCAGTTCGTCAGGGTCGTTCTCCAGATCGAACAGCATTGGCGGGAATGGCACGCCATCTTTTTGGCCCTCCGCATGCATGAATTTCCAACGCTTATCGGTGACCATGAACAAGCGTGCATCTTTTGGCTTTAAGCCAAGATTTACCGCCATGGGCGTGGCTGAATAGTCGAACTCGCTTATCGCATAGTCGCGCCATTCTTCAGGCTTTTCGCCACGCAAGAACGGGATCAGAGAGCGCCCCTCAATGATATGATTGGGCACTTTACCGCCAGCGAACTCCACGAATGTTGCAGCGAGGTCGATTGCTTCTGTTGGCTCGTCGATCACAGTGCCGCGAGCCGCATCAGCTTCAGGCGATGGGTCGTAGATGATCATGGGGACTTTGGCGCTTTGCTCGTGGAACAGACTTTTTTCGCCCAACCAATGGTCGCCCAGATAGTCGCCGTGATCGGACGTGAGCACGATCATCGTGTCTTTCATCTGATCGGTGTCTTCAAGGTATTTGAACAACACGCCCATTTGGTCGTCGCACTGTTTGATCAGGCCCATATAGGCAGGCATGACGGCCTCGCGCACCTCGTCGCGCGAGAACGCCTTGCCAACGGCATTGTTCATGAATTGCTCGTAGACCGGGTGAGGGTCTTCCCGTTCCGCCGGATGGCGAACTACAGGTTGAATCTGATTGCCGCCATACATGTCGTGATAGGGCGCTGGGACAATGTAGGGCCAATGGGGTTTGATGTAGGAAGCGTGGCACATCCAAGGTTCATCATTGCCCTTGCGGCTTTCGATAAAGGATATGACTTCGCGGGTGAGCCAAGGTGTTTCACTGTCTTGCTCGTGAATGTTGGCCGGCTTTGAGGAATGCGATGTGAACCATGCGGAGGCCATGTTGCCTTCTTCATCGATGCCCGCATTGGCATAATCGTGCCAAGGGTTCTCGCCCTCGTAGCCTTTGGATTTGAGGTATTCATTATAGGGTGAGCGGCGGTGATCGTAGAAGCCGTCTGGACCTTCCGCCCAAAGACCATCGTCACGCGCGTAGATGTCGAAACCACATTCGGAAACCCGTGCGCCAACGATGCTATCGTGGGTGATGCCCAAGCGTTCCATGCCTTCGTGATCAACAGCCATATGGGTTTTTCCAACAAGCCAAGAAGACATGCCGAGTTTGCGCAGGTGATCACCTATGGTTTGTTCTCCGACTTTTAGCGGAAAACCGTTCCATTGGGCACCGTGGCTGGAGGCGTAGCGCCCGGTGTAGAAGCTCATCCGAGAAGAGCCGCAAATGGGTGATTGCACATAGCAGCGCGAGAAACGCACGCCCTTCTCCGCGATGGAATCCATATGCGGTGTGTGCAGGTGCGGGTGGCCACCGCAACTGAGATAATCGTGCCGCAATTGGTCGAACATGATGAAAAGGATGTTCTTGCGTTTCGTCATGAATTTGCTCTGCCCGTTTTAGCCACCGCGCACGGTGTCATTTGGCTTCCGCCCTGTCCAGATAGCTCGGAAATCATTCACGTTGGTGCGCGTGGGGCCAGTGGTAACGAGATCGCCGAGACGCTCGAAAAATGTGAAGCTGTCATGGCGGTCGAGGTGGTCTTGAGCATTGAGGCCCAGCGCTTTTGCGCGCATCAGCGTATCAGGTGTGATCACCGCGCCGGCATTGGTTTCGCTGCCGTCTATGCCGTCTGTATCGGCGGCGATGGCGCAGACACCGCTTTCGCCGTTGAGCGCGACGGCAAGCGCCAACAGATATTCGCAATTGCGCCCTCCGCGGCCCGGTTTTTCGTTGTTGGCTACCGTCACGGTTGTTTCGCCGCCAGACAGAATAAGCTGAGCTGTGCTGAGCCGTGCCAGATCAGCGTGGATACGCGCAACGTCATGGGCCTCGCCTTCAATGTCAGCACCAAGATTTTCCACTGATATGCCAGCATGGCTGCATCGGCGGGCAATGGTTTCGATCATATCCTTTGGGCGTGAAATCATGTGAAACTTGGTGCGCTCGAAAATTGGATCGCCCGGCTTTGGTGTTTCCGCTTGCGGGCTTTCAAGGTGGTCGCGCACGGCGGGGGAAACCTCAATGCCGTATTGTTCAATCAATGCAAGCGCATCATCACAGGTGGAAGCGTCTGGTACGGTTGGACCGGAGGCGATGGTGGATGGGTCGTCGTGAGGCACATCGGATATGGCGAGTGTGACGACTTGGGCTGGTGCTGCAACTTGTGCAAGTCGACCGCCTTTCACAGATGAAAGATGTTTGCGCACAACGTTCATCTCGCCAATCGGCGCGCCACTCATCAACAGGGCTTTATTAATGGCCTGTTTTTCGGAAAGTTTGATCCCTTGCGCTGGAGCGGTCATCAACGCGGAACCACCGCCCGACACGAGCACCAAAAGCATGTCTTTTTCAGTCAGTGAACCCGCGTTTGTCATGATCTGTTTGGTCGCTTCAAAACCACGATCATCTGGCACTGGGTGAGCGGCCTCAATTACTTCGATGCGTTCGCATTTTTCGCCGTGGCCATAGCGGGTGAGAGCAATGCCTGTGAGTGGTGCGTTGTCTGGCCAGTGTTGTTCAACACTGCGCGCCATAGACGCTGCTGCCTTGCCGATAGCTACGGCGAGCGTTCGGCCCTTTGGCGGCTGTGGCAGGAAATTCGGCAGACACGTTTGGGGCATGGCGCTGGTTACCGCGTGGCCGAACAAGTCACGCAGAAAAGCGGTTGCTTCTGTTTCGTTAGAAGGCGGGTTCAGAGGCTTGGTCATGGAACGGTGAATAGGCGAAAGGCCTTCGTTCGCGCAACCGCGGTGTCACTTCGAGTCGACATACAATTTGTAAACATTACCCGAATTGGATTTACAAAAATTACAAAAGTAGTTTTTGTAAATTACAGCGTGCACAGATTGACATCATTTCGTTCCGAGGATTTGTCGCTCTGATCTAAAGAGGTCTTCGAAAAGCTACAGGAGACTTTCACCATGGCACGCAACACAAGCGGCTATAACGGCCTTTTCATTCCCGGCCCAACCAATGTGCCGGATAAAGTGCGCCAAGCATTGAATGTGCCGATGCAAGACATGCGGGCGAGCGATTTTGGTGAGCTGACCTTTCCCCTTTTTGCAGGTGTGAAAAAGGTTTTGCGCACGCAAACTGCTGAAGTGTTTCTGTTTCCCGCATCCGGCACAGGTGGTTGGGAGGCAACGGTCGCTAACTTGTTTTCGCCTGGCGACCGCGTTCTGATGAGCTCGTTTGGTCAGTTTTCGATGTTATGGGTGGATATGTGCGAACGCTTCGGTCTCGAAGTCGAGCACTGTGCAGTCGAATGGGGCTTGGGTGTCCCGCATGACGAGTATCGCCGTATTTTGGAAGCGGATAAGGCTCACACGATCAAAGGCGTTTTCGCTTGCCATAACGAGACAGCAACGGGTGTGACGTCTGATATTGCTGCCATTCGCGCAATTCTTGATGATCTCGGTCATCCCGCTTTGCTCTGTGTCGATGGGGTCAGTTCACTTGGTTCGCTCGAATTTCGGATGGATGATTGGGGCGTGGATGTCATCGTTGGCGGTTCACAAAAGGGCTTCATGCTGCCTGCGGGTTTGACCATCATGGGCGTGAGCCAAAAGGCGATGGAGCGGCGCGTGACGGCGACGATGCCACGCACGTTCTTCTCGTTCGATGACATGCTCAAGCACAATGCCACGGGTCATTTTCCCTACACGCCGCCAACGCAATTGTTCCACGGCTTGCAAGCATCGCTCAAAATGATGTTTGAGGAGGGTTTGGACAACATCGTGGCGCGCCACAATCGCCTTGCCACCGCCGTTCGCGCCGGTGTCCACGCTTGGGGCCTGGAACTTTGCGCGAAAGATCCGGCCACCTATTCCGACACCGTTTCTGCAATCGTGGTGCCCGAGCACATGGACAGTGGTGCGGTTTTGAAGGCTGCCTATGAGCGTTACAATCTGTCGCTCGGTGCTGGCCTGTCAAAGGTTGCGGGCAAGGTGTTCCGCATCGGCCATCTGGGCAATCTCAACGAAATCATGGTGCTTCAGGCGCTTGCAGGATCGGAAATGGCGATGCGCGACAGCGGCATCAACATTGAGCTTGGCTCTGGCGTTGCAGCGGCACAAGCCTGCTTCATTCAATCCGCTGATGAGCAACAGATCAGCCGCGCCGCATAAGAACCCGCCTTTGCTAAGGCTGCTATTTGAAAGGAAACGCAAAATGACCGCTATGATGACAAAAGACACTTTCGGTGTGACCATCGCTTCCACATTGGATATCTCTGAAATCACCAATCAGGAGGATTTCACATTTTCTGCTGTAATCGACATGCGCCGTGCGACAGACAAGACCGCTTATCCGGTGGAGGAAGTAACGCTGCGTCGCTTGCGCAATTTCCGCATCTCCTATCAACAGATGCCGATGAACCTTTATGAGCCCACGTCACGCGAGGAAAACGAATTGCACCGTGCCATCACCGACCAACAGGGCACAATTTTGGTTTTGACCGATCATGCGGTACCGCTGGCCCGCTTCTGCCGGCAAATGGACATCCCGTTCCGCAGCCGCGAACTCTACATCGTGGAAACCGAGAGCGATTATGTGCCAGTGCAGGTTCCCGCGACCCAAAGGGCTGCCTCGCGCTTTGGTACATTTGGCAGTTAAGCTGTAATAGTCTCGCCGTTACAAAAATGACTTTTCTTTAGGGAAGTATCTTGACGAGGCCCGTGCAAGCGGGCCTCTTTTCGTTATGGCTGGCGAAAAGATTTTTATTGGACCGAAACTGCGCGAATTGCGGCAGGCACGAGGGCTAACACAGGCAGAGCTGGCAAAGCAGCTGACGGTCTCGGCCAGCTATATCAACTTGGTTGAGCATAACCAGCGAAGCGCCTCGTTCAAATTTCTCATTCGCTTAACGGACCATTTCGGTATTGATTGGCGCGCGCTGGCAAACACCGATAATGGCATGTTGCTGTCTGACCTTCGGCGCATTTCCAACGATCCAGTGTTCGGCGACGCCAAGCCCGATGTCGAAGAGCTTCGCTCGGCGTTGGATAATGCGCCCAATCTCGTCACCGGGCTGTTGAACATCTACAACACCTATCGCAGCTACGGTGAGCGTTTGGCGGAAATCTCCGATGCTCAAGGTGCGGGTGGTGACAATCGCCTTTCCATTGAGCAGGGCGTTCACGACTTCTTTCGAAACAACAACAACCACTTTTCTGAGTTGGAAAAAGCTGCGCAGTCCTGCGGGATGGACGAAATCGAAGACCGGCAGGAAATGTATTCCAGCCTGCGGGCGTATCTCAGCGAGAAGCTGAACATCGGAATTGCGCACGCACAAAACGAAGTTTTGGGAACCACGGCTGCGCAGTTTGATTCAGGAACACGGCAGATTGTCTTGTCGGATGCGCTTGATCATCAAAACCAGGTTTTCCAACTGGCGCACATGATCGCGCAGATTGGATTTACAGATCTGCTCGATGCTCAATTGCCCGAAGCAATGCGTGAAAATGACGGGGCGGTTGCGCGACTGCGGCAGGAACTTGCCAATTATTTCGCTGCAGCTCTCATCATGCCGTATGATGCATTTCATGCTCAGGCGGTGCAGGCGAAATACGATATCGATTTGCTCACCACACGGTTTTCTGTTTCGTATGAAATGGTGTGCCATCGCCTCACCACGCTGCAACAGCCGGGTAAACGGGGAATTCCGTTTTTCTTTTTGCGCATTGATAGGGGTGGCAACGTCTCCAAACGGTTCAACGTTACGCCGATTGAACTTGCCCGTTACGGCGGGGCGTGCCCGCGTATGGATGTGCATTATTGTTTCCGTGTGCCAAGTCGGATTTTGACCCAAGTGGTCGAGATGCCTGATCACAGCCGTTATCTTACCGTAAACCGTACAGTGGATCGTCCGGCAGTGCGGTATTCAATGGAAGATAAGCGGCTTGCGGTTTCGCTCGGTTGTCCTGTCGAATACGCGCAAGAGACGGTTTATGGGCAGGGGGTGGACACGAATGCGCCGCGCATGATCACGCCCATTGGCGTGAATTGCCGACGTTGCCCACGCATGGACTGCGCCCAACGGGCACATGACCCGTTTTATGCTGATCTGAAACTCTCAGCCGACTAATCAACAGGCAGGCTGCTTGGGACCGATTCTGGCCGTCCGAGTGGCAGGCTTTGGGCACTCTTCCCTTCCAGCGCTCTGAGAAAGGCCAAGAGGTCTTCAATTTGATCATCGCGCAAGTTACGAGGCTCAATGTCGATCTTTGCGCGTTGGCGTGCCATCTCGCGTTTGTCTTTGGTAATGACGAAGTCTATTTCAGCCAACCAAGGTGCGGTTGGTAGATTGGCCAGATCGCGTGTCCAGCGGTCGAGAGCGTTCAGTGGATCAAGATGATGCTGGACTATACCGCGCAGTGTCGGATAGGCGCCATTGTGACCGTAGGGGGCCGTTAGTGTGACATTGCGCAAGGATGGTGTTCGGAAGCGGTAGGCGTCTTCCAGACGGTCACTTTCGCCCATTCGTCCAACGTCACGGGCTGCTGGATCGAAGAGCCGGGTTCTGCCGGGGCCAAAGGCTGGTAATGCAAGCGCATGGAAATTTTGGTCTGTGAACAGAGGGCCGGAATGGCAGGCTACGCAATTTCCATCGCCATAGAAGATATTCATGCCGCGTTTTTGGATGGGGGTAAGGGCGTTCGGATTGCCTTTGAGGTAATCGTCAAAGGGGCTATCGTAGCTCTGCCATTCCGTGCCGATGAAGGCGGCAAGCGCCTCCGCTATATCGATTTCGGAAATTTGTTCTGGCGATTCGATATGGTCGAAGGCAGTAACAAACATTATGCCATAGGCGGGTATGGTTCGTACGCGTTTGGCAACGATTGGCCAAACACGGTCAATGCGATCATGCGCAGCGCCGGCGACCTGATTTTCTTTTGGGTTCCCCGCCATTTCAAACTGCGCGGTCATCGGCAAAAGCGCTTGCGCTGCGAGCAGGCTGGAGAGGCCCTTGGGCAACCATTCTTCGGCGGGAGAATTGAAGCCGTTTTCGTAGAGGTCGGATTCTTCCAATCGACCATCGTGGAATAGAACGCGGATTTCTTTTGCACCGAGGTTCCACAGAGCGGGCGCGTTGCGGGGTATACGTTTGCGAATGCGATTTTCACCTTTGCCTGCGGTGCGTTTGGGGCCAACCCCCTCGCCGCCTTCTCCGATACCCAGTGAGAGGCCGTCTGTGCCGCCGTGCTTGTGGTGATGGCAGGTGCCGCAAGAAATGTTGCGATTGCCGGACAGAATTTTGTCGTAAAACAAAAGCTGACCGATACGTGCTTGCCTTGTGTCAAACGCGATGAAATCATCCTTGGTGAGTGGTCGCGGAAGATCGCTCGCCCGTGCGGACAGCACAAAAGCCAAGCCCAGTATCAGCGCGAGTATCAGCCTGCCATGCGCCATATCGTTTTTGCCCTGTGCCTCTTTTTCGCTGTTCCAGCCCGTGCGGAAATTGAAGCCGCTCGTGACCTTATGGACAAGGGCAAATTTAGTGAAGCGATGAAAGAGTTGTTGCCTGCTGCCCGCTCTGGCAACGCGGATGCGGAAGAGTTGATCGGTGTGATGTACGCAATGGGTCTGGGTGTAGAGCGCGATGACCGTCGCGCGTTTGAGTGGTATTTGCGCTCGTCCATGAAAGGGCACCCGGGCGCACAATCGGGTGTTGGTTGGTACTACGAAATTGGCCGCGGCATGGAATCACCTGATCTGGTGCGGGCCTATGTCTGGTACGTGCTCAGTGCTATTGGCGGCGATCCGGATGCGGCTATCAGCCAAGAAGAGGTCGTCAAGAAAATGACGCCGGAACAGATTGCCCAAGGCGATATCCTGATCGACGATTATCGGGTCTGGCTCTATCCGTTTCGTTAGGGCTAGGCTGTGGCGACTTTGATTTCGTGAGACTGGATCATGACCAAACTGCCCAAGCTGAAACTTCATCACGTTAACATCGCTAGCACAAATGTTCCGGAGATGGATCGCTTTTACCGTGAAGTGTTGGGGCTGGGCGACGAAGACCCGGCGGAACTGCCGCCTATTGCCAGCGATAATGAAGTCGTTGGCAAGGTTGCTTTTGTCACCGATGGGGACATTCAGATGCACCTCTCGCAAAAAGATGTGCTGAGCAGCTTCAAAACCGGAAAACTGGTCAATCCTCTTGAGCGTGGGCACATCGCCTACCGGACCGACGACATTGCCGCTTTCAAAGCCCATTTAGACGCGCAGGGTGTGCCTTATGCGGATTGGGGCAATGTCGCAGTAGCGGGTTGGCAGCAGATTTTCTTTTATGACCCAGAGGGCACGATCATCGAAGTGCATCAGGTTGGTGATGGGTGAATCGTAACACCACTGTCTGCTTTCACGCTAAAGCCCGGTTCGCTCATTGAGCTTCAGGATATCAATAATATCGAAAATGCCGCGCATTTCCTGAACAATGGTTCGCGTCTCTTCGACAAAGTTTTTCTCCTCCCAAACCGAAGCCACCTCAAAGTGGTTGTGCGCGCAGGGGATCATCAACAGCAGTTTGTTGTTGTAGAAGCTCGCTTCAAGCGACGTGCCTCCGTAATGATGCTGGAGTTTCAAGAGCCGCTCCATGAATGTGCTGGAGAGTAGGTAACGCGCTTCCACCTGATCATCTGAAAGGACTTCAAACTCTTTCTCGAAAACAGGATCTTCCAGTTCCACCCGCTCAAGCGTGGTGAAGCTGCTCTTGAACCAGTTTTTCACTTTGCCGCCATCGCGTCTGACGACCGTGTTGCTGGTGAAGTTTTTGGGCATACTTAGCAGGATGCAGATGCCGTTGAACTTGACGGTTTCGTTTCTGTGTTTGCCTTTGCTGATTTTTACTAACCGGGCTTCCACAAGCTCAATGTCAATGTCTTCGTATTCGCCTTTGACATAATCTTCCAACTCGGCCTTGTCGTGACCGGGAATAATTCTGGATCGTTCCAAGCTCTCAATGCTTATCGGGCTTTTTTCAGAATACGAGAAGCGATCGCCAAAGAATTCAAAAATCTTCGGGAAGACTTCGGCTTTCACTGAAGATCGAAACAGTTTGAGGGGCCGCGAAATCAGATACCAACATCCGGTGCCAACAAGAAAACAAAGAAATACGATGGGGTTGGCAGCGTCATTGAACAGCGCAAAACCACCAACGTTCGATGTCGAGTTGAAAGACATGGCTGCCCAAGTCGCCAGTGCCACCAAGACAATTGCCGCCGGGATGATGGTTGCCGCGGTGACCATCGTCTCCTTTACGGCTTCCTGCCGACGTTCCTCAAATTCCTCTGCATAGGGTTGTATTTCGGTTTCGAAATACAAATTCAATTCCTCATCGTCGTTCCAATATAAATCTGCGTGAACGGGTTTAAGCCGTTCCCCGAATGGGCGGTTGGATTGGACGAAAGTTGATCCAACGAACGTGTTCACCGCGCCGGCTCCGTGAGGAAGTCATCGGCGTTTATTGCTTTGCGTGCCTCTTCTTCAGCTGCGAAATGAGGCACTGCAGAAACGCCAGCCAGTTTTGCGATCAAGCTGCCAGGGAAAATTTCGACGGCATTGTTGAGTGCTGTCACAGCGGAGTTGAAGAAGCGGCGGCTGGCAGCGATGCGCGCTTCAACCTCGTTGAACGTTTGCATGGCTTGCACCATCGTTTGATCCGATTTCAGATCAGGATAGTTTTCCACCTGCACCATGAGCTGGCCCATCTTGGAGGAAATCATATCCTCTATGGAGAGCCGTGCACCTGATGTCTGCGGGTCAGGTGCTTGAGCAAGCTCTGCAACACGGGTGCGCAATTGTGTGATGTCTTCAAGCAAGCTGCGTTCATGGGTCATGAACTTTTGGGCCATGCGCAGCATGTTGGGGATGAGGTCCAGCCGCTGCTTCAAATGTGCGTCTATGGAGCCAAGTGCCTCCCGTACTTTGTTGCGGCGCATGATGATCTGAACGTACCAGACTGCCAAAACAACGGGCAGCAATCCCAAAACGCCAAACGCGATAACGTCCCAAACGCGATAGAAGCTCTCAACAAACATGAACATCCCCAAAAGTTACGGTCTTTGTTGTCGCTGATAGTGGGGGTGATGGGTTAAAGACTTTGAAAAAGAACTGAGGGGATGAAAAACGCCGTTAAAAAATGGTGAAGCGTCTGTGTGTAGTTATCTACTACAACAAAAAAGCCCCACCTTTCGGCGGGGCTTTGGAAGAGCGTAAGGAAAGTTGAACGGCTTAGTTCAGGTCTTTCATGTTCGCTTCTTTGATTTCGGCTTCTGCCTCGGTCACAGCAGCCGACAGGGCATCGAAGACTTCGCCGCCGCCTTTAACGTTGGCTTTGAACCAGTCAAACACCGGTGCTGCGGCTTCTTTGAAGGCTGCTTTTTCAGCAGGCGTTGGCACGTAGAGATCGCCGCCACCGGCAACGAATTCTTCGTAGGCCTTGATCGACTTGCGCTTGGGCGAGGCGAAGGTTGCCTGCTGAAGTGCCGCGAACCCGTCAACAACCACTTGGCGCATGTCTTCCGGCATGGCTTTGAACTTGTCGTTGTTCATCCACCACAGCGCGCCCATATAGGCGTGGCCATCGAGGGTCACGTATTTCAGCCCTGCATCGGGGAATTTCATGCCCATAATATCGGTGATGCCGTTTTTGGAGCCTTCAACAACGCCCGTCTGGAACGAGGTGAAGAGTTCCGGCCACGGGATCGGTGTTGGCGAAGCGCCCAGCGCTTTGACCAGCTCTTGCGGGAGGTCTGCAACGACGGTGCGGATTTTCAGGCCTTCCATGTCTTTTGGCATGGCGACGCGGCGTTTGGTGTTGGCAAAGTTGCGCCAGCCGCCCGTGTTGCCAATCGTCATCAGGCGGATTTTATCGCCTGAATCCTTCAGCGCCATGTCGCGGACTGTGCGGGTGAAGTCCGTGTCGGTGAGAACCTTTTCCGCGATGCGGTCGTTCGCCATCAGGTAGGGCAGATCGAGAACCTGCACGTAAGGAAACGCGCCTGCTGCACCGCCGGATGTGGAGATGTAGATGTCGATGGAACCGTCAGCGACGCCTTGCAGACACTCAGCGCCTTTGGAGCAAAGCTGCGTGCCGATGAAAAGCTCTACCGCGATTTTGCCATTGGAGGCCGCTTCGACGTAGTTCTTGAACACGACCAGACCATCATAATCTTCGTCGTTCTCGTTGGAATTCGCGGTGGCGCGCAGGGTGAAATCGGCTGCAAAAGCGGCCATAGCGCCGCCCAGTGATAGGGTAGCCGTCAGCGCGGCTATGCCGAGCTTTTTAGTTATGGAATTCATGGAAAGTCTCCTCCTGTTGCGGGCTTTTATGGCCCTTGTTTGAAATCGTAACACTGCCGCTTGCGCGGTCAACGGTTAGCTTTGCAGGCGCTCACATGAATGCCCTCAAAATTGGCCCAAAAAGATCGGCGTCTTTGACGAAGCCCAACCAAGTGGGAATGCCCAGCGAAATGATGGGGAAGTAGGTGATGAGAAAAATGACGAAAACTTCAACCGCCAGAAAAGGAAGTATGGCTTTGGATATGGCCTCCACCTTAACGCCGGACACCGAACTGGCCACGAACAGCACGAGCCCCATGGGGGGCGTTGCCAGCCCAACGGTGAGGTTTACCGACATAATCATGGCGAAGTGGACGGGGTGGATGCCGAGATTGATGAAGATTGGCGCGAGGATTGGACCAAGGATGATGATGGCCGGGCCAGCGTCCAGGAACATGCCGACTATGAAGAGCAGGATGTTGATCAGCAGCAGCAGCATCAGGGGATCGGACGTGAGCGTCAGGATCCACTGGGCGAGGTTCTCCGCTGCGTAGGAAAGCGACACCACCGTTTTGAACGCCATCGCAGCGCCGACGAGCAAAAGAACCACGGCAGATGTGATGGCCGACTTGATGAGCACATTCGACAATTCGCTCATTTTGAGGGTTCGCAAAACCAGCAGGCCAAGAAGGGCTGCATAGGCTACGGCCAGCGCAGAGGCTTCTGTTGGAGTAGCGATGCCACCCAAGATACCACCCAGAATGATGACGGGCGTGAGCAGGGGCAGCACGGCGCGTTTGGCTATCGTGCGGAATGTATCGGACACAAGGCGGCGCTGGATTTGAAAGAAGACTTCCGACACTGCAAAGGCGATGGCGAAAAAGATCCCGAAAGTGGCCCAATCGCGGTCGCCTTCGCTGGCTAGGACTTTGACCACCGCAGGATACAGAACGGTTGCGAGCATCAACCGTGCGATGATGCGGGCTGCCAGGTTTTCGCCTGCGCCGATGGAAACATCGTCGAGTAGCACGCGCTGCGCCGGTGGGTAATCATAGTGGTTTGCCATCAGCCGCGTGACAATCATCAGGCCGATACCGACCAGTGCGCCGGGAATGATGCCGCCTGCGAAGAGCGCTGCCACGGAAACTTCCATGACATAGGCGTAGATAATCATGATGCCCGAAGGCGGGATAATTGGACCGATGACCGAAGATGCAGCTGTGATGGCGGCAGCAAAGCGGCGGGTATAACCCTCCTTTTCCATCGCTGGAATGAGCATCGAGCCCAAAGCAGATGTGTCTGCTACCGCCGAGCCGGACATTCCGGCAAACAGCATGGATGAGAGAATGTTCACCTGCGCCAGCCCACCGCGCACGGAACCGATGATGGCTTGGGAAAACGACACGAGGCGTTCGGTGATGCCTCCGCGGTTCATCAGTTCGCCAGCCAGCATGAAGAACGGTATCGCCAGCAGCACACCGTTGTCGATGCCGTTGAAGATGTTTCGGTACATGAGCGCGATATCGCGCTCCTGGCCGTTGAGATAGAGCATGATGCCCGGCGCTGCGAGCATGGCAAAGAAGACGGGAACGCCGATCAGCAGGAAAATGAGAAACAGCGGCAGGAACCAGACCAGCATATCAGTCTCCCACCATCGACATGGGCGATTGCGGCGCGGGGAAGTCCTCATCGCTCCAGATCAAGCGACCAATGGCGCGCAGGATAAGTTCCACTGATACCGAAATCAGCATGACCATCAGCACCGACATGGCCAGATAAACATAAGCGGTGCGGAATTGCAGTTCGGTGCCCAGCAACTGGTTGATGCCGCTGTCTTGCAGCAGTCGGTTGAGGCCGGAGGAATCAAACAACAGCGGTGCCGAGAAATGCGCCCAAGCGTGGCCAAGCATGACAATCATTACAATCAGCGACAGACCCATAATTGCAAGCATGAGAAGTGCGCGAATGCGCGGCGGCAGCAGGTCCGGCAGCATGTCTATGGAGACGAAACCGGCGTAGCGATAAGCTGAAGGCGCGACGAGTGCCATCATCCAGATCATCAGGGCGCGGGCGGCTTCTTCCGGCCAGGGAAGGGCGTTGTTGAGAACGTAGCGGTAGAAGATTTGCAGCAGGACGGCAGCTACCATCAGCGCCATGGCGACAGCGCCGATGCCACGGCCCCAGCGCAGAACGCGGGCGTTTATCCCTCCCAACAAGCCGATGAGGCTTTGCAAAACGTTCAACTGTTATCCTCCCCAGGATGGCCACCTCCCGTGGCCGTTGTTGATGCAAGCACGTCAGCCGCCCGTGTGGAAGCCTCCAAATGCTCCGTCGGCGAAGACCAGTGCCTCGCCGTGATTTTTTACAAAGCTGTGAACTTGTCCGACGATGATAAGATGATCGCCAGCGTCGTGGGCGGCGCTGGTTGTACAGTCGAAGCGGGCAACAGTGTTTTCGATCAGTGGCACGCCATTTGCGTCCAGCTCCCACTCACAGCAGTGAAAGGCCGCACCGTCTTTTGCGAAAGCGAGTGCAAGGTCTTGCTGGTCGCGTTCCAGCACATGGATTGCGAAATGCTTTGCTTCTGCAAAGGATGGGTATCGGCCTGATGATTTTGCAAGCGACCACAGGACGAGCGCGGGGTCGAGAGAAACGGAGGCAAAGGAGTTGACCGTCATGCCAATGGGGCCATTGCTGCCGTTTGCGGTGATGATTGTCACTCCGGTCGCGAAAGCGCCCAATGCGTTGCGGTAAGCGCGTTGATTGTCCGCCGATGGCGTCAGCATCTCGGCACGCGGGCGTTGCACCTCGATTGTGTCTTCGGTTGTGGTCATCGTGTTTGCCGTCGCATCCATCACGCTACCTCGCGGCCGAGGGCAAGGGTGTAGATTTCAAACCATGTCTGGCGATCCATGTTGACCCTGAGTGCGTCGGAGAAGTCTTTCATGCGGTCAATCTTGTTCGTGCCCATGACGGGCAGGATTTTGGATGGGTGGGCCAGCAGCCAAGCCACAGCAAGCGCGTCAACACCAACGCCATGATCGGAAGCAATGCGCTTCATCCCGTCCCGAAGCGCCTTGGTGTCTGCGTTGCCCTCGTCGAACAGCGCACCGCCCGCCAGCGGCGACCAAGCCATTGGCGAGACGCCGTGCTGCTGGTGGAAGGCAATATCGCCGTTGGTGAAAGCTTCGTGAGCCAGAACCGAAATCTCGATTTGGTTGGTGACAAGTTTGTTGCTCATCGCCGATTGCAGCAGGTTCCAATCGTGGGGCTTAAAGTTCGACACGCCGATTGAGCCAACTTTGCCGGATGATACCGCAGCATCAAGAGCCGCACCCGTTTCATGGTGGTCCATCATCGGGTCGGGGCGGTGGATCAGCAGAAGGTTGATGTGGTCGATGTTCATCAGCCGCAGTGAATGGTCGATAGACGCGCCAATGTGATGGGCGGATGTGTCGTAGTACTTCACCCGCGCATCAGCGTAGCGGCCAGCGGGGGCCACGATATCGCATTTGGTGACGATCTCGACTTTATCGCGCAGCGATGGGGACTGTTTAAAGCAAGAGCCCAGCAATTCCTCGGCCTCATAGCCGCCGTAGATGTCCGCCTGGTCCATCGTGGTGATGCCTTGCTCCAGGCACGCTTCTATCTTGGCCTGAATGTGAACGGGGGACGTGTCGGGATCGTCGCCCAAGCGCCACATGCCGTAGACGATGCGGCTCATTTCGAGCGAGTCGTTGAACTTGATGCGCTGCATTATTTTCTCTCTCCCACGCCCAGCGGCGTGTTGGGGGTGGCGGCGGGAACGCGGCCCTGAAGCTGAGGCATGGAACAGGTTTCCAGATGCGGCAGAACGAGTTTGCCGAAATGCTCACATTCTTCCATGTGCGGATAGCCGGAGAAGATGAAAGCGCGGATGCCCATTTTTTTGTAGTCTTCGATCTCCGACAGGATTTGATCGGCAGAGCCAACCAAGGCCGCACCGCAGCCGGAGCGGGCGCGGCCAACGCCCGTCCACAAATGCGGCTCGATATAGCCTTCGAGGTCAGCCAGTTCACGGTTTTTTGCTTGGTGCGACACGCCAAGCGACGCGGCGTCCAGCGCCCGTTCGCGGATGAGCTTGCCCTGTTCGTCATCGAGTTTCGAGACGAGTTCGCGGGCGTATTCGCGGGCCTCTTGTTCGGTGTCGCGCACGATCATGTGGACGCGCAGGCCGTAGTCGAGCACGCGGCCATAATGGGCGGCGCGTTCGTGGACAGCTTTCATGCGCTCTGCCAGCTCTTCCTTTTTCTCCGGCCACATCAGATAGACGTCGCAATGCTCGCCGCATAGATCGAGCGCGGGAGGGGAATAGCCGCCGAAATAAAGAAGCGGACCGCCGTTTTGTTGATAGGGACGGGCAGGATCGGTGGTCAGACCCTCGAATTGGTAGACTTCGCCTTGGTGGTTGATTTCATCCTGCGTCCACGCCTGCTTCAGAATTTCCACTACTTCGCGGGAGCGTTGGTAGCGATGGGCGCTGTCTTCTTTTTGGCCGGGGAAGTCGGACGAGATGATGTTGACCGTCAGTCGACCCTTTAGCATGTGATCGAGTGTAGCGATGGTGCGGGCCAGCATGATCGGCTGCATCTCGCCGCAGCGGACGGCGGCCAGCATGTTGATGTTTTTCGTCAGCGGCGCGTTGCCGGCCACGAAGGTCAGTGTGTCTTGGCCCACCTGATAGGACGAGGGACACAGGATGTTGCGGAAGCCCAACTCGTCGGCGCGGCGAATGATGGCGGAGGTGTTTTCCCAAGACGAGCGCAATTCACCTTCGGGTTGGCCCAAATAGCGGTAGTCGTCCGAACACAGGGGCGCGAACCACGAGACTTCTGCGGCCGTTGTATCGGCTGATCGGATGGGAACGATGGACATTTTGCGTGCGCTCTCAAGCGGAATAATTGCGTTACCGGTCCGCCTGTGTATCAAATGCAGAACCATGTATCAATCGTGTATCAATTATGAGTGAAACACTAACCCCATTCAGCGCCCGGCCCGGCCGCTTACCACTCCATGTTCAGGTCAGCGAGTTGCTGGCGCGGGACATTCAGGCGGGTATTTTGGCTGATGGGGAAAAGCTGGAACCGGAGCGGGAAATGGCGGCGCAGCTCGGCGTTGCCGTGGGCACGTTGCGCAAGGCGCTGGGTGATTTGACGGAAAAGGGTTTGCTCGAACGCGTGCAAGGATCGGGCAACTACGTGCGCCGTTCGAAAGAGGCGCAGACCATCTACGGCTTTTTTCATCTGGAGAAGATCGGCGGCGGCGGTTTGCCGAGCGCTGATGTTCTCTCGGTTGATGCCATGGAGAAACCTGACGATCTGCCCCACTTTGGGCGCTCTAAGGAGGTTCTGCGGATCAGGCGCTTGCGGAGGTTGAGTGGCGTTGATGCTGCGCTGGAGGAAATCTGGCTGGATGGGCGGTTTTCCCAAGGGGTGGATATGCGCGATTTGCCGGATTCTCTTTACGTCTATTACCGTGAGAGGTTGGGCCTTTGGGTCATGCGGGCGGAAGATTCGGTTTCTGTTGCTCCGGTGCCGGATTGGCGACCGGACGGATTCGGCAGCGAAGAGCCAGCGATTTGGGGATATGTTGAACGCCAAGGCTTTGACCCTGAGAATGTGAGTGCGGAATATTCCAGAACGTGGTTTGACCCCAGCACGACGCGCTATATCGCGCGGTGGAGCTAGAACAAGATGACTTTGCGCTATGGCATGATCGGCTGCGGAATGATGGGCCAAGAGCACATCCGCAACATCCAATTGCTGGACGATACCGCAATCACCGCGATTGTGGAGCCGGACGCTGACATGCGCGCTGCGGCGCGGGCTCTGGTGCTGGATGTTGAATTTGAGGACACGCTTGAAGGTCTTGTGCGCCGCGATGATGTGGATTGCCTCGTCATCGTTAGCCCGAATTATCAGCACGCGGATCAATTGCGCCGCATTGCTGCCATCCGAGCGCTGCCGATTTTGTGTGAAAAGCCGCTGATCACCGATCCGGCAGATGAAGCGATCATCACGAAGCTACAATCGGATTATGCCGCGCCAATCTGGGTGGCGATGGAATATCGGTATATGCCGCCCATCGCGGCGCTCATTGAAGAAGCTGCGGATGCGACCGGTGGCATCAAGATGCTGACCATCCGCGAACACCGCTTTCCGTTTTTGCCGAAAGTGGGCGACTGGAACCGCTTCAATGCAAAGTCTGGCGGCACGTTGGTGGAAAAGTGCTGCCACTTTTTCGATCTTATGCGGCTTATCTTACAAAGCGAGCCAGTGCGTGTGATGGCCTCTGCCGGCCAAGCGGTGAACCATCTGGATGAGGTTTACGACGGCCAGCGTTCTGACATTTGGGACAATGGATATGTGATCGTCGATTTCGCCAACGGTGCTCGTGCCATGCTGGAATTGTGCATGTTTGCGGAAGGATCGGATTATCAGGAAATGGTCACGGCTCTTGGGCCGAAAGGCAAAATCGAGTGTTTTGTGCCGGGTCCGGGGCGCTTTTGGCCTGCTGAGCGCGGTCCCGCGCCTGTGCCTAAGCTGTTGGTGAGTCCGCGCGATCCGCAGGGGATGATCGAAAAGCCCATTCCTGTCGACCCGACCCTGTTGGAAGCGGGGGATCACAACGGATCGACCTTCTACCAGCACCAACGATTTCACGCGATGGTGTTGAAGGGGGGTGAACCAGAAGTGGGGTTGAACGACGGTTTGCTGGCCGTGAAGATCGGCATGGCGGCGCAACAATCTGCGTTGACCGGACAGGCCGTGGAATTGTGAGGACATAGTGATGAAAAGCGAAGAGCGGTTGCAGGCGCTGCAAGGCCAAATGGCCAAGGCAGGCGTTGATCTCACGGCACTGGGGCCAGGCGCGCATATGCAATATTTGCTTGGCTTTGCGCCACACCCCGATGAACGGCCTTGCTTGCTGCTCGTTTCAGCCAACGGTTCAACCATGCTGATGCCGTCGCTTAACGCCGATGGCTCGCGGGAACATACCGATCAGAGTTTCCATATGTGGGCGGACGCCGATGGGCCGGACACTGCGCTGAAGACGGCTTTGGCAGATATTGGCGCAGGAAACGCAGAAACGATTTCGCTGGATGAAACCATGCGGGCTGACTTTGCGCTGTTGCTTAAAGATCATCTCCCTAATGCTCGTCACGTCTTCACGGAAGCTACGGTCGGTGCGTTACGGATGTGCAAAGACGAGGACGAATATGCTGTCTTAAAGCGCAATGCTTTGCTGAATGACCGTGCTTTCCTTGCTGCAGCTGAGGCGATCAAGCCTGGCATGAGCGAGTTGGAAATTGCGGCAGTGGTTCGTGAGGCGCATGGGACCGAAGATGGACGCACAGAGTTTTGTATTGTTGGTGCAGGCGGCAACGGCGCCTTTCCCCATCACGCAACGGGCGAGCGGAAGGTTGCGGCTGGCGATGCAATCGTCGTTGACATCGGTGCGCGCAAAGATGGCTTTCCAAGTGACATGACGCGCATGGTGGTCGTTGGTGAGCCGCCAGAGGGTTATGAGGAAGTTCACTCGGTTGTTGAAGCTGCTGTGCAAGCAGCTATGGCAGCAGCACGGCCCGGTGTTGAGGCTCGTGTCGTGGACAAGGCGGCACGCGATGTGATCTCGGCAGCGGGTTACGGCGACTATTTCATGCACCGCACGGGGCATGGCTTGGGCATCGAGGTTCACGAGCCGCCTTATATCACATCCACGTCGAAAACCGTGCTTCAGGAAGGCGCTGTGTTTTCCATCGAGCCGGGCATCTATCTGTCGGGTCGTTTTGGTATCAGGCTGGAAGACATTGTTATCCTGCGGGCTGACGGGCCGGAGATTTTGTCTGGCTTGTCGCGCGATTTTGTGACGGTGGCGGTTTAGTCTTTGCGCTCGTGCGCTGGAAGAATCGTTCCGACGCAATCGCCAAAACCGATCGTGTAGCCATCGCCCCTCGCTTTGCCTGTAAGCGTGAGCGTGTCGCCGTCTTGGAGGAATGTGCGCGTCTCGCCATTGTCCAAGGTGACAGGTTCTTTACCGCCCCAAGACATTTCCAGCAGACTTCCAAATTCATGTTTTTCGCTGCCGGAAATTGTCCCGCTCCCCAACAGGTCGCCGGTGCGCATGGGACAGCCGGAGGATGAGTGGTGTGCGAGTTGTTGGGCGGCGGAATAATATAGCTCGCGCATGTTGGTATGGCTGAGAACGGATGTCTTTTGGCCTTGCGGCGCGAGCGAGACGGCGAGGTCGATGTCGTAGAGCATTGGCCCGGTGTCTTTGAGGTGATCGAGTAACGCCACTTCGCGGGGTGGCGTATCGATCCGGAAATGTTCGAGCGCAGCCTTGGTGACGATCCAGGGACTGATGGTCGTGGCCGTCGCTTTTGATTGAAAAGGGCCAAGCGGCTGGTATTCCCACGCTTGAATGTCGCGCGCTGACCAATCGTTCAGCAGGACGTAGCCAAAAATCGCTGCATCGGCTTCATCGACGCTGAGCGGATTGTTTGATGGCGTGCCGACGATAGCACCGATCTCCAGTTCCAGATCAAAGCGCTCGCAAGGCGCGAAGCGTGGCGTTTCGTCGTTTGGACCTTTCAATTGGCCCCATGGGCGGTGAACGGGTGTGCCGGAGACAACCACGGATGACGCGCGGCCGTTATAACCAATGGGTATGTGCAGCCAGTTCGGCGGTAGGGCGTTTTCCGCGCCGCGAAACATGGTGCCCACATTCACTGCATGGTTTCGCCCCGCATAGAAATCGGTGAATTCCGCCACGTTGAAGGGCATGTGCAGTGTCGCGTCTTTCTGGGAAACGAGATGCGGGCGCAAGGTGTTTGCTTGGGTGCTTGCTTCGGACAGCAGCGCAGTGAGTTCCTGTCGCAAGCGGCTCCATTCTGCGCTGCCAAGGGCCATGAAGTCGTTCCATGTAGGATGCGCAAAGGCTCCACCGAATGACACGATACCTGCCTCTTCCAGCGCACGCACATCAAGTATCTCATTGCCAATGGCAACGCCGCAGCGCGCGTCTTCTTTTGCGGTGGAAAAGACGCCATAGGGCAGATTGTTGAGCGGGAAAGGGTGGTTGGCGCTGTTGGCGCTTTCCACCCAAGAGCGTGTCAGCTTGGTCATGTTTGCAATCTACTTTTTGCCCGATGTGCCGTCGAACTTCTTCTCTAGGCTTTCCCAGCAATCGATGTAGTCGTCTTGCAGCGGGGCTTCCTTGCCGGCGAATTCGGTCAGGTGTTGGGGGAAGCGGGTCTCGAACATGAAGGACATGGTGTTGTCGAGTTTTTCCGCCTTCAACTCCGCATTGCTTGCGCCCTCGAAAGCGGTTTTGTCGGGTCCGTGGGGCAGCATCATGTTGTGGAGCGAAATGCCGCCGGGAATGAAGCCTTTGGGCTTGGCATCGTACTGGCCGTAAATGTTGCCCATCAATTCCGACATGATGTTTTTGTGATACCACGGCGGGCGGAATGTATTTTCCGCCACCATCCAGCGTTCGCGGAACAGCACGAAATCGATATTGGCCGTGCCGGGTTGGCCCGATGGTGCTGTGAGCACGGTGAAGATCGACGGGTCTGGATGGTCGAACAGGACCGCGCCGACGGGGCAATAGCTGCGCAGATCGTATTTCACGGGTGCGTAATTGCCGTGCCATGCGACGACGTCCAGCGGGGAATGGCCGATTTTGGTTTCATGGAATTGGCCGCACCATTTGATAGTGACCGTTGACGGCGTTTCGCGGTCTTCGAAGGCGGCGACGGGTGCTTTGAAGTCGCGCGGATTGGCCATGCAGTTTGCGCCGATGGGGCCGCGGCCCGGAAGTTCGAATTTCTGTCCGTAGTTTTCGCAAACGAAACCGCGGCAGGGGGCTTCCAACACTTCAACACGGTAGACGAGGCCGCGCGGAATGATGGCGATTTCCTTCGGTTCCAGATCAATGATTCCTAGCTCGGTGCAAAAGCGTAGGCGGCCTTCTTGCGGCACAACCAGCAGTTCGCTGTCAGCGCTGTAGAAATAGGCGTCTTCCATGCTCTGCGTGACCAGATAGACGTGAGCGGCCATGCCGATCTGCGTGTTCACGTCGCCCGCGGTGGTCATGGTGCGCATTCCCGTCAGCCAGGTGAGCTTTTCCTCGGTATGGGGAAGCGGATCCCAACGGTATTGACCCAGACTGGTGACGTCTTGGGGAATATGTGGTGCAGATTTCCAGAAGGGCAGACTGATTTTCTCATATCGGTGTGAATGCTTCACCGATGGACGGATGCGGTAGCACCATGTCCGCTCGGGGCGCACATCTGTAAACGCCGTGCCACTCAATTGCTCGCCGTAGAGGCCGTAGTTGCACTTTTGCGGGCTGTTCATGCCCTGCGGCAGTGCGCCGGGCAGGGCTTCCGTCTCATAGTCGTTTCCGAAGCCCGGCATATAGCCTTCATGGGGGCCGGGCAGGGACGGGGCTTGGATCATCTGGTCGCGCTGGACATGGGTGTTCATGGTCGCCTCGCTGGTTTGAGCATCTGGTTTCAGATTAAGGCTTGAGTGACCGACTCACAACACGGCAAAACCCTCAAGTGACGCGCCCTTTCTTTTGATATTTGGGATCGTCCCAAAGACGGTTTGACATGACGTCTTCAATGATCGCCACGGCCTTTAGAACGTCCTGCTTGTCGATATAGAGCGGCGTGAAGCCGAAGCGCATTATGTTGGGCGCCCGGAAATCGCCAATCACGCCACGTGCTATCACGGCCTGCATGGCGGCATACCCGTGCTGGAACGAAAACGAGACTTGCGAGCCGCGAAGGCTTGGTTCGCGCGGACTTTCAAGGGTGAGGTGCGGGCAACGGCGCTCGACTTCCGCGATAAAGGTTTCTGACAATTCGATGGAGGCGGCGCGCAGATTATCCATGTTCACCCCGTCCCATACGTCCATCGCGGCTTCCAGCGAAGCCATCTGCAAGACCGGTGGTGTGCCGACGCGCATCCGGTCAATTCCGGGAGCAGGGCGGTAGTCCAGATCAAAGGCGAAGGGCGCATCGTGTCCGAGCCAGCCTGCCAAGGCGGGGCGTAGAGTGGGGGCAATATCGGGCCGCGCATAGATGAAGGCGGGAGCGCCGGGGCCGCCGTTGAGGTATTTGTAGGTACACCCAACGGCAAACTCGCACGCACATCCGGCAAGATCGACGGGAACGGCACCTGCGCTGTGAGCAAGATCCCAAATCATCACCGCCCCAGCCGCATGGGCGGCTTTGGTGATTGCTCCCATATCGTGCATTCGTCCTGTGCGGTAATCGACATGGGTTAGCATGACGATGGCCACCGTTTCATCGATTGCCTCGGCGATTGCGTCCGGTTCCACAACTCGTAATTCGTGGTCCTGGTCGAGGCTGTCGATCAACCCTTTGGCCATGTAGAGATCGGTGGGGAAATTGCCCGTGTCGGAAAGAATGACCTTCCGCTGGGGCCGCATGTCAAGTGCTGAGGCGACGGCTTGGTAGACTTTGATGGACAAAGTATCGCCCATCACAGTTGATCCTTCCGGCGCGCCGATCAGTCTGCCGACGCGATCTCCCAGTGTTGAGGGTTGATCCATCCATCCGCACGAGTTCCAGCCACCGATCAGCGATTTTCCCCATTGCTCCTCAATGGTGTTGGCAACTCTTTTGGATACGGCTTTTGGCAAGGGGCCGAGTGAGTTTCCGTCGAGATAGATCATTCCTTCAGGCAGGAAGAAGCTGTCTTTTCTGCAAATGTCAGTTGGAGCCATTTTGCGAGCCTTAATGTCGTATTTTTCCAGTTGAGCGGACCCTATATCGTCGCCTGTAAAAAGTCTGCTAGGCTCATTTTTGGATTGCGAAGGTAAAATTTCAGGGGCTTGTTGTGACGGGAAACGTATTGGCCGTTCGAATTTTACTGATGCTGGCGGTCGCGTTTTTCGGCTCGTTTTCAGCCTTTGCTCAATCCAGCACTCAGCCCGGACTGCTGAAAGTTGCTATCAAGCCTATCGAGCCCTTTGTCACTGATGACGCAGAAAACCCGCAGGGATTTTCCATTGAATTGTGGGACTTGATTGCAGAACAAAACGGCTGGCAATCGAGCTACGTTTTCGTGCCAACATTGGGCGAACTGTTTGACGGGGTGCGCAAGGGCGATGCGGATCTGGCGATTGCCGCCGTTTCAATTACGGCTGAGCGGGAAGCGGAATTTGATTTTTCCCATTCCTATTTTCGTTCTGGCCTGCGCGTTATGGTGGCGAGCGGTGATGGTGGAGATGGCATACAGATTTGGGCCGCGGTGCGGGACTTGTTTTGGTCAAAGGGTTTTTTGATCGCGGCGATTGTCTTTCTTGCATCCGTTTTGGTGGTCTCCCACATCACTTGGTTTTTGGAACGTAAGACCAACCCCCAATTTTCGCCGCATTATCCTCATGGCGTGTGGGATGCGTTTTGGTGGGCGATCGTTACCATCACGACGGTGGGGTATGGCGATAAGGCGCCTTCGGGAGTGCGGGGCAAATTGTTTGCGCTGTTCTGGATGATCTTTGGCTATTTCATGTTCGCCTATTTCACCGCTGTGGTGACGAGTACGGTTACCGTGCAGGAATTGCGCGGTTCGATTTCTGGGCCGGATGACTTGTTTGGTCGCCCTGTTGCGGTGATCGATAAAAGTACGAGCGCTCGTTTTCTGGAGCGTCGGGGGCAGGAGGCCGATCTTGTGCGCGTGGAGCGCATTGAAGAGGCTTATGCTGCACTGCGCGATGGGCAGGTTGAGGCGGTCGTTCACGATGCGCCGGTGCTGCAATATTATGCGCAGCGAGCGGGACGCGGTAATGTTCGTTTGGTTGGAGCGACGTTCAACAATGATGAATACGGAGTTGTGTTGCCACGCGGCAGCGCTCTTCGCGAGGACATAAACCGAACCATCTTGCGGTTGCGGGAAAATGGCCAATATGGCCAGCTGTATGCGAAATGGTTCGGTCGTCAACAGTAAGTGTTAGGCAACGTCGCCGGACATCTCGTTCAGCCTTGGCGGGTTTGCTCCAACGCGGGAAGCTGTGATGGCTGCGGCTTTGTTGGCATAGGCAAGGGCACGTTGAAGGACTGTTTCATCCAAGGACGCCAGGGCTTGTTTACCCAAGCCGATTTGGCCATTCAGCGAAGAGAGGAAGCCCGCGCTGAATGTATCGCCGGCACCTACCGTGTCTGCGACGGTGATTTTCTCCGCCGGTGCTTTCACGACACCGCCCTTGAAATGGGCTTCCGACCCATCGCCGCCCCGGCTGATCAAGATGATCGACGTGCCGTGGCCCAACCATTTCTGTGCCGTTGCGTTGAAGTCCATATTCGGCTCGATCCAGCTTAGGTCTTCGTCGGAGACTTTGACGATATCGCTGTGTTCAATCATGCGACGAATGCGGGTGCGGTGCTTGTCTTCATCGTCAATGAAGTTGGGGCGGATGTTGGGATCAATATAGGTGAGGTGGTTTGCGGAATTTTCTATGAGAAGGCTTTCATAAGCGCTACCGCAAGGTTCGGGAATCAGCGAAATACCGCCAAACAACAACGTTGAAACGTTTCCCGGGACGGCAGGCATATCAGAGGGCAAGATTTCGCGGCCAGCGGAGCCTTCGTCGTAAAAAGTGTAGGTGGCGTTGCCATCACTCAGATCGACAACGGCGAGTGTTGTCGGGCGGTCACTGCGGAGGCAAAGAGAGTGATCGACGGAGGAATCTTCAAGATCGGCAATCAGCTTGCGTCCAAAACCATCGTTGGAAACACCGGAGAAGAAACCTGTAGTTTCTTCCAAGCGCCCTAAAGCGATGGCGGTGTTGAAAACCGAACCGCCAGTCACTGGTCGTAACACATGCTCACCTTTGCCATTCACATCGGGCAGCATATCAATCAGCGCTTCGCCGCAACACAGTATCATTTCAAACTCCCGATGATGAGCCAGCCTGCGCAGGGCGCGAGGATGCCAGTGTTACTGCTCAACACCTGCGACAGCAAACCCGCAATGGCACTGTGCAGCCAAGCCGAACCTTTGTAGACTTTTCCAAAGATATCAGAAAAATATCGACTTAAACGCTGCACTTGTATTGACTCCTACCGCTACTTGCGCAAAATTTAAACCGATTGAAATTCAGATCGGTCGGCCATCCGCGTCTTTTGTCTGGGCGGTCACGATTTGGAATGGCAATTCGCTGCTGATTTCCGATACGCTGTGCGTGTGTAAGGTTTCAGCACTTTTATCACTAAGGGAGGAATTTCTGATGAAATCCATCAAAACACTTGGACTCGGCCTGCTTGCAGCCGCCACCGTGTCGCTCACGACATCGGTTGCACTTGCCGGTAGCCACAGCAAGACGCTTACGATTGCCACCGTGAACAACGGTGACATGATCCGTATGCAGAAATACACCGACGATTTCACCGCAAAAACCGGCCATAAGGTTGAGTGGGTTACGTTGGAAGAAAACGTGCTGCGCCAGCGCGTAACGACAGACATCACGACCAAGGGTGGTGCTTTCGATATCATGACAATCGGCATGTACGAGACGCCAATCTGGGGTAAAAACGGCTGGCTCGTTCCGCTGAACGACCTTTCTGCTGAATACAATGTCGATGACATTCTGCCAGCTATGCGTGGCGGTCTTTCCCATGACGGCACGCTTTACGCGGCTCCGTTCTACGGCGAATCGTCGATGATTATGTATCGCACCGATCTCATGGAAAAAGCCGGCATGGAAATGCCAAAGGCTCCGACCTGGGATTTCATTGCCAAAGCTGCTGCTGCGATGACGGACCGCGACAACGACATCAACGGCATTTGCCTTCGCGGTAAAGCCGGTTGGGGTGAGGGAGGTGCTTTCATCACGGCCATGTCCAACTCGTTTGGCGCCCGCTGGTTTGACGAAAACTGGAATGCGCAGTTCGACACTGAAGAGTGGAAAAACACGCTTACAGCTTACAAAACCATGATGGATGCATCCGGCCCCGCCGGTTACGCCACCAACGGCTTCAACGAAAACCTGTCGCTCTTCCAGCAAGGCAAATGCGGCATGTGGATTGATGCCACTGTTGCTGCGTCTTTTGTGACCAACCCGAACGACTCGACCGTTGCTGACAAAGTTGGCTTTGCTCTCGCGCCTGATACAGGTCTTGGCAAGCGTTCGAACTGGCTCTGGGCTTGGGCACTGGCAATTCCTGCCGGTACGCAAAAAGAAGCTGCTGCCAAGGAGTTCATCGAATGGGCAACCGGCACCGGCTACATTGAGCTCGTTGCTGAAAAAGAAGGCTGGGCTAACGTTCCTCCGGGCGCGCGCACATCGCTGTACGAGAACCCAAATTACAAAGAGGTTCCGTTCGCTCAGATGACGTTGGATTCAATCCTGTCGGCCGATCCAAACAACTCAACCGTCAAGCCGAGCCCATATGTGGGTATTCAGTTTGCGGCTATTCCTGAGTTTGCAGGCATTGCGACTGAAGTGAGCCAAGAGTTCTCTGCAGCCTATGCTGGTCAGCAAACGATCGAAGAAGCATTGGCGAAGGCGCAGGCCATCACCAACGATGCTATGGAAGCTGCTGGCTACAAGTAAGCACTTCGAGACACGCAGAGGGCCGCGGAAATCGCGGCCCTTTTGCTTTCTATGCATAATATGATCGAATGAGTTCAAACGGCTATTCCGTTCACTGGGGAGGTGGATCTCATGGCAACTCAGAACACCAGATCCGCGGCCCGTTTCATGCTGGCTCCGGCAGTCATCTTGCTGCTTGGCTGGATGCTTGTCCCTCTCACGATGACCCTATGGTTCTCGTTCAGAAAATATCTGCCCCTTCGAGGTGGAGATCAGGGCTGGGTTGGCTTTGACAACTACGTTCGCTTTGTAAGTTCCAGTTCGTTTTGGCCTAGCGTGCAAACCACGCTCATTATCGTGGGCAGTGTGCTCATCATAACGGTCGTGCTTGGCATCCTTTTTGCCCTGCTGCTTGATCAACCTATTTGGGGGCAGGGCGTTGTTCGTATTCTCGTCATTGCACCCTTCTTCGTCATGCCGACCGTCTCAGCGCTTGTGTGGAAGAACATGTTCATGGATTCCTCCAACGGTCTCTTCGCTCATTTGTGGCGAGCGTTTGGTGCAACGCCAGTGGAGTGGCTATCGCAGGCGTCAATCGAATCCATTATTTTGATCGTCTCCTGGCAATGGCTGCCCTTTGCAACGCTCATTTTGCTGACCGCCGTGCAGTCGCTGGACGGTGAACAGTTGGAGGCCTCCGAAATGGATGGCGCAAAGCCGTTGCAGCGCTTTTTCTATATCATTTTGCCGCATCTGGGCCGCGCGATCACAATCGTCATTTTGATCCAGACGATTTTCCTTCTGGCGATCTTTGCGGAAATCTTCGTCACCACCGGTGGTGCGTTTGGCACCAAGACACTTTCATATCTGATCTTCCAGCGCGTGCTGGAAAGCCAGAACATCGGGTTGGGATCAGCTGGCGGTATCTATGCCGTGATCCTCGCCAACATCGTTGCCATCTTCTTGATGCGCATCGTTGGCAAGAACCTGGACGCGTGAGGAGAAACTAGACATGGCTCGCGCAATCACAACAAAACGCAAAATCGGATATACGGTGGCCGCTTGGACCATCGGGTTCCTGATTTTCTTTCCCATTCTATGGACGATTCTTACCAGCTTCAAAACTGAAGCCCAGGCGATTTCCTATCCACCTGTTTTCATGTTCTTCGATTGGACCACTGAAAACTACGGCGTGGTAATGGAGCGTTCAAACTATGCTCGCTTCCTTTGGAATTCGATATTCATCGCAGGTGGTTCTACGCTGCTGGGCGTGATTATTGCCATTCCGGCGGCTTGGTCGATGGCGTTTGTTCCATCAAAACGTACCAAAGACATTCTGCTTTGGATGCTTTCCACCAAGATGCTGCCCGCGGTTGGTGTGCTCTATCCAATTTACCTGATTTTCATCGAACTTGGACTGTTGGATTCAGTGCTCGGCCTGACGATCATTATTATGCTCATCAACCTGCCGATCATCGTGTGGATGCTTTACACGTATTTCCGCGAAATTCCTGTCGATATTCTGGAAGCTGCGCGAATGGACGGAGCGAGCCTGCGGTCTGAAATTATCTACGTGCTAACGCCAATGGCCATACCCGGCATCGCGTCCACCTTGCTGTTGAACTTCATTCTGGCTTGGAATGAAGCCTTCTGGACGCTCAATCTAACGGCTGCAAAAGCGGCACCGTTGACCGCGTTCATCGCCAGCTATTCCAGCCCCGAAGGCTTGTTCTATGCCAAGCTATCAGCAGCTTCGACAATGGCCATCGCGCCGATCCTTATTTTGGGCTGGTTCAGCCAAAAGCAACTTGTACGCGGCCTGACGTTTGGCGCAGTTAAATAGGTGTAATTATGGGAAGAATAACTCTCTCACAGGTCACGAAAAACTTTGGCACCACCAACGTCATTCCGCCGCTTGATCTTGAAATCGACGACGGCGAATTCGTTGTCTTCGTTGGACCATCGGGCTGCGGCAAGTCCACGCTTTTGCGCCTGATTGCAGGACTGGAAGATGTGACGAGCGGGAACATCGCTATCAACGGCAACGATGCCACCAACATTCCTCCCGCCAAGCGTGGCCTAGCGATGGTGTTCCAGTCCTATGCGCTCTATCCGCATATGTCGGTGCGCAAGAACATCGCGTTTCCGTTGAAGATGGCAGGCTTGAGCCAAAACGAGATTGATCAGAAGGTGAATGCCGCTGCTGAGGTTTTGAACCTGGCCGACTATATTGACCGCCGCCCCGGACAACTTTCTGGCGGCCAGCGTCAACGTGTTGCGATTGGTCGGGCCATTGTTCGTGAGCCGGATGCTTTTTTGTTTGATGAGCCTTTGTCAAACCTTGACGCCGCCTTGCGGGTGAACATGCGGCTGGAGATTTCCGAGCTTCACCAACAGCTGAAAACCACCATGATTTATGTGACGCACGATCAAGTGGAGGCCATGACGATGGCTGACAAGATTGTGGTTCTGCGTGCTGGCAATATCGAACAGGTTGGCTCGCCCATCGAACTTTATAAAAACCCGACCAATCTTTTCGTCGCGGGCTTTATCGGCTCACCGAAGATGAATTTTGTGACAGGTGAAGTGGCGCAAAAATACAATGCCCATACTATCGGTGTTCGCCCCGAACATCTGGTTGCATCGAAGACCAAAGGCACCTGGAAGGGGACTGTTGGTGTGTCTGAGCACTTGGGCTCAGACACTTTCCTGCGGGTTAATGTTCCCGGTGCTGAGGAAGGCTTGGTGGTTCGTGCTGCTGGCGATGTTCAGCTCTATCACGGTGATACAGTTTATCTTTCGCCCGAAAACAAATCGCGCGTCTATAAGTTCGATCAGAACGGCCTAGCCATATAATGACGCGTCTAGCCGGCAAGTCTGCGCTCATCACCGGGGCAGCCCGAGGGATTGGGCGTGGCTTTGCAGAGGCTTACGTCCGTGAAGGTGCAAGTGTTGCTATCGCCGACATAAATCTGGATGCCGCAACCAAGGTTGCTCGCGATATCGGCGAGGTAGCCTATGCGGTTGAACTGGACGTCTGCAATCAAGCAAGCATTGATGCTGCCATTGGCTCGGTTGTGAAGCGGGCAGGGAGGTTGGATGTTTTGATAAACAATGCAGCCCTTTTTGATGCAGCCGAGGTCGTGGACATCACGCGTGAGAGCTATGACAAGCTGTTCGCGGTTAATGTCGCTGGAACGCTTTTCACGATGCAGGCGGCGGCTAAACAGATGATTGCGCAGGGCAATGGCGGCAAGATCATTAACATGGCTT
Organism: Pseudahrensia aquimaris; assembly: GCF_042676045.1. Taxonomy (NCBI): domain Bacteria; kingdom Pseudomonadati; phylum Pseudomonadota; class Alphaproteobacteria; order Hyphomicrobiales; family Ahrensiaceae; genus Pseudahrensia; species Pseudahrensia aquimaris. The sequence goes on along the minus strand of NZ_JBHTJV010000009.1, from coordinate 123,041 downwards.
CACAAGCTGGTCGGCGGGGCGAAAGCCTGGTGCTCGTATATTGTGCGACAAAGGCTGCCGTTATCTCGATGACACAATCTGCGGGTCTCAATCTTATCAAGCATGGCATCAATGTGAACGCTATTGCGCCTGGTGTTGTTGATGGAGAGCATTGGGAACACGTCGATTCAATGTTCGCGAAGCTGGAGGGCAAGAAGCTTGGTCAAAAGAAGTCCGAGGTGGCGGCAGGCGTGCCAGCGGGGCGTTTTGCAACACCCGATGACCTGACGGGTATGGCGGTTTTTCTAGCATCGGATGAGTCGAACTACATTGTTGCGCAAACCTATAATGTCGATGGCGGACAATGGATGAGCTGATGGCACAAAAACTTTCCAACACAATTCTATCGACCCTATCGAGCGACGTAGCGTTACCGGGCTACGATCGAGGGGCGCTGTCTCGCGGCATCCTTCACATCGGTCTCGGCAATTTCCACCGCGCTCATCAGGCTGTCTATCTCGACAAACTGTTTTCGCTTGGCCACGACCATGACTGGGCGCTGGTTGGCGCGAGCTTGCGAGACAACGACAAACCTGTTCGGTCTGATCTCCAAGAGCAAGACTGGCTCACCACAGTCGTTGAACTTGATCCTGAGGGACTGACCGCTCGTATTTGTGGCTCCATGATCGACTACGCGGAGATTAGCCCGGATGCTGTGATTGAAGCTCTATCTGATCCAGCAATTCGGATCGTGTCGCTAACAATTACCGAGGGAGGCTATTTCGTTGATGCCACCACTGGTGGATTGGACACGAGCCACCCTGATATTCAGCATGACATCAAGAATATGGGTGATCCTAAAACGGTGTTCGGATGCATTATTGCAGCGCTGAAAATTCGTCATGATCGAGGTGCCCCTCCGTTCACAGTCATGTCCTGTGATAATCTGCCGGAAAATGGTCACGTGGCAAAAAATTCCGTCATCGGCTTAGCCAAGGCTCAATCGGTGGAGTTTGGTACATGGATTGAAGAGAACGTCAGCTTTCCGAATTCTATGGTCGATTGCATCACGCCAGCAACTTCGCAGCGAGAGATTGACTTGGTTTCGAGTCAATTCGCTATTGAAGATGCGCGCCCTGTGGTCTGTGAACCTTTCCGCCAATGGGTGTTGGAGGATGATTTTTCAAACGGCCGTCCCGCTTTGGAAAAGGTGGGTGTGCAGTTTGTGTCTGACGTTGCTCCATATGAGTTGATGAAGCTGCGCATATTGAACGGTGGGCACGCGACGATTGCCTATCCAGCAGGACTGCTGGACATTCATTTTGTCCACGACGCTATGGCGAACCCTCTCGTATATGGCTTTCTGGATAAGTTGGAACGCACAGAAATTATCCCGACAGTGCCGGACATTCCGGGCGTCTCCCATCAAGACTATTACGCCACAATCGTGGAGCGCTTTTCCAACAAAGCCGTTGGCGATACGATTCCGCGGCTTTGCCACGATGGTTCCAACCGCCAGCCGAAGTTTATCCTTCCTGTGATTGAAGACAGGTTATCCGCCGGACAATCCATTGACGGGCTTGCCTTGGAATCCGCGCTTTGGTGCCGCTACTGCTATGGTGAAACGGAAAGCGGTGCCAAAATTGAGCCGAACGACCCAAGCTGGGACCAGTTGCAGGCGCAGGCCGTGTTGGCCAAACAAGATGCTGCTCAATGGTTGGAGATGCGGGAGATATACGGCCCGCTGGCAGAAAACGAAGTATTTCGTTCAGCCTTCAAATCCGCGCTGGAAGCCGTGTGGCGTGATGGAACAGCTGCGACCTTGAATTCCTATATCTCAGTCCAGTGTGGCTAAACAATTGGGCTCCAACGCCCTTACGTCACGACATCCGGCTTGGTGCGGCCTGTCAAAGTTTCCAACTCACACAGCTCCAAAGCTGCATTCCGCACCTGTTTTAAAGCCTCTTGGGTATCCTGAGAATGGTTCCCGTCCCTGCTAACAAACTGCTCAAGATACAGTCGCAAAGTGGCACCTTCAGTGCCCGTGCCGGATAGCCGAAATACAGCCCTTCCGCCCGATTTGAAGAAAACCCGAATACCCTGGTTCTCGCTCATTGAACCGTCGACTGGGTCTAGATAAGAGAATTCATCGGCTCTGGTGACTTCTTCAAAACCGAAGGTTCGCCCGGCCAAATCAGGCAAGAAGCTGCGGAGTTTTGCAATAAGTGAGCTTGCTGCCTCTATGGGCAGAGCCTCGTAGTCATGACGCGAGTAATAATCACGGCCAAACTGTTGCCAATGATCCTTGAGAACTTCTGCAACCGATTGCTTTCGCTCGGCCAGAATGTTGAGCCACAACAAAACCGCCCAAAGCCCGTCCTTCTCCCGGACATGGTCCGACCCTGTTCCGGCGCTTTCCTCGCCACAAATGGTGACCTTGCCTGCATCAAGCAGATTGCCGAAGAATTTCCAGCCGGTTGGTGTTTCAAAACATTCCACGCCCAATTTTGCTGCCACCCTGTCGCCGGCACCGCTTGTCGGCATTGACCGTGCGACACCAGATATTCCGTCTTTGTAGCCGGGTGCCAGATGCGCGTTGTTTGCAAGAACAGCCAGGCTGTCTGATGGCGTCACATAGATATTGCGACCGACAATCATATTGCGGTCGCCATCACCGTCTGACGCCGCACCAAAATCCGGGCCTTCGTCGGACATCATCATGTCCATCAGGTCTTTTGCCCAAACCGGATTGGGGTCCGGGTGGCCATTGTCAAAGTCTTCCTTCGGCACTCCGTTGAGAACCGTGCCTTTCGGCGCATTGAGTGCGTCTTCCAATATGGCCTTGGCATAAGGCCCAGTCACCGCATGCATAGCGTCGAACTTCATTGTGAAGCCGCTGGCGAAGAGATCGCGAATTTTTGCGAAGTCGAACAGGCTTTCCATGAGGGATTGATAGTCGCTCACAGGGTCCACGATTTCGATGCTCATTGCGCCCATTTGTTGTCGGCCAATTGTGGACAGATCAACGTTGGCCGCATCGGCGATTGAGTATTCACAAAGCGTCAGTGTTTGATCAAAAATTGCGTTGGTGATGGCTTCCGGCGCCGGTCCGCCATTGGCTGTATTGAATTTGATGCCAAAGTCTTCGTCGACACCGCCGGGGTTATGGCTGGCTGACAAAATTAATCCACCATCTGCCTTGTTTAGCCGAATGAGGTGGGATGCTGCCGGTGTGGAAAGCAGTCCACCTGCGCCAACGATAACCTTTGTCGCGCCATTGGCTGCTGCCATTTTGATGATCGTTTGGATGGCATCGGCATTGAAATACCGGCCATCGCCACCGACGACCAGTGTCTTGCCCCGCGCGCCACCAACAGCATTGAAAGTCGCTTGAACGAAATTCTCCAAATAGCCAGGTTGCATGAAAACACGGGTCTTCTTGCGCAATCCGGAGGTGCCCGGTTTTTGGTCTTCGAATGGGACCGTGGAGACGACGTCAATTTTCATCGGTTGGCTCATAATCACTTTGCTTCAAGCATTTTAAATTTTTATTCGGTCAGCACCACCTCGATGCCTGAGAATTTGGAACGCCGCATAGCGCGTTGGGCGCACTGCCCGGCATTGTCTCTGATTAATAGGGTGTTCCATTATATGTGCGGCAGTCTTGATCGCCGTGTCTGATATGGCACTCTAGCCAACCAACACTTTGCAGTACGACGGTGCGATGACGACGTTGAAGAGCATTGATCTGAATTCTGATCTCGGTGAGAGCTTCGGGCCTTGGTCTATGGGGGATGACGAGGCGATGCTCTCCATCGTCACGTCGGCCAATATCGCGTGCGGTGGTCACGCGAGTGACCCCGAGACGATGTTCACAACGCTGCAACTGGCTGCACAGAACAGTGTGAGCGTTGGCGCGCATCCCGGGTTCAATGACCGTGAGGGGTTTGGCCGCCGGGTCATTCCGATGGCTCCAGCGGAAATCGGTCGGATGTGTGCAGCCCAGATTGGAGCGCTGATGGCTATGGCGAGTTTGGCTGGAGCCCGTGTTGCTTATGTCAAACCCCACGGAGCGCTTGCTAACCTTGCGGCAAGGGACAGAAATGTTGCCGATGCGATTGTTGCGGCGGTGAAGGCCATCGACCGTGATTTGGCCTACCTGGCAATTTCCGGAACGGAATCTGAACGAGCGGCGCAAGCTGGCGGCCTGCAGACTTTCTCGGAGATTTTCGCCGACCGCGGCTATCTCTCATCGGGCCAATTGGTGCCCAGGTCACAAGATGGTGCGATGATCCATGATCCGAATGAAGCGGCGGAGCGTTTGCTGTCTTACCTTGATAGCGGCCACATGCCGGTCATTGATGGAAATCCTATTCGGTTGGACGCCCACTCAATCTGCGTTCACGGAGACAGCGACCATGCGGTGTCTATGGCTAAAGAAATTCGCAAACGATTGAGCGATGCTGGCATGACAATCGAGAGCTTCGTAAAGCCAGCCGCAAGATGAAGCCCCACTTTACGCCCGTTGCAGACAGTGCCGTGCTGGTCACATTCGGGAAGGCGCTTGGAGAGGATGTGTTCCAATCCATCGTTGCTTTTGACAAAGCACTCCAGCAAAGCCCGCCCAGCGGCATGGTTGAGGCAGTGCCGGCGCTGGTGAATGTGTTGGGGATCTTTGATCCAGTTCAGACCGATCATGTTGAACTGCAAGTGGCCTTAGAAAAGTTGTTGAGCGGCATGTCACGCAATGTGCTGCAAACGCAAAACCGTGTCGTGCAGGTCTGCTATGACGGGCCTTACGCGCCAGATTTGAAGGCTGTGGCGCAGGCTTGCGGGTTGAGCGAAGAAGCGGTGATCGCTGCTCATCTAAGCGGTGATTACAAGGTTTTGATGTACGGTTTCGCGCCGGGCTACGCCTATATGGGCGGTGTGTCGCCAGACATTCAGGTGCCGCGCAAAACCGCGCCCGTGCGCGATATTCCCGCTGGCAGTGTTATGATTGCGGGTGCTCAATGTTTGGTGACCACCGTAAAAATGCCAACAGGCTGGTCAATCATCGGACGTTCGCCCACGCCCATTTTGCTGGATGATCCTGCGCGACCGTTCCTGTTTGATATAGGCGATACCGTCACGTTCGAGCGCATCAGTGTGGATGATCTTTTGAAGGCGATGGGTTGATGGGTGCCGCTCGATTGTCAGTGCAATTTGCCGGTCCTCTGGTAACGATCCAAGACGGTGGCCGAGTGGGGAACTTGCGCTACGGGGTGACCGCGTCCGGCCCAATGGACCGAACTTCTTTCGCGGCTGCGAATGCCGCACTTGGCAATCCCACAGACCAAACCTGCATTGAAATCTCACTCGGTGGTTTGGTCGTTGAGTGCAAGGAGGGTGCAGTATCGCTCGCCATTGCGGGGGGAGATTTTATCATTGATCACGGCGGAGCGAAGACCAGCGGATGGACTGTCTTGACGCTGCAGCCCGGCGAGAAGCTGGCCATTCGTGGTGGCGCATCGGGCAGCTGGGCCTATCTGGCGCTTGCGGGAGGTCTCGTTGCAACCGAATGGCTTGGCCATACGGCAACACTATCGACCTCCGGGTTTGGCGGCGGTGCGTTGCAGGCTGGGCAGGAGTTGGTGGTTGAAAACGCGGAGCAGCGGCTGGAGCGCGAGGGCGCAATTGCCCTGCCGCAGTTTGACGATGATCGCTCTACGTTTCGTGTGGTGATGGGGCCGCAGGACGGGTGGTTCCCGTCAGCCGCTATCACCGCTTTTCTGGAAGAGACGTTTCAAGTGACTGACAGCTATGATCGCATGGGAATGCGGCTTGCAGGGCCGGTCTTGTCGCCCGACGGTGCGCTTTCCATTCCGTCTGAGCCCATCATTCGGGGATCGGTTCAGGTGTCGGGTGAGGGGGTTGCCACGGTTCTCTTGGCAGACCACCAAACCACAGGCGGCTACCCTAAAATAGCAACAGTGATTTCTGCAGATCTCGATCGCTTGACCCAGCGCCGCAGCCGCGAGGACATTCGCTTTGAGGCTATCACGCCCAGCGAAGCGGTTACATTGGTCCGCGCGAGACATACTGCATTGAGAGATTATCTGAGTACCATAGCGGAACCGCGAGGCTCCTTGGCCCAGAGGCTAATGAGTCAAAATCTGATCACTGTCGCTGCGGAAGAGAATTGATTGATTTGGCAGCGCGAATTCGGACAAATTGACGAAAGAGAGAGCATGTCGAAGGATAAAATAAACGGCCTATATGGCGGTTGCTGCCAAGGGTTTAGGCGTGCAGGATTTTCGACGGTCGCTATGACAGGATTGCTATAATGGGCTTGCCGTTGAAAGGTATTGAGGTGGTGGCTGTCGAGCAAGCGGTCGCTGCCCCCTATGCCTCCAGCCGATTGGCGGATGCAGGCGCCCGGGTTGTTAAAGTAGAACGTCCTGAAGGCGATTTTGCTCGTGGCTACGATGATGTTGCAGCGGGGCAATCAAGCTATTTTGTATGGCTCAACCGCGGCAAAGAAAGTGTAACTCTTGATCTAGCTTCAAAGCATGGCAAGGAGCGTCTCACAGCCCTTCTTGAGAAAGCCGATGTCCTTATTCAGAATTTGAAGCCGGGTGCATTGGCGCGGCTTGGCTTCTCTTCCGACCGCATCAAGCGTGATTTTCCCCGTCTTATCACGTGCTCTATCAGCGGATTTGGTGAGGATGGACCGTTCTGTGACCGAAAGGCTTATGACCTCCTCATACAAGCTGAATCTGGCCTCTGCTCTCTCACGGGCGGTCCTTCGGAACCTGCCCGCGTGGGCGTTTCGATCGTTGATATAGCGACGGGCGCCGTTGCGTATTCGGCAATATTGGAAGCCTTGATAGCTCGTGGAGTGAGTGGCCAGGGCGTCCAAATTTCCGTCTCAATGTTTGATGTGATGGCGGAATGGCTGACCGTGCCGTTGCTTAATCATGAGGGGGGCAAAACTCCCAAACGACTTGGGCTCGCGCATCCGTCGATCGCGCCTTACGGAGTTTTTCAGCCAAAGGATGGGCGACCCATATTGATTTCGATCCAGAGTGACCGTGAATGGCAGACGCTTTGCAATGAATTTATTGAAGATCCATCGCTGGCAAAGGATCCGCGCTTCATCACGAATTTGCTTCGTGTCGAAAATCGACTGGAAACCGATGCGATCGTTGGGGAAGCCTTCGCCCGTATGAGTTCGGAGGTGGCAATCGCTAAACTCACCCGTGCCAATATTGCTCTTGCCACCGTCAATGATATGGAGGGCTTGTCCAATCATCCGCATTTGAGAAGGGTGACTGTGGGTTCTTCCAACGGCAACGTGTCTTTACCTGCGCCACCGGCAATTTTTGCCGACAAAGAACGGCCCTTGGGTCCTGTTCCGGCTCTCAATCCGCTTCAATCTGAAAACGGTTCGTGAATGGGCGTGTCACTCGATTTGGACTGACAAAATGAGAGAGGGTCCAACAAGACATCCAAATTAACGCGGCCATGTGACAGCGAATTGGGCTTCGGACGCCTCAAAACATGTAAAATATCGAGAAAATTGGAGCGGGCGATGAGATTCGAACTCACGACCCTCACCTTGGCAAGGTGATGCTCTACCCCTGAGCTACGCCCGCTCGAGCGGCTGCGCTTGCAGCGCCGTGTATATGGCGCAAGGGCTGGTTGATTGCAACAGGAAAGTGATCACGCCAATGGGCGAATTTGCCGCTTTGGGTTAATTGAAATTGTAGCGCCATCCAGCTTAGAACGGGTTTTGGATTATTGCGGCTGGACAAGCATTTTATGACCGATCTCCCCTCAACGCCTGTTGATCGAAACGCCCTGCTTGGTTTTCTTGATAAACAGGGATTTGCTGTCACCACGACCGACCATCCGCCATTGTTCACCGTGGAAGACAGCCAGAAACTGCGGGGCAGCATTGAGGGTGGGCACACGAAAAACCTGTTCTTAAAAGATAAAAAGGGTGCGTATTTTTTGCTGACGGCAGAGGAAGACAGCGAGGTGAATCTGAAAACGCTGCATAAGCTATTGGACGGCTCGAGCCGGTTTTCGTTTGGCAAACCGGAGGCACTTCTGGAATTGCTGGGGGTAATTCCTGGTGCCGTGACAGCCTTTGGCATTATCAATGATCGTGAAAACAACGTGACCTTTGCCATTGATTCCCGCCTCATGCGCCACGATAAAATCAATTGCCACCCGCTCACCAATGAAGCGACCACGACGATTGCCCGTGATGATCTGCTGGCCTTTGCCAAATTGTGCGAGCACGAACCGATGATTGTTGATCTTTCACAAGAGGTCGATTGAGGGGGCGAACCCTTGCATAATTCCGCCGCTTCCCCATTTTGAGCGTGAAGCAACACGCCGCGTTTTCTGTGGCGTCTATTGAAAACCCCCAATTGTACTGAGAGCGTGGGCGACATGACTGACTGGATGAAGCCGCAACAAGGGCAGATGAACGTGAATGCGACGGTCTCGATGGGCGATGCCCCAACCGCGCCTGCGGCCGAGGAGTCTGGGCCAGTGAAGGATATTTCCACTGCGGAATTTGGCCCGGAAGTGATCGAAGCCTCAGGCACCGTGCCGGTGGTGGTGGATTTCTGGGCGCCGTGGTGCGGACCGTGCAAGCAGCTTGGGCCGATCATCGAGAACGCGGTTGCTGCGTCGAACGGCGCGGTGCGTCTGGTGAAAATGGATATTGATCAGCATCCGGAAATTGCCAGCCAGATGGGCATTCAGTCAATTCCGGCGGTCGTCGCTTTTGTTGGTGGTCAGCCGGTTGACGCTTTCATGGGTGCAAAGCCTGAAAGCGAAGTTAAGGAGTTTATCGCCAAAATTGCTGCGATGGGGCCGGGCGGGGAGCCGTCAGAAGGGCCGGATATGGCAGCTGCGGTGGAGCAAGCTAACGGGTTGATAGCGGAAAAAGACTTCGCCGGTGCAGCACAAATGTTTGCGGCTGTCTTGCAGCAGGAGCCAGGCAATCTCGATGCGATTGCGGGGCTTGGGCAGTGTTATCTCGCAGTCGGAGAATTTGAACAAGCGCGTGGTCTGATTGTGCAAGTGCCGGAAGATATGCAGTCAGAAGGGCCGATTGCGGCTTTTCTGACAGCACTGGAGCTTGCTGAACAGGCAGCGAATTTGGGTGATCTGGGACAGCTTGCCGCGAAGGTTGAAGCCGAGCCCGTCAACCACGATGCGCGATTTGATTATGCCATTGCGCTCAATGCTCGTGGCGAGCGTGAGGAGGCGGCAGAGCAGTTGTTGACGATCATTCGCAAAGACCGCAAGTGGCGCGACGACGGCGCGCGCGTACAATTGGTCGAGTTCTTCGATGTGTGGGGCAATGCTGACCCTGCGACAATCAGCGGTCGCCGTGCGCTATCCTCAATCCTCTTCTCGTGACACGGTAGCGATATGAAGGCAGGAAACGTCACATACACGCTCGTGAGCGAAATTCCGGATATCGTTCCGGTGTTTCCGCTGCCGGCTGCACTGTTGTTGCCGGGTGGAAACATGCCGCTCAATATCTTTGAGCCGCGCTACTTGAACATGATAGATGATGCGATGCGCGGATCTCGGATTATCGGTATGATCCAGCCGGAGCTTGATCATGATGAGCGTCTTGACGCTCCGCCGCTTTGTAAGGTGGGATGTGTTGGCCGCATTACCGCGATGCAGGAATCCGGTGATGGTCGCCTGATGATGAACCTTTCAGGAATATGCCGTTTCCGTCTCTTGGAAGAAGTTGAAGGCGAAAACGGTTATCGGCGGGCGCGAATTGCAGCATTTGGTGACGATCTTGGCGATATGAGCGAAGCCGAAAAAGAGGTGGATCGCGATGCGCTTTTGGCGGCGTTCCAGCAATTCCTGGAAGTGAATCAGTTGGAGGCAGATTGGGAAGGTGTGAGCGAGGCGAGCACCGAAACTCTGGTTAATTCGCTTTCCATGATGAGTCCTTACGGTCCCGCCGAAAAGCAGGCTTTGCTCGAAGCGCCAGATTTGAAAACGCGTGCCGAGACGCTGATTGCCATCACCGAGATTGCTTTGGCTCGTGAATCTGGCGATGCCGCCACCACGCTGCAATAGGAGCTTGATTTGAAGGAGCCTGGGTCCAGCAAGGGTTCGTCGGACAAATCCAACAAACTGACAAAAAAGCGTGCGAAGCCTGAAATGCAGGCTGCCGTGGAGGTGGACGGCAAGATGCTTCAGCTGCTGGTGTGTCCACTAACCAAGCGCCAACTGCATTTTGACCACGAGGCTCAGGAACTGATTTCCGAGACGGCCAAGCTGGCATACCCCGTTCGTGATGGTGTGCCGATCCTGCTGGTTTCCGAGGCACGTGAACTGGACTAACGGCGCGTTGATTTGACGGCTGGACGTGATGCGGTTGGCTGTGCCAAATTGGCGCAGTTGGAGCCCTTAATGAGCCAGATTGACGATGGACGACGCGCTGAGCCGCACAGATGACCGCGAAGACGCCGGTCTTTTACCAGAAGAAAAAGCTAAGCCACGACGCGAACTGGTGGAGCCGACTTTTCCGCGAAAATTGTTGGGCGGCTATGTCAATTTTCGTAAGAACCGCCTTTCGCGTGAGCGAGAGCGCTATGAAGAACTGGCCTCGTCTGGGCAAAAGCCAGATACGATGGTTGTCGCGTGTTGCGATTCCCGTTCCGCACCGGAGGTGATATTCGGTGCCGCTCCGGGGGAGATTTTTGTGGTGCGTAATGTGGCGAACCTCATGCCACCTTACGATCCTGCCGGCGCCTATCATGCCACTTCAGCGGCGCTTGAATTTGCGGTGCAGGAATTGCGGGTGAAGCATATCGTGGTCATGGGGCACGGGCGATGCGGTGGCATTGCCGCTTTTCGTAGGACAGCGACGGGCGAGGCAACGCCGCCGTTGTCGCCCGGCGATTTCATTGGCAAGTGGATGTCGATGTTGGCACCGGTGGCGGAGAAATTTGACTGTACGGGTGCGGACAGTGCGGAGCTTTTACAACGACAGTTGGAAGAGGAAGCTATCCGCCAGTCTATCGCGCATCTTAAGACCTTTCCCTGCGTTTCCATTTTGCTGGAGAGAGAGCAAATCTCGCTGCACGGGGCATGGTTTGATATTTCATCAGGCGAATTGCTGACCATGAACGAAGAGACTGGGGTTTTCGAACTGCCGTTTGGATGAGTGTTTCTAGGCGATGCTGTAAAGCTCGACGGGGCGGCTGATGCCGCGCAATGGCTCTTGGCCTTCATAGACAAGACTGGTGTGCAAGGTTGGCGGCAGACTGTCGGCAAAACTGCCGTCCAGCAAGATGGTTTTGCCCATTCCCTTGGCGCGCTGTTCCAGCCGTGCGGCGATGTTGACCGTTTCACCATAAACTGTGAAGGCCTGACGGTTATCCGTTCCGATCTTGCCTGCCACAACAGCCCCGTGGGAAAGCCCGATACGGCAAGCGAAGCCTTTGGATGCGCAGGTTTCAACAATTTTTTCGGCCGCCATGAAGGCATGAAACTGGGGCGTATCCTGCGGTATCGGATTGTTGAAAGAGGCGAGCAGCCCATCACCGGTATAGGAAATTGTCACGCCACCCTCGTCGGCGATGATTTGTGCGCACTGGGATAGATAATCGTCCAAGGCCGCGATGACCTCGCCGGGCGTGTGGGCGGCAGCGAACGTTGAGAAATCCGCAATGTCCAGCATCAGGATTGATGTGGGACGCTCTTCCGGTTCAATCCGCGTGTCCCCATCGAGTAAGCGTTTTGCAATTGGTTCTGGCACAAAGCGTTTCAACGTGTCTGCCGCAAGGCGCCTCTTTTGCCGCTCGCTGGCGTGCTGGCTTTCGAAACGTAGCTGGTTGAGGAAAACCTGCCGTGCCCGATAGACGGTAACCGCGAGAACGATCGACACCGTCAGCATAATGCCGATCTCGACTGCTCTGTTGCCTCGCCCGACAAAGTCTATGGACAAAAACACGGCCTGATAATCGGCGAGTGTTGGCTGGCGAGATAGGTCATCCCATGAAAGGGGCGTTGCGATACCGCTTGCCGTATAAAGGTAAAGTGCCAACCAGCCCACAGAGCAGATAATACCTGCCCAAATCACCAGTCTCCATGAGAGCGTTAAGCCCGCAAGCACGATGATTGGAATGAGCAAATGCACTCCCCAGATACGGATAGAGAGCACTTGCGGAATGTCGTCGTAATTGCTGATCGGAACGAAGGCGAAAGCGGCACAAATTCCAAGTGCATCGAGAGTTACAACAACAAATTTCAGCCAAGGACGGTCGTGACGGGTTCCGATCACCGTATAATGCACAAGGCCGAGCACAGTATAGAACCCGAGCACGCCGATGACGCTCATCCGAAAGGTGAAATCGAGGGCTAGTGTCAGGCTGAGCCACCACAAAAAGCCCACGCCGACAACAGCTGTCCGTAAGGCGATTGCAATTTTCAAGCCGTTGCGTTCAGCGCTCGCAAGCCGGCTCAGTGCGTTGACGCGAAAAGCATACTTAGGGTCTGTCGCGCCAAGCTGGGGATCGATGGCGCTTGCCGCAGCCATCGCGTCAGATCGCTTCGCCGTTCAATAGGGCCGGGTTAGTGCCTGCGCGGCCTGCGGCTTGATCAATGAACATCTTTTTGATGCCGGGCATGCGGTCCACTAGCCCGAGACCGAAAGAGCGCACCATACGCAGCGGGGTGATGTCGTTGGAAAACAGGCGGTTCAGCATATCGGTTACAAGTCCCATCTGTACCGTATCGAAACGGCGCCACAGCTGATAGCGTTCCAAGACGGTTTCCATACCAATATCGAGGCCGAGGCGGTCGGCTTCTACAATGGTTTGTGCCAGCGCTGCTGCGTCTTTGAAGCCAAGGTTCAGCCCTTGGCCGGCGATGGGGTGAATGCCGTGGGCTGCGTCTCCCACCAATGCAAAGCGGTGACGGATGAAATCGCGCGCCAGCGTAAGGCCGAGCGGAAAGGCTTTGCGCGGTCCTGCGACTGAGATTTCTCCGAGTTTGTGGCCAAAGCGGCTTTCCAACTCCAATTCGAACGTGAAGTCACCGGCTTCCATCAGGCGCTTGGCGTTTGCGGTTGGTTCTGTCCAAACGAGCGATGAGCGGTGTTTGCCGTCTTTGTCTGGCAGAGGCAGCGTTGCAAACGGGCCGCCGGGTAAGAAGTGCTCCTCGGCGCGTCCGTGGTGCGGGCGTTCGTGGGAAACGGTGGTGACCAAGCCCATCTGGTCGTAGTCCCAATGCACGGTTCGGATGCCGGCCTTGTCGCGCAGCGATGAGCGGACGCCGTCGGCTGCAATCAGCAGGCGGGTGCGAAGTTTTTTGCCGGAACCGAGGGTGATCTCGCTGGTCGGATCGCTCGTTATGAAATCATCGACGGTTTCGCCATGCAAGATAGTAACGCCCACCTCTTTAGCCTTGCCGCGCAGTGCGCCGACGAGAACTTTGTTGGGCACCATATGGGCGAAGGGTTCATTTGATTCTTCATTAACGTCGCCGAAGGTAAGGAAGACCGGGCGCACAGGGTCGGTCGTGCGGCTGTCGGTAACGATCATTTCGTTGATTGGCTGCGCTTCCTTCAGCATGTCCTCCCATAAGCCAAGCTGGCCCAACATGCGGCTGGCGGCAGCGGCAATCGCAGAAGCGCGTTCGTCTGTGGAGAGCGCGTCTTCGGGCGCGGCATCCACAACGAGCACGTTCATGTGCGGGGCTGCATGTTTCACCGCAACCGCAACTGACAGGCCTACATAACCACCGCCAGCAATGAGACAGTCTAGCGTGGCAGTGTCATTAGTTGTCTCAGCCATTTTTCGCTCCTGAAATATCAGCCGCGCGGCTTGCGCCCGGTGGCTTGACTTGGCGGTCAACGCGCCCATTCATGGGTGCATTATTGTTGAATTACACATCGGCAGTCGAGACCCGCATGACAAGCCCCAACCCCGCAAAATCCGGCAGAACGCTTAACGCAGCCGTGACCGAACTCCTTAGCATCCTTGACCTCGAATCGCTTGAGCACAACCTGTATCGTGGTCGCAGCCCGAAGACCGGCTGGCAGCGGGTTTTTGGCGGTCAAGTGATCGGACAAGCGATGGTGGCAGCCCAGCGCACCGTCCCAGCGGACCGGCATATCCATTCCCTGCATGGTTATTTCATGCGGCCCGGCGACCCTGCGGTGCCGATCATTTATGAGGTTGACCGCATTCGTGACGGCGGTTCGTTTACCACGCGGCGGGTGGTGGCCATTCAGCATGGTAAGGCAATTTTCTCCATGTCGGCGTCGTTTCAAATTGCCGAAGATGGTCTGGATTACTTCATGCCTATGCCGAACCAGCCAGACCCTGACGAACTGGAGAGCGATTCCCAGTCGAAAAACCGTTCTTTGGAAAATGCACCAGAGGCTGTGAAAAATTATTGGAAGCGCGAACGCCCCATCGAGATGCGCGCGACTTCTTATGAGCACTTTCTGTCCGACAAGAAGTTGGACCCGGAACAGCACGTTTGGATGCGGGCGACGGATACCATTCCTGATGATCAGGCATTGCACGCGGCTGTTTTGGCTTATGCATCAGATATGACCTTGCTGGACACTTCCCTTTATCCTCATGGGCGCAAAATTTTCGATCCAGAAATGCAGGTGGCAAGTCTCGATCATGCGATGTGGTTCCACCGTCCCATCAATGTGAACGACTGGATCTTGTTTGCGCAGGATTCTCCCAACTCGTCGGGAGCGCGGGGTTACAACCGGGGGAGCCTTTATTCACGCGATGGAACGCTTGTTGCCTCGTGTGTGCAAGAAGGTCTCATTCGCGTTCGTGATCCCAACAGGGCTTAATCCAGCGGCGCGTGGAGTTTTGTTCCTTTGGTGATGATCCCGCCACGGTTGCCGATTTCGAGCGAACCGTAGCGTTGGGCAAAACATTCGGGGAGGGCGCGGTCGTCGGGTATGGCGAGCCACAGGCGCAGCAAGTGGCGGCGCTTTTCGCGCTCCGGCCAATCTATGAAACCAGTACGGTCATGCAATTGGGAATGGTTGTAGACGAATTGCATATCGCCGGGTTGCAATTGCATCGAGAAGTGCAGATCGGGATCGTTGGCCAGATCATCGAATAAATCGAGCGCTGCTAGGTGTTCTGGCGTTAGCCTGAGCGCACCATCAAATCGCTGGGCGCTGTCGATATACTGGCGCTGGTAGCAAACAGTCAGACGGCCCTCATGCCATGTGAAGGGCGGGATTTCGAAATAGGGGTTCGCACCATCTGGAACTTCGCCGCGCCTGTCGGTGGCGATGGGGTCGAACAGGCGTTCCAGCAAATCCGGGCTTTGCCTTCGCATTTCATTGTAGATCGTCTCGGCGCTTACCAACAGGGAACGGCCACCTTCTTTCGCCTCGCGGATGCACAGCAATCCTACAACATCGGCGCTGTCGGTGTGGAATGTCTGGCGCTGGCTGGTTTGATAGATGCGGGTGTTCGGGTCGGTCGCATCCGCACCGGTGTCGCGTACATGGCCAAGAATGTGACCTTGTGCATTTTGCGAGCGCGCGCGGCCGAGATGAGCACCTATGCCACAGAAGATAGCGGCGGAGAATTTCTGGTTGTACCGGTCAATTGGCAGGCCGCGCAAAACCTCCACGCCAACACCACTGATCAGTTTTTCCCGCAGTGCTTCCAGATGCGCTGAAAAGTGAGGCAATGGAAAATCATCTGCAGTGATCTCGCCGATATCCAAGCCCAAAGCGAGAAAATGCCGAGCGGCAGCCTCTAGATCCTCTACATCTCGCCGAGCCAGTTCGTAAAGCCAACATTCGGGGTGTGCTGCCATATCCGAGCCAAGCCAAGCTGAGGGACGGTCTATTCGGCTTGGTAATTCAGAGAGCATGAGGGGAATCGTTGCATGGGCTTAAAATTGGACTGCAATTTATGCCTACAGGATTGCCGCGTCTGCGCAAAACGCGATGGAACAAGACCATTATCTACGCACAGAATTTAGTCATCTGTTAATGAGTGAATAAATTTTAAGCAGGCATGCCATGCCGGTAAAGCTGCTCCAATTTTGAGCATCGGCAAAATTATTGTTTTTAATCAATACGGTAGAAGAGAATATCAGAACTGGCACGCTTCTTGAAAGCTCTTGAACATTCCCGACCGCGTGATCGGGACAGGAAGGGGGTCGTGTGTGTTTGCGGCCTCTATCAGGAAACGGGACGAATTCATGAAATTCATCATCGCAATCATCAAACCGTTCAAGCTGGACGAAGTGCGTGACGCGCTTTCCGGTCTGGGCGTTCAGGGGCTGTCGGTCACTGAAATCAAAGGGTACGGGCGGCAAAAGGGGCAAAGCGAGATTTATCGCGGTGCTGAATACGCCGTGCATTTTGTGCCGAAGCTGAAATTGGAAATCGCGGTGTCTGCCGAGCAGGCGCCTGCGGTCGTGGAAGCGATCCGCGATACCGCATCCACCGGTCAGATCGGCGACGGCAAAGTCTTCGTACTCGATCTGGAATCAGCTGTGCGCATCCGCACCGGCGAGACGGGCGGTGAGGCGCTCTAAAGCGTCGCACAGGCTCTCAACAGACATTCAGGGAAAAGACAGATGAAATCTCTTACAAAAACAGGCGGTCTGATGGTTGGCATCGCCGCTCTTGGCGTGGCGCTTGCGCCCGCCGCATTCGCTCAGGACGCCGCTCCACCCGTTTCGCCCGAAACGGCCTATATCTTCAATACGCTGCTGTTCTTGATCGGCGGCTTCTTGGTCATGTGGATGGCTGCAGGCTTTGCGATGCTCGAAGCCGGCCTGGTGCGTTCCAAGAACGTCTCAATGCAGTGCTTGAAAAACATTTCGCTCTATTCAATCGCCGGCCTGATGTATTGGGTTGTCGGCTACAATCTAATGTATACAGGCGTTGACGGAGGCTACATGGGTTCCTTCGGCACCTATTCGTTTGATCCGGTCGGCGGCAATGCGCTTGATACGGGCTATTCGACAGCGTCCGACTGGTTCTTCCAGATGGTGTTTGTGGCAACTGCCGCATCCATCGTTTCGGGTACGGTCGCTGAGCGCATCAAGCTGTGGCCCTTCCTGATCTTTGTCGTTCTGCTGACGGGCTTCATTTACCCGATTGCCGGTTCCTGGAAATGGGGTGCTGGTTGGCTGGACGCGATGGGCTTCCTCGACTTTGCCGGTTCCACGCTGGTTCACTCCGTGGGCGGCTGGGCTGCTTTGACGGGTGCGATCATTCTGGGCGCTCGCAAGGGTAAGTACGGTGAAGGCGGTCAGGTTATGCCGCTGGTGGGTTCCAACATTCCGCTGGCAACGCTTGGCACGTTCATTCTCTGGCTCGGTTGGTTCGGCTTTAACGGCGCGTCCCAGCTCGCAATGGGTACGATCAACGATGTCTCCGACGTCTCACGCATCTTTGCCAACACAAACCTTGCTGCTGCCGGTGGTGTGGTGACCGTGCTGGTGCTGCTGCAGATCATGTACAAGAAGGTTGATGTGACACTGGTGCTCAACGGTGCGCTTGCTGGTCTCGTTGCCATAACGGCTGAGCCGCTGACACCGTCGCCCATTATGGCGATCATCATCGGCGGTATTGGTGGCGCAATCGTGGTGTTCACCGTGCCGCTGCTGGACAAGATGAAAATTGATGATGTTGTCGGTGCCATCCCTGTTCACCTGTTTGCAGGCATCTGGGGTACGATTGCTGTGGTTTTGACCAACAGTGATGCAAACCTCGGCGTGCAGCTGATTGGTATCGCGTCTTACGGCATCTTCACCGTGGTTGTCTCGGCTGTTGTCTGGCTCATCCTCAAAGCGGTCATTGGTATCCGTGTCAGCGAAGAGGAAGAGGCCAACGGTCTCGACCGTGGCGAGGTGGGTGTGGACGCCTATCCAGAGTTTACCTTTGGCCGTGGCTAAGGGTTGAACTGACACACAGGTTGACGCGGCGGGATCTCCTCCCCTCTCCACCCGCCGCGTCCGCAACACCCCAGATTTGGGGACAGGCCCATCCGGGAAACCGGGTGGGCCTTTTTCATGGTGTTTTGATCGTTGGGAAACGCTTCGATGGTTAACAGGGCTTTAACCATCGCCGTCCTATCTTGCCTTCAAATTAATCAGGGGTGAAGTGCGACTGCAGGTCGGCTCAACCTTTGATGTGTATGCGTTGTGGTGTTTGGGAAGGTGAATCATGCAGGCTGGCGATGTGACGATGATAGCGCCGAGACATGCTAGCGGTTCGGCCGCAGGCGCTGCCTCGGATATGGACCCCATCGCCACTGGCGGCACTCCGCGTGGCGCACGACGTATCTCTGTGCACGTCCCGCAGTTTGTCATCCGTTCGATTGACAGAATCTCCGGCGGTTCGCTGGTGGCAATTGCCCTTTTGGGTTGCATTGCGCTGGCCACTTGGAACGCTGCCGATCCCAGCATCACGTTTGCTAACGACAAATCACCATCGAATTGGTTGGGCTACGCCGGTGCGAGTTTTGCTGATATCGCTATGCAGTTTTTTGGTTTTGCATCGGTTGTGCTGTTGTTGCCGCCTCTCGTTTGGGGCTTGTTCAAATGGACAGCCCGTCCGCTTGGCCTTTTGAAAACCCGTTTTGGCTTTTGGGCTTTGGCACTGGGGCTTCTATCCTCCGCCGCAAGCTGCCTCGCTGTTCCGAATGGGTGGCCTTTGCCGGTAGGTATGGGCGGTGTTCTGGGCGATGCGGTGTTGGGCTTTCCAGCCGCTTTCCTAGGAAATTACCCAGGTGGCGCATTTGCAGTTGTATTGGGCGCGGTCTTCTTCGTGCCCGGCTTCTGGGCGCTTCTGCGCGCTTGCCGATTGACCAAGGGCATTCCTGCCCGTGCTGGTGCGGTGGTGGCTGATTCCGATGCAGTGGAAGAGAGCAACGTCGCCTTTGATGATTTTGCCGAGACGGATGACGGTTCGCGCGATTGGTTCGCCATCGCTGCAATGCCGATTGGTCTTGCAATGCACCTTTATTATTCCGCACGCGCTGGCCTTTCCAACATGGCTGGGCGCCGTGCAGAGCGCCATCAGGCTGCCTATCTGGCGAAGATGCAGCAGCAAGGTATGCAGCCTCAAGCACCTCACGCACCAATGGCGCAGCAGCCGCATGTTGAGCCACATTTCGATGCCCAACGTCCAAACACATTCGTGCCTGCCGCCGATGCCGACGATAACGAAGATTGGATCGAGCCGGAAGTGACGGCTTATGAACCTGTTACAATCGAACCACAGGCTGAAGCGATTGCGATGCCTGATTATGATGTTGCGCCATCTGCACCCGTTGCCTCCAAACCTGCTCCGGCTCCTGCGCAGGCTGTTCGCGCAAAGGCAAAGACGGGCGGCAAGTTTTCATTGCCAAATCTGGATTTGCTTTCGGAAGAGCGCAATTTGGTTCAGGACGAGACGCTCTCCAAAGAGCAGCTTGAGGAAAATGCCCGCACGCTGGAAGGCGTGTTGGAGGACTTTGGCGTCAAAGGCCAGATCATCGCTGTGCGACCTGGTCCTGTGGTTACGCTTTATGAACTGGAGCCAGCACCGGGTATCAAGTCTTCCCGTGTGATCGGTTTGGCTGACGATATTGCCCGCTCCATGAGCGCGATTGCTGCCCGTGTTGCAGTGGTTCCCGGTCGCAACGCCATCGGCATCGAATTGCCGAACAAAAAGCGCGAGACGGTGTATTTGCGCCAGCAGCTTTCCAGCAAAGAGTTCAAACAATCGAAGATGAAACTGCCCATGTGCTTGGGCAAAGATATCGGCGGCGCACCAATCATCGCCGACATGGCGAAGATGCCTCACCTTCTCGTGGCCGGTACAACCGGCTCGGGTAAATCGGTCGCTATCAACACGATGATCCTGTCGCTGCTCTACAAGCACGGCCCGGACAAGTGTAAACTCATCATGATTGATCCGAAGATGTTGGAATTGTCGATCTATGACGGCATCCCGCATTTGCTCACACCCGTCGTCGTGGACCCGAAAAAGGCCGTTGTTGCGCTGAAATGGTCCGTGCGCGAGATGGAAGAGCGCTACAAGAAAATGTCGAAAGTCGGCGTGCGTAACATCGATGGGTTCAATGCCCGCGTCGAGGAAGCCGCAGCGAAGGGCGAGAATATCACCCGCACCGTGCAGACCGGCTTTGACCGCGACACGGGCGAAGCGATTTATGAGGTCGAGGAACTCGATCTGGAGCCGATGCCTTACATCGTGGTCGTGATCGATGAAATGGCCGACCTGATGATGGTTGCCGGTAAAGACATTGAAGGCACCGTCCAGCGTCTGGCGCAGATGGCGCGTGCTGCGGGCATTCACGTCATCATGGCGACACAGCGTCCTTCAACCGATGTGATTACGGGCACGATCAAGGCCAACTTCCCGACCCGTATCTCCTTCCAGGTCACCTCAAAAATCGACAGCCGCGTGATGTTGGGCGAATCCGGTGCCGAGCAACTGCTCGGCATGGGCGACATGCTCTACATGGCTGGTGGTGGCCGCATCACACGTGTCCACGGTCCGTTCGTGGATGACCCTGAAGTGGAAGCCATCGTCAATCATTTGAAAGCCCAGGGTGTGCCGCAATATCTTGAAGGCATCACGGAAGAAGATGAAGAAGACGAAGGTGGCTCTGAAGGCGGTGGCGGCGGTGCTGCTGGTGGTCTGGGCGATAGCGACGATCCGTATGATCAGGCTGTGGCCATCGTATTGCGCGACCGAAAGGCATCTACGTCCTACATTCAACGCCGCTTGTCGGTTGGTTATAACAAAGCTGCTTCGCTCATCGAGCGGATGGAGCAAGAGGGCGTTATCAGCCCCGCCAACCATGCGGGCAAACGCGAGATTCTGGTGCCTGCGGAGGACGAGACGATATAGTCTCGCGCTCTGCGCGCATCATCATATCAGCGCCAAAGTTGGCGCTTAACACAAGGAACCGTCCGCCAGTAGTTTTCGAGTTCGCGGATTTCAAACACGCTTTATCGAAAGACGATCCCGCTATGGCATCCCTGACACAGTCCGTTTCCAGAATTTTCTTCGGTGCCGCCGTGGCCGGAATGTTGGCCCTTGCGCCTGCTCAGGCAAAAATGTCTGGCAAAGATGCCGCCGCGGTTAAGCGCATCAGCCAGCATTTCTCTGGCGTGCCATCGATGATGGGTGAGTTCATTCAGTTCGGTCCTAATGGCGAACAGACTGGCGGAAAGTTCTTTCTCAAGCGACCGGGCAAAATTCGCTTCGACTACGCCAAACCTTCCCCGATCCTTGTGAAGGCAGATGGCAAAACGGTTGCTATTCACAACCGCCGATTGAAGACTTGGGACTATGCGCCTTTGTCTAAAACGCCGTTGAGGCTTTTGCTGTCAGACCGCATCGACATTAACGACGAAGCGATCAAGGGTGTGAAGCGTGAGGCGGATCTGACCACGGTCTACCTCGCCAATAAGAGCGTGTTTGGAAATGCCAAAATAACGCTGATGTTTGACCCGAAATCGTATGAATTGCGCCAGTGGACGATCACTGACGATCAGGGCAAGGATACGTCGGTGATGATTTTCAACGTGCAGAATAACGTGAAGCTGCGCGACCGCATTTTCAAAATCAATCAGCTCGCCAACACCCGAAACAGCAACGATCGCTAAGTCTTTGGCTCATTTGCGCGTGGAGAAGCCCGTGCAGCCCTTGTGAGTGAAGCGCTGTCTCGGCAAATTGGGTCTTTGATCCCTTTGCTAAGGCGCACCCCGCATGGCCCCGTTTTCAATCGCAACATGGAACATCAATTCGGTGCGCCTGCGCATCGGCATCGTGGAAGATTTTCTGCGCGAGTACGAGCCAGACGTTTTGTGCTTGCAGGAAATCAAGTGCCAGAACGATCAGTTCCCGGCCAAGGCTTTCAAAAAGCTTGGCTATGAGCACCACGCTGTTCACGGTCAAAAGGGCTATCACGGAGTGGCGACAGTCTCTAAGCATCCGTTGCGCGATGTGAGTTCAACCGACTATTGCGGCAAGGGCGACACTCGTCATGTTCATACCCATATCGACACATCTTCCGGACCGATTGGCTTGCACAATTTTTACGTGCCTGCTGGTGGCGATATCCCGGACCCGGACAAGAACGAGAAGTTTGCCCACAAACTGGATTTTCTTGACGAAATGAAGCGGTTGAAAGCAGTGCAAAGCTCTGTGCCGCAAGTGTTGGTGGGTGATTTGAACATTGCGCCGCTGGAAACCGATGTGTGGTCGCACAAGCAGCTTCTTAAAGTTGTCAGCCACACCCCGATCGAAACTGAAGGCATGCACGAAATCATGCAGCTTGGTGGCTGGTCGGACGTTATGCGGCAGCACTTTCCGCCGGAGGACAAGCTGTTCACCTGGTGGAGCTATCGCTCTCCCAATTGGGATGAGAGCGATAAAGGTCGCCGTCTGGACCATGTTTGGACAGCGCCGGAACTGGCTGCAAAATTGGTGGATGTGTCGGTGCTGCGCGAAGCGCGCGGCTGGGTCAAACCGTCAGACCACGTGCCGGTGATTGCCCGTTTCGCGCTTTAGCGGCTGAATATGCCCTGCATCAGTGTTTGATCGAGTTCAAGCGCTGCGTTGTTTTTCAGACACTTGTTGTGGGTGACTGCAACGCTCCAATCGCCTCCTATGATAGCGAAATAGGAGCCTGCATCGTATTCGGGGTCAGGAAAGCACAACATGCCGAAATGCCATACATTGGTTCCTAAAGTCCGGTTTTTTCGAAAAAGAACGCCAGGGCCATAGTATAAGTTGTTGTCAATTTCCGCGTAGGGAAGGGCAAAGCGGTTGTTTTGGATATCGGTGTTTTGCCCAAAGGCTGCGTTGGCGAATGTCAAAAAACTCTGCGCTGATGCTTGCCAACCGCCAAAGGCGGAAATGGATTTTAGCAAGGGACTGGGCGTGATGCCGTCCATTCCGTCGAGCTCTTCCAGCGCTTCTTTGCACGCTTCTTCGTATGTCGTCTCAGTTTTGGCCTCGATGATCGCGCCTATCACCGCATAGTTTCCATTGTTGTAAAAGTAATCCCCAATCGTGCCGCGCAAATTACGCGCGTCGACGGCTTCCAGCGCGATCTCCTCCAAACGGTTTTCGCTCTTGTTGAAAAGATTTTGAACATTGCCCTGTGTGATGTCCGGCTGGAGCCCTGAAGTGTGCGTGAGGAACTGGGTGAGAGACACTTCGTCCGCGGCTGAATCGGAGAAGTCTCTCAAAATGCCTTCTGCCCGAAATTCGCCCAAGGTTGTGTCTCGGGAAAGAACCTCGTCTTTTTCAAGTTGTAAAAAACAAGCTCCGGTGACTGCTTTGCTGAGGCTGGCCAGCGTCATTGGAGCCTCAATTTCGGTGTTCAGTGCGCGGCTGTACACGATGCGACCGCGATAGCCCAATGCCAATTGCGATTGACTGACACGATTTTTGCGCGCCCATGCGAGCCAGTTGGTCTCGACTTTGGTGAAGCGCTGTTGGTTGGGTGCTTGCGCATTCGCGCTGTTGTTCGGTGCAGCAAATGACAACGCGCAGGCCAGCGCTACAAATGCGGTGCCGGTTGAAAAATTAAACGAAGCAAGCCCCATGCGCTTCATGTCTCGGCCTCTGATTTTGATTCTTGCGCGGCACGCTCGTTTGCTTGGTCCAGCTTAATGCGAACGGTTTCCAGTTTTGCGATGAACTCTGAAATGGATGTGCTGATACGGTCACGCAGACTTTCTGCCAGACTTGGGTATTCCTCCAGCATTCTGCGGAACAGCGGACGAGGAATTTTCAGCACCTCTGAATCTTGCGCTGCGGTCGCTGTGGCGGCGTGGTTGGTTTCTGTGATGAGAGCCAATTCGCCGATCAGCGCTCCGGTTGAATGGACGGAAATAACTGTATCATTTGGCCCGGACGTCAGTTGCATCATGCCGCTAATGATCACATAGCCGCCGTCTGAATAGGTATCTTGCCGATAAAGGCGAGTTCCCTGCGCCAGCGTGCGGTGCTCCGCGCCAAACGCGATCAAACGCAGATGTTCGGGCTGAAAGCCTTCGAACAACCGCACCCGCGACAGCAGGCGGATATCGTGATCCAGGCTCATGTGTGGGCCGTCCTGCGATTAGGGAACAAGTTTGTATCCACCTGAGTCGGTGACCAACAATTGTGCGTTAGACGGATCGCGTTCGATCTTTTGGCGCAGGCGGTAGATGTGGGTTTCCAACGTGTGGGTGGTAACGCCGGAATTGTAACCCCAGACTTCCTCCAGCAGAACATCACGCGTGATGACCTTACGCTCTGCGCGGTAGAGATATTTAAGGATTGCTGTTTCCTTCTCGGTCAGCCGGACCTTGGATCCGTCCTCCTCAATCATGATTTTCTGTGCCGGACGGAAGGAATATTGCCCGATGGTGAAAACGGCATCTTCGCTTTGCTCATGTTGGCGAAGCTGTGCGCGAATGCGGGCAAGCAGGACTGCAAATTTGAACGGCTTGGTGATGTAGTCATTGGCCCCAGCTTCCAATCCAAGGATCGTGTCGCTGTCGGTGTCATGGGCCGTGAGCATGATGATCGGTGATTTGAATCCACCCTTGCGCAGCAGCTTGACCGCCTCGCGGCCATCCATATCTGGCAGACCAACATCCATCACCAGAAGGTCAATTCGGTTGTCGCGGGCGGTTTTGATGCCTGCCGTGGCCGTTTGCTCTTGGATCATTGTGAATTCGTCGTAGAGCGACAATTGCTCTACGAGAGCCTCGCGCAGATCGTTGTCGTCATCGACAAGAAGCAGGGTGCGTTCGGTCATGTTTCCCTCGGATTGGTCTGAAATTTCAAAAGGCGCATCTAAGCCGCTAAATCATGATAAAAAACGGTGTGAATTAGAATCACACGCGATTGTGAAATCTGCCAGTCGATTGTGAGCCAAAAGGGGCCAAAGTGCAAAGAACTGACCATGTGTGCAATACGCCGTTTCGGCAGTTGATTGTTCGGAAACGGCCTGGCCACGAAACCCAAGGGTTTTTGCAGGCAGGTGGGCGCGTTTTGCGCTGCGCCTTGGGGCGCGGTGGTTTGGGATCAATCAAGCGGGAAGGTGACGGCAAGACACCAATCGGACGCTTTGTGCTGCTGGATGTCTATGCAAGACCAGATGCTGGATTTCAGAACGTCTCTGCGCTTCCGCAAGCGTTGATCGGGCCGAACGATGGGTGGTGCGATGCAGTTGGCGACCGCAATTATAACCGACGGGTCAAGCTGCCCTATCCGGCAAGCCATGAGCGGCTTTTGCGCGACGACCATCTCTACGACGTGTTCATTGTGATAGACCACAACATCACGCGGCGAATGACCCGTGGTGGCAGCGCGATATTCTTTCACCTCGCCCATGACGATTATCGACCCACTGAAGGGTGCATTGCAATCTCGCGGGCTGACATGCACTGGCTGTTGCCAAGGATCAACGGACGCACCGTGATGGTTGTTGGCTAGGTGCTGGTCTTTAGAAATTCGTTATAAAGAACTGCCAAGGCCGAGGAGGCGAGCCGCGCTTCGGCGCTGTCGGCGCGACTGGTGAGGATGACGGGGGCTGTTGCGCCAACGACAAGGCCAGACGTTTCGCCACCACCCATGAAGGTAAGGGCTTTGAAGAAGATGTTGCCCGCTTCGATGTTTGGCACAACCAGAATATCCGCGTCCCCCGCCACGGAAGATTTGATGCCCTTTAGCTCTGCGGCCTCTATGCTGACTGCGTTGTCGAGCGCAAAGGGGCCATCGACCTCGCCGCCGGTGATCTGACCCGCTTTGGCGGCGTCAGCAACTTGGCGCGCAACCATAGAAGAGGGAATGCCGGGGTTGGGTGTCTCGGTGGCCGACAGAATTGCTGCTTTCGGCGTTTCAATGCCAAGTGCACGAGCGAGATCAAGGCCGTTTTGAGTGATTGCGATCAGGTGCTTCAATTCCGGTGCGACGTTGAGTGCGGCATCGGTGATGATGACCGGACGGGGCCAATTGGGCACGTCCATCACGAAACAATGGCTGGTGCGGCCCTTGCCGCGCAGGCCGTTTTCCTTGCGGATAACGGCGGCAAGATAGGTATCGGAATGGATATAGCCCTTCATCAAGGCGTCGGCCTTTCCTTCCGATACGAGATCTACACCGCGATGCGCCGCTGCCTCTTCAGTATCGCCTTGCACAATTTCCAAACCCTCGATGTTCAGCCCGGCGGCGTTTGCCGTCATTTCGATGCGGCTACGATCACCCACTAAGATCGGGGCGATAAGTCCTGCATCACGGGCGTCGAGTGCGCCTTCGAGCGCGTTGGCTTCCTCAGGACAGATAACTGCTGTGCGCAGGGCTGGCAGGTCAGCACACATTTGCAGCAGCTTGTGAAAATGTGGACGGGTTTTGGCTGTGATCTCGGTCATGGCAGCGGCTCTTTCGAGGAATCGTTTTCGCTTCTTAGCCTGCTGGACGATCTTGGCCAATTGGTTCAGATATCTAGCGACGGTTTCATGAGGTATTCGAAATGACAGTTTTGATTGCTGGTGGTGGTATTGCAGGTTTGGCGCTCGGATTGACGCTGCACCAAATTGGCGTGCCGTTTCATATTTTTGAACGGGCAAGCGAGATGAAGCCGCTGGGTGTTGGCATTAACGTGCAACCCAATGCAGTGCGTGAATTGTATGAAATGGGTCTGGAAGACGCGCTATCGAAGGTCGGTGTGAAGACCCGTGAATACGGCATGTTCACAAAGCACGGACTGGAAATCTGGACTGAGCCGCGAGGCATATGGGCAGGCTATCATTGGCCGCAATATTCGGTGCATCGCGGTGAATTGACAATGTTGCTTTATCATACGTTGCTGGATCGTGCCGGGGCCGATTGCATCACTCTGGGTGCGAAGGCTCTGGGTTTTGATAACGGCGATGATGGTGTGCGCCTCCATTTGCTTCGCGGTGGTGAGCATATGAACGTCATCGGAGACGTGCTTATTGCAGCAGACGGCATTCACTCTGCTATTCGCACGCAGATGGCCCCCGATGAAGGCCCGCCGATTTGGAACGGTGCCGTTTTGTGGCGTGGAACAAGCCTTGGCAAACCGTTCCGCACGGGCGCGTCCATGGCGCTAATCGGCCACGCAACTCAGCGCATCGTGTCGTACCCAATCACTGCGCCTGACCCCGATACGGGTGAAGCGGTTATGAACTGGATTGCTGAATTGTGGTTTGACCCGTCGAAAGGCTGGGAAAAGAACGACTGGAATCGCGAAGCATCGTTGTCGGATTTTCTGCCACAATTTTATAGCTGGGTTTACGACTGGTACGACTTCCCGGCGTTGATGGAGAAGGCTGAGAAGGTGTTCGAATACCCGATGGTGGACCGTGATCCGCTGCCGCGCTGGACCCGTGGACGAACGACTTTAATGGGTGACGCTGCTCACGCGACTTATCCCGTCGGTTCGAATGGTGCGAGCACCGCGATAATTGATGCCCGCAAGATCGGTCGTGCGTTTCTTGAGTACGGGGTAAATTCTGCTGCTTTGGAAGCCTACGAGGCGGAAATGCGCCCCGCCATGCAAAAGCTGATAGAAACCAACCGAGGCTCCGGTCCCGATGCCGTTTTGCAAATGATGGAAGACAAGTGCCGCGGTATGTTTGAGAATCTGGAGGATGTGGTCAGCCGAGAGGAACTGGCGCATCATGCGGAAACATATAAAGCGGTTGCCGGATTTTCGATTGAAGCGCTGAATAATGCGCCGTCAATAGTTCCCAAGAGTGTTCACATTACCCACGTGTGACGGCTTGAGAGTGAAGTTTATTGATTTTATAATTTTTGTGCTTCTCTGTTTCGCGGTAGTCTTGAAATAATTCGCCGCCGGGGCTGCTTCAAAGCGACAGACGCTAGTCCTCGCCATGCCCTGCAACCATTGCACGGGTCGCCTCAAGCGCCATGCGTTCTTTAATGCGCATCCGTTCGGATTCTGATTTCAATTGCCCGCACGCGGCCAAGATATCGCGGCCTCTGGGGGTGCGAATGGGAGAGGCATAGCCGTTGGCGTTGATGAAATCAGCGAACTTTTCAATCTCTTCCCAATCGGAACATTCGTAGTTTGAGCCGGGCCACGGGTTGAACGGTATGAGATTGATTTTGGCTGGAATGCCTTTCAACAGTTGCACCAATTCCTTCGCCTCATTGAGCGAATCGTTGACGCCCTTGAGCATCACATATTCAAAAGTGATGCGTTTGGCGTTGGAGACGCCGGGATAATCGCGGCAGGCTTGTAGCAATTCTGCGATGTTGTGCTTTTTGTTGATCGGCACGATTTCGTCGCGCAGAGCATCGTTTGTCGCGTGGAGCGATATGGCCAAAGCGCAGCCGATTTCTTCGCCCGTTCGATAAATCGCTGGAACCACGCCGGACGTTGAAAGGGTAATGCGCCGTTTCGACAACCCTAATCCTTCGCCATCGGCGGCGATAAGCAGAGCTTGTTTTACGTGCTCGAAATTGTAGAGCGGTTCGCCCATACCCATCATCACAATATTCGTGACTTTCCGGCCCTCGCTTGGCACGACACCGCCTTGGGGAATGTCTGCATCGGGAAAATCGCCCAAGCGGTCGCGGGCGACCATCAATTGCATCAATATTTCACCTGCCGTGAGATTGCGCACCAGCTTTTGGGTGCCGGTATGGCAAAACGTGCAGGTGAGTGTGCAACCGACTTGGCTGGAAATGCATAGCGTGCCGCGATCCGCTTCTGGAATGTAGACGGTTTCCACTTCCACCGGCGCACCTGCTCCACGGGCGGGAAAACGGAAGAGCCATTTGCGTGTGCCGTCTTCGGAAATTTGCTCTTCGACGATTTCCGGACGTTCGAGCGTGAATTTTTCTTCCAGCGTGGCGCGCAGTTCTTTGCCGATATTCGACATGCGGGAGAAATCGTCGTGGCCGCGAACGTATATCCATTGCCACACTTGGCTCGCCCGCATACGCGCCTGCTTTTCGGGGACGCCAGCGTCCTTGAAAGCCTGCGCCATCTGCGTCTTGTTCAGACCGATGAGCGCGATTTTGTCGCCGCTCGCAGCCGTCATTCCGGCCCATTGCAGGCGGGTTTTGGCGTCGGTTAGATCGAGCGAAAGGGGCATCGGGTTTCCTAGTGGGCCGCCGCCAAACAGCAAAAAGGCGGCACGGGTGCCGCCTATATGGCTTTGTCTTGTGTCACTCGCAAGGCCGCGCGGCCGCTCAGCTTATTTGCAGTTGTTCACTTCGCTCAGTGCTGCCGTCACGCCCGACAACGAATAGGTGTAGGTCGTCTGAGTGCCACGGCGCGATTCTGCCGAGACTGTCATGGAGCGGCCAGCGCGCATGGCGGTGACAAGCTTTGGCTCTTCCGCGAGGTCTCTCACCCAAGCGTTGTTGCCTTGGCTGAACATCTGGAATTTGGTGCCATCAATGTCGACGGTCACGGGCGTTTCCGTTTTCAGCGGGTAGCCGACTTCGACCTGTGGTTCGAGCGCACCGGATTTATTTGGCTTCTGGCTGACCAGAAAAAACACATCGCCATGGTCGCGGTCTGCGGGCGCTTTTACCGTTGGGATCGACAGGATGTAGCAAATCTTCCCGGCGCGAGCGTCGTTATAGCTGTAGGCACCCCAAGCATTGTGTTGTTTGATCGGCACCGGAGCCTGCGCAAACGCGGCCTGTGGCAGCGTCATGGCTGCTGCGATCATTGCGCCTGCAAAGGCCGAAGTCTTCATAAGCGAAATACGTTTCATCATTCCCACCGCTTGTCTCATTTTTTTACGGCCAACACAGCGTGTTTGCTGTTTGACCCGTTCCCAACGTGCTTCACGCAAAGTGAAACAACACCGTTACAATTTGCTGAAAAGGTATGGTTAAAACTGTATCAATCGTCGCCTGCACCCACCAGCCCCTGTTTCTTTCATCACCAAAAAGGCGAGAATTTGAAATGCTCAGCTTTTGTTTGCCGGGCCAAGGCGGTTCCTGCCCTTTTTCGGCGGAATTCTTTTGCCGCCGCTGTACTTGGCCTTGCCGTCGATGTGTTGTGGAGCAGGGCTCGCGGGCGCACCCACCTTGACGGGTCGCTCTGCAAATTTGCCCAGTGACAACATGCGATCATACATAATCACCGCGCCTGCTGTGGCGACGTTCAGACAAAAGCGGGTCGGAATTTTGATGATGAACTCGCACTTTGCCGTCATTTCTGGCGACAGTGATCCACCTTCCGGCCCCAAAATGTAAGCTGCGCGGGTGGGATGGCGAAAGCTGGGAAGGTCTATCGCCTCGTCCAGCAATTCCACGCCAACAAGACGGCAATCGTCTGGCAAGCGCAGATCATCACAGCCTTTGAACGTGTACCAAGGCATGTGGTCTTGGGAGCGTGTCGTATCGGAAGGTGGCGCGTCGATATAGCGACCGGGAGCGACGGTGAAGACGAAACTCGCGCCGAAACCGTAGGCTGTGCGCGATAGGTTGCCGAAATTCATGGGCTTTGAAATGCCTTCGACTCCAATGCCGAAATAGCCGCGTGCGTTCATCGCATCGTGCTCCGCGCTTAAAAAATCCGCTCTCCTTATGGCGAAACTGGCACGGCTGCGATAGAGGCAAGGCAAATTGCTCAACCGCTCGGAGACCACCCCATGAAAGCCCTGTTGTCGAAAGAACCCGGTCCGCCGTCTACCCTCGTGGTGGAAGACATTGAAGCGCCGACGCCAAAAAAGGGCGAGGTGCTGGTGCGGGTAAAGATCGCTGCGCTGAATTTCTTCGACTGTCTCATCATCGAGGACAAATACCAGTTCAAACCACCGCGTCCGTTTTCCATCGCTGCCGAAATGTCTGGCGTGGTGGAAGCGCTTGGCGAGGGCGTCGAGGGCTTTTCGGTCGGTGACCGCGTTTGTGGCTATGTGCAGGGTGGCACAGCACGGGAGCTGATTATTGCCCCGCCAGTGGCGCTGTCACACATTCCTGATGGGGTAAGCGATGAGCAGGCGGCCTGCATCATGGTCACTTACGGCACGTCCTATCACGGCATCAAAGACCGCGGAGAGCTGAAAGCTGGCGAGACGCTGGCAGTGCTGGGAGCCTCTGGCGGTGTTGGTCAAGCGGCGGTCGAGCTTGGTAAAATCATGGGCGCGCGCGTTATCGCTTGTGCTTCCTCAGACGAGAAACTGGCATTTGCCAAAGAGTGCGGCGCAGATGAGGGCATCAATTACAGCGACGTCGATCTGAAAGATGCGCTGAAAAAGGCAACAGGCGGCAACGGTATGGACGTGATTTACGACCCCGTTGGTGGCGATTTTGCAGAAAGTGCGTTCCGGGCGATTGCCTGGGGTGGTCGGTTCTTGGTGATTGGGTTTGCGGCGGGGCCAATTCCGGCCATTCCGCTCAATCTGCCACTGCTGAAAGGCGCCGATATTCGTGGCGTTTTCTGGGGAGCCTTCACCATGCGCGACCCCGCTGGCAATCGTCAGAACATTGACGATCTGCTCGGCTGGTTGGCCGATGGCACACTAAAGCCGCATGTGGATTCGGTGTTTGCGTTGGAAGATGGCCCTGCGGCGCTGGAAAAAATTGCCGCTCGCAATGTCAAAGGCAAAGTTTTGCTGCGCGTCAGCGATTAAACTTCGGTCTTTTGCGACAACGCTTCGCGGGCTTTTTCCCGGTGTTCTTCGGTGATGTTCTGGCTGACAAGGGCGAGCGCTGCCATCAGCACGGCGGTATCGTCGGTGAAGCCAATAAAGGCCAAGATGTCGGGAACCACGTCGATCGGCATGATGAAATAAGCGAGCGCGGCGAACAAAGTGCCCCGCACTTTCAGCGGTGTGTTTTTGTCGGTCGCGCAATACCACGCGGCTGCTGCGTCTTCCGCAAAGGGGATTTGCGCGGCGAACGAACGCATTTTCGGCCAGAACTCGCTTTTCACCTTGTTCTCGCGCCGCTCCTGCTCCTCCAGAGGAACGGGAAGCAAAATGTCGTCTATTTTCGATTTATCCATCATTCACTCCTCCACGCTCATATGGGCATCAAACGCCAATCGTGCAAGAATCTGGCGTATCGTGGTAAATCTCGTTACAGGGTGCAGCCATGAGACTTGTGGCTGACAATCTAACCCTCCTGCGCGGTGAAGACGTGGTGTTGCACGGACTTTCGTTCGATGTGGCGTCCGGTTCTGCGCTCGTCATCACAGGCGAAAACGGGACGGGCAAATCCACGCTTCTGCGGGGTATTGCCGGGCTGTTGCCAATTGAAGCTGGCACTGTCGGCTTGGCAGATAAGCCTGAAGAATTTGGCGAGGCTTCGCTGGAAGAGCTTTGCCATTATCTTGGACCGGATAATTCCATGAAAGGCGCGATGAGCGTTGGGGAGAACCTTGCCTTTTGGCAGGATTTTGCCGGTCAGCCGTTTTATGAGATCGAAGAGGCGCTGGAAATGGTGGGTCTCGGTGGTCTTTCATCCATCCCGTTCTCGCATCTCTCCACCGGTATGCGGCGACGTGCATCCATTGCCCGGTTGCTCATTAGTTATCGCCCGATCTGGCTGTTGGATGAGCCGACTTCGGGTATGGACGCCGTGTCGCAGAAGCAGTTCGCAGACCTGATGGGCGCTCATCTGGAAGATGGCGGCATAGTCATTGCCGCAACCCACATTTCGTTGGGATTGGACAATATGCAATCGCTGGTGCTCGATGGGGCAAGTCTGTCGTGATCGCACTGTTGAAGCGCGAAATCCGCTTGGCTTTGCGTTCCGGTGGAGGGGCGGGGTCGGCGCTGTTGTTCTATCTTGCTGTGGTGGTGGCCATTCCCTTCGCAGTTGGGCCGAACGCGCAATTGCTGTCGACCATTGGTGGTGCGGTTTTATGGATTGGTGCCATGTTGGCATCACTGCTTGGCTTAGAGCGACTCTTTCAGGTGGACCGCGAGGACGGCTCGCTGGACCACTTGATGATGGCGCGACAACCGCTTGCGGCGTTGATCTTCGTTAAAAGTCTTGCCCATTGGCTTGTCACAGGCCTTCCTCTGGCGCTGGTCTCGCCGGTTTTCGCGCTGTTTTTGACGATGGAGCCGGTTGCGATAGGGGCTACGTTCGTCACGCTATTGGTGGGAACGCCTGCGCTGTCTTTCATCGGGGCGGTTGGCGCTGCTGTTACTGTTGGTTTGCCGAGGGGAGGGCTGTTGCTGTCTATCCTTGTTTTGCCGCTGTGTATCCCGGTGGTCATTTTTGGCGTCGGTGCCGTCCGTGGAGCGGTCACCGACCCGGACCCGTTCACAATGCCGTTTCTGATATTGTGTGCTATTTCACTGTTCTTCATGGTGTTGGGGCCGCTGGGAGCAGCTCTCGCGCTGCGTCAGGGCAGAGCGTAATTTGCCGCACGGGTGCCCAGAACAATTGAAAGCCGAGCCAACAATCCCCAAGAAGAGTTCATGACAACAGACACGACAAAAATTGCGCGCCCTTCTGGCATTATGGCGCTGGCAAACCCTACGCGGTTTCTTGGCTTCGTGCGCGTCGTGCTGCCTTGGCTTGCGATTGCCACAGCCATTACGTTTGCTATCGGTTTGGTGATGAGTTTTTCGGTGCCTGAAGATTACCAACAGGGCCGAACGGTCAAGATCATGTTCGTCCACGTCCCAGCCGTCTGGATGGCAATGGGGACGTATCTGGTGATGGTGTCGGGTGCGCTTGGTGTGCTGGTGTGGCGTCACCCGCTTGCCGGCGTTGCCTCGCGTGCTGCTGCGCCCTTGGGTGCTGCATTCACTTTTATCGGCTTGGCAACAGGCTCGATCTGGGGTCGGCCTATGTGGGGCACATGGTGGGTATGGGATGCGCGGCTAACGTCTTTCCTAATTCTGCTGTTGATCTATCTCGGACTTATTGCGCTCTGGCGGTCCATCGAAGAAAGCGCAGTGTCAGCTCGGCTGGCCAGCGTTTTCATTTTGGTCGGCGCGTTGATTTTGCCTGTCATCAAGTTTTCCGTCGATTGGTTCGTAACCCTGCACCAACCCGCAAGCGTTCTAACGGCTGATGGTCCGAAAATGGATTCCGTGTTCTTGCAGCCCCTGCTGGTGATGGCGCTTGCTTTTCTTTTGTTGTTCATCACGCTGCATCTGGGCGCTATGCGCAATGAAATTCAGCGTCAGCAAATCCGTTCCATGCAGCGTCGCGCTGTACGTGAGGCGCGAGGCCGATGAGCGCTGTTCTGTCGTGGAAATATGCGGGCTTCATTTTCAGCGCTTATGGCATCACCTTTGCTGTGCTGTTGGCGATGATCGGCTGGGTTGTTTTGACAAGCCGTGCGCGCAAAGCCTCGCTTGCTAAACTGGAAGCTGATGGATTGCGCCGTGCCGCTGCGCGGGAGGCTGCCAATGAGTGAAGATGCTGCGCCGCCCAGAAGCGGTTCATCCAAACTGCTTGTCGCTCTGCCCTTGCTGGTTTTTGGCGCTATGGCGGTTTTCTTTCTGGTTCAATTGCTTTCTGGCCGCGATAGCCAAGAATTGCCCTCCGCGCTTGTTGGCCGTGCCGCGCCGGAATTCACGTTGCCGCCTCTGCCGCGTTTGCAGCGCGACGGCGTTCCTGTTCCCGGCCTTGCCAGCAGCGATATGAAGGGCAAACCGCATCTGGTGAATATCTTTGCTTCATGGTGTGCGCCGTGCCGTGCGGAGCACCCAATCTTGATGAGCCTTGCTAATGACGAGCGATTCGATGTGGTTGGCATCAACTACAAGGACGACCCGGGCAATGCTCTGCGGTTCCTTGGCGGTTTGGGCAACCCTTTTGACCGTGTTGGCATTGATCCGCGTGGTCGCGCTGCACTGGATTGGGGTTTTTATGGAATTCCGGAGACTTTCCTGATCGATAAAGACGGAATCGTTCGCCATAAGGTCATCGGACCGCTGACGCCAGATAAACTGGAAGGTCTGAAAACAGCGATTGACGCTCTTTAAGTCACGCTTGAAGCGGATTGTATAAAAGAAAACCGGACTTCCGCGACTAGCAGAAATCCGGTTTTCAATTTGCGCCTGTCTCCGGGGAAGAGACAGTCCCGGTCAAGTTACGAAGCAAACTCAAGGCCCCAGGGGGGCTGGGGGGCAGTGAAAAGGGCACAAGAGCGCTTGCGTGCCGAGGCAACAACACAAATCTGCTCGGCAATTGTGGTCAAAAAGAGCGCAAAAAGTGGCGCTGCGATCAAACAGTCTTACAGTGCGATTCCGTTCGTGTGTAAGGCTGATCTGTCAGTTCGATCTTGCCAATAAGTCTTCGTCTGCGCAAACTGTATTCGTCCGCAAACCGTCAAAGGGGCCAGATGAGCGCACATTCCGGCAACAAACGTCACCGTGATAACCTGATCGTTCTGGCCGAACGGCGTCCGCTGCAATCGTCGGGCATCGCAAACACGATCATCGCATCCACAGGCAATCCGACGCCTGCCGCTCAGGTGACGTTTGATCGCAAAGAGCTGAACGCGATATTGAACCTTTATTCGTTCAGAGTTGCCGACGGGGAGTGGCGGGATTACGCGATTGACCATCTGCCCGATAGGGCGGTGTTTTCTGTTTATCGCAAAGCGTCGGAACGGGCGCTTTTTGCGATTGTCAAAGACCCGAAGCTGGCTCGCAAGCAAGGCGCTTACAGTGTGATCGCCGATACGGGTAAGGTGTTGAAGCGCGGACATGAGCTGCGCCAAGTGCTGAAAGTGTTCGATCGCCGTTTGAAATTGGTGGAATAGGCTCACCATCACTCCAATTCTTTGCGGTACAGGCGTGTTATTCGCTGAAGGTTCGCTTTAGACACTTGCTATGACCTTTCGTGCTTCCATTCTTACGCTTTATCCCGACATGTTCCCTGGTCCATTGGGTCATTCCCTTGCCGGGAAAGCGCTGGCGCGTGGAGATTGGACTTGCGAGCCGGTCAACATTCGCGACTTTGCTACCGATAAACACGCAAACGTCGATGATACGCCTGCGGGTGGTGGCGCAGGAATGGTTCTGCGAGCGGACGTTTTGGGCAGGGCTATTGACGCGGTCTCGCCTGAAGGCGATCCACGCCCTCGCTTGCTGATGAGCCCGCGTGGGCGGACGCTTGATCAGGAGTTTGTTCGTGAATTGGTAGAAAGAGATGGGGCGGTGATCGTTTGTGGGCGGTTTGAAGGGGTTGACCAAAGAGTTATCGACGGGCGTGGCCTGCAAGAAGTCTCCATCGGCGATTATATCCTGTCTGGCGGCGAAATCGCTGCGCTGACACTGTTGGACGCGGTTGTGCGTCTGCTGCCCGGCGTTATGGGAAACGCGGTTTCCGGCACTTATGAGAGTTTTGAGAACGGGCTGTTGGAACATCCTCATTATACGCGGCCAGCCGAATGGGAGGGGCGTGAAATTCCTCAGATTCTCACCTCTGGAAACCACGCGAAGATCAACGAGTGGCGCCATGAACAGGCTTTGGCGCTGACGCTTAAGCGCCGACCAGACTTATTGGACGATGAGACGAGCGAATAGGCTGGACAAGTCGTACGCTTTGGCCTATCTCACCTGCGCTTTCGGCAAAAACCGAAGAGAACGTGTATCGCCCTGATTGATGTCGATTTCGATCATCCGGCGGCTGACGCAATTTGGCCTTGGGGCTGGCTTGTGGAACGGCAATCGGACGCGGCGCTCTGGCTTTCATAACAAAAAGATCTGGTCGCCAAATCCGTGAGAATATCGGGGCGGGGCCGGACGCAAAGAAAAAGGTCTTGTGTGATGAACATCATCCAACAGCTCGAAGCCGAGCAAGCCGCTGCTATTGAAGAAAAGCGCAAATTTCCAGATTTCTCTCCCGGTGACACAGTGCGCGTTCTCGTGCGCGTGACCGAGGGAACTAGAACCCGCGTGCAGGCCTATGAAGGCGTGTGCATTGCGCGCAAGGGCGCCGGTTTGAACGAAAGCTTCACGGTTCGTAAAATCTCCTATGGCGAAGGCGTAGAGCGCGTGTTCCCGATGTATTCTCCGCTGGTTGAAGGCGTCGAGATCGTTCGTCGTGGTAAGGTGCGTCGTGCTAAACTTTACTATCTGCGTGGTCGTCGCGGTAAATCCGCTCGTATCGTGGAGAACACGAATATCCGTGCCAAAAACCTCAACGAAGCCGAACGCGCTGCGTTTCTGGCCGAGAAAGAGCGCATGGAGGCCGAGAAGGTCGCTGCAGCTCAGGCTCTCGCTGTTGAGAAAGCTGCGGAAGACGCAGCCGCTGCTGCTGCCGCAGAAGCGGAAGCTGCTGCTGCTGGCGAAGAAGCCAAAAGCGAATAAGAATCTCGTGCGGCGTATAGGCCGTACGATCCGGTTTTCCGGGGAAGCTAAGGCGTCGGTCGAAAGACCGGCGCTTTTTGCGTTTAGGTTTTTCAGCATTTGGTGCGGCACTGGCGAGGCTTGATTGCCGTATCAGCGTTGTTAAAACTGGCGAGCAATTACAGGAGCAGGCATGTTCAGTGCGATCAAAGATTTTTTGGGCGATTTAATCTCTGACGACAGCAGTGAGCCTGAGAACGCGCGGGTAATCGACAAAAAACTGTGTGCTGCAGCCTTGATGGTTCACGTCATGGCGGCGGACGGCAAGATTCAATCCGAGGAAGAAGCCAAACTTCTGACGGTGCTGGAAACTCACTATGATCTCACCGCGGATCAGGCACGCGAACTAGCCGAAGATGCGAAGAAAGCGCAAAGCGAATCCATCGATCTCTACGCTTTTACCAGTATTCTGAAAGCGCAGATGGATGAGACCGAGCGAATGGGCCTTGTCGAAGACCTGTGGGAAATGGTCTATGCGGATGGGGAAATTCACGAATTTGAGGACAATATGGTCTGGCGACTTGCGGAATTGCTGAACATCTCGTCAGAGCGGCGCATGCGTTTGAAAACAATTGTGCGAGACCGCGCTGGCGCAAAGGGCGATGACTTTTCATGAGCGTTGAGACCCGACCGATCCTGATCATTCTGCATCAGGAAACTTCAACACCCGGGCGCGTTGGTCAACGGCTGGTCGAGCGTGGTTTTTCGCTTGATATCCGCCGCCCGCCGCTGGGTGATCATTTGCCGGAAAGCCTTGACGACCATGCCGGCGCGATCATGTTTGGCGGACCCATGAGCGCCAATGACCCGGATGAATTCGTTAAGCGCGAGACCGATTGGCTGGCAGTTCCTCTTAAAGAAGAGCGGCCGCTGCTGGGCATATGTCTCGGTGCGCAGAAGCTGGTGAAGCATTTGGGCGGTGCGGTTGAAGCCCATCCTGAAGGTTTGGTTGAAGTCGGCTATTACCCGCTGGAGCCAACACAGCAGGGGCGTGAGTTCATGGAGCACTGGCCCGAGCACATCTATCAATGGCACCGCGAAGGTTTTGATTTGCCCCGTGGGGCGACCTTGCTGGCCAGGGGCGATGTCTATCCCAACCAGATGTTCGCCTATGGCAAACACGCCTATGCCTTGCAGTTCCACACTGAATTAACGCTGGCGATGATGTTGCGCTGGACGGTGAAGGGCGCGGAGAGAATGGTGCTGCCCGGTGCGCAAAACCGTAAGCAACACATCGAAGGGCGGATGGTGCATGACGCTGCCATCAGCGCCTGGCTGGATCAATTTCTCGACAAATTTATCGGCACTGCTGCAAACCCAGCAGAGGTCAACCGCGACGAACTGATTGCCGCAAAAGTCGCCTAGTCCAAGAAAACTGCGAAGTCTTCCAACGGGGCGCGATCCACTTTCAGCGTGTTTATCGTGGCTTCCGTGTCTTCATAGCCAAGCGCCATTCCGCAGAGCACGATGTCTTCATCTGGAATGTTCAAAACAGGGCGGATGACTTTGTGAAACGGCGCCCATGCGGCCTGCGGGCAGGTTTCCAACCCGTGCCCACGGGCAGCTATCATGATGTTTTGGAGGAACATGCCGTAGTCCAGCCATGAGCCGATTTCCAGCCGCTTGTCCATTGTGAACATCATGCCCACGGGCGCGCCAAAGAAGCGATAGTTCTCGCCGTGTTGAGCGTGCATTTTTTCCTTGTCGCCCTTTTCGATGCCTAGCAGGCCATACATATCCCATCCCACCTTGCGCCGCCTTGCCAGGAAGGGTTCAGGGAATTGATCGGGATAGTATTTGTAGGTCTGCTCACGCTCAAAGTTTGGGTCGTTATGGGCACCCACGACGGCATCGCATAGGGTCTTGAGCGTTTCGCCGGTGGCGACAGTCACTTTCCAAGGTTGCATGTTGGTGCCGGATGGAGCGCGGGCTGCGGTTTGCAAAATGTCTATGATGGTTTGGCGCGGTATTGGCGTATCGAAAAACGCGCGAACCGATCGGCGGCCCGCAATAGCTTCGTTGATGATGGCGGCGTTTGTCATGCGAATTTCCATGGCATTTAGATTTGGCAAAGCCTGCGCTGATGCGCGGATTCGATCAAGCTGCTTTCAAAAAGACAAATCCTCGTGAAATTTTTCTTGTAAATTTCATGAGGACGAGGTTTTCTTCTTCAAATGCAGTCGCTGCGTGTTTTGGAGCCGATAGACTTTGGGATTTCCTGCTGAACAGCAAAGCCATGATGCCGCCCACGCGGAAGCCTTGGGCAACGACGTGCGCGCGTTACGGAAATCCAAAAACCTGACCCTTAACGAATTGGCGCTGAGAGTTGGCCGCTCGGTCGGATTTATCAGCCAGGTTGAACGAGGCCTTTCTTCCCCCTCCATCGACGATCTGCGCAGCATCGCTTCGGCGCTTGGCGTTCCGACGAGTTGGTTCTTCATGTCGGACGATGTGGACCCGCGCGAACGCGGTGTGATCGTTCGGGCAGGCGGGCGGCGCTCGCTTGGAACGCGCGAAAGCGGCATCGTTGAAGAATTGCTGTCGCCTGACTTGGGTGGAGCTTTCGAGATGTTCCGCTCTGAATTTCAGCCGGGTGCCGAAATGATGACGCCGATCCTGCGCGAAACCGAAGAAGCAGGCTATGTCGTCTCCGGCCGTCTCGATCTTTGGATCGAAGACGAGATGTTTGAACTTAATGCGGGAGACACGTTCCGCTTCGACCACAAACCCTATCGCTGGCGCAATCCGGGAGAGGAACCGACGGTTCTGATCTGGACTGTAAGCCCCCCTGTTTACTGAAAACGAGAGAAACCATGAGCGACGCACCGACAACAAAACTGCCCTCGACCGCCCGTGTCGTCATCATTGGCGGCGGATGCGTGGGTGCATCAGCGCTTTACCATCTGGCGAAGGCTGGATGGACCGATTGCGTGTTGCTGGAGAAGAACGAGCTCACCGCTGGCTCCACCTGGCACGCGGCTGGCAACATTCCGACATTTTCGTCATCTTGGGCCGTCATGAATATGCAGCGCTATTCGACCGAGTTGTATCGTCGTTTGGGCGCTGAGGTCGACTATCCGATGAACTATCACGTCACCGGCTCCATCCGTTTGGCGCATTCCAAAGAGCGGATGCAGGAGTTTGAGCGGGTCAAAGGCATGGGGCGCTATCAAGGCATGAACCTCGATATGTGCTCGGTTGATGATCTGAAGGAGCGCTATCCCTTCCTTGAAACCCATGATCTAGCCGGTGGTCTTTACGACCCCCATGATGGTGACATTGATCCGGCCCAGTTGACGCAGGCATTGGCCAAGGGCGCCCGTGATCTGGGTGCGAAGATCGTGCGTTTCTGTCCGGCAACGGGCGTGCGGCGGGAAAACGACGAGTGGATCGTGGAGACCGAGCAGGGCGAAATTCGCTGCGAATTCGTGGTGAACGCAGCTGGCTATTATGCCCAACGCGTGGGCGAGTGGTTCAAGCCTTATGCCCGCGAAGGCATGGCTCGCACTCTGCCGATGATGGTGATGAGCCATCAATACTTGCTCACCGACGAAATTCCCGAACTGGAAGCATGGAGCAAGGAGAAGGGCGCAAAACTGCCGCTCCTGCGCGATGTCGACAGCTCATATTATCTGCGGCAGGAAAAATACGGGTTGAACCTCGGCCCCTATGAAAACAATTGCCGTGGCCATTGGATGACGGCGGAAGATCCGATGCCGGAGGATTTCTCGTTCCAGCTTTATCCAGACGATCTCGACCGCATTGAATGGCATATTGAAGACGCTATGGCGCGGGTGCCCATGTTGGGCACTGTGGGCGTCAACAAAGTCATCAATGGTCCAATTCCCTACACGCCGGATGGCAACCCGCTTATCGGGCCCATGCCTGGTGTGCCGAATGCGTTTGAGGCGTGCGTATTCACCTTCGGCATTTGTCAGGCTGGTGGTGCCGGCAAGGTTCTTTGCGAGTGGATTACCGAAGGCGGTACGGAAGACGATATGTGGGCGGTCGATCCGCGCCGTTTCACCGATTATTGCGATCAGGATTATTGCAACCAGAAGGGTATGGAAGTCTACGGCAACGAATACGCCATGCATTTCCCGCATCACGAGTGGCCTGCTGCGCGCAACAAGAAGCTCTCGCCGGTGCACGACAAGGTGGTCGCTTTGGGCGGTGTGATGGGTGCTTACAACGGCTGGGAGCGGGCCAATTGGTTCGCCAAAGAAGGCGATGACACGTCGCTGGAAGCAACCCACACCTGGGGTAGATCTGGCCCGTGGGAGCGGCGCGTGAAACAAGAGGCTGAGGCCGTGCGCGACGGTTGCGGCGTGCTTGATCTGCCGGGCTTCTCGCGGTTCACGCTGTCCGGCGACGGAGCGGCAGACTGGCTGCGCGAGCAGATTGCTGGCGGCTTGCCGAAAGTGGGGCGGATGAACCTTGGCTATTTTGCTGATGATAAAGGACGGTTGGTGACAGAGATGTCGATCATCCGCCTCGGCGAGGATGATTTTACTCTGATCACGGCTGCGACTGCCCAGTGGCACGATCAGGAATGGTTGCGCAATCATCTGGCTGAAGGGCTTACGCTGACGGACAGGACGCGGGATTTCTCAACCCTGATTGTCACAGGCCCGAAATCGCGGGACGTGCTTTCGTCCCTCGCTGAGGCCGACTTTGATCTCGGTTGGCTGACGCACCAGAGCGCGAAAGTAGCGGGGCAGGATTGCTATCTGGCGCGGGTGTCGTTTGCTGGTGAACTGGGCTGGGAAATTCACGCCAAGAACGCGGTGATGCCTGCTATCTACGATGCAGTGCTGGAAGCGGGCGCAAAACC
Source organism: Pseudahrensia aquimaris (assembly GCF_042676045.1). NCBI lineage: Bacteria > Pseudomonadati > Pseudomonadota > Alphaproteobacteria > Hyphomicrobiales > Ahrensiaceae > Pseudahrensia > Pseudahrensia aquimaris. Next base: position 80,884 of record NZ_JBHTJV010000009.1, on the reverse strand, counting down.
CTTTGGCATGTATGCGCTCAATTCGCTGCGGCTGGAGAAAGGCTATCGCGCCTGGAAGGGCGATCTGTCGACCGACTACACGCTGCTGGAAGCGGGCCTCGACCGTTTTGTGAGATTCGACAAGGAGAGCTTCCGGGGCAAGGCGGCGCTGGAAAACGAGCGCCAGCAAGGCGTGACCAAACGCTTTGTTACCATGACCGTCGCCGCCAACGGCCACGACGCGCCCTATATGTCGACCGTATGGAGTGGCGACGATGTGGTGGGTGAGACGACGTCTGGCGGCTGGGGCTACCGCGTCGGAAAATCTATCGCACTTGGCACGATCAAGGCTGATCTGGCCAAGCCGGGCACGCAGTTGGAGATAGAGATTTTCGGGGAGCGTTTTCCTGCGACTGTCGAGAAAGACGAGCCGCTTTGGGATCCGGCAAATGAGAGGATACGGGCGTGAACGCCATCGTCTTTCTGGACGGTGGGATGGGTCAGGAACTGATCGCCCGTTCCAGCCAGCCACCATCGCCGCTTTGGTCGGCCAAGGTGATGATGGACGAGCCGGAAATCGTGGAAGCTGTTCACCGTGACTATGTGGAGGCTGGCGCCAAGGTTATGACGTTGAACGCCTATTCTGCGACGCCGGAACGGCTGGCGCGGGATGCAAGCGAAGATTTGTTCGAGCCACTGCAGACAAAAGCCATGGCTATAATGAAAGCGGCTGCTGGCGATAGTAGTGTGACCTTGGGTGGCTGCCTGTCGCCGCTTTTTGGCTCCTACCATCCAGACAAAGCACCAGAATACGAAGTTTGCCTTGCCACCTATCGGCGCATTGTTGCTCTGCAAAAGGACGCGATGGATGTGATCATTTGCGAGACGCTTTCCTCGGTGAAAGAAATTCGCGCAGCCGTCACCGCAGGCGCTGAAGTTGGCTGTGAAGTCTGGTGTGGCATGAGTGCAAAAGACGATGACGGCACCAAACTGCGTTCCGGCGAAAGCGTGGCCCAAGGCGCTGCCGCAGCGAAAGAAGCTGGCGCGGCGGCTGTTGCTATCAATTGCTCTTGGCCGGAAGCGGTCGCGCAGGCGCTGCCGATCATGGCTGAAACCGGATTGCCCTATGGCGGCTGGGCCAACGGCTTCACCAATGCTGCGGGCGATTTGGCATTGGGCAGTACGGTCGCAGGCATGGGCAAACGAACCGATTTGGGGCCCGATGCCTATGCGAACCACGTCATGGGCTGGGTGGAGCAGGGCGCAACTCTGGTCGGCGGGTGCTGCGAAGTCGGCCCCGCACATATCGCAAAATTGGCGCAACGCCTGACGGCAGCTGGCCACACACTTGTGGGGAGGTTCTGATGAACGCGAAACCCGTTCCTTCAAAAGCCCGTGCGGTCATCATTGGTGGTGGCGTTGCCGGTTGTTCGGTGGCCTATCATCTCGCGAAACTGGGCTGGAAAGATGTTGTTCTGTTGGAGCGCAAACAGCTTACCAGCGGCACGACATGGCATGCAGCAGGCCTGATCGCCCAACTTCGTGCGACGAAGAACATGACGCGGTTGGCGAAATATTCGCAGGAACTTTACGGCGAGCTAGAAGCGGAGACGGGCGTTGCGACGGGCTTTCGCCGCTGCGGGTCAATCACGGTGGCGCTGACTGATGAGCGGCGGGAAGAGATTTATCGGCAGGCCTCAATGGCGCGGGCCTTCGGGGTGGAGATCGAGGAGATTTCCGCAGCCGATGTAAAAGTACGCTATCCGCATCTCAACACCGATGATGTGACGGGCGCGGTTTATTTGGCGAAGGACGGGCAGGGCGACCCCGGCAACATCGCTCATGCGCTCGCCAAAGGGGCGAGGATGAATGGAGCGCAGGTGATTGAAGGGGTGAAGGTCACCGCTATTCATCAGGCTGATGGACGTGTCACCGGTGTTTCATGGAAGCGCGACGGCATCGATGACGAAGGCATGATTGATGCCGATTATGTGGTCAATTGCGGAGGCATGTGGGCGCATGAGGTTGGGCGCATGGCGGGTGTTTCGGTGCCGCTGCAAGCTTGCGAGCACTTTTACATCGTGACCGAGGCCATTGAAGGATTGACCCAATTGCCTGTGCTGCGGGTGCCGGATGAATGCGCCTACTACAAGGAAGATGCGGGCAAGATCTTGCTGGGGGCGTTTGAACCTGTCTCTAAGCCGTGGGCTGTCAAAGGCATTCCTGAAGACTTCTGCTTCGATCAGTTGCCCGAAGATTTCGATCACTTCGAGCCTATCCTTGAGAAGGCAGTGAGCCGTTTTCCTGCGCTGGCGGAAGCGGGTATTCATACGTTTTTCAACGGGCCAGAGAGCTTCACGCCGGACGATGCCTATCACCTGGGCGAAGCGCCTGAATTGCAGAATTTCTTTGTCTGCGCCGGTTTTAATTCGGTCGGTATTCAATCGTCTGGCGGTGCTGGCATGGCGCTGGCGCACTGGATGGAGCACGGCTATCCGCCGTTTGATCTGTCGGATGTTGATATCCGCCGGATGCAGCCTTTCATGAAGAACAAGACCTATCTGGAAGCCCGCGTAACGGAGACTTTGGGTCTGCTCTACGCCGACCATTTTCCCTTTCGCCAGATGGCGACGGCGCGGGGTGTGCGCCGCACGCCTTTCCATGAGCATTTGAAAGCCAAGGGCGCTGTGTTTGGCGAAGTGGCGGGATGGGAGCGTGCCAATTGGTTCGCCGATGATGGCGAAAAGCGCGAATATGACTATTCATGGAAACGCCAGAATTGGTTCGCGAACGCGCGACGGGAGCACGAGGCGGTGCGCACCAATGTGGGCATGTATGATATGTCTTCTTTCGGCAAAATCCGCGTTGAGGGGCGCGATGCGGAAGCGTTTCTGAACCGTATTTGTGGGAACGATGTTTCGGTCGCGGTGGGCAAGATCGTTTACACGCAATTCTTGAATGAGCGCGGTGGCATTGAAGCCGATGTAACGGTCACGCGCCTCTCCGAGACGGCTTACATCGTCGTCACGCCAGCGGCGACCGTGCCGCGGGAGCTTTCGTGGATGCGTCGCCATATCGGCGACTTCGCAGTTGCCATCGTGGACGTGACGGCTAACGAAGGTGTCTTGGCGGTGATGGGGCCTAACGCTCGGACCCTGCTGGAGAAGGTTTCGCCCCACGATTGGAGCAATGCCAACCACCCGTTTGGAACGGCGCACGAGATCGAGCTTGGCATGGGCCTCGCCCGCGCTCACCGCGTCACCTATGTGGGCGAGCTGGGCTGGGAGCTCTACATGACCAGTGATATGTGCGCCCACGCTTTCGAGGTGCTGAGCGAGGCGGGCTCAGATATGGGGCTGAAGCTGTGCGGAATGCACATGATGGATTCGCTGCGCATCGAAAAAGCTTTCCGCCATTTCGGCCATGACATTACCGAGGAAGACCATGTGCTGGAGGCGGGGCTGGGCTTTGCGGTGAAGCTGAACAAGGAGGCTTTCATCGGGCGCGAAGCGGTGTTGCGCAAGAAGGAAGCTGGGCTATCCAGCCGCATGGTGCAGTTCAAGCTGCGCGAACCAGAGCCGCTGCTCTATCACAACGAGCCAATCGTGCGCGATGGCGAAATCGTTTCTTACGTGACATCGGCCAATTATGGACACACACTCGGTGGCGCCATTGGCATGGGCTACGTGCCGTGCGAGGGCGAAAGTGCGGAGGATGTTTTGGGATCAAACTACGAGATTGAGATTGCAGGCGTGCGTGTTGCGGCAGAGGCGAGCTTGCGCCCGATGTATGACCCCAAAAGCGAACGGGTGAAGGCTTAGAATATGACCGATAATCCTGCTCCGCACGCGCCGGGTTTTCAGCGTGTCGATGTTGTTAAATGGACCGCGACCATCATCCAATTGATCGGTTATGGTCTGACTGGAATGAATGTCACGCCGTGGAATGTGTATGCATTTGTGGTTGGTATTGTGCTTTGGTTTAGCGTTGGTTGGATGTGGAAAGACAAGGCGATCATGGTGGTTCATGTTGGCGCATTTGTTGCGCTCGTGGCTGGCTACTTGAACTCCTAAGAGTTGGAAAAGACGAATATGACCGATCAAGCTGAAAAAGCGCGAGACTTTCGTGAGATGCATACGCCGGGCGATCCGTTCGTGCTGCCGAACGCTTACGATGTAGGCTCGGCCAAGATGCTGGCAGCATTGGGCGCAGATGCGATTGCGACGACCTCGGCTGGTTTCGCGTTCACCGTGGGCGAGCCGGACGGCTGCAAGGTGACGCGCGATCAGATGTTGGATCATTGCGAAGATGTTTGCCGTGCGGTGTCGCTGCCCGTGTCTGCTGATCTGGAGAACGGGTATGCGGATGACCCGGCTGGCGTGGCCGAGATGATCGAACTGGCGGCGGAAGTTGGTCTTGTCGGGTGCACGCTGGAAGACACGACGATGGAGACTGCCAAACCTTCCTACGATTTCGATATCGCCGTTGCTCGCATGGAAGCCGCGGTAGAGGCGGCGGAAGCGTTGCCGTTCGAATTCACCGTTTGTGCCCGTGCCGATGGGGTGATGATCGGCTCTTACGATCTCGACGAAGCGATCCGCCGCATTCAGGCCTATGAGGAGGTGGGCGCGCATTGCGTTTACATTCCCATGCCCGCGTCGATGGAAGACTTGAAGCTGATTTGTGCATCGGTCGGCGTGCCTGTGAACGCACTGTGCGCTGGGCCATTCGTGAAATACTCGAAGGTTGATTTCGCCAAGGCGGGGGCGGCGCGAATATCGGTTGGATCGGCGCTTTCGCGTGTGACGCACAAGATCGTCCACGACATTGGCAAAGCGATGATCGAAAACGGTGATTTCTCGGCTCTGGCTTTAGGAATGAGCGGAACTCAAGTGGATGCGTTGCTGGCGAAAGGCAGCGCATAGAGATTTGTTGAGGGCGCCCTGTGGGCGCCCTTTTTTGTGGGATATTTTTGCAAGGGAGGTTGCACATGTCGATCACAGAAGAAGCGCCGGTTCGTGTCGCACGTTCGGGCGGTCGCAACGCGCGCCGCAATTTGCGGGCTGCCCCCCTTGCTGATGATGTAAGGCCCATTCGAGCTGGTCTTGAAGGCACGACCTACAAGCCGCTGTCGGAAGCGGATGTGGAGAAGGTCCACGGAGCTGTGCTCGACGTGCTGGAGAATATCGGCCTGTCGCAGGCGACACCCACCTGCATCGAAGCCTGCGAAAGCCTGGGCGCAATCTATGGCGAAGATGGGCGGCTCCGCTTTCCCCGTGATGTGGTGATGGGTGTTGTCGCTTCTGCCAACCGGGACTTTGCCCTGCACGGGCGCGACCCAAAACACGACATGCACCCGCAGGGTTCCAAGGTTCATTTTGGCACTGCGGGCGCTGCTGTTCATGTGGTGGACGTGGAGAAGAACGAATACCGCGAGAGCTATTTGCGCGATATTTACGATGCTGCGCGGATTGTGGAGGGGTTGGACAATATCCATTTCTTCCAGCGGCCGATGGTGGCGCGGGATGTGGTAGACCCCAAAGAGATGGACCTCAACACGCTCTTCGCTTGCCTTTCCGGCACGACGAAGCATATCGGCACGTCATTCACGCTGGCAGATTATGTGCCGGATGCTTTGCAGATGATGTACAGAGTGGCAGGTGGCGAAGAAGCGTTTCGTGCGCGACCCTTTGTTTCCAATTCAAATTGTTTCGTTGTACCACCTTTGCGTTTTGCAGCCGATGCCTGCGATGTGCTGGAAGAATGCGTGAAAGGCGGGATGCCGGTTTTGCTGCTGTCCGCTGGCCAAGCCGGCGCGACCGCTCCCGCCGCAATTGCTGGTGCTGTTGTGCAGGCAGTTGCGGAGGTGCTGGCCGGTTTGGTCTATGTCAATGCGCTGGCACCCGGTCATCCGGCGATCTTCGGCACGTGGCCGTTCGTTTCCGATTTGCGCACGGGCGCTATGTCTGGCGGATCTGGTGAACAGGCCTTGCTTACTGCAGCTTGTGGGCAGATGGCGAATTTCTACAATCTGCCAGGCGGTTCAGCTGCCGGAATGTGCGACGCTAAAATGCCGGATATCCAAGCTGGATGGGAGAAAGGCATTGCCTACGTTCTCGCTGGAATGGCAGGCACCAATCTCGTCTATGAAGCAGCAGGAATGCACGGCTCGCTGATGGGTTTTTGTTTGGAAAGCCTGTTTCTTGACAACGATGCCTTGGGCCAAGCCCAGCGATGCGTTCGCGGCATTGAGGTAAACGATCAGACGCTTTCCATCGAAGCAATGCGCGACGTTTGCGTCGATGGGCCGGGTCACTATCTCGGCCACGGGCAAACGCTTGAACTTATGCAACGGGAATATCTGTATCCTGATCTCGCCAACCGCTTTTCGCCCAAGGAATGGGTGGAGCTTGGCAAGCCGGATATCGTGCAAATGGCGATAGAGCGAAAGAAGAAGGTGCTGGCTGAGTTCTTTCCGGACCATGTGGACGAAGAGACGGACGCTGCCCTGCGTGAGGAATTCGTCATCCATTTGGCGCGCGAGCATATGGGGCGATAGCGAGCCGCCGCTGGAGAACAATCGACTAATTGCCAACTGTCCAACGGCTTCCCCTGCCGCTTGGTAGTTTCTATAAAGGCTGCAGGCTCCTTTTGTTCAGTAGATATCACCCATGGCAATTTCCAAAATTCTCGTCGCCAACCGTTCGGAAATCGCCATTCGCGTCTTTCGCGCCGCCAATGAATTGGGGCTGAAAACCGTCGCCATATGGGCGGAGGAAGACAAGCTGGCGCTGCATCGGTTCAAAGCGGATGAGGCCTATCAAATTGGCACTGGCCCGCATTTGGCAAAACCGATGGGGCCGATTGAAAGCTACCTTTCCATCGAAGAAGTAATCCGCGTTGCTAAACTGTCGGGCGCGGATGCAATCCACCCCGGTTATGGCCTGCTTTCAGAAAGCCCTGAATTCGTCGATGCCTGTAACGAGGCTGGCATAACTTTTATCGGCCCGCGCGCTGAGACGATGCGGTCGCTGGGCAACAAGGTTGCGGCGCGCAATCTGGCGATTGAAGCTGGTGTTCCTGTTGTTCCGGCAACCAAGCCCTTGCCGAACATTGAGGCCAGTGGAGGCATGGATGCCATCAAGAAGATGGCTGACGAAATCGGCTATCCGATCATGCTGAAAGCCTCGTGGGGCGGTGGCGGTCGTGGCATGCGCACAATCCGGTCCGCCGATGATCTGGAAGGCGAGGCGCTGGAAGCGCAGCGTGAGGCGCGGGCAGCGTTTGGCAAAGATGAAATTTATCTGGAGAAACTGGTCGAACGGGCGCGGCACGTGGAAGTGCAAATTTTGGGCGACGGGCAGGGCGGCGCGGTGCATTTGTTCGAACGCGATTGTTCCGTGCAGCGTCGCAACCAAAAAGTTGTTGAGCGGGCACCGGCGCCCTACCTGAACGACGAGCAGCGCCAAGAGCTTTGTGGCTATGCGCTGGCGATTGCCAATCACACCAACTATCTCGGTGCGGGCACGGTTGAATTCCTGATGGATGCCGATACCGGCGCCTTTTACTTCATCGAGGTGAACCCCCGCGTTCAGGTGGAACACACTGTCACCGAAGAAGTGACAGGCATTGATATCATCAAGGCGCAGATTCATCTGGTGGACGGTCACAAGATCGGCACGCCAGAATCGGGAGTGCCGCCACAGGACAAGATCTGGTTGAATGGCCACGCGCTGCAGTGCCGCGTGACGACGGAAGACCCTGAACAGAACTTCATTCCCGACTATGGTCGTATCACCGCTTATCGCGCTGCCACAGGTTTTGGCATCCGCCTCGATGGCGGCACGGCTTATTCGGGTGCGGTGATTACGCGCTTTTATGATCCGTTGCTGGAAAAAGTCACGGCATGGGCACCGACGTATCAGGAGACGATTGCCCGCATGCACCGTGCGTTACGTGAGTTTCGTATTCGCGGGGTGGCGACCAACCTGACGTTTCTAGAGAACATCATCACGCATCCGAAATTTCTCGATAACACTTATACAACCAAGTTCATTGATACGACGCCAGAGCTTTTCCACGAGGTTAAGCGGCGTGACCGTGCAACGCGTCTTCTGAGCTACATCGGTGATGTGTCAGTCAACGGTCACCCTGAAGCGCGAGACCGCGCCAAGCCACTGCCAGGACTGGAGGCGCCGCGTGTACCTTGGTTTGATGGCGAGACTATTGATGGCACACGCCAGCGGTTGGAGCGGGATGGACCGGCGTCGTTTTCCAAATGGATGCGCGATCAAAAACAGGTCTTGATGACCGACACCACAATGCGCGATGGACATCAGAGCCTTTTGGCGACGCGCATGCGCACGGCCGACCTGGTGGCGGTAGCGGGGGCGTATTCCAAAGCTCTGCCTCAACTTTTGTCGTTGGAATGTTGGGGCGGTGCGACCTTTGATGTGGCAATGCGGTTCTTGACCGAAGACCCATGGGAGCGGCTTGCGAAGATCCGCGAAGCGGCACCAAACCTGCTGTTGCAAGCGTTGGTGCGCGGCTCCAACGGCGTTGGTTATACTGGCTACCCGGACAACGTGGTGCAGCATTGGGTGAAGGAAGCGGCGAAGGGCGGTGTAGATATTTTCCGCGTCTTCGACTCGCTGAACTGGGTCGACAACATGCGGGTGTGCATGGATGCGGTGCTGGAGACGGACAAGCTGTTGGAAGCCACGATCTGCTATACGGGCGATCTGCTGGATACAAACCGCAGCCAATATGATCTGAAATATTACACCGATATGGCCAAGGAATTGGACGAGGCCGGCGCGCATATCATTGCGATCAAAGACATGGCCGGCCTGCTGAAGCCAGCCGCAGCGCGCGTTCTGTTCCCTGCGCTTCGTGATGTAACGGACCTGCCAATCCATTTCCACACCCATGATACGTCTGGAATTTCTGCCGCCACCGTTTTGGCCGCGGTCGAAAGTGGCGTGGATGCAGTCGATGCAGCGATGGATGCGCTTTCCGGTGGTACGTCGCAGCCTTGCCTTGGTTCTATAGTTGAGGCTCTGCGCGGCTCTGACCGCGACCCTGGTTTGGATAGCGATGCAATCCGTCAGATTTCGCTGTATTGGGAGCAGGTGCGTGCGCAATACGCGGCTTTTGAGAGCGATGTGAAATCGCCCGCCTCCGAGGTCTATCTGCACGAAATGCCCGGTGGCCAGTACACCAACTTGAAAGAGCAAGCCCGCTCGCTTGGTCTCGATACGCGCTGGCACGAAGTCGCCAAGGCCTATGCTGAAGTCAACGACATGTTCGGGGACATCGTGAAGGTCACGCCATCTTCCAAGGTTGTTGGCGACATGGCGTTGATGATGGTGAGCCAAGGGCTGACCCGCGCGGATGTCGAAGACCCCAACAAAGACGTGGCGTTTCCTGAATCTGTTGTTTCCATGATGCGTGGCGATCTTGGTTTCCCCGTTCAAGGTTGGCCTGACGCCCTGCAAGCGAAGGTGTTAAAGGGCGAAAAGCCGTTGACGGACCGCGTGGGCGCGCTTTTGCCGCCTGCTGATCTTGATGCTTTGCGTGCCGAATGTGAAACAAAGATTGGCCGCAAGCCAAGCGACACGGATTTTGCGTCTTACCTGATGTATCCGAAGGTCTTTACCGACTATGCGCTGGCTCAGCGGGCCTACGGGCCGATGTCTGCCCTCCCCACTCCGATCTATTTCTACGGAATGAAGCCGGGCGACGAGGCACGTGTGGAGATTGATCAGGGCAAGGTGTTGATTATCCATTGTCTGGCGATTTCCGATATGGACGACCAAGGCATGAAGACGGTGTTCTTCGAACTCAACGGCCAACCGCGCCGCGCTCGGGTGCCGGACCGTCTGCACGGCAGCGAAGCGGCTGTTTCGCGACCCAAGGCTGACGAGGGCAATGATGCCCATGTCGGTGCGCCAATGCCGGGCGTTATTTCTGCGTTGACCGTTGCCGAAGGCCAGGAAGTGAAGGCGGGGGATGTGATTTTGTCCATTGAGGCTATGAAGATGGAAACGGCCCTCCATGCTGATGCTGACGGCGTTGTTGCCGAGGTCTACGTGAAGCCGGGTGATCAGATTGACGCTAAGGACTTGCTGGTGCGGATGGAAACTTGATCCAAGCCATGCGGCAAGACGCATGATTGTTCGCCTCTTTGGCTTGCTGCACTTTGGGCGCTAATCTGCCATCCATGAAAGTCCTGTTTAATGACGTGGTCTCCATCCAAAGTCGTCATCGTTGGTGCGTCCGGCGGCATAGGTTCTGCCTTTGTTGAAGCTGCCCAGAGCCGCTATGGGCAAGCACAGATTATTCCCCTGTCACGATCTGCCGGTTCGCTCGATTATGGCGATGAAGGCAGCATTTGTGCTGCGGCTGAGAAGATCGGCGCGGGTGTGGATTTGATCATTGTGGCAACCGGCCTGTTGCATACGCCGGATTTTGGGCCAGAGAAGGCGATGCGGTATCTGGAAGCCGATAATCTCGCGCAGACTTATCTCGTAAATACGATTGGCCCGGCACTGGTGATGAAGCACTTTCTGCCGCTGATGCCCCGTGATGACAAATCGGTGTTCGCTGCTTTGTCTGCCCGTGTTGGCTCAATTTCAGACAATCACATCGGTGGTTGGTATGGCTATCGTTCTGCGAAAGCTGCGCTTAACCAGATGATCCGGACCGCCAGCATCGAGCATGGGCGGCGTTGGAAAGAGAGTGCAGTTATCGGCCTGCACCCTGGAACGGTGGACACCGATCTGTCGAAGCCTTTTCAAAGCAATGTTGCAGAAGGTAAGCTTTTCACTGCGGACTTCGCAGCCGAGAAGATGCTGGATGTAATTGATGGTGTGGGGGCTTCAGCCACCGGCAAAGTGTTTGCGTGGGACGGGCAGGAAGTGCCGGCCTGATGCGTTAGCTTCCGCGCAATCCATCGATGACACTTGCGCCTAATATTTCGCCCGGCACGCCATCTTTGTCAAAAACCTGCAAAATCAGCGCGCAGGCATCGTGCCCCTTCATGCGCAGGGCGTCCTTTGGGAGTGTTACATCCACCACTCCCTGTTCGGCCATGCCGAGCATGAAAACATCGCGTACGACATTATGATATGTGATCGTTTCGCCCCGGTTCTCGCCGCGTTTGATTTTAACCTGCTGCTGCTTGTCGAAATAGATGACTGACAAGGTCACCTTCTTATCACTGGCAATTGCAGAGCTGGTGAAGCGAATTGTGTCGTTCGTCTTATTCACCTTTAAGGTCACACTAAGACCTTTGCCGGAAGCTGCATGGGTCTTGATCAGGCCATCAACATCTTCTTTGCGAGATCCAACAGCATGATCGCGACCGTTGACCACGGCTTGTGGCGTATATACGCCGCGTCGTTTGAAGGATTGTGCGTAGAGGCGCTGACGTTGGGAGAACTCAGCTTTTGAGAATGTGTCCTGCCAGCCAAGGTAGTTCCAATAATCCACGTGCCAAGAAAGGGCGAGCACGCCCTCGGTCTTGGCGTACTGTGCCAGAATTTTGTCCGCAGGTGGGCATGAAGAACAGCCCTGCGAGGTGAACAACTCAACGACTGCAATTTTCTGCTCCGCTGCCTGCACAGATGGTGCAGATAGACCCAAAGCGGTCAGTCCGCCCAGCAATGTAAGCGCGAAGCAATGGCGAGCGAGGAAATTGAACATCAGGGAACCCAGATTTTGTGTCGCCCATAAAGTGCCGAAGGTGTGGGTCACATGCAATTCACAATAGCGTGGCGCGGCGTGATGTCTGGTCGATTTTGGTCAAAAAGAAATCCCCTTGGTCGAAGAAATCGGCCAAGGGGATTACTAAATTTCGAGACCTAGCTGTTCAAGTTGCGCAGCACGTAATGGAGAATGCCGCCGCTGCGGAAATAGTCCAATTCGTCTTCTGTATCGATACGAGACAGCACTGTGATGGTTTTCGTTGTGCCGTCAGAATATTCGATATGTGCTTCAAGTTCCTGACGGGGTGTAAGGTTGTCGAGACCACGGATGGTGACTTTCTCATCGCCCTTCATGCCGAGTGACGTCCAATTGTCACCATCGGTAAACACGGCGGGCAGAACGCCCATGCCGACAAGGTTGGAACGGTGGATGCGCTCGAAACTTTCCGCGATGACCGCACGCACACCGAGAAGACGGGTGCCCTTTGCCGCCCAATCGCGCGACGAGCCGGTGCCGTATTCCTTGCCTGCCATAACGACCAGCGGCACGCCTTCGTCGGCATAGCGCATAGCGACGTCATACATCGCGCCTTGTTCGCCGGATGGGTAGTGCTTGGAATAGCCTCCTTCGACGCCATCCAGCATCTGGTTCTTGATGCGGATGTTGGCGAACGTGCCGCGCATCATGACTTCGTGGTTGCCGCGACGTGAGCCGTAGGAGTTGAACTCGATCGGGCGAACCTGATGTTCCACGAGATAGGCGCCGGCGGGGCTGTCGCCCTTGATAGCACCGGCTGGTGAGATGTGGTCGGTGGTGATGGAGTCGGCAAACAACGACAGCAGGCGCGCGCCTTCAATGTCTTGCACAGGCTCCGGCTGCATCGTCATGCCGTCGAAATACGGAGGGTTCTGGACGTAAGTTGATGTCGAATCCCAGCTGTATGTCTGGCCCTCGCCAACCTGAATTCCCTGCCATGCGGCATCGCCCTTGAAAACGTCGCCATAGCGGGTGCGGAACATTTCTTCTGTCACCGTTTCGCGCATGATGGCCGAGATTTCTTCGGTCGTTGGCCAAAGGTCTTTCAGGTAAACATCGTTTCCGTCTTGGTCTTGGCCGAGTGGCTGAGTGACGATGTTGTGGTGCATCGTGCCAGCAATTGCGTACGCGACCACCAATGGTGGTGAAGCAAGATAGTTGGCACGAACGTCCGGCGAAATACGGCCTTCGAAGTTGCGGTTGCCGGACAGAACCGAGCAAGCAACCAGATCGTTTTCATGGATAGCCTCGGAGATTTCTTCTGCCAGTGGACCTGAATTACCGATGCAGGTTGTGCAGCCGTAACCAACGAGGTTGAAGCCCAGCGCATCAAGGTCAGCGGACAGGTTTGCTTTATCGAGATAGTCGGTCACGACCTGTGAACCCGGTGCGAGCGATGTTTTCACCCAAGGTTTCACGTTCAAACCCTTGGCGCGGGCATTGCGTGCAACGAGGCCAGCAGCGATCAGCACCGATGGGTTTGATGTGTTTGTGCACGATGTGATGGCGGCCACAACGATGTCACCGTCACCAAGATTGTAGTTCGTGTTTTTGACGGGATAACCCATCGTATTCTTGGGCATAGGCTCCGGGTTCAGTTGCGCTTCGCCTTCGCCCATGAAGCGCATGACGGCTTCGTCGGCTGCTGGCGCAATGACCGGGCCGCCTTTCAGTGTTTCGAGAGCCTTGGCGAATTCTGTGTCTGCAACGTCCAGCGCCACGCGGTCTTGCGGGCGCTTTGGGCCGGAGATTGAGGGAACAACGGTTGAGAGATCGAGTTCAAGCGTATCGGTGAAGACAGGTGCGTCGCCGGTGCGCCACATGCCTTGTTCTTTCGAATAGGCTTCAACGAGCGCCACGCGGTCTTCGTCGCGGCCTGTGGATTTCAGGTAGTTCAGCGTTTCGCTGTCGACCGGGAAGAAGCCACACGTTGCGCCGTATTCAGGCGCCATGTTTGCGATGGTCGCTTGGTCTTCGAGCGAAAGGTTATCGAGGCCAGGGCCGTAGAATTCGACAAACTTACCCACCACGCCTTTCTCGCGCAGCATTTGAACGATCACGAGAACAAGGTCTGTTGCTGTGATGCCTTCCGACAATTCGCCATGCAGGCGGAAGCCGATGACTTCGGGTATGAGCATCGTGACTGGCTGGCCAAGCATAGCAGCCTCTGCCTCGATGCCACCAACACCCCAGCCGAGAACGGCCATGCCGTTGACCATCGTGGTGTGGGAGTCGGTGCCGACCAGCGTGTCCGGGTAAGCGATGGTTTCGCCATCAACCTCTTTGGTCCAGACGGTTTGTGCCAGATACTCAAGATTCACCTGATGACAGATGCCGGTGCCGGGAGGAACGACACGGAAATTCTCAAATGCCTGTTGGCCCCATTTCAAGAAAGTGTAGCGCTCGCCGTTGCGCTCATATTCGCGCTCGACGTTTGCCTTGAACGCGCCTGCGCCTCCAAAATTATCCACCATAACGGAATGGTCGATGACCAGATCGACAGGCACCTGCGGGTTGATGGCGGATGTCTTTCCGCCCAAATTTTGTGTCGCATCGCGCATGGCCGCGAGGTCCACAACGGCGGGAACACCGGTGAAGTCCTGCATTAGCACGCGGGCAGGGCGGTAGGCGATTTCCTTGCCGGTTGCGCCTTTGTGATCAAGCCATTGGGCAAAGTCGCGGATATCGTCTGCGGTGACGGAACGGCCGTCTTCAAAACGGAGAAGATTTTCCAGCAGCACTTTCAGCGAGAAAGGCAATTTGGAAATGCCCATCAGGCCGTTTCGTTCTGCCTCAGCGAGGCTAAAATAGGCATAATCCTTGCCGTTTACGGAAAGGGTTTTTTTGCAGCTGAAAGAGTCGAGTGACATAAAAGCGGGCTCCTGATCGCGGTCATGGCTTGCGAAGTTAGCGCTCTTATAAGGCGGTGTCGCGGCGGAATCCATAGTGCCGCAAGGTGAACCTTGGACTCATACTCGGCACGGGTCGGCGACTTGCGCTTTGGTGATGGGTGCATCATATCAAACCGATGGATCAAATGACCCCAAAAACCGAAAACCGTGTTCCTTCGCCGACAAACAAGAAGGATGAAAATGCGGGTACGAAGATGCTGCTGGAGCTGGGTCCGGTCGCCTTGTTCGCGCTGAGCTATTACTTTGGTCAGTCGATCATTGACGCCATCGGCATGAGTGGTGCGCTCGCGAAGCCGATATTCTTGGCGACGATCGTTTTGATGATCGCTACGCCTATTTCGATTTTTATGTCTTGGCTGAAGTTCAAAACCTTGCCTGCCATGCCCATCGTGACCCTGGTTGTCGTGTCCATATTCGGTGGTCTCACACTTTATTTGCAGGACGATTTGTTCATCAAATTAAAGCCAACCATCATAAACACGCTGTTTGGCACTGTGCTGATTACGGGTTGGCTGATGGGGAAAAGCTGGCTCAAAATTGTCATGGGGCCGGCCTTTTCGTTGGATGATGATGGTTGGCGAAAGCTGACGGTGCGTTGGGGCCTGTTCTTTTTATTTTTGGCGGTCGTGAACGAAGTTGTCTGGCGCAATACCAGCGAGAGCTTCTGGGTTGGCTTTAAGCTTTGGGGCATGACCGGGCTTTCTATGGCTTTTATTATCACTCAAATCCCCATGATTTCGCGCCATACGGTTGAAGACGACGGCTGATTTCAGCCGCCATCTCTCAGAAGGGGTCCGTATAGTCTCTCTAAGCTGTCAATTTCTGCCTGTGTGAAGCCTATGCGGCGAGCGGCTGCGTCCAGCGGCAGGTTGGTTATATCCTCTGCCGCCCGCGCCTTTCCCAGCCATGCACTTCCAAGCTGTTCGTCCGACATTGTGTTGTGCGGTTTCCGGCTATCTCTCACGTGTTTGGCGCAAGGTTGCTTGATCTTTTCCATTCCCGCTCTCCTATCGCACAATAATTGCCGAGCCGGGGCGTACCCGGTCGTAAAGGTGGATGATGTCGTGATTGACCAACCGAACGCAGCCGCTTGAGACGGCCTTGCCGATGCTGAAAATTTCCGGCGTGCCGTGGAGACGGTAGAGCGTGTCTTTGCCGTCTTGAAAAATATACAGCGCACGGGCGCCGAGTGGGTTGTCCAAACCGGGGGGCATGCCGCCGTTTTCCGCCGACCACTTCGCAAGATCTGGCTCGCGTTTGATCATCTCTTCCGGTGGCGTCCATGTCGGCCACGCGCGCTTCCAGGCGATGCGGGCGCGTCCTGACCATTCGAAACCCTGACGCCCCAAGCCCACGCCATAGCGCATAGCAGTTCCACCGTCTTCGACGTGGTAGAGGTAGAATGAGCCGGTATCGACGATGACTGTGCCAGGCTTTTCAGCCGTGTCGAACGGCACACGCTGACGGTGGAACTTCTTCGGCAGCTTGCCCGGTGGAATTGCGTCGATAGGAAACTGCTCGTTCAGCAGAGCTGGATAAAGGTTGGGTTCGGGTCTGGCAGCGATGCGCTCGCGCAGGCGCCGCAGCCTGCGCAGGCGGGGCCTGCGTGGCTCGTCCGGAGCACGGCGGGCGCAACCGGCGAGTGTTAGCGCTGCCAGACTGGTTGCTGTGAGAATAAAGGCGCGCCGCGATGGATTGCCTGCGTCGGTTTCAAAATTTGTGTCGTCCATGACCATTTTGCCAATTCCGATCTTTGATCGGTGAAATCGTTTTGCAAATCGGACCGATTGAGCGACCGTCCGTTGGTTGAAGAACCTGTCGGCAGCGGGTGATCAAACTGTCTCATGAGGGTAAATGTTGGTCGCGCGAAAGCGTTCAACAAGATCTCAGGCGATGGATCGTGGTGGTCTTTTCAGTGTGTAGATGAGGCTTGATGTGCCATCGGTGCGCGACAGCGTGAAACGGTCTTTCGCTAAGCGTGGCACCGCGTAGCCTGCCTCATAGGCCATATCGAGGGCTATTCCGCAGACCAGCGCGTTGCTGTCGCCCTTGCATTTGCAGGGCTTCTTTTCGCTCTTGGCCTCGATTGCGGGCTGAAACGTGTCATCCTCGGCGCTTCCTTGCAAAACCGATGCGGTCGACGGCAACGCGATCTGCAGCCCCTTATGATCCATGTCGGCGCGGGCGGTGAAGGCCGCCGCGACGAAGCACGCTATCATCAGATATGACAAAAACCGTTTCATAGGAGGAAGCTATAGGCTCCAAAGGCTTCAGGAAAAAGAACGGTTGAACACAGTTTCGTGATCAATCTGTGATGACGCGGCGCAATTCACCCCAGTCCACGCTTTTCGATCATGGCATCTGCAGTCGGCATTTTGCCGCGAAACGCTTTGTAGGTTTCTTCAGGGTCTACGGAGCCGCCTGCCGAATAGATGTGGTCGTGCAGGCGCTTTGCGGTTTCAATATCGAAAACATCGCCGGTCTCTTCAAACGCAGAAAAAGCGTCTGCGTCCAGAACTTCGCTCCACATATAGCTGTAATAGCCTGCTGAGTAACCATCGCCGGAAAAGACATGGGCAAAGTGAGGCGTGCGGTGGCGCATTGAAATCGCCTTGGGCATGCCAAGGCGTTCAAGTTCCTGTTTTTCGAAGGCGATGACGTCTTCCGGCACTTCCTTGGCTGTGTGAAAGGCCATGTCGACCAACGCGGAGGCTGTGAACTCTACAGCGGCGAAGCCCGCATTGAATGTCTGTGCGGCCAAAACCTTGTCGAGCAATTCGCGTGGCATGGGTTCGCCTGTCTCGACGTGTCGCGCGTGTTGCGACAGCACGGCGGGGACGGTGAGCCAGTGTTCATAAAGCTGGCTCGGCAGTTCCACGAAATCGCGGGCGACTGAGGTTCCGGCGACCGATGGATAGGTGACGTCCGACAGAATACCGTGGAGAGCATGGCCAAATTCGTGGAACAGCGTGCGGGCGTCTTCCATGGAGATCAATGCGGGCTGGCCCTTGGGCGGTTTGGCAAAGTTGCACACATTGATGATGATGGGCGCTTGGCCTTCACCGAGTTTGTGTTGGCCTTGAAAGGCACTCATCCACGCGCCGGAGCGTTTCGAGGTGCGGGCGAAATAATCGCCTATGAACGTCGCGCGGTGGCTGCCGTCTTTGTTCAGAACTTCGAAAATGCGCGCGTCAGGATGGTAGGCATTTGCGTCTTTGTGCTCTTTGAACGTAATGCCGAAGAGTTTTGTCGCCACGTCAAAGGCGGCCTCAATCATGGCGTCGAGCGACAGGTAGGGCTTGATGGCGTCTTCGTCGAAATCGAATTTCTCAGCCCGGACTTTCTCGGAATAATAGCGCCAATCCCATGGTGCGACGTCGTGGTTGGCGCCGGTACGGGCGATCATTTGTGCGAGGTCGGCTTCTTCTTTTTCCGCTTTTGCTTTTGCTTTGTCCCAAACCGTTTCCAGCAATTCCACCACAGCTTCGGGCGTTTTCGCCATTTGGTCTTCCAATTTGAAGCGGGCGAAATTTTCGTGGCCCAGCAGTTCGGCGCGTTGCTGGCGCAGTTTCAGCGTCTCGGCAATGATTTCCCGATTGTCGCGCTCGCCCTCGTTTTCACCACGCGCGAGCCAGGCTTTATAAGCCTGTTCGCGCAGATCGCGGCGGTCTGATGATGAGAGGAACGGTTCGATGATGGAGCGCGAAAGCGTGACGGCGTATCCCTCCTTACCGCGTTCTTCAGCGGCGGATTTCATGGATTGGCGCAGGCCTTCGGATAGACCGGTTAGTTCGGCTTCGTCGGTCAAAATGAGAAACCAGTCTTTCTCATCGCCCAACACATTTTGCGAAAAGTTCGCTCCGAGTTCGGCCAGTCGGGCGTTAATGTCAGCCAGCGTCTTTTGCTCGGCATCGGGAAGGGCTGCCCCGCCTTTGACGAAGCCTTTCCATTTGCGTTCCAGCACGCGCTCCTGCTCGTGGGTCAGGCTGAGGCTGTCGCGGTTTTGCCAAAGGGCGTCTATGCGGGAGAAGAGTTTTTTGTTGGTGGCGGTTTCTGAACTGTGCCGCGATAGTCTTGAGGCGATATCGCCTTCGATGGCGCGCAAATCGTCGTTGCTGTCCGCGCCGACGAGGTTCCAGTAAATCGATGCGACTCGTGAAAGGGCTTCTGCATTTGCGTCATGCGCGCCCTCCAGTGCCTCAATCGTGTTTTCGAAAGTCGGCTCGGCCCCATTGTCCGCGATGGCGTCAATATGGGCGCGGTCCAACGTTAGCGCGTGGTCGAAAGCCTCTTTGAAATCCGTGGAAGCAATTTTGTCGAATTCGGGCAAGCCAAGCGGACCGTTCCACTGGAAGATATGCGGGTTGACGTCGGCCATGGTTTTCCTCGGCGGTTTCTTGCGTTCTCTCCCATCTAGTGCGCGAACGGGGTTTCAACAATGTGCTGATTGTCGCTGAGTGCGGGAAGCGTGGACCTTGCTACTGGACTGGCGCTGTTTTTGGCTTACATGGCGGATATTCGTTTTTAAGCCGAGGGCAATGCCGATGCGCGAGCAGGTTGCCGAACTGATCGCTAGCAAGCGTTTTGAATACACCGTCATCGCGCTGGTCGTGGTGAACGCCATTGTCTTGGGGTTGGAAACTTCTCCTTCCGTCATGGCGGTTATTGGCCCGTTTTTGCTAACGCTCGACAAAATTATCCTCGCCATTTTCGTCATCGAATTGCTTTTGCGGTTTT
Source organism: Pseudahrensia aquimaris (assembly GCF_042676045.1). Lineage (NCBI taxonomy): Bacteria > Pseudomonadati > Pseudomonadota > Alphaproteobacteria > Hyphomicrobiales > Ahrensiaceae > Pseudahrensia > Pseudahrensia aquimaris. The sequence goes on along the minus strand of NZ_JBHTJV010000009.1, from coordinate 61,511 downwards.
ACGTGCACCGGCTGCGCTTTTTCCATGATGGGTGGCGGGTGTTCGATTTGATTGTGGTCGGTATCGCGCTCATCCCCGCCTCTTCCGGTTTTGCCGTCATCCGCGCCTTGCGGGTGTTGCGCATCTTGCGTTTGCTCTCGGTCATTCCCTCTCTGCGAAAGGTGGTGACTGGTCTGGTGGCCGCTATCCCCGGAATGGGCTCCATTGTCGTGCTGATGGCGTTGGTGTTCTACGTCTTTGCGGTGATGGCGACCGGGCTGTTTGCGGAAGCCTTTCCGCAATGGTTCGGATCGCTTGGAAAGTCGGCCTATTCGCTGTTCCAGATCATGACACTGGAGAGTTGGTCCATGGGTATTGTGCGGCCCGTGATGGAAGTCTTTCCGTGGGCCTGGTTGTTTTTCATCACGTTCATCATGTCCACCACCTTCACTGTGCTGAACCTGTTTATCGGTATCATCGTTGCGGCCATGCAGGCGGAGCATGATGAGCTGGCCGCTGAGGAGCGGGGACAACTTCACTCCGATCAGGAGCAGATGCTGGCCGAGATGAAAGCCATGCGCGCCGAGATGGAAAAGATGCGGGCGGCGCTGGAGCGGCAGCCCTAAACCGGCTTTAAGGTGTGCGGGTCAATCCCGCCCATTCGGCACACTTCGATCCACTCGTCCTCTTTCACCGGCTGAACCGAAAGGCGCATGGAGGTGACGAGGGACATATCGGCCAGCTTTTCGTTGGCTTTCACCTCTTTCAGTGTCACCGGCCTTGGCATGTCGGCCAATGCACGGATGTGGACGCAATCCCAGCGCTCGTCGTCTGTCGTTGAGTCGGGCGCTGATAGAGCGCTGACTTCCGCGATACCGACGACTTCCAGACCCTCGTTGGAATGATAGAAAAAAGCGCGGTCGCCCAGTTCCATCTGGCGCATGAAGTTGCGGGCTTGGTAATTGCGGATGCCGTCCCATTCCTCACCAGCCTCGCCTTTGGCCTTTTGCTGCTCCCAAGACCATTTGAACGGTTCGGATTTGAAGAGCCAATATTGCATGGGTTTTTCCTGTCGTTTTGGTGTCGAGAAAAATCAATGTTCGCGTTTGAGCGGTCGTGCAAGCAGATTTTGCATGGCTTCTTGCGGTGTCCAGACGCTGTCGAGCACTTTCACCACCGCTTCCATGATCGGCGCTTCCATCCCAGCTTGTCTGGCGGAATGAAGCGCTCGCTGCGCCGTATGCACGCCCTCGGCTAGTGGCTGGTTATCCGTAAGCGATCTTGTGACGAAAGCCTGCCCATAAGCAAAGTTCCGGCTCTGGGGGCTGGAACAGGTCAGCACAAGATCACCCAATCCGGAAAGGCCGGAGACCGTTTGTGCTTCACCGCCTTGGCCCACAATCGTGGCCTGCATCTCAACAAAACCTCGGGCGATGAGGGCGGCTTCGGCACTGGCGCCAAGGTTCAAGCCGCGTGCCATGCCCACTGCCAACGCGATCACGTTTTTCAAGGCACCGCCCAGTTCGACGCCAATCGTATCGTCGCTTGCATAAAGCCGTAAGGTTGGAGTGCTGAGCTCGGCTGATAATTTTTCCGCATCAGCAATGTTTTCCATTGCAAGGGTAATGGCGGTGGGCAATTCACGGGCAACATCGCTGGCGAAGCTGGGGCCGGACAGAACGGCAAGGCGGGTTTGATCCACCACCTTGCCCAAAATGCCCCATGGGGTCAGCGCCGACTGTTTGTTGATGCCTTTGCTGCATAAAATGATCTGTGAAGTGGGCGGGATATGCAGGGATACCTTTTCAAAGACTTCACCAATGGTCTGTGCCGGAGTAACGAGCGCGATGTGATCGCAGCTGGAGAGTGCGCTGGGGTTGGCGGTTGTTTGCAACGATGCCGACAGGGCGATGCCTGGTAGATAGGCCTCATTCATTCCTGTTTCGCGGATAACTTTTGCTGCCTTTTCCGTTCGGGCGAGCAGTGTCACGCTGTTTTCCGCCTGTGACCAAGCATGGGCCAGAGCAGTGCCCCAAGCGCCTGCGCCAACAACACCGATCTTGCTCATGCCTTTGCACCCTTCTTTCCAGAACCAAGCCTTTGGGCCGCGTCCGGATCAAGCGGCCAGCGGGGGCGGATGCCTTCGTCTTCGATAATGGAATTGGCGGCCAATCGTTCCACGCCCGCCCAGGCGATCATGGCTGCGTTGTCGGTGCAAAGGTTTGGCGGCGGGGCGATCCAGCGCCAGTCTTTGCCTTGGGTGATGGTTTGCAGGCGGGCGCGCAGATAGGCGTTCGCAGCCACGCCGCCTGCAACGATGAGGGCTGCGGGTCTTGAGTATTCCTGTTTGAACCGCTCGAAAGCGCGGGTAAGACGGTCAGCCAGCACGTCGCCAACGGCGGTTTGGAAGCTGGCGCAGATATCGTCGACCCGCTCTGGCTCAGCCAGTGCCGCTTTGCGAACGGCAGTCTTCAGGCCGGAAAACGACATGTCCAAGGTTTCGCGGCCACCCAAGGGCCGTGGAAAATCGAAGGCTTTCGGGTCGCCTTTGCGGGCCGCTTTCTCCACCTGCGGACCGCCGGGATAGGGAAGGCCGAGCAGTTTCGCCGTCTTGTCGAAAGCCTCGCCCAGTGCGTCATCGATTGTGGTTGCCCAGCGTTCGTAATCGCCCACACCGCGCACTAACAATATTTGTGTGTGACCGCCGGAGACGAGCAGCAGCAGATAGGGGAAGGCGACACCATCCGTGAGGCGGGCGGTCAAAGCGTGGCCTTCCAGATGGTTGATCGTGAAAAGAGGCTTGCTGTGGACCGCTGCAATCGCTCGGGCGGTCATAGTGCCGACGATCAGCCCGCCAGCAAGGCCGGGGCCTGAGGTGACGGCGATGGCGTCGAGGTCTTGGAACGTTGCCTCAGCTTCTGCCATGGCCCGCTCGATGATGCCGTCCAGCGTTTGCAAATGCGCGCGGGCTGCAATTTCTGGCACGACGCCTCCGAATGGTGCGTGGTCCGCGATCTGGCTGCGTACGATGTTGGAAACGATCTCGCCCGGTCCGTCACCATGCCTGCCACTGCGCACAACGCTGGCCGCAGTTTCGTCGCATGAGGTTTCAATGCCGAGAACAAGGCTCATTTGCTTCGCTTGGGGGTTGGAGAAATCGTTGCGCTTGGGTTAGACAAATTGGACACTGGGAAAGTCGCCTTTTCTGGACATTTAGTATTTCGGGAGCGAGAGCACCAGCATGACCAAAATCCGTATCGGCACACGCGGCAGCGCGTTGGCCATGGCGCAGGCGCACGAGGTGCGCGCCCGTCTTTCCAGCGTTCATGGCATGGATGAAGAGGCTTTCGAAATCAAGGTTATCTCCGTGCTTGGCGACCGGGTGCAGGACAGGCCGCTTTCCGAAGTTGGCGGCAAGGGTCTTTTCTCCAAGGAAATTGAACTGGCGCTTTCTGATGGTGAGATTGATCTGGCGGTTCATTCTACGAAAGACATGGCCTCGGTGCTTCCTGATGGGCTGGAGATTACCTGCTATCTGCCGCGCGAGGATGTGCGCGATGCGTTTTTGTCTCCGGTTGCCAAGCGCGTGCAAGATCTGCCCCAAGGCGCTGTGGTCGGCTCTTCGTCGCTGCGCCGTCAGGCCCTGCTGAAACGCATGCGGCCTGATCTGGAAATCGTGATGTTTCGCGGCAACGTGCAGACGCGCATGGCGAAGCTGGAGGCTGGCGACGTGGCCGCAACCTTGCTCGCGAATGCCGGCCTGCGGCGCTTGGGCATGGATCACGCGATCACTTCCCTGATGGAAGTGGACAAATTTCTGCCCGCGCCGGGGCAAGGCGCTATCTGCATTGAAAGCCGTGAGGACGATGTGGCGACGCGTGAATTGGTGGCAGCCATCAACGATGGCGATACGGAATTGGCGCTGACCGCCGAGCGTGCCTTCCTGCGGGCGCTGGATGGTTCCTGCCGCACGCCGATTGCGGGGCTTGCGCAAATCGGAACGGATGCAATTTCGTTCAAGGGCATGATCCTTTCTGAAGACGGGCAGACTGCCTATGACGCTGCCGATACTTGCAGTCTGAGCGTCGATGCGGCCCGTGCAATGGGCGAAAAGGCCGGCACGGCGTTGCGCCAACAGGCGGGGGATGACTTCTTTCAGCACTGGACCTGATCGGCCCGCGGACTTTAAGAACAGGCATCCCGCCAACCCCATCTGACGAGTGCCCCTCATGGCCATCGCGTCCCGTTCCTTTCCCGCGCCAGACCGTGTTCCGGTGCGGCGCGCTCTGCTTTCCGTTTTCGACAAGACCGGCCTGATCGATCTGGCCAAGGCTTTGGCGTCCCACGGGGTTGAGCTGCTCTCCACCGGCGGTTCGGCGAAGGCGCTGAAAGATGCGGGGCTTGCGGTGAAAGACGTGTCGGACGTGACGGGCTTTCCCGAGATCATGGACGGGCGGGTGAAGACGCTGCACCCGGCTGTCCACGGTGGCCTGTTGGCGATCCGCGATGCGGACGACCACGTGGCCTCGATGGAAGAGCATGGCATCGGCGCGATCGATTTGTTGGTGGTCAATTTGTATCCTTTTGCGGAGGTGATGAAATCCGGTGCGGATGCGGCGACCATCATCGAGAACATCGACATTGGCGGGCCTGCCATGCTGCGGGCGGCGGCGAAAAACCACGCTTATGTTTCGGTGCTGACGTCTCCTGATGATTACGCTGGCTTTATTGCAGAACTGGCGGACAACGATGGCGCATCGCGCTTGGCGACCCGCCAGAAACTGGCGCAGGCAACCTATGCTCGCACTGCTGTTTACGACGCGGGCATTTCCAACTGGATGGCTGAGCAATTTGACGTTGCCGAGCCTGCCAATCGTGCCTTTGGCGGGCCGCTTTTGGCAACGATGCGCTACGGCGAAAACCCGCACCAACAAGCCGCGCTTTATGGCGGCGGCGTGGCGCGTCCCGGTGTGACGACGGCGCGGCAACTTCAGGGCAAGCAGCTTTCCTACAACAACATCAACGACACCGATGCGGCGTTTGAACTGGCGAGCGAGTTTGACGCCGACCAAGCGGCGGTGGCGATCATCAAACACGCCAATCCGTGCGGTGTGGCTACGGGAGAGACGCTGGAGGACGCCTATCAGCGGGCCTTCGACTGTGACCCGGTTTCCGCCTTCGGTGGTATCATTGCGATGAACCGGCCTTTGACGGGTGCGGCTGCGGAGAAAATGGTCGAGATTTTTACCGAGGTTATCATCGCGCCCGATGCTGATGATGCAGCCCGCGAAGTTTTGGCGGCGAAGAAAAACCTGCGCCTGCTGGTGACGGGCGCGATGGCCGACCCTGCTGAGGCGGGGCTGACCGTTCGAAACGTGGCGGGCGGTTATCTCGTCCAGGGGCGCGACGCGGGGCGGGTAACGGCAGACGATCTGAAAGTCGTCACCAAACGCCAGCCGAATGCGCAGGAAATGGCCGACATGCTGTTCGCTTTCCGCGTGGCGAAACACGTGAAATCGAACGCCATCATCTACGCCAAGGACGGCGCGACGGTGGGTATCGGCGCGGGCCAGATGAGCCGTGTGGATTCCTCCCGTATCGCCGCGCGCAAAGCGGTTGATGCCGCCGAAGCTGCCGGATGGGATGGGCCTAAAACAGTTGGTTCGGTAGTGGCATCGGATGCGTTCTTCCCGTTTGCCGATGGGCTGTTGTCAGCCGCCGAAGCTGGCGCCACGGCGGTGATCCAACCCGGCGGATCCATGCGCGACGATGATGTGATCGCGGCGGCGGACGAAGCCGGCTTGGCGATGGTGTTCACAGGAATGCGGCACTTCCGGCATTGAGGAGCTGTAGGATGCCAACCGGTCTCCAGCGTTAGTCAAGTGGTAACCGTGACGTTTAATGGGCTTTCAATTTGAGAATTGTAATATTTCCAAATGGATAAATTAGACCAGCCAGTCACCGATGAAAACGCAGCTCCGTCCAATCAGAATGGGGTTTTGTTTCCGTATATCGTCAGTTGGGCCAGCGCATTCATGCTCTTTGGCGTGGTCACTTTGCTTGGGTTTTTCCTTTCTATATTAGATGGGCGCGCTGTGTCGGATGAAAAACTCATTCAGATTGTGATGATCTCTGTCTTTATGCCGGTGATCGGTGTGATGTGCGCTTTCACCATAGGTCTACCGGGCTTGGGCCTGATGTTCTGGATGCGCAATGCGCAGATCGAACCATGGTATGCCTATGGCGGTGCGTCGATACTCTATGCTTGCTTCTGTTTGAAATTCGTCGGCAATCTTGGCTTCCCGATTGCGGCCCCTGTGGTGTTCTGGAACCTAGTGCTTGGTGCAATTGGCGGTATGATTTTCTGGGCTATGACCACATCGACATCAAATCGGTTCACATCCATCGTCCAAAGCTTCCAATTCGTGGTTCTTTCAGCCTTGGCCGTCTTGCATCGCGTGAAGCGCCGCTAGGAGCATTGATTGACCAAAGTTGGTGCGCCGCTTCCCACACAGCGTCATCAACTTTTGCCCCCTGCCGGAGTTTCGCATTCAGCATCGATGAATGAAGCGGCGTTCCGTAGCCCCCCGCACTGGGGCGGAGAATGACCTGATAGCGGCAGAAGATGAGGCGGGTCTGGCGACGGTGCGTACGAGAATGCGGCACTTCCGGCATTGAGGGCTGGGCCTAACGGCTCTTCCTATCGGTTCCGTCTCCTGCGCTGACCACCCTTCACCCGAACCTTAGCCACCGTCATTCCGGGGCTGGTATCGCCAGAGCCTGGAATCCAGAACCGCGCGGGCCACCCTCTCAGCACTGGATCCCGGACTCGGCCTCCGGCGTCTCCGGAATGACGAATTGGGGTGCGGTGCTTGAACGGAAATATTTCGAGTGCATCAAAAACCTACGACGGCAGCTTCGAGCCCTCTTTGACCGATGCTGCAACTGCTATGAATGGCGGCTATAAAGCAAATGCTTAGTCAGACTCTGCAACTGGCCAAGGACCGTGCTTGGTCGATGAAATGAACGGTGAATAGATCGCTGCGGCTGTCTTTAGCTGTTTCTTCCCATCAAAATCATCGTCCCTATTGTAGGGCGTCACTCTACGATAAGAGATTGTTTCAAGCGCCTCGCCCCACTGATCAAGCAGCGGTTTAAGTTCACCCAGTCCCTGATCGATCCCCTCCAAATAGGATGTGCTGCCAACGCCGTGAAGGACGAATGGCTCCAAGACGTCAAAGCCAATGTAGCGGAACGGGTAGAGAAGTGGCCAAAGGTGCAAATACGTGTCTCCTTCGATCCCATCATGGCTGCATGCATCGCTAGATGACCCTGTCGTAACACAAGCAATCATTTTCTTGCCACGCCAGATGCCTAGGTCGTGCCGCATGGTGCTCTTGTAAACGGAACCGTAGACAAAGACCCGGTCGATCCAGCCTTTTAGGATCGCTGGCATTCCAAACCACCAAAGCGGGAAGTGGACGACCAAAAGATCTGCATTGATCAATCTATCGGCTTCAGCGGCGATATCCGTCGGTGTTGTGCCAGCCTCCGCATGACGGCGCTGCTCCGATTGCACATGAAAACCAGCCAGATCGCGTTGGTCGTCATAATGCTCCGGGCGGTCGTAGGGATCAAACCGCATGGCATAAAGATCGGAAAACGTAACTTCGTAAGACTCGCTCAGTAGCTGCTCTGTCATACGTGCAAGACTACTATTAAAGGACTTGTGTTCTGGATGAGCTAAAACGATGTGCGCTTTCATTTTGTAATCCTTAAAAATTTTACAACTTTTTAGAATTCCTAGTCATTTGCCAACGTGAAAACCAGACCTCGAATTAGCATATGGAAACGGCAGTTTTGTCCGCTTTGCTGGTCTTCGTTGTCGCCAAAACCATGGTTTTTGCGACAGTTGAAAGGCAAATTTACAGGCAAAAGTTGACGTCAGAGATTGCGTCGCCAATGGTCGTTTCGCTCGATTCTGTTTCGTAAAGCCTTACACAATCAACGTTGCAAAGTCATCAGGCGACCAGCGAGAGCTATGAGCAAAGCGCCAAGCGCTCGATCCAACCATTTTGCTATTTGGGGACTGTTGCGCAGCCGTTCGGTGAACCTTCCACCGACCATAACTAGAGGTGGTTCGATAACAGCCGCCACGGCGATAATCAGGACGCCGTGCAGCAGCAGTTGCGATGGCACAGAGCCTGCGCCCGGCACGACAAATTGCGGCAGGAATGCGAGGAAGAATATCGCGACTTTCGGATTAAGCAGGTCGATTAGTACACCTTGCCTGAAGATTGGCCAGAAAGTTTGCTTTGCTTGAACATCATCGGTGACAAAAGCACCCCCAGATGAGCGGATCATTTGCACACCAAGCCATACGAGATACACGACCCCTGCCCATTTCACGATGGTGAAAGCGACTTCAGATGTTGCTAAAATGGCAGAGACCCCAATAACCGCCAGCAGAACATGGACCAGAGCGCCAGTCCAAATGCCCAATATTGCCGCAAAGCCAGCACGGGTTCCGCCTTTGACCGTGTTGCCGAGTATGAAGGCAATATCAGAGCCTGGTGACAAGTTCAGCAAAACCGCCGCAGATAGAAACGTCATCCAGTGAACAAGATCGTAAGCCAATAAAATTTCCTTGCGGAAGTAACAGTAATCGTTTGATTGAACTGTATGGTTACAACATCCCTTCACGCCGAACCATCCGTCCAGACGCATAAATAGAAAATCCAAAGGAGGTGTCGTCCAGCGACAGGGCTGCTTTGGTCACTTTGTCCGCATTGCTGCCAACCACACAGCACGTCTCGTCCCCCTATACCTCCAAATCCACAACCAGTATCCCGTCTCGTGCGCCAACGGCGTTCTCTGTGAGTTGGGTGCCTAGTGTGCGGTGGTCGGGGTGTTGGGCGTAGGCTTCAAGATCGGCCCAGCTTTCGAAATCGATGACGAAGCCGTGCATGTAGCCCCGTTCGATTTGCTCGGGGCTCTGGGAGCGTCCGCCGGTGAAATTTTGGGCACCGGGGAGCCTGTCCGTGAGTGCGGAAAGGCTTGCGAAGATTTCAGCGATCTTGGCTTCGTCAGTATCCGGCTTGAATTTGATGAGGACGATGTGGCGGATCATGGCTGCTGTTTACGGTGAGTGAACAGAACCGCCCCGCTGTTCATCTCCGCCTCACCCAATCGTCTGACCTGTCTTTTCCCAATCCGCAAGGAACGCGGCCAAACCTTTTTCCGTGAGCGGGTGGTCCAGCAGTTTGGCTATCGTGCTGGTGGGGATTGTTGCCACATCCGCGCCTGCAATCGCGCAGTCTTTGACGTGGTTTGTGGTGCGGATGGAGGCGGCGAGGATTTCTGTCTCGAAATCGTAATTGTCGTAGATGGCGCGGATGTCTTCGATGAGTTCCATGCCGTCGATGCCCATGTCGTCGAGGCGGCCGATGAAGGGGGAGATGAACGTCGCGCCTGCCTTGGCAGCCAGCAATGCCTGCGTGGCGTTGAAGCACAGCGTCAGGTTGGTCTGGTGGCCCTCGTTGGTGAGTATGTTGCAGGCCTTGATGCCGTCGAGCGTGGTCGGCAATTTGATGCAGATGTTGTCGGCGATTGACGCCAGCGCCTTGCCTTCTTTGATCATCGTATCAACGTCGGTGGCGGCGACTTCGCCGGAGACGGGACCGTCGACGATGTCGCAAATCTCGGCCAGCACTTCTTTAATGTCGCGGCCTGATTTAAGAATCAGCGAGGGGTTGGTGGTCACGCCGTCGAGCAGGCCGGTGGCGTTCCATTCGCGGATTTCGTCCACATCTGCGGTATCGAGGAAGAATTTCATGGGGCTTGTCTCCAGAAGTTGCGGCTTTTGGCCTGTGCGCGGTGCGGCTGGCCTTGATTTGACGTCAGCTTTAGCGAACCTGAGGGAGAAGGTCACGGAAATTAAGGCACAGGTGTTTGAGCGCAGCGGGTGATGATCTGTTTGGCAAGACGCAAACCGTCTTCGTGCTGCTGCCTATCCCGGCGGAGCAGGCGTATTCCTATGCCGTGCCGGAGGGGATGAACCTCGCGCCGGGCGATTTCGTCCAAGTGCCGCTGGGGCCGCGCAAGGTGGCGGCGGTGGTGTGGGATGCGCCGGATGAGGCGAAGGAAGTCGATCCGAAAAAGCTGCGGCCTGTGGAGGTGAAGTTCGATTGCCCGCCGCTGGCCGCGGACATGCGCAAGTTTGTCGATTGGGTGGCGCAGTATACCGTCTCGTCGCCGGGCATGGTGTTGCGCATGGTGCTGCGCGCGCCCGGTGCGCTCGATCCGGAATCTGCGATTGCCGGCATCCGCTACCTGGGTGGCACGCCGGAGCGGCTGACGGATGCCCGCAGGCGGGTGATGGAATTGCTTGAGAACGATATGGCGTGGACGCGCTCCGGTCTGGCGCACGCTTCCGGCGTGAGCACGTCTGTTGTTGATGGGCTGGTGAAGCAGGGGCTTTTTGAGGATATCGAAATCCCGCCCGGTCCGGTCGTGCCGCCGCCGTTTCGTGGCGAGGAGGCGGAGGCGCTGGCGGTGGCTCTGTCGGACGATCAGCGAGCGGTTTCCGATGCGCTGGTGGAGCGGGTGCGGGAGGAGAAGTTTTCCTGCACGTTGCTGGACGGCGTGACGGGTTCGGGCAAGACGGAGGTTTATTTCGAAGCCATTGCGGCGGCGCTGGAGCAGGGGCGGCAGGTCTTGATTTTGCTGCCGGAGATCGCGCTGACATCAACGTTTCTTGACCGCTTTGAGGAACGCTTCGGCGCGCCGCCTGCCCAGTGGCATTCGGGCCTTGCGCCAAAGACGCGGGAGAAGGTCTGGCGGCAGGTGGCTGAGGGGCGTGTGCGCGTGGTGGCGGGTGCGCGGTCGGCGCTGTTTTTGCCGTTCTGTGAGCCGGGCTTGATCATCGTGGATGAGGAACATGACAGCGCCTACAAGCAGGAAGACCGCGTATTTTATAATGCCCGCGACATGGCGGTGGTGCGTGCTTCGCTGGGAAATTTCCCCTGCGTGCTGGCCTCGGCCACGCCGTCGGTGGAAAGCCGGGTGAACGCGCAGACGGGCCGCTATCATCACGAGCGGCTTGAGGCGCGACACGCGGATGCGGTGCTGCCGGATCTGTCGGTCATCGACATGCGCAAAGACCCGCCGCCGCGGGGCAAATTCATCTCGCCGGTTTTGACGAAGGCGATGGAAGAGGCGCTGGGGCGCGGCGAGCAGGCGCTGCTGTTTCTCAACCGCCGTGGATACGCGCCGCTGACGCTGTGTCGTGTCTGTGGACATCGGTTCGAGTGCAAGAATTGCTCGGCCTGGCTGGTGGAGCATCGCTTCCGCAACCAGCTGCAGTGCCACCATTGCGGCCACTCGGAACAGACGCCGGAGGCCTGCCCCGAATGCGGCACGCTTGATCATCTTGTGGCCTGTGGGCCCGGTGTCGAGCGGCTGGCGGAAGAGGTGGATGAGACCTTCCCCGATGCGCGGATCATTGTTTTGTCGTCGGACATGCTGGGCGGGGTGACACGGCTGCGGCTGGAACTGGAAGCGATTGCGAAGGGCGAGGCGGATATTATCATCGGCACGCAATTGGTGGCGAAGGGGCATAATTTTCCGTTGATGACCTGCGTTGGCGTGGTGGACGCTGACTTGGGACTTGCCAACGGCGATCCGCGGGCGGCGGAGCGGACGTTTCAGCTCTTGAGCCAAGTGACGGGCCGTGCTGGCCGAGCAGGCGGCGCGTCGGTTGGTCTGTTGCAATCCTATGCGCCGGAGCATCCGGTGATTCAGGCAATTGAGGCGGGTGACCGCGAGGCGTTCTACGAGCGCGAGATCGGACTTCGCCAGTCTGCGGGTCTGCCGCCGTTTGCGCGGTTGGCGGCGATCATCGTTTCGGGTGAGGACAAGCGGGCAGTCGAGGTTCATGCCCGCGAAATGAAATTCGCCGCGCCGCAATCGGGCGACGTGCACATTCTTGGCCCTGCCGAAGCGCCGATGGCGCTGGTGCGGGGGCGGCACCGTTACCGTCTGCTGGTTCACGCGCCCCGTGCCTACGATCTGCAATCATGGCTGCGGGCGTGGCTGGCAGCAGGACCAAAGGAGCGCGGCTCGGTGCGGGTGCAGGTGGATGTTGACCCGCAGAGTTTCCTGTGAGGGCGTTGCTGTTGATCCTGCTGCTGTGGTGTGCCGGGCTGGGCGCTGCCGCCCAATTTGCAAAAATAGCGGTTCCGTTTCCCGCGCTGCGCATGGTCTATCCCGATGCCGGGGCTGAACTGGGCTGGCTGTTGTCACTGCTCAGTCTGGTGGGAGCGGTTCTTGGAATTGTGGCGGGAGAGCTGGTTGGTCGGCTTGGCGCAAAACGGCTTGTCCTCGTGGGCATGGGAGTTGGCGCGGCGGCGTCTTTCTATCAATCGTTGTTGCCGTCTTTTGAATGGATGTTGCTTAGCCGCGTTGTTGAAGGAGCAGCGCATCTTGCCATCGTGGTCGGCGCTCCGACATTGATCGGGCAGATTGCCATTGTGCGTTTTCTCGGGGCTGCCATGACGCTGTGGAGCACGTTTTTCGGCGTTGCGTTTGCGCTGGTGGCTTGGGTGGGGCTGCCGCTTGTCGAAACTTACGGCTTAACTGGCTTGTTCCTGGCCCATGGAACGGTGCTGGTCGTGGCGGGCATCCTGATCGCGCTGGTTGTGCCATCGGTGGAGCCTGTTGCTCACTGCCCAACCACCAATGGTTGGTTCAAACGTCACGCACAGGCTTACAGCTCGCCCTTTGTCGCAGCTGCGGGAGCGGGTTGGTTTTTCTACACCCTCACTTTTGTGGCTCTGTTGGCAGTTGTGCCTGATCTTTTACCAGCCGATCAGGCGGGCCCAACCCTTTCGCGCATGTCTCTTGTCAGCATTGGCGTTTCACTTGCCATCGTGCCTTTGCTGATACGCCGTGCCAGCAGTGTCAGCGTTGTTGTGGCGGGTTTAGCCTTGGCGATTGCAGTCGTGATACTTGGTTTTGGAGGCGAAAACCTTGCTCTTTGGGCTGTGGTTCTGTTTGCGGTGTTGGGTCTGGTGCAAGGCGCCAGCTTTTCAGCGGTGCCGGAACTGAATTCGGCTGTGCAAGATCAGGCCTTGGCCTTCGGATTGATGGCGCAAACGGGCAATATCGGCAACTTGCTGGGCACGCCCATCTTGCTGCTGGTTTTGGCTCTCGGTGATGGAAACCGCGCGGCACTCATTGTCGCGCTGGCTGTGATTTATGCGCTGGCCATCTTGGTTCATGCACTACTGGCGCTGCGTCGCCGGGCCATTGGGCGAGCAGCCGCGCAATAGCAGATGGTGCCGCGCTTAAAGAAACGCGCCGATGCCGGGGATTTTGCTGGTGATCTGATTCACCACGTCTTCTCCAGCTTGCTCTTTGGCGTAAGCGAAGGTTTCGGTGGCCACGCCTTGTATCTGACCCATGTCGAGGCCTTGGGACATTAAGCCTTGCGCCACATCCATCATGCCGCCGCCTTCGCCGCCAGTAACCTTGGAGACGAGGCCCATGACGGTGCCCATGATGCCTCCACCAGCCGCCGCCGCGCCGCCCTCAACGGCCTCTGCTGCGCTGCTACCGTATTGTGCGATGAAATCGGCAGCCCCGGGGATTTGCTCCAGCAAACTTGCAACAGCTGAATCTTCGCCCATGTTTTGGACATAGCCCAAAATGGTGCCAACGGCCTGATTGGCCATGTTCTCGTCAATGCCGACAGTTTCGGTGATTCTGGTGATGAGTTCTTGCATGGGGCGCCTCTTGGTTGGGGTACTTTTGCAGCTAAGTGCGCTTTCTGACGCAGTGGCGCAAGTTTACCTTTTGTCTCACATTTGCAACTGCTGCCCCGCACGCCCGTTTGGAGAATGCCAAGTTGAATTTTTCCCTGCCATCATCATCCAGCGAGACGCTGGCTTTTCTCGTTTTGCTGATTGCGCTGGCTGGTGGATTGATCACGTTATTCGCGCCGCGCATGATCATGCGGTGGACGGGACTGGCGCTGGCAGACGGACGGGCATTTGGTCTGTCTGAAATTCGTGGGGCGCTCGGAGGGTTCTACGTTGGTGTGGCGCTTTACATCCTGCTGAGTGAACCGCGTCCGTATATTATTCTCACATTTGCTTTCGGCTTTTTCTGTTTCGGACGCATTCTCGCATTTGTCGTCGACAGGGTGCACAATCCGCAGCATATGGGCGCGATTATGGGCGATGCTATTTTGGCGACGATTCCGGCCATGCACACGTTTGGCGGCTTTTCGTTTTTGGAAGCCATTCTTGGCTGGTAGTGTCACGGCCAATGCGAATCAGAGCGGCGGCTTCCTTTAATGATTGAGATCTCCTTTCCCGACCAATGGCCGGAGCGTTTGGCTTGGATAACAGCGTTGGCAACCGTTCTCATTGGCCTTGGCCTGATGCTTGCGCCGCGTCCTTTTATGAAGTTTCTTGGCCTTGCGACCGATGGAAAGACTCAAAACGGCGTGTCGGAAGTGCGCGGGCCGTTTGGTGGCATGTGGGTGGGCATGGGGCTTGCCTGCTTGCTGTTGGCGCAGCCATTCACCTATTTTGCGCTGGGCTTGGCCTTTCTATTTGCGGTGATCGGCAGAGTGATTTCTTTCGCCGCTGACCGCACTTTCAACATCCATTGCTGTGTTGCGACCTTCTTTGAGGTTTTGTCGGCTTATTTTCCGCTCAGATTCGCGGCGGAAGCCTTTGGTTTGCTGTGATCGGTGCAAGCAGCTGTTGATAGGTGCGACAATCGGTACGAAAGAGGCATGGTCACCGTGTTGCGACTCATTTGAGTGCGTGTTAGGGGAAGCGCGGTTTCATCAAAGTGTGCCTGTTTTGGCCGCAGTGTGCGGCTTATCAGGCCTTTGATGGAAAACAATTTTTCACACCGTCCCGGACGGCTTTTCACATATTGTGTGAAAGTCCTCGCCGGGCCTGCTACCGAGAAGAAGAACACAGACCGTGTCTCAATCCTCTTCAGAAAAATCGGGTCCGGTATCCGATGTTGCGGCGCGTTATGCGTCTGCGCTGTTTGAACTGGCTGAAAGTGAGAAGAAGACCAAAGTTGTCGAGAAAGATCTCGGCAGCCTGGACGCCATGCTGAAAGGGTCTGACGATCTGATGCGGTTGGTCCGGTCTCCTGTATTCTCATCCGAAGATCAGATGGCTGCTATCAGCAAGGTTTTGGCCAAGGCCAAGATTTCGGGCCTGACAGCCAATTTCGTGAATGTTGTGGCGGGCAACCGCCGCCTTTTTGTTCTGCCAGACATGCTCCGTGCCTTCCGCCAGATTTTGGCCGATGCGCGTGGCGAAGCGACTGCGGAAGTCACCGTTGCGCAAAAACTGACGGCAGATCAGACAAAAGAATTGAAGGCGACGCTCAAAAGCGTGGTCGGCAAGGATGTGGCGCTTGACGTGACGGTTGATCCGTCGCTTCTAGGCGGCATGATCGTGAAGGTCGGCTCACGCCAGATCGACACATCGCTTAAAACCAAACTTTCTTCCCTGAAGCTCGCACTTAAAGAGGTCGGCTAACATGGATATTCGTGCTGCGGAAATTTCCGCAATTCTGAAAGACCAGATCAAGAATTTCGGCAAAGAGGCGCAAGTCTCGGAAGTCGGTCAAGTCCTTTCCGTCGGTGATGGTATCGCCCGTGTCTATGGGCTGGATAACGTCCAGGCCGGTGAGATGGTGGAATTTCCCGGTGGTATTCAGGGCATGGCCTTGAACCTGGAAACCGACAATGTCGGTGTTGTTATCTTTGGTAATGACCGTTCCATTAAAGAAGGCGACACCGTTAAGCGGACCGGCGCCATCGTGGACGTTCCCGTGGGCAAAGAACTGCTCGGCCGCGTGGTCGATGGTCTCGGTAATCCGATTGACGGCAAAGGCCCGATCAAAGCCAAGCAGCGCGCCCGCGTGGACGTGAAAGCGCCGGGCATTATCCCGCGTAAATCCGTGCATGAGCCCATGGCGACCGGCCTGAAAGCGATCGACGCGCTTATCCCCGTTGGCCGTGGCCAGCGTGAGCTTGTGATTGGCGACCGCCAAACCGGCAAGACGGCGATTATTCTCGACACGTTCCTCAACCAGAAGCCGGCACACGCAGGCAGCGATGAGGGCGAAAAGCTCTATTGCGTCTATGTGGCTGTTGGTCAGAAGCGTTCGACCGTTGCGCAGTTCGTGAAAATTCTCGAAGAACGCGGCGCGATGGAATATTCCATCGTTGTGGCGGCGACGGCCTCCGATCCTGCTCCTATGCAGTATCTGGCACCGTTTACCGGCTGTGCGATGGGCGAATATTTCCGCGATAACGGCATGCACGCGCTGATCGGCTATGACGATCTGTCGAAGCAGGCTGTGTCCTACCGTCAGATGTCGCTGCTGCTGCGCCGCCCGCCGGGCCGCGAAGCTTATCCCGGTGACGTGTTCTATCTGCACTCCCGCCTGCTGGAACGTTCGGCCAAGCTGAACGAAGACAACGGCTTGGGTTCTTTGACGGCGCTGCCGGTCATTGAAACGCAGGGCAATGATGTGTCCGCGTTTATTCCTACGAACGTGATTTCGATCACGGACGGTCAGATCTTTCTGGAAACCGATCTGTTCTTCCAGGGCATCCGTCCTGCTGTGAACGTTGGTTTGTCGGTCTCCCGCGTGGGTTCTGCCGCTCAGGTGAAGGCGATGAAGCAGGTTGCTGGTTCGATTAAAGGCGAGCTTGCGCAGTATCGCGAGATGGCCGCGTTTGCCCAGTTTGGTTCCGACCTTGATGCCTCGACCCAGCGTTTGCTGAACCGCGGTGCGCGTTTGACGGAATTGCTGAAACAGCCTCAGTTCTCGCCGCTGAAAACCGAGGAGCAGGTTGCTGTTCTTTATGCGGGCGTGAATGGCTTTTTGGACAAGCTTGAAGTCTCGCAGGTTGGTCAGTTCGAGCAGGGCCTGTTGGCTTCGCTTCGCACAGACCATGCAGATCTGCTGGGCGAAATCGCTTCCAAGAAGGCGCTCGATGACGACCTGACAGCCCGCCTGAAAGACGCCATTGAAGCCTTTGCTAAGGGCTTTGAATAAGATTGAAAGTTCGCGGTCGCACTAGCGGCCGCGGCACTTCCAAGAGGATCACACCTTAATGGCTTCCCTTAAGGATCTAAGAAATCGGATCGCCTCCGTTAAGGCGACGCAGAAGATCACCAAGGCCATGCAGATGGTTGCGGCGGCAAAGTTGCGTCGTGCGCAACAGGCCGCCGAAGCGGCTCGTCCGTTCTCGCAGCGCATGGACGCTGTGATGGCCAATATCGCGACCGCTCTAGGTGATGCCGATGGCGCGCCGAAACTGCTTTCTGGCACGGGCGATGACAAGACCCATCTGCTGGTGGTTTGCACCGCCGAGCGCGGCCTGTGTGGCGGCTTCAACTCGTCCATTGCGCGTCTCGCTCGCGACAAAGCACGTGAATTGATGGCCGCTGGCAAAACGGTGAAAATTCTGCCTGTCGGCAAAAAAGGCGCGGATGTTCTGAAGTCAGAATTCTCGTCGATCATGATGAAGACCGTTGATCTGCGCGAAGTGAAGCAAGTCGGCTATCAGAACGCTCAGGACATTGCCGAACAGGTTTTGGCGATGTTCCAGGATGAAGAGTTCGACATCGCAACGCTGTTTTATTCCGAGTTTCAGTCGGTCATAAGCCAGGTGCCAACGGCACAGCAGATTATTCCGCCACAGATTCCGGTGATCGAAGAGGGTGCTGCCGATAGCGCCGCCCTGAATTATGATTACGAACCGGACGAAGGCGAAATTCTGGACGATCTGTTGCCGCGCAATGTGGCCGTGCAGATTTTCCGCGCATTGCTCGAAAACGCCGCTTCCGAACAGGGTGCACGCATGTCTGCTATGGACAACGCGACACGCAATGCTGGCGAAATGATTGACAAGCTGACGCAGTCGTTCAACCGTCAGCGTCAGGCACAAATCACGACCGAATTGATCGAAATTATCGCGGGCGCGGAAGCGCTCTAGTTCATGGCGCTCCGTCAAGAACACCGAGTATGAAAGAAAAGGGTTAGACATTATGGCGAAAGCAGCAGCCCCCAAAAAGGCACCCGCTTCCAAAGCAGCCGCTAAAAAAGCGCCTGCCAAGAAGGCCGCCCCAAAAGCAGCAGCAGCGAAATCTCCGGCACGTTCCGCAGCAGCCAAAGGCGCAGCGGGTAAAGTCTCGCAGGTTATCGGCGCTGTCGTTGACGTGCAGTTTGACGAAGGTCATCTGCCGCCAATTCTGAACGCTCTGGAAACAGACAATAACGGCAACCGCCTGATCCTCGAAGTAGCGCAGCACCTTGGTGAAAACACCGTGCGCACCATCGCGATGGACGCGACCGAGGGTCTGGTTCGCGGTCAGTCCGTTGTCGATACCGGAACCCCAATCATGGTTCCTGTCGGTGAAGAAATGCTGGGCCGTATCATCAACGTGATTGGTGAGCCGGTGGATGAGGTTGGTCCGATTACGGCTACCGAGAGCCGCGCCATTCACGCCGACGCGCCCGATTATGTTGATCAGTCCACGGAAGCTGAAATTCTCGTGACCGGCATTAAGGTTGTTGACCTGCTGGCACCTTACGCAAAGGGCGGTAAGATCGGCCTGTTCGGCGGTGCTGGTGTGGGCAAGACGGTTTTGATCATGGAATTGATCAACAACATCGCTAAAGCGCACGGCGGTTATTCTGTGTTTGCCGGTGTCGGCGAGCGCACCCGCGAAGGCAACGATCTGTATTACGAGATGATCGAATCCGGCGTGAACGTCGATCCGAAAGAAAACAACGGTTCCACCGCAGGCTCCAAAGCCGCGCTGGTTTACGGTCAGATGAACGAGCCTCCCGGCGCCCGTGCACGTGTTGCGCTTTCCGGTTTGACGATTGCGGAAGACTTCCGCGACAAAGGCCAGGACGTGCTGTTCTTCGTGGACAACATTTTCCGCTTCACGCAGGCCGGTTCGGAAGTGTCCGCTCTGCTGGGTCGTATCCCTTCCGCTGTGGGCTATCAGCCGACATTGGCAACCGATATGGGCTCGATGCAGGAGCGCATCACAACAACCACCAAAGGTTCGATCACATCAGTGCAGGCGATTTACGTGCCTGCGGATGACTTGACCGACCCCGCGCCAGCCACATCGTTTGCTCACCTCGACGCAACGACCACGCTGAACCGTTCGATCGCTGAAAAAGGCATCTATCCTGCCGTGGATCCGCTGGATTCTACATCGCGCATGATGGACCCACAGATCGTTGGTGAAGAGCACTACAACATTGCCCGTCAGGTCCAACAGGTTCTTCAGCGCTATAAGGCACTGCAAGACATCATCGCGATTTTGGGCATGGATGAATTGTCTGAAGAGGACAAATTGTCGGTGGCCCGTGCCCGCAAAATCGAGCGCTTCCTTTCGCAGCCGTTCTTCGTGGCTGAGGTCTTTACCGGTTCGCCCGGTAAACTCGTCGATCTGGAAGACACGATCAAAGGCTTCAAAGGACTCGTTGCTGGGGACTACGATCACCTTCCCGAAGCTGCATTCTACATGGTCGGCAACATGGATGAGGCGATCGAAAAAGCGCAGAAACTGGCAGCGGAAGCAGCATAAACATTTTCCTTCGGCCCTGCATGACGGCGGGGCCGAACAATTTCTCACAGTGAAGGCAAGTCATGGCTGACGGCTTTACATTTGAACTCGTTTCTCCCGAAAAGCTTCTCCTTTCCGGCGAGGCCGAAATCGTGTCCGTTCCTGCAACTGAGGGCGACATGGGCGTTTTGGCGAACCACTCGCCAGTGATGACCTCTTTGCGTCCGGGCATGGTGGAAGTGACCATGGTCGATGGATCGCAAGAAACCTTCTTCGTGCGTGGTGGTTTTGCTGATGTAACGCCAACGCAACTGACAGTTTTGGCCGAGTTCGCTGTTGCGAAAAAAGATATGACCCGCGCGATCTACGATGAGCAGATTGCAAAGGCTCAGGAACTCTACGACGCCCACCACAAGGCTGGTGACGATGAGAAAGCGGCCAACGCGCAAACAATTTTGCATCAATTGCAGACGCTGGAAGGTGCTATTCTTCCCGCGTAGCGTGATTGATTATATCGGATTTCAATCAGGGCAGCCTTCGAGCTGCCCTTTTTGTTGCCTTCGGCAGCTTTACCAAACGATGCGACTGTCCGATCTGGTGTTTAGGCCGGTAAGTTGGCCCAACGCTCAAATCTGGCGACGACCTTCTCATAAACACCACGTTTGAACGGCACGATCAGATCCGGCAGTGACGCCATATCTTCCCATCGCCAAGTGTCGAATTCCGGTTTGTGGCCATCGGGTGGTGGATTGACCTGGATTTCAGTCTCGTCACCGATGAAGCGAAAGACAAACCACATCTGCTTCTGTCCGGCCCATTTCTCAAACTTCTTGCCAAGGACTTCAGGTGGGAAGTCGTAGCGGATCCAGTCTTCCGTTTTATCCAGAACGCGGACGCTCTTGATGCCTGTTTCTTCGTACAGTTCGCGCAAGGCGGCCGCCATCAGCTCTTCGCCTTCATCAACTCCGCCTTGCGGCATCTGCCAAAGTTGCGGCTGATTTTCATATTCCGAGCCGTTGGTCGCGCCCTTACGTCGCCCAATCCAAACTTTGCCCTCGGCGTTCAAAACCATGATGCCAACATTGGGGCGGTAAGGCAGCGCCGGCTCGTTCATCGAGGGTAATCGCGCATAAGGTTGCTCAGCGGCACAATTTGAATGCCGCGCTTCTTCGCGTCGGCAATGTAAGCCTGCACTTGCGCGATTGTCTCGGGAAACGCGGTGCCCGTCGCTATTGCGAAGCCGCGTCTTTGGGCGAGCAACTCGATGTTGCGCAATTGATTTTCGATAGCCTTCGGATCGCGAACATCATCCAGAATGATGCTTCCGACACCATTGGGAAGACGCAATTCTTCGGCCAAATCCAGTGCAATGCTGGCAGCACTTGAGCCATCATCCAGATAGGCTAGGCCACGGTCGCGAAGCTCTTTCAAAATCGGCTCAATGGCTTCGCGCTTGTTGGCGAAATTGCCTCCCAGATAGTTCATCACCACGGGATAATTCGTCATGCGGCCCAGGGCGCTGTGCAGGCGTGCAATGTTTTCTGCTGGCGGCGCGTCGGCGAGCAGGGTGTTGCGGCCGGGATCGACCGTGGGGTAGCCAATCGGCTCCATAGGAATTTGCAGAGCGACCTCGTGGCCCTGTTTGCGGGCGACCTGCATCCAGCGGTTAAGCGAATTGCCAACTGCTGAAAACCCAAGCGTCACTTCGCTGTCAAGATCGTCGATGGCCTTTTGCGTTCCTGTCTGTGAAATGCCCAAGCCGCCGATGACAATGGCGATGCGCGTGGGACCGATGGTTGTGAGCGGGTTGGAATAGGCGTCGAGCGGGCGGATGCCACCTGTTGAAATCTTCGGCAAAATGCCGTTGTCGGTCTCCTCCGCCAATTCCGGCATAAACACCCATGCGGGACGTTTTGGCGTGTCGTCTGTGCGGGGGCGGAAAGCGGTCTGCGAAGGTGGATCCGGTTGTTGCGCAGTTTGTGGTGCTGGCTCAACTGGTGCGGGTGCGACAGGCTGTGCTGGCTGTGGTGGTGGGACAGGTTCGGGCTCAACTTTGGCGTCTTTGATGGCGACCACGGTATCGGGCTGGTTTGCGCTTTGGCTTGTCCAGAACAGATAGCCAAGCCCTGCGACGCCAAGAGCCAGAGCTGCTGCCCATAAAGGGGCGCGAGACCGCGCTTGTTTCGCAGGCTTTTGCCCCAGCGGTTTGTTGAGATCGTCCATTACGACTGATTCCGCATCATCACAGGCTTTGTTCTAAACAAAAGCGCCACCGGGACCAAGACCCCGATGGCGCGATAAGGCGTTTGAAGCCAATTGCAAAGCAGTAACCGTTATACCCGCTTGCAGGTGGTTCCTTTCGGAATGTTGTTTGGGTCTGGTGGGAAGGCTGCATTGGTGGTTACACCGCGCAACAGATCCATCGCTGCCTTGAGTTGGATGTCGTCTTTTGGATCCGGTGGGACATAGGCGATTGAGCCTGAGCCGCTCTCGTCCTGTGCGTCGCCCTGGATTGAGTTGCGAAGCGAAGACTCGCCGCTTGGCTGAGCGCGTCCCTTGAGTTCTTCTGGCAATGGCTGTTCAACCACGATGTCCGGGTCGATGCCCTTGCCCTGAATGGAACAACCGCTTGGCGTGTAATACAGCGCCGTGGTGAGACGCAGCGCACCGTTCTGGCCCAGCGGGATGATGGTTTGCACCGATCCCTTGCCAAATGAGCGTGTGCCGAGGACGGTGCCGCGGCGGTGATCTTGCAGGGCGCCGGCAACGATTTCCGATGCGGAAGCGGAGCCGCCGTTGACCAGAACGATGACCGGTTTGCCCTTGGTCAGATCACCGGGCGTTGCGCTTTCGCGCACCACGTTGTCTTTCTGGCGACCGCGGGTGGAAACGATTTCGCCGCGATCAAGGAAGGCGTTGGAGACAGATACAGCCTGATTGAGCAGACCGCCCGGGTTCAAGCGCAGATCGATAACATACCCTTTGAGTTTGTCGTCCGGCACTGCCGCTTGAATTTTCTCGATGGAGTCCTTCAGGCCGCTAAACGTTTGTTCGGTGAAGCCGTTGATATCGAGATAGCCGATGTCGTCGCCTTCGATGCGGTATTTGACGGATTTGACGACGATCGTATCGCGCACGATTTTGATTTTGATGGGTGCGTCCGCGCCTTTGCGCAGGATGGTCAAATCAATGGGTGTGTTGACGAGGCCGCGCATTTTCTCGACCGCTTGTTGCAGCGAAAGGCCACGAACTTTCTCGCCGTCGATTTCCGAAATCAGATCGCCGGATAGAACGCCTGCTTTGGAGGCTGGTGTGTCGTCGATTGGTGCGATGACTTTCACCAACTCGTCTTCCATAGTCACTTCGATGCCCAGGCCGCCGAATTCGCCGCGTGTCTGGGTCGACATGGCCTCGCGTTCTTTGGGGTCCAGATATGATGAGTGCGGGTCAAGCGATTGCAACATGCCATTGATGGCTTGCTTGATCAGCTCTTGTTCGTTGGGTTCGTTGACATATTGCGAACGGACACGCTCGAAAATGTCGCCAAAAATATCGAGTTGGCGATAAGTTTCCGGCCCTGCCGCGTCTGCGCGGAAGGACAATACGCCATCATTGATAGCGAAAGCGGCGACTGCGCCCATGGCGGCCCCTGCCAGAAGCATGGAGTATTTACGTATCATCGTCCGTCCCTTTTTCGTTCTCTCGTGCCCACCACGGCGTGGGGTCGATGGGTTTACCACCCTGTCTCAGTTCAACATACAGCACTGGCTGGGTGCTGGAAAGATCAAGCGCGGTTGCTGAGGCAACTTGCGTCAGGCCCATGCGGCCCACTGGCTCGCCTGCCAGCACGAATTGGCCGACGCGTACGTTCAGGCTGTCCATGCCGGAAAGAATATAACGATAAGAATCGCCTGCGTTCAAAATAAGGATGTTGCCGTAGGAACGGAACGGGCCTGCATAAACAACCCAACCGTCTGAGGGCGAACGCACCCGCGCGTTGGGGCGGGTAGCATAGCCGACATTGGGCAAAACGACCCCTGCGGTGGATTTTGCTCCAAATTCATGGGTTTGTTCACCGCTAACGGGCTTAGGAAGCAAACCTTTCGCCGCCCGAAACGCCATTGCAGGCGCGATGCGGCTGTTGTCGGCAAAGCGTGGGTCTAGCTTGGCGAGGCGGTCGCGGCGCTCCAAAGTCTCGGCCGTTTCACCTCGGGCGAGGGCCTCACGGGCGGCTTTCAAACGCTCGGCTTCGGCTTGTGCGCGGTTTCGGTCGGACGCGCGAGCTGCTTCCGCCGCCTGATTTGCGGAAGTGATTTGCGTCTCGATTTGCTTGATCAATTCTTCGAGAGACGTGGCCTTTTGTGCCAGTTCTCGCGCCAAAACCTGCTCGGCTTCGAGTTGTTGGCGCGATTGAATGGTTTGGGCGTCGCGCTCCTCTAACAGAAGGGAAAGACGGGTTTCGTCTTCGGCCAGTTTATTAAGATCGGTGGCAAGCAACTGACGTTCGTTTTCAATTTGGCGGCCAATTTCTGCAAGTGTGCGAAGCTCTGCCAAAAGGGTCGTCGTTTCGGCACGCACTTCCGGCACAACTGCTCCCAGCAGAATGGCGCTGCGCACCGATCCAACGGCGTCTTCGGGGCTTACGAGAATGGCTGGTGGCGGATTCTTGCCCATGCGTTGAAGCGACGCCAAAACCTCCGACAGAAGCCCCCTCTTGCGGGCGAGCGATTTGCGCAGGGTTTGGCGCGAGCCATCAAGTTGTGCGAGCTTCTTTTCCTGCTCGGCAATGCCTGCATCGAGTTGCTGGCTACGGTTTGCCGTTTCGATGAGTGCGCGGTTGATCGCGCCTTTGTCCTTATCCAGCCGATCAATTTCCTCGCGAAGACGACGCTGGCGTTCGGTGACTTGCTCAAGGCTTTCGCGCAGCGCTTCGAGTTCAGCTTTGCTTGCCTCTTTTTCCTCGTCGGGTGAGATGCGGTCTTCCAGCTTCACCTGAGCCTGCTGCGCGGTCGCGTGTGTAGCGGGAGAGAAGGCTACACAGGCAAAAGCGGTCAATATGGCGGTGGGGCGAATCACGGGTTTGGCTCATCTTTCGGGTGGAAAGCGCAGCTTGGGGTGGCGCGTGTTAACAGACGTTTAACCAGCCCAAAACGGCACAAATTTGCCGACGAAATTCTCTGGTCTAGTCTCGGTGATAGGGATGGTTGGTGAGGATGGTTGTTGCACGGTAGGCCTGTTCTGCCACCAAAAGACGCACGATCTGGTGTGGCATGGTGAGTTTGCCGAAGGCGACGACGTGGCTGGCTCTGGCACGAATGGCTTCGTCCAACCCGTCCGGGCCACCGATGACGAAAGCAAGCGCAGGCTTGCCGTTGTCTAGCGCGGTTTGGATGTGGGCAGCGAAGGTGCGGCTGTCTGGGGATTTGCCGCGCTCGTCAAAGACGATCATTGCCGCATCGCCCAAGCGGGCAAGCAATGCTTCGGCTTCTTCGCGCTTGCGCTGATCGGCGGCGCTGGCGCGGCTTTCGGGTAGTTCGATAGTTTCCAGCGCCGTGATGCCGATGGCCTTGCCGGTCTTGATGAGGCGATCGGTGTAGCGGGCAATCAGGTCTTGCTCTGGCCCGGTTTTCACCCGGCCAATGGCTGCGATGATGAGGCGCATTCAGTGCGCCTTATTCTTCGCCCTCAGCGACGGCGTTCCACATCTTTTCCAGATTATAGAATTCGCGCACTTCGGGGCGGAAAAGATGGACGATCACGTCGCCCGCATCGACCAACACCCAATCGCAGGCGGGCATGCCTTCGACTTTGGGCGTGCCCCGACCATCATCCTTCAGGTCACGCAAAAGCCTGTCGGCTACCGCGTTGACGTGCCGGTGCGAACGCCCGGACGCGACTACGATGTAGTCGGCGAGCGAGGATTTTCCGGTGATCGGGATGGACGAGACTTCCTCGGCTTTGGAATCGTCCAGACTGGTGAGGACGAGGTTGAGGAGGGTTTGAGCGTCGGTGTCGGGTGACGCAGCTTTGTTCGAAAGCGTTGCAGCGTTCAGGGTTCTTGCCTCTCATGAGCATGACGTCGGCGACAGTGCCGATATGGTTAGATTAAGCCCTTTTCGCGAAAAAGGGCAACTTTTCATTGCCTTCCTGTGGTGTGCCGTTATTCGGCGTCGTCCTGCGAAATGTTCATAGCCTGCTTTGCGCGCAAGGCGGTGGAGGAGAGTGACGATCTGGGACCGTGCAGGAAGGTCCATGACGGTGGCTCGAGCAATGGCAGGCGGGCGGCGTCGGCTTCGTCCAAGCGGTAGCGGCGCAGTGTTTGCGCGGCGGGTGCGGAATGAAGCGCCATCGCGGAACCGGGGCGGTCGATGACAGCGATGGGCACAAGCTGGGCGATGTCGCGCCAGCGGTCCCAGCGGTGGAACTGGCCCAGATTGTCGGCGCCCATGATCCACACAAAATGGCACTCAGGATTGCGGGAAACGATGTGCTCCAGCGTGTCGGCGGTGTAGCGCGAGTGGAGGCCTGCCTCGATGGCGGTAATTTTCATGCGGGGATCGGGCGTGATCGCTTCGCACAATGCCAGCCGCTCTTCCAGCGGCGCGAGGTTTGACGTGTCTTTGAGCGGATTGCCTGGGGTGACGAGCCACCAGATCCAGTCGAGTTCCAGCCGCCGCAAGGCCTGTTCGCAGACATGGACATGGCCATCGTGCGGCGGGTTGAACGAGCCGCCGAACAGGCCGATGCGCTGGCCGGAGCCGGCAAAGGGCATTTTGGCGTAGCGGCGCAGACTGGCCGCGCTCACGCCATCAGCCACGTATCTGACCGCTGCCGCGCACGCGGTATTTGAACGAGGTAAGCTGCTCCACGCCAACGGGGCCGCGGGCGTGCATCTTGCCGGTGGCAATGCCAATTTCGCCGCCCATGCCGAATTCGCCGCCGTCGGCAAACTGGGTGGAGGCGTTGTGCAGCAGGATGGCGCTGTCGAGTTCGTTGAAGAATTTCTCGACCACATGTGGGTCTTGCGCGATGACCGCTTCAGTGTGGTTGGATGACCATGTGTTGATGTGGTCGATGGCTTCGTTCACACCGTTGACCAGACGCGCGGAAATGATCTTGTCGAGATATTCGGTTGACCAGTCTTCTTGTTTGACGGCAACCACGTCGGGCGAGAGCGCCTTGATGGCCGCATCGCCGCGCACTTCGCAGCCGCGGTCGATGAGCGCTTGGATAAGCGGGCCAGCGAGGCGGTCGGCGTCGTTCGCGTCGATCAGCAGAGTTTCGGCAGCGCCGCAAATGCTGACGCGGCGCAGTTTGGCATCGAGGATGATTTTGGCCGCCATATCGAGATCGGCGCTCTTGTCGACATAGACGTGCACCAGTCCTTCCAGATGGGAAAAGACCGGCACGCGGGCATCGTTTTGCACCCGCTCAACGAGGGAGCGCCCACCACGCGGCACGATGACGTCCACGGTTCCGCCCAAGCCTTTGAGCATTTCGCCCACGGCCTGACGGTC
Source organism: Pseudahrensia aquimaris (assembly GCF_042676045.1). Taxonomy (NCBI): domain Bacteria; kingdom Pseudomonadati; phylum Pseudomonadota; class Alphaproteobacteria; order Hyphomicrobiales; family Ahrensiaceae; genus Pseudahrensia; species Pseudahrensia aquimaris. The sequence goes on along the minus strand of NZ_JBHTJV010000009.1, from coordinate 34,378 downwards.
GGTGACGGGGACAAGCTGGATGGCGTCTTCCGGCAGTCCGGCCTTCTTCATGCCGTCCACCATGCAGGTATGGATGGCGCGGGAGGAATTGAAGCTGTCGGAGCCACCGCGCAAAATCACCGCATTGCCCGCTTTCACGCACAGCGCACCCGCATCTGCGGTGACGTTCGGGCGGCTTTCATAGATGACGCCGACGACGCCGAGCGGTGTACGCACGCGCTCGATGTGCAGGCCGTTGGGGCGGTCCCACTCGGCCATGATGGAGCCGACCGGATCAGGGAAGGCGGCGATGGCCTGCACGGCAGCAGCCATGTCCAGAATGCGGTCTTTGGTGAGGTTGAGCCTGTCCAGCATGGGCGCGGAGAGGCCGGCTTCCTCGCCGTTCATCATGTCGATTGCGTTGGCGTCGAGAATTTCGCTGGCGCGTCTTTGCAGGGCTTCGGCGGCGCCGGTGAGTGCGGCGTGTTTGCGGTCAACGCTGGCGGTGGCGAGCGCGCGGGCGGCCTTGCGGGCCTTCGCGCCCATGTCGAGCATCAGTGCGGTGATTTCTGTTTCGGTGTGGTTGGTTTTTTCAAGCATGGTTTTTTGTATCACTTTTGGGCGCAAGCGCCATATCATCGCGGTGTATCATCGTCGAGCGGCCTTCATAGCCAAGCAGCGCGGCTAGATCTTCGCTGCGCTTTCCTGCGATGAGACGGGCTTCATCGCAATCATAGGCGATGAGGCCGTGGCCGAGAATGGTGCCTGACAGCGATTGGATGGCCACTGCATCGCCCCGATCGAAAGTTCCATCGACTGTGCGCACACCGGCGGGGAGCAGGCTTTTGCCGTTGGTTAGAGCTTTGGCTGCACCATCGTCGATGGTGATTGTGCCGGAGGGCTCCAACTGACCGGCGATCCAGTTCTTGCGTGCCGTGCCGTGGGCGGGGGCGGCGTCGAACCATGTGGCGCGTTCGCCCGCTTCTAGCGCGGCAATCGGGTTCATGCGCGTACCGGAGGTGATGACCATCGCCGTGCCTGCACGGGTTGCGATTTTGCCGGCCTCGATTTTTGTCACCATGCCACCGCGCGACAATTCCGAGCCGGCGGAACCGGCCATCGCTTCGATTTCGGGCGTAATGGCATCGACCTGCGGGATGAATTCGGCGTCCGCATTTTCGTTTGGCGGAGCGGTGTAGAGGCCGTCTATGTCGGAGAGCAAGATCAGAAGATCGGCGTCCATCATGGTGGCGACACGGGCGGCGAGGCGGTCGTTGTCGCCGTAGCGAATTTCTGATGTGGCCACGGTGTCGTTCTCGTTGACCACAGGAACCGCGCCCAGTTTCAGCAGCCGTTCGATGGTGTCTCGGGCGTTGAGATAGGAGCGGCGGCTGGCTTGGCCCTCTGTATCGTTGAGCGTGAGCAGAATTTGTCCAGCCACGATATCGCGCGCGCCCAGCGCGTCTGCCCATGCCTTGCCGAGCGCGATCTGGCCGACAGCGGCTGCAGCTTGGCTTTCGTCCAACTTCAGCGGACGGCGGGGAAATTTCAGCACGTTTCGGCCCAGCGCAATCGCGCCGGAGGAGACCAGCAGCACCTGCTTGCCGCGCTTGGTGAGCGCGGCGATATCGTCGGCCAGCGCGTTCAGCCAGTCCTGTTTGACGCCGCTCTCGCGATCAACCAGCAAGGCGGAGCCGATCTTGATGACGATCCGTTTGGCTTTTGTCAGACGTGCAGGCATCGGATCAATCGGTGGTCTCTTCGCGGTGATCGTGTTCGGGCAGATTCGTCGCCCAACGCTCGTCGTCTTCGTCTGGCTGTTCGGCCTTTTTCTGCGCCTCTACCTCGTCCGCCAAAGCGCGAAGAGTGTCTTCGATGCCGCGGTTGGTGGCGGAGGACAGGGCGAGGACTTTGGAGCCGCAGACGGCCTCCAGTTCTGCGCTCAGCATGGTGATGAGTTCTTCGTCCAAAGTGTCGACTTTGGACAGGGCGACGATTTCCTTTTTGTCCGCGAGGCCGTGACCATAGGCCTCCAACTCGCCGCGCACGGTATTGTAGGCGGTGACCAGATCGTCCTCCAGCGCGGAGACCAGATGCAGCAGCGCGCGGGTGCGTTCCACATGGCCGAGGAAGCGATCACCGATGCCAACACCTTCATGCGCGCCTTCAATGAGGCCGGGAATATCGGCCAGAACCAGCCCACGGGTATCAATCCGCGCAACGCCCAAATTGGGGTGCAGTGTTGTGAAGGGATAGTCGGCAATCTTCGGCTTGGCGGCGGAAACGGTGGCGAGATAGGTGGATTTACCGGCATTCGGCAGGCCGATAATGCCAGCATCCGCGATGAGTTTCAGCCGCAGCCAGATCGTGCGTTCTTCGGATTCCTGACCCGGATTGGCGTTGCGGGGCGCTTGATTGGTGGCGCTTTTGAAGTGCGCGTTGCCGAAGCCGCCATTGCCGCCCCGCGCAATGCGGAAGCGTTGACCTTCTTCGGTCAGATCAACGATGAGCGTTTCGTTGTCTTCCTCGTAAACCTGCGTGCCAACGGGCACTTTCAGCGTGATGTCGTCGCCGTTTGCGCCGTGGCGGTTTCGGCCCATGCCGTGGCCGCCGATTGAGGCTTTGAAATGCTGCTGGAAACGATAGTCAATCAGCGTGTTGAGGTTGGTGATGGCCTCAACCCATACATGGCCGCCGCGCCCACCATCGCCACCATCGGGGCCGCCATATTCGACATATTTCTCGCGGTGGAACGACACCGACCCCGCACCACCGGCGCCGGATTTAATGTAGATTTTGGCTTGGTCGAGGAACTTCATGGGATCGGCAGCGGTGGCTATGGGATGTTCGGGCAGTCATACCCGCTGCGACGGCTTTTGCGAAGGGAATAGATGAAACTTGGGTTTTAGGGTCGCTTCAGGTTTTTGATGCTCTCCGGCCGGGCGAAGTTTACCACCACGCGGCCAACCGGCAGGCCGAGTTTGAACACGGTGGCGGTGTTGCGCACGTTGCCATCGTCCTTCAGCACCATCCTGTCGCGCAGGCGAACAAGGTTGCTGCGGTTTTCGGCGTCGAGATAAAGCTTATAGCCATAGCGTGCCGTGTTTCCACGAATGCGGACATTTGCAACACCTTCGACGTCATCGCGTTTGCCGACATAGCGGCCGGGGCCTGTTTTAGTGAAATACCAGATCTTGCGCTCGTTAACGCCATCGTCATAGGCGAAGTCTTCGACCAGTTTCAGCGTCTTACCGTTCCACGTGCCGCGAAGGTCGACGCGGAAGGTTCGGCGGGTGCCGTTGATGGCCCAGAATTTGCCATAGGCGACGGTTTTGCCCAAGAAATACTCTTCGAACTTGAAGGTTTCTTTCGTGTGGCCGGATGCGCTGGCGGGCAGCAGGGCTGCCGCCATGACCGCAAAGGCAGCGAAGAGAAGAGTAACGGTCGATTTCAGGGCGCGCATGGCGGGGTCTCCAAAAGGTTTGTGCGGCAGCTACGTGCGCCGCACACCGAACGTTTCATAAAGGGTGGCGCCCGGCCACCCCGCCTTACGCCGCATCGGCGGTTTCGAGTGTGCCGAAGCGGGCTTCGAACTCGGCGCGGGTCAGCAGGGTGCGCTTGCACGGGAATGTGCCGGGGCCGCGCGTCGGGCACGGGCGCTCGTCTTCGCCAACTTCGACAAAGCCCAGCTTTTCCTGAACGCGCAGTGAAGCGGCGTTGTCCTCTAGGGCACTAGAATGGATTTCATCGCAGTCAAACCTGCGGAAGGCCACCGCCAGAAGCGCGCGGGCGGCTTCCGTGACATAGCCCTTGTCCCATTCTTCCTCCGCCATCCACGCACCAAGCTCCACCTTGCCGTCGACTGGTCGTGCTGAGACGACGCCGATCAAGCGTTGTCGATGGATCGTGTAGTGCAAGCCATCGGCCGTGTTGCGCGAACGGTCTATCCAGTCGATGGCATCCTGCAAGCCATAAGGGTGCGGCACGCCGGTGAGATTGCGTGTGATGTTGGTGTTCTGGAATTGCTCGTTGATCGCCTCTGCATCCACTTCCAGCGGTGGGCGCAGGGTCAGTCTTTTTGTAACGATGATATCCATAGATGTGGTCATGGGGGCGTTCCTTCTTGGATGGCCCTTTTTGCGAATCCCTCGAAACGCAAAAGGGGAGATGGTGGCCCATCTCCCCTTTCAAAATGTCGCTATCATGACATCCGGGGGTCTGAGCCACCGGATGAAATGAAATATCCGGCTTATTCGGCAGCTTCCGCCTTTGGCATGACGGATACGTAGGTGCGCTTGTTGGCTTTGGTCGCGAACGACACGTTGCCATCAATGAGCGCGTAAATTGTGTGGTCTTTGCCCATGCCGACGTTTTGGCCTGGGTGCCACTTGGTGCCGCGCTGGCGCACGAGAATGTTGCCGGGAACGACGTTCTCGCCACCGAACTTTTTCACGCCAAGACGGCGGCCTGCGCTGTCGCGGCCGTTGCGGGAGGAACCGCCTGCTTTTTTATGAGCCATCTGTTTGTCTCCTTAATCCGTGACCTCGGGGTTTAGCCCTTGGTCATTTCCTTTGCCTGGGCGCGCCAATCGCTGATCTGCTCAGCGGAGAATGGCATAGCCTCGTCGATGATGACAATCTCTGCGTCGGTCAATGCGGCAACCTGTGCGAACTGGGTGATGCCCTGTTCGGCCAGTTGGCCTTTTGCGACAGGGCCGATGCCCTTGATCTTCGTCAGATCGTCTGGATCGCCAGCGGGCGCCTTGAAAAGCGGAGCGCCGGAAGCGGCAGGGGCTGCTGCATCTTCCTTCTTGGGAGCGGCCTTTGCAGGCGCTTCCTTCTTCGCTTCTGCTTTGGTGTCTTCCTTAGGCGCTTTGGCAGGCTTTTTCGTGCCGCCTGTTGCTTTTTTGGAGGGCTTCTTGCCGTCGGTCAGAATTTCCGTGATCTCGATGAGCGAGAAATGCTGGCGGTGACCGATCGTGCGGCGCGAATTCTGGCGGCGACGTTTTTTGAAAGCGATAACCTTGCGGTGGCGTGCCTGGTCGAGAATTTCGACCGCGACGCATGCGCCATCCAGCATCGGTGTGCCGATTTGGTCGCCGACCATCAGCACTTCGTTCAATTCAACGATATCACCGGCTTCGCCGGGCAATTTTTCAACGCGAAGCTGGTCGCCGACTGCGACACGGTATTGCTTCCCGCCTGTTTTAACGACTGCGAACATCTTTTTTCCTTCAAAGGTTGTGTTCAGGCTCCGCCTTGCCGACCCGAAGGGCGGTGGCGTCTTTTTGCCAGTCTGGTTGCAATAAAAAGTGGCGCGGGAAGTACCCACGCCACGGTTCGAGGTGTGAATTATAGGAAATCAGGGCAGAGTCAAGGTTTTTGCGCCTTCCGCCTACCTTTTGAGACGGGCACGGCTCTTGGATGGCGGGCGTTTCAAGTCTGCGCGATTATTTTGGCTTGAATCCTCAATCATTGTGCTGCCCTGCACTCGCTTTGCCCCTTGAAAACTCCGCCCAGTCCCGATATCTGCCACCCAGCTTGAAAAGCCCGACCCAACATCAAGCCTCGCGGAGAGGTGCCGGAGTGGTCGAACGGGGCGGTCTCGAAAACCGTTGTGCCTTCGCGGGCACCCAGGGTTCGAATCCCTGTCTCTCCGCCACAAGTCTCTGATATTAAACAATTTTCTCTGTTTTGACATTTCCTCTTGATATAACGGGAGGTTACGCAAGGTTCGGTTCGAACCGTCTCTCGCTTGTCTCTGATTGGGGTCGATTTAGCGCGTCGGTCTCGAATGCCAGTTTCGGTGGGTATGATTTTGGTGTTGGATTTCTGGCGGTGCTGCTCTCGGCACTAGCCGACAGTTTTCTCGGTATCGGTGATTGTATGAGGCTTTAGCGCAGCTGGAACAGCTTCGCTTGTTCATCCCAGTCGCTGGGGATGACGATGTCCCGCAGCTTGCGACTGGTGAGTTCGGGCGGATGCTGGCCGGTGCAGATTGCTTCAACGACTTGCGATGACAGGAACGCTAGCGGAAGAATACGGGTGACCATGGAGACGGTGGTGTTGTTCGTCCTCGCTATCCGGGCAAGCGACGAACCGTCTTTCAACTCACGATACCAAGAGCGGGCTTGAGCCAGATTACGAATGAGCATGGTGTCTATCTGTGGAGATGCATGTCCCAGTATCATGCGTGTTTCCACTCCGCGCTTGCGCTGGTTGAGGGGAATGCTTGTCACAAGAGCATCTGGGTTTAGTCGATCAACGCCTATTTCCAGGGTATTTGTCATCTGGCGGTCATCAAACCTGATGATCACCTTGCCGCTTCGTCCATCACCTGACCACAAATCGATGCGTTCTACCAAGGTGGCCAATCGTACAATCGGACTGTCGTCTGTAGATGCAGCATTGCGCATAGTCGCTATTTGACGCTGAACGCGCATCTGCTCATCCGCCGATCCGTCAATCAGTAACTCAGAAGGCCGAGTTGATCCGGCAAGCCAATCCAAGACAACATCGGCTATTACGCTTTCCAAGGCCTGTGCTGGCAGTCTCCACCCACCGATTGGCTTGGTGGTATTGTTTATTTTGTGCTTTCCGCCTTCATAACTATTGTCGGCTCTATCAGGACCTTCCTGGTCCACTGCCTCCCGCTCACCGCTACGGGCAATCAATCTGTTGGAGATGTAGTAGCGGTATCGTTTGCCCTTCTTGTTGGCGTGACTCGGCGTCAGGCGATCACCGGTCTCGTCAAATACCTTGCCGACCAGCGGGGATGGATCGGTCCGATACGATCGCTTCGGTCTGGCCGGTGATGGATGTGGGGTAGGCGACATGGATGAGAAAGAGAACGACAGTTCTTGCCCTTCCGCGTTCTCACGGTCTTGGCCATCCTTCGCTGCATCGAACTCACCATCCGCACCAGTTGATCGATCCAGTTTGGCAATAGACAACTGATCCTGCACCCGCTGCCAGATAGCTGGATCAACAATACCGTCATGTTGGCCTTTATAGGTTGCTCCCTTGTGGTGAACCAGACCAGTATAGATCGGGTTGGTCAGGATCCGATAAAGATGCCCCCGTGTGAAGAGCAGGCCACCGCGATCCTTGCCTGTCCTGGTGGTCCAGCGTCTGGATCGAAGACCGAGGCTGTCGGCTTCAGCCTTGGTCTCTCTGATGGTGCCGTGCTTGAGATAAAGATCGTAGATCCGACGAACGATGGCGGCTTCGTCCTCTCTCGCAATCAGCGTGCGGTCTTTGACGAGATATCCCAGCGGCACCGGACCACCCACCCACATGCCCTTCTTCTTCGATGCGGCGATCTTGTCCCTAATCCGCTCTGCTGTGACCTCCCGCTCAAACTGGGCGAATGACAGCAGTACGTTGAGTGTCAGCCGCCCCATGCTGGTGGCGGTGTTGAACGATTGGGTGACAGAGACAAATGAGGCTTGCGCCTTGTCCAGCCGTTCGATCAGACGACTGAAGTCGGGCAGGGAACGGGTGAGGCGGTCCACCTTGTAGACCACGATCTGATCAACCAGTCCGTCATCAACGGCATTCAGCAGATTCTGCAAGGCCGGACGGTCCATTGTGCCACCCGATAAGCCACCGTCGTCGTAGTGGTCTTTCAGCAAGACCCAGCCCTCGTGCTTCTGACTGGCGATATAAGCCTCGCAGGCTTCCCTCTGGGCATCGAGCGAGTTGAACTCCTGTTCCAGTCCCTCCTCCGATGACTTGCGGGTGTAGATGGCGCATCGGATCTTGGTTCGCCGCACGTTTTGTTCATTACTATTACTCGTCGTCAGGGCCGCAATCCAAAGAACCTTGGCCCAGACCAGTGGGCACCTGTGATCATCTTCGCAATAGCGGACAACGATCTGTATCGTTTGCCTTTGCATACGAACCCGCCGTTCACGACTTCGACCTGCCAAGTGCGCCCGTTCCACTCTCGAACCAGCTGCGTGCCCGCAGCGAGTTTGGGTGTGAGTTGGCTAGGCTTCAGTCGAGGTTGACGAGATGCAGGCTTCTCGGTGGGAGTAATCCCAACATCATCTATAATGCCTCCACGCGCCAGCAGCGCCTCCGCACCCACGGCTGAGACTGGAGCGGCACCATATCCACCCGTACGATCCTCGCTCAAACTTCCGGCAAGCACACGCTCGACCCGCTTGGGCACTGTCCCAAGCGCCGCCGTCTGAAGTTCGTAAGCGATCACACTGCGCAGCAGGCTCACAGATGTATGGGGTGGGGGTGGCCTCCCGACCAGATCTCGCCATTGATTAACGAGCGCATCCCTCCCAGCACCATCAAGTGCGGCAAGGGATGCGATCAGTCGAGGCTTGGCGGCGGACATTCGGACGACCGTCATCAATCCGCCCCGTTATCTGACAGCCTCCGCCGGACCGGCTGTCGCGCAATAAGTGCCAGCACTTCCGTTCCCGGTCTTCGTCAATTCAATCGAGTATCCGGCTTTCCTCAGGCCCGTTAGCGCAGCGCGGGTTGTGTGCTGCTGCCAGCCGAACTTCGCGCTTGCCTCTGCAATCGTCATCCCGCTCTTGCGCTGAAGCAGGGTCACAAGCTGCGCTTTCTTGGTTAGCCTCTCTGCTTTGGCGGCGGCGGATGCTTGCTTGTTATCTGACGTCTTGGTCATGGTGATCTCCTCAGTTGTTCCAGAGGCAGATCATTCTGCCCCCGTACCGAGGCAAGCCCGATCAGGCGGGCCGGGAGACCGGCAGCTTACACCTACCGGCAAACGCATGAACGCTTCTGCTGTGGCAGAAGTCCAGTTAAACATGCAGAAAAGTTAGGAGGAGACGTGAAACGGCTGAGTGCTGCGGAAGTCTGTTATTGGGGAACCGGACGTTGGCTATGAGTGTTCCAGAAGTCCGCTATCGCCCCCAAACACGACTTTCCTGCTATCAGATTATTCTCAAATGCGGATACTATAGCTCTGCTCAGTGAATGCCGACCATCTGAGCAGTGATGGGTGCCGAAAGAATATGCACGCTGGACTTAGAATTAAGCGGCAAGGTAGTTGTCTTTTTTAAGTTTTCCCCAGTGCTAGAAAGGGTCTAAGCCGCCTTGAGTTGGACAGGTCCTTCTCAAGGCGGCCCAGCATGACCGCGACGCGTTTTCAGTTCAGTCGATAGCGGTCGGGGAAGCGGTATCAATAGAACTGAAGGTCGCCGTCATCGATAAAGACGCTGGCGCCCCCAGCGCCGTTTAAAGTGATGGTGTTCAATGGATCAGCATTGAGCGTCATCAAAACGGAACTGGTGCCATTGCCCGTGATTGTGAAATCCGAAAGCTCGTCGGCTACTGCCGAGAATATACGTAAGTAGTCAAGCCCATCTTCATAATCGTGTATGGTATCCTGGCCGAAGCCTGCATTTATGAAGCGGAAATTGTCGCGATCGCTACCGCCTGTGAGATCGTCATCGCCTGTGCCACCTATTAGCACATCACGCAGTCCGCCGCCGAACAACATATCATTGCCGGCATCTCCTTGGATGTAATCGTGCTGGGCACCGCCAATCAGCATATCGTCGCCACCGGAACCGGCGAAACGAGCCCGGCCATCTCCTGCCATCATAAAGTCAGATGCAGTGCTGGAACCGACATATGTTTCCATCGAGCCGAAGGTGTCATCTTGAACCGCACCTGCGTTGAGGCTTTGGTCTTCAAGATGCAATTCCAGCCCAATGAGACTGCTGCGCGCATCGAACGTGTCGCGGCCACTGCCACCTGAAAAGATATCGGCACCGCCAGCATCAATCACAAACTTATCCATGCCCGCGTTACCTTCGATGCGGTTATCACCCGCATTACCTCGAGCAACGTGATTGCCTCCGTCAAGGAAGGTCAGTCGTTCGATATTGTCGGCAACGGTGATGGAGGCGACGCCGTCAACAAAGATGCGATCTGCACCCTCTCCCGCCAGCTCGGTTACAACATCGTCGGCGTGGTCAACGAAATAGATGTCGTTGCCCAACCCGCCATACATTGTGTCCAAGCCGGTGCCTCCATCGAGGATATCGTTGCCGAGACCGCCATGAAGAGTGTCGTCATCGGCATTGCCGTAGATCTCGTCATGACCACCATGGCCACTCAGCAAATCATTGGATTCCATGCCATAGATTGCATCACCGAATTGGCTACCGTGAAGACCGTCAGCGAATGGCGTTCCCGTCACAACTTCCAGCGCTCCATTTATATCAAGAGTGATGATTTGCTGTGTACCGTCAGCGGCCTCAACGGTGATTGTGTCTTGGAGCACCTCACCACCGTTCAGTTCGTTCACAGCCGCGTTGCTGTTGTCGAGGCTATAGACCCACTCACCCGAGGCATTGATCGACAGTGTGCCGTATGTGCCTTGGGTTACCACCGCAGCATTCCAAACGTCATCTGCGTCTTCTGGATCAAGATCGTCTGCATCCAGATCGCCAATTGAGACAACGCCACTTTCTTCTTCAACCGTATTGGTCGTGTCGCCAGTAATGACGGTCCCATCGGACACGGCAGCCACATTAATTGTGACAGTCGCTTCAGCACTATGCGACGTGCCGTCAAAGGCTGCATAGGTGAAAGTGACGGGGCCATTAACATCCGCCTCCGGGTTGAACGCTATAGATCCGTCCAGGTTCAACATTACCGTTGCACCAGCACCGGAGGTCACTGAACTGATTTCAAGTGGGTCCATTTCAGCGTCGGTATCGTTGCCCAAGAGATCGATGGCAGCAAACATCGTTGGCGTATCTTCCGTCGCTGTCAGCGTGTCATCATTCGCTACCGGCGGATCGTTCACCGGTGCAACATTCACGACCACAGTTGCTGGCGGGCTGTCCACGGTGCCGTCATTGGCGGTGTAGACAAAACCAGCCACTCCGAAGAAGGCTGGAGTGGGTGTGAATGTTACCGATCCATCTCCATTGAGAACAGCCGTTCCTCCCGTTACCGACATCACTGACGAAATCGTCAGCGTATCGCCATCGATGTCCGCGTCATTGCCGAGCAGATCTATGGCTGCGAATGTGACTGCCGTATTCTCGGTCGCCATGAGGGTATCGCCATTGGCAACCGGATCATCATTGACAGGTGTGAGGTCAAGAACTGCCGAGTATGGCGTCGTGTTTGCCCCATCTGTCACGCTGTAGCTAATGACAACGTCCGTGTCGTCGTCGGCTGCCGGTTGGTAGCTGTAGAAGTCTATGCCACCACTTGAGCTAACGAAACTGATGGTGCCTTTGCCTGCAGGCACCGAAACATCGGTTACGTTTAGCGCATCTCCATTGATATCAAACGACCCGTTAACGAGATCCGTGCTGTTGATGATAAGGACTGGCGAATCTTCTGCCAAAGCGCCAAGGTCAGCCGGTTCATTCGGCACAACGGGGGCGTTCGAGAACAGCGCTACTGCCGGGGAAGTGCCCGGAGTGCCATCAAATTCAAACAGCTCCACATTCTGCAACAAGTCTGTTCCGTCTGGTGAACCAGGCCGATTATCGATGACTTGTAACGTGCCGTCAGTGTCAACGATGTTGAACGAATAATCACTGATTGCGCCGGTATAGTGGGCCGTATCCGCGCCATCGCCACCAGCACCTTCGACATCGTCGTTGCTTTCAAAAGCGTAGATCGCATCGTTGCCTGAATTGCCAACAAGATCATCCTCGCCGGGAGTGCCGTTGATCGAGCCCATAATGTCCATCACGTGAACGCTCAAGGCCTTGGTCACTGTGGGGTGCACGCCGTCTGAGGCTTCGATAACTACGTCGTAGACGTTGTCACCATCCGCATCTTGCGGGTCTTCGTAATTTGGCGATGTACCGTCGAACCGCAATTCGCCATTGATCAACGTGAACTGATCAGCATCAGGTCCAGCCAGTGTGTAAACGATAGTGTCTCCCGTTGTATCCATATCGTCCATTGTTGGGCGATAGAGCACTTCATGGGCGATCGAGACCGGCATGTTCTGCGAGACTTCGTTTATATTGACGCGGTCGCCTGAGGTGAACACTGAAGCGTTATCGTTCACGTCTTGCACGTTCACGGTCAGGTTGACCGCTGAAGTGCCGGAAGCGTCTGTAACGTTCACAGTCACCTGATACATGGGTTTAATGTCGTAGTTGACTGCGCTGAGAGCGCCGCCACCGATGAAGAACAGAGCCGGTCCACCTGGTGTGTTGACGATGTCAAATGCGGCAGCGTCCCTTCCGACAACAGCAAGGGTGCGAACCCCGTTTGGCCCATCTGGGTCTGCAATCAGAATGTCAGCAACCTGGATTCCGGCACCTCCCACCACTGTGCCATCGACAAGATCAACATCGGCCTCCAGTTCACCGATGACTTCCGTCCCATTTTGCATCCGCGTGTGCGTATCGCTGAGATCAATCAACGGCACGTTCTGACCCGTCGTGAGGTCGAGAATGAGATCGTCGAATGACAGCAGCTCAACATCGTTGGCGACAAAGTCAGACCCTTCATCACCGTCGGCGACGTTCATGTCCGTGACGGTAACGCCGCCCACTGCTGGATCCAAAACGAAGTCGGCGAAATTGCCACGGAACAGAGCTGTATCGATGCCAGCACCACCCAAGATGGAGTCGTCGCCTTCACCACCGATCATGGTGTCGTTGCCGAGCCTGCCAGTGAGATCATCATCTCCCTGGCCACCGACCAGAACGTTGTCGACATCGTCGCCAAGCAATTGGTCGTTGTGGATTGAGCCACGAATAACTTCGATATCACCGAACTGATCATCGCGTGCGTCTCCGGTGGAAAGTGCCGGATCAAGCATGTCGACGGTAAGCCCAGGCACAGTGCCCGAGACGAAGCTATCGCGATAAGTCTCATACGATGCGATGTCGTATCCACCAACGCCACCGTCGATTTGGTCGGCACCTGCGCCGCCAATCATCAGATTATCGCCGTCGCCGCCGAACATACGGTCGTCGCCGTTGCCGCCGTAGATGACATCGTTGCCGTCTCCGCCATCAATGCCGTCAGCGCCATTGTCACCGTAGAGAGTGTCGTTGCCCAAACCACCAAGGATTTCGTCGTCTTGGTTGCCACCGAAGATGGTGTCATCGCCAGCATTGCCCAAAATTGCATCAAAGCCTTGATCGCCGTAGATCAGGTCATCACCGTCACCGCCGGAAATGGCGTCGTCGTCTGCGCCACCATGGATTTGGTCGTCGCCTGCATCGCCGCGGAGGAAGTCAAAACCAACCTCGCCATAAATGAAGTCGTCGCCGTCGCCGCCATAAACATGGTCGTCGTTGGCGCCACCGTTGAGCATATCAATGCCGCCCTCTCCATAGATAGTGTCGTTGCCCGCACCCCCTTGAATCGTGTTGTTGTTGTTGTTGCCGCCAATCACCTCATGGACGAGGTCCAGAAGCTGCGACGGCGTCTTGATGAGATCGTCGATCTGCAGAGAGGAAAGCTCCGTCAATACATCGGTAAAGCCGAACGCATCGCCGTTCAGATGTGTTGCACCTGTGGCGCGTGAAATCATGTCAGCAAAAGTCTGTGACTCGATTTCATCGAGCATGTTGGTGCCGCCGAGTCGCGCCAGATAATAGAATCGGTCACCATCTTGCAGCGCAATCATTTGCTGAGCGAAGATGAAATCAAAGGTGGAACCAAGCATGCCCAAAGGCACTTTTTGTTCGGCAAGTCCGCCCATCCACAAGTCGATGTCCCAGAAACCTTGGTCTCCACCGATGCCCATGAATGCTGCATCGTTGTCGATCTTGTCTTGGGCAAGCAGTCGCGCCGCATCCAGGTCCGGTTCTTCGCGGTTATCGACCGCGTTGAAATAGATTCCGGTCCCGTTTCGAGCGTCAGTAATGTCTGCATCGTGAGAATAGGCCGCAATGAAGTTCACCAGCGACGTTGGATTGAGCAGGTTGGCACCAAACTCGTCCCAGCTGTGGTACTCTTCCAGTGAAGCCTCACCGGTTTGCGCAAACAAATCCGAACGAACTTGGTTGAGCGAACCGATACCGGTATCGCGTCCCCGTGCGATGTTCAGTGACGCAAGGTCCAGTTGCAGCCCCACAAGGAAGTTACGCAGTCCATCGACCACGAATTCGTCGATTTCCGCGCCCTGTTCCTGTTGAGCGCCTTTCAGGAAGTCAGCGCCGCCAATATTGGAGAACAGAATTGGGTTGAGGAATGCATCAACCAAAGTGTTGTCAGTGACCGCGCCCAGTGCATCGGTCGCTTTGACGTTGTCCGTCAACATTGAGTGACCGAGACGGTAAACGGCGTCAGCAAACTCGCTCGAGATGTTTGGGTTGATGTTCACATCATAAGAGTTGAACTCATCGATGTTGGGGCTCATTCGGCGCCCGAACTCTTCAAACACCATGTGTTGATATTGCATTTCGTTGGCCAATTTTGCGGCTTGGAAATACATATCGCCATCCCACTGGGCGGCAAATCCGGGTGTAAGAATCTCCTGCTGTGCGACGAAGTCCTTAATCTGCGACAACAGCCTTGAATGCTCGTTGTGAAACACCTCATGGATAGACGTCAGAGCCGTGTTTTCATTGACCCGACCATCGCCGGCGATGAAATGCGCTTCCAGCAGTTCGTTGTCGAACTCCCCGGCCACTTGCGGATTACCTACGTCAGAATCGATGTCTGCGGTCAGCGAGGCGCCCATACTGTCAGCCGGGTTTGCAGAATGTGCTATATCAGCGAGGAATGGTTGGCCGGTCTCTGCACCAGGCAAAAAGCTGGCTGTCGCCACATCCCACATGGCATGATTGGGGATGTTCAACACATGCTCGTCAAGCAGCATTTCAGTCGGGATTGGCCCGCCCTCTTCGATAGCTTTTGCGACGGCCCAGCCCAGAGCGTTGGCTTTGATGTCCGCCCACGTGGCCATACCATCTTCGCCGCCCACCAAATCACCGGTTGCGACGCCGTTTTCATATTCCTTCAGATAGAAGGTGGTCTCCGCGCGCGAGCCATAGGTTTGGCTTTGCTCGATGAAAGGCGCGGTGGAATTTTCAGCGTCACCGTTTGCATCAACAGAAGCGCGGCTCAAGAACATCATGTTCAAGCCACCTTCTACATAGAGATCGTCACCGGGCAGGATTTCAATCGCCACCGTGCCGTTACCACCCTTGCGCACGAAGTCCAGACCGTGGTCAAAAAACTGGCCAAAGAAGGTGAACAGGCTGTTGAATGGCAACACGTCGTTGGCCGGATCGCCAGCGTTCAGCGGATTGCCCGTAGGCTGATCCACATCCGCAATGAGATTGCTCACCGTGCGGGGTGAGGAATCTATGATAAATGGCGCAGCAATTGCTGGCGCATCGTAGGCGAGGTCAGATGTACTGCCTGACAGATGAAAGAACTTCTGATCGAGCAGGCCAAACGTATCAGTATGAACCACCTGACCGTGCTGATCGACAATAGTCTGATCAAGCAAGTTGTTGTTTGCACCGTCCAGCGCTCGAATACCCTGTAAGCTGAACGGATCTGTTCCTTGCGGCGGTGAATCGCCAAAGATGATGTTGTCGAACATGAATTGCATGTCGAACCAATTGATCTTGCCGGTCATAATAATAATTCTCCACAACAAACCCAAAACGGGCTTACTTCGCTAACCCTTGAACAATAACAGTGTTATGATAATGCTTTTTATTCACGTGAATAATTTCGTAATATTCAAAATTGCGAAATATTACATATTTCTATGATATTTCAAATTTCTTATTATTACATAATTTATTAATTTCGAAATTTCGAAATATTACAAGCGGATAAAATATTACAATATTAGAAAATTTTCGTGTCTTCAGCGGTACCTTGCGGTGCGGACTCTTTTGTCCACAAAGGCCCGAATTCAGCTTCGAACGAATGGACATGGCACGGAAAGAAAAAACTGAACAGAGAGTCGGCGCTCAAATATTAGACTAAAGTCTAATATACAAAAATGAGGAATTGACGGGTGAATTTGCAAATAGCTTGATTTGTTTTGCGGAGCATCACTCTCAATTCTTTGCTCAAACCTCAATGAATCCAGTGTGAGTCGTGATGTCAAAAGATGACTGATTGTCAGCATTGGCGCTCAAAGTGACAACTGATTGAGCGAACCAAGGGTTTGTAGACAAAGATTTTTTTCTAAATATAATCGTGGCACGGGGCCCGCCTTTTTTAAGACGTGGGGGGAATTTTATGAGCATTTATCATGGTGCTGGACAAGGATATCTACTGATTATCGAAAGCGCTTCGCAGGAGCCACTTGCTGGCGCCAACAAGCAGGCAAAATTATTTGCCACAGCGTGCCTGCACAGCAGGGCAGCTGCAAACTACGAAGCAGCGCGCTACCAGATTGAGAACGGTGACGTATCAGCAATCATTTTTGTGCAATGGGCGGCTGATGAAGCCGGGATTTCCGCACTAAGACATGCGCGAGCAACACTTCCAACAATACCTATTATAATCTGTGGAATTTCTTCTGAAGCCCACGAAAGTATCTCTGCCTACGAAGCTGGAGCAGACAACTATTTTCCGTTCCCAAGTTCAGTTGAGTGCATTCTGGCGCGCATTAAAAGCTTGCTGCCCTCGGTAAGCGAAGCAGAGGCCGCCATTAGTCTCTCCGATCTTGAGGTTTGGGAAAAAAGTGGCGTCGCTATCCGTGGAGGAAGTCCGATACGGTTGAGCTCGAAAGAAATGTCTATCCTTGTTTGCCTTGCACGTCATGCGCACGAACCCGTTAGCCGTAAACGGATCTTAGAGGAAGCCTTTGGACTCGCCTTTGAACCGGGAACGAATGTGGTGGAGGTCAATATCCATCGGTTGAGACGAAAAATCGATGGCGGTCACACGAAAAGGCTTTTGAACACGGTGCGGGGCAACGGTTACGTTTTAGGATACCCTAAACCAACCTCCTAATAATTAAGCGTGTGAAGCTTCTGCAGGCAAACGCTTGATAGCATGCTGTCTGCCTTTAAACATACAAAACTGAAAGTCCGCTTCGGGCCGATTTTGTTGAAAAAGTCCGATTTTTGAGCTGCTTGTAATCGGCTTGAGACCACCTTCCTGACCGTCTTACACCGCCACCGGAACCAGTTTCGCCAGTTTTCTGAGGTTCTGAGCTGTGGCGGCTAGGTGGAACTCGTCTCTCGCTCCGTTTGGTCCTCGAAGACGTAGTCGGTCGAGCTTCAGAATGCGTTTGAGATGGGCGAAGAGCATCTCGACCTTCTTTCGCTGGCAGCGCGATATGACATAGGCATCAGTCTTGGCGATGTCATGTGCCATATCTCTTGCGCCTTCATTAATGGAACGCAGGATCTTGCGCGCAGGCTCTGTGGGAACGCAGCGGTGTTTTAACGGGCAAACCTCGCAGTCATGTTTGCTGGCGCGGTAACGCCGCACACCATCGGAACAGATCGTGTCACGTGGGTTCTTGAAGAGGCGCTTGTATTGGTGAAGCTGTTTGCCGCCGGGGCAGTGATAGACGTCTTGGGTGTGATCGTAGCGAAAGTCGCTGCGCGTGAATGTGCCATCACGGCGGCCTGATTTATCGAAGACGGGAATGTGAGGCTCGATTCCGTGCTCATAGACCAGCCATCCCAGCATCTCGGCTGACCCATAGCCGGTGTCTCCAGCCAGTCGCGCTGGGTAGAGACCGAACCGGTCCATTGTGCGTTCGATCATATCGCGGGCGGCTTTGTTCTCTGCCTGCCTGATGGGTGCGCTGGGCTCCACATCCACGATGATCGCGTGGTCGAGATCGACAAGATAGTTGGTGCAATACCGGAAGTAGGCCTTACCCCGATCCGCAGCCGACCAGCGCGCCGCAGGATCGGATGGTGAGATGTATTTAGGCACGACCGGTGTAGCAGCGCCGAATGCGGCGTCATCAAGCGTGTCGAGATATTCGCTTGTTGCGCGGCTGGCATGGTCGGCAGACGACCATTCCTTTGGCTCTATGCCGTCTTCGCGGTTGGCATCCGCCTTGATCAGGGAAGCGTCCACACCGAAAGCTTCGCCGCTAACCAGCCCTTCTGTAATGCACCGTGACAGGACATGCTCAAAAAGCTTGCGGAACAGATCGCTCTCGCGGAAGCGCCCGTGGCGGTTCTTCGAGAATGTGGAATGGTCCGGCACAGCATCCGTTAAATCCAGACGGCAGAACCAGCGGTAAGCGAGATTCAGGTGGACCTCCTCGCAAAGCCGCCGCTCCGAGCGTATTCCGAAGCAATACCCAACGAGCAGCATCCTCAGCATCAATTCCGGATCGATGGAGGGGCGACCGATAGCGCTGTAGAAGGGTTCCAATTGCCGACGAGGACTTGCCAGATCAACGAACCGATCGATCAACCGCAACAGATGGTTTTGGGGAACGTGTTCCTCCAGATTGAACTCGTAGAACAGCGCTGCCTGCACCTCGGATTGCTTGCCCATCATCGCCGAATCCTCCTCCGTTGAGGAGAATTGAATCAGCACTTTAAACCAACAGCAACACCGCCTTTTTCAACAAAATCGGCCCATAGCGGTCATTCGTCGGCAATCGTAATTTGCCGCCCAAATTCCCAAAAACTTTCCCTTATGTAATCAGCCTATTCTGCTCCCTTACCGCCAAAGGCGAACATTCCAAGAAGCAATTGTCAGATGGGGTAACTCTGCTTCAATATGATCGCCCAAAGATGGTCATTTATGTCTCGTAAATCATCGAGCACCTGCTCAGTCTTTGCGATCGTACCGGCGTTAACCGCTTGTGATTTTCCGTACTGGATTTGTGTGGCCCGATCTTGAATGCGCATCAAAATTGCCTGCGCGCTACCGTCGTCAGCGTTGAATGAATAGATGCAGTGATTGAACTTGTTGCGCAGCGCCAGAGCCTGTGAAAGGCGCTTGGTCAGCGCCAGAATTTCTTTCCGTAAACTGTCCGATTCCCGCTCCAACTTGACCAGCCGCTCAACAAGATTGATCCGCGCCCTTGTGGTGTTCAGCGTTAGAAAAACCAAAGTCGCGGTATCGATATCTGTGCGCGCCAATCCCGCGATGACATGTATCAAGACGCTTTCTGTGTTGGTCCATACATAGTTCAAACGTCCAAGGAGCGAGAGAAGTTCTTCAAACTCTTGTCCACCGGGTGCGCGTGGATCGTGTTGCATCACATGTCTGGGTTGCTTGGACATCGACCTACTTGGCCGCACGATAAACGTGATAATGTGCGGCAGCCTCCGTTCTGTTGGACACATTCAGCTTGGTGATGATGTGATGGAGATGGAGTTTGACTGTATTCTCCGAAAGACCCAGATCGGCCGCAATAATCTTGTTTTGATGACCAAGTGCAACAAGGTCCAGGATCTCCAGTTCTCTCGGTGTTAAGATTCTGATGGCTGCCGGACAGTCTGGTTTTGTGGCTGCGGTTTTGGTGGCCGGAGAGTCTCCCTCAAACTGCTTGCTCAGAAGACCGCTTACCAAGTCGGGCGGTATGTGGCGACCACCTTTCAGCAAGAGTCCAATGGTTGCGAGCCATGCATCAATGCAGATGTCCATCGGGAGAAAGCTGTCAACGGCCCGTTCTTTCAAAAACACATGCAAACACTCCGTTGAAACCGATGCTCCACTATAGGCCAATGCGATTTGTGCTCGACCAAATTTGGTTTTGGCATCGTGGCAATCTTCGACCAATTCGCAGCAGCAATTCTCATCGATCAAAACGAGTTCCGGTGCTTCATCCACATCGTCCAGTGTTTCTCTGACGGTCCTGAATTCAGAAATCTGCAGATTTGGATACTCCTCCGCGAGCAGCCGTTTGGGCAGACTTGGAAATGCTCCACCAAATCCTATGATTACAAGCCTGCTGGAGTAGGTTGCAGTTCTGCCATTTCCAATGTCAGACATCGGATATCCCTCCTCACCGCATCGCAACCAGTGCTTTGCGAAAACCCCTTCTAGTCATTCGGTTGATTGTTGGACCTAGCTTAGTCGGCCTCACGACCCAGGGTAAATATATCAGAAGATTTAGTTTTTTCGTATCGGTGGCATTTCTCACACTGCCAATACACGCGCCAAAATCCAGCACGACGTTTCATATAACGCCCCGACATGAGGCATCTTCTTCACGTCATTTGGATTGTGGTTCCTGCCTCAATCAAAGGCGTACCAACACCCGTCTATATCCGATCTAGAGCAGATCTAGCTCATGTCAGAGCAGGTTAGCCCGATGGGTTTAACCGAAATTGTTGGCTGTCAATCGAGCGGTTTTTCAACGCAAAATTAGTCATCCGCCACACGCGGATTTCCAAATCAGGGGCAACACGATGACCGCAACTACCAAGTGTAGCTGCATAGTGACGTGCATCCTGATTTCGCTCAAGGGATGGGAGGAAAGCCAACGAAAACAGAAACTTGCATCTGCTCATTTTGTGATGAGCAGGAATTCGAATGAGCTGCAACGCAGCTTCAAATCAACCCGCGGCAGAGTGCCATTCAGCAGAAGAATGATGGCGACGCCGCCTTCATAAAGGATGAAATCAATGTCTGGTAAGAAAAACCTATGGGGCCTTTGGGGAGGTAAACAACACCAAGGGCAAGACCAACATCAAGGCCAGGGCCAACATCAAGGCCAGGGTCAACACCAAGGCCAGGACCAAAGCCAATCGAGTGACAACCTGAACCTCAACGGGAACGGCAACCTCAACCTGAACGGCAACGGAAACGGCAACTACAACGGCAACCACAACACCAATTCCAGTGATGCAACTGGTGCAGGTGTGGGTGCCGGGCTTGGTGCCGGCCTGGGCGCAGGCGTGGGTGTGGCAGACGCCGCCAGCCACGCCAAGGCCAACGGAATGGGTACCGGTACCGCTACCAGCAAGGCCACAAACCACTCCACAAACACTTCGAAAACTGACGTGAAGAACAATTCGAAGACGGATGTGGACGTGGATGTGAAGGTCGGAATCAAAGGGCTCGACAACCCCGATGACAACGACTTCGTCGATCTGGACCATGCCTCGATCACTGACTCGATTATCAACCGCGACGGTAAGGTTGATTTCGATCCCGGCAATGACGTTTCGTTCAAGGACATTTTGAACAATTCGCTCAATGGTGCGGGCAATGACACCGGCATGGCGCTTAGCCAGCAAGCCAACCTTGTTGACAATGACACGCTGAAAAATCCCAGCGTTCAGAACAACAACAACTGGCAGCAAAATGGTAACGCCAACGGCGGAACGGCAACCTCTGACGACGGCATCGATGCCGGCGGCAATGGTGGTTCTTCGCGCGATTACGCCAAAGCTAGCGGTGGCGACGGTGATGATGGCGGCGACGCGTACTCTCTTGCGATGGCCAAAGGTGCTTACGGCGGACACGCTAACAGCGGCCTGAACCATGCTGGCGACGGTGCTGGCGGAACCGGAACTGGTCTGGGCGTCGGCGGTATCGGCCTCGGTGCTGGCGAAGGCGCAGCAGGCGGCACAACAGGCGCAGGCGGCACGGCAAGCGGCGGCCATGGTGGCCAAGGCGGCCAGGGCGGCCAAGGCGCGTCCGGCGGATCAGGCGGCCAAGGCGGAACTGGCGGCGCATCTGGCGCTGGTGGCGCTGGCGGTGATGCCATTCCTGGCGAAGATGGCGGAGGCATCATTGATGCGATCGGTGATGCAATCGGCGACATCTTCGGCGGCGGCGACTCCCTGCCCGGCACTGGTGGCCCCGGTGGCGCATCCGGTAACGGTGGCGCAGGTGGTGCTGGTGGAGCCGGTGGTTCCGGTGGTGCCGGCGGTGCAGGCGGTCCCGGTGGAACCGGCGGCGCGGCAACAGGCGGAACTGGTGGAGCATCCACTGGCGGCGACGGCGGCGGCATCGGCTTCGGTCACGGCCTCGGCCTCGGCGCAGGTTATGGTGAAGGCGGCACAGGCGGAAAAGCCGATTCCGGCAACGCCATGGGCGGCCAAGCATCCGGCGGAAAAGCCTATGCCAAGGCAATCGGCGGTGACGGTGGAGCAGGCGGTGCCGGTGGCACAGCTTCTACCGGCGGTGTCGGTGCAGCCGGTGACGGCGGCATGTGGGGTTCCAACAATGGCGATGATGGTTTCACCACTGCCATTTCGGAAGCTCAGGCAAGTGCCGTCATCGATACGGACGCCTTCAACATGGACGTTGTGATGGGTGCCAACATTCTCGGCAACACGGTCGATATGAATGTGGTTGGTGGCAACTACATCTCAACGATCACCGGCGAGGACGACGCCGCGTAGAACAACACCAAGGCAGCAGGCCGGATGTCAAAATCCGGCCTGCTGCTCCCATTTTACAAAAATGAAGGTTCGACAAAACAACGGATTTGAAAGCGAAACGTGCAGGGGCAGTTAGTCAAAGGTTGGTTCCAGACCAGCCATTCTACGGAGGCTCGCATCAATGGATCATATCACAGAGACCATCGCGCATTTCATCGGGGTTTTTTCAATCCAACTCGAACGCGCCAGAATGCGCGAGGAATACGACGAATTTCCCCTCTGGAAGCCTCCTCTGCCCGACGCGGCTCCCATCACGCAAGTCACAGTAACGGTTCTGGCGGATTACGATCTTCGCGGCATGAAGCCCAACGTCGATTACGAGTATGAATGGCCAGAATACCCTTACTTTTCCGAAGATCAATTCAAGCTGTCTCCCATTTTTTCCCCGTCGCCTGCACCGCTGTCTGACGCTGCGGCGCTCACGCCGGCGCCCTATCCGTTTGGCGACGTCTTCGTTGGCCGGCCTTCTGCGGTAGGTGGACCCTACGATTTGGACCCAGCCGGATCGGTTGCCATCGTGATTGGCCAGAACACCGCTCTGCTTGACCGGGACGTTCTCTCCAACGCGCCTGTGGATTTTGACCCCATCTCCTACGACAGCTTCGAACACCAGCTGGATTTCCTCACCAGCCAAGCCAACACACTGGTTCCCTTGTCTGTGGACGACAATCTGGCGAACGAAGATGCCATCATGCAGAAAATCGAGCATGCCGCAGAGGCGTTGAAGGCGCTTCACGCTGAAGGCGAGGCGGAGCCGCCGGAGACCAGTGAAGGGGCGCTTCACTTGGGCGGGGCGGCAAAAGGTTTTCATTCCAACGGGCAGGCTGGCGATGCATTGACCAGTTTCAATCTGGCAATCGAGCATCACCAGCCGGAGGACGCTGCGGAAACAAATCCCCCTGCCACCGACCCGGCCACTCAACCACAGCTCAACGGAAGTTCCGCAGGGGCTTCGCAAGAGGGCGGTTACACGGCCTCAGCCGGCAAGAACGAGATGTCCAATCAGGCCGTGTTACAGGATGCGTGGACTGACGCTCCCGTCATGGCCGTTATGGGAAACTACACGTCGCTCCAAATCGTCATGCAGACCAATGTCTGGCAAAACAACGACTACGGAGCCTTCACCCACGCGGTTGAAGATCTTGCAATGAACACTGCCGGTATCACGGTGGCGTCAGCACCGATCCCAGCCATGACCGGCGAAACGTCAGGCACGCCAGACTTCCCCGAGAACTGGGGCATCGCTCGACTGGAGACCAATCTGGTCAGCTTCAACTGGCTGGAACAGTTCAACACTGTCTACGACGAAGACATCATCTCATGGGAGCACCAAGGGTCTGAGCTGATGCTGCAGATGGGTGACAACCTTTCCACCAACCTCGTGTCGTTGTTCGAGTTGGGATTGCAATACGATTTGATCATCGTTTCGGGCAGCGTCTTCGCTGCCAACATCATCGACCAGCGAAACATCCTGCTGGACGATGATCGTTTGGCGGGGGATGACGGATCCTCGATCCTGTCTTCCGGGAATGTGCTCTGGAACGGAGCGCAAATTCACACAATCGGTCAGACCAGTTTCGAGGCGCTGCCTTCTGCCTATCTGGAAGCCGCCAGCAATCTGCAGGATGGTGGAAGCGATCTCACAAAGAGCATTTTCAGAGACGACCACTTTGCCGGAAACGATTTCCTGAGCGTTCTCTATATCGAGGGCGACTTAATCGATCTCAATTACATCCGACAAACCAATGTGCTGAGCGATGCCGACCAGATTCAATTCGCTGGTGGGCTCACGGATGGAGACAGCGGTTTTGAGGCTGGAGGCAATCTTCTCGCGAACCTCGCTACCATCATCGACTACGGGACAGACACCACCGCCTATGTGGGTGGTGAGATCTATTCGGATGCTCTGTTGCATCAGGCCAATTTTGTAGAAACCGAAGCCCCTCTCGCACCCATCGGCTCAAGTCAGCTTGCTTCGGAGGCTGTCTTGTTTTTGGCTGACGACATGATCGGCATGACGTCTGAAGAAGACGAAAACTTCATCTGCGCGACCGCATCAGCCGAGACAAACACCGTCGACGTCATGCAGTCCGTCACAGGGTAACGGGTATGAAAAGAAAAAAGCAGAAGTCCCCCAAGGACACGCAGCCGACAAACGAAAAGCTCAAAGAGGCGGAGGATGGCATCAGCGAGTCTTTTGCCAAAGTGGATAACGCGGTTGAAAACCTCAAGAATGCCGAAGAAAAAGAGGATGATGGCGATAAGCCATACTTGAAGACGATTGACGGTGATCGCGAACCGGTTGGCCCCGATCCCGCCTCCAAGAAGATTGCAGGTGTTTCAGGCTTTCACGAGCGTTTGGGGCCAATCGACTTCACAAAAGCCCTGACCGCCGCCAAACGCGCGGTTCGACGCAACATCATGATTGTGATGGTGTTCACCTTCGCGACCAACCTGCTGGTTTTGGCGATACCGATCTATCTGTTCCAGATTTCCGACCGGGTGTTGACGAGCCGCTCCGTCGATACGCTCATCATGCTGACGATCATCATTGCAGCGGCGGTGATCCTGCAGGCGCTTTTTGATGCCATCCGGCGGTTCATTCTCATGCGCACCGCTGTTGAAGTGGCCGCACAGCTTGGATCACCCATCCTGAGCGCCGCTGCGCGGGCATCGCTGCACGGTTCCGGCCGCGAGTATCAGACGCTGGGCGATTTGCAGCAATTGCGATCATTTTTGGTATCGGGAACGCTGATGTCGTTTCTCGATGGACCGTTTGCGCCCATTTTCATGCTGGCGATCTTTCTGATCCACCCCCATCTGGGTTTCATCGTCTGTGCCACCGCCCTTGCCCTCTTGATCGTTGCGTTGATCAACCAGAAGGCAACGTCCAAACCGTTTGCCGACGCCAACAAGCATCAGTCTAAGGCCAACGTTCACTTGGATTCGATGTCGCGCAATTCGCAGATCATCAATGCGCTGGCGATGATCCCCGAAGCCGTGCGCATTTGGGGACGTGACACGGCAAGTTCGCTGACCTCTCAAGTTATCGCTCAAGACCGCAACATCTGGTTTGCCGCCCTGTCAAAAGGCATCCGTTTGCTGACGCAGGTGGGAATGCTCGGTTGGGGCGCGTTTCTTGCCATTAATGGGGAATTGACGGGCGGCATGGTGATTGCCGCCTCCATCATTGCAGGTCGGGCGCTCGCTCCCATCGAAGGGGCGATTGAAGGCTGGAACCAGTTTCTTCTGTCACGCTCGGCTTATGGCCGGATCGCGTCGCTGCTCAAGGCGTCGCCTTTGAACTTTGATCGGTTGAAGCTGCCCGATCCAAAGGGACGGCTTGATGTCGAACGGCTGCTTTATGTGCCCGCAGGCACCAAGCGGGTGGTGCTGAACGGTCTTTCCTTCCGGCTCGATCCGGGGGAGTCCATCGGCATTATCGGCAATTCCGGCGCCGGTAAAACAACCTTGGGCAAAATGCTTGTCGGGTCGATTCTCCCGACCTCTGGCAATGTCCGGCTTGACCTCATGGACCTACGCAACTGGGACCAGCGTCAATTTGGAGAGAACATCGGTTATGTGCCTCAGGATGTGCAACTCTTTCCTGGTTCAATTAAAGACAACATCGCGCGTATGCGCAGCGACGCCACTGATGAACAGATTTTCAAAGCGGCGGTTCTAGCAGACGTTCACGACATGATCGCGGGCTTTGCTGAAGGATATGAAACCGTGGTGACGGCTGATGGCAGTCCTCTCTCAGGCGGGCAAAAACAGCGCATCGCACTAGCACGAGCGTTCTTCGGTAATCCCCGTTTGCTGGTTCTCGATGAGCCCAATTCCAACCTCGACACATCAGGCGACAATGCACTCGCTCGGGCGCTCGATCATGCGCGCAAGCACCGCATTACGACCGTCACAATCACGCAGAAGCCCTCGCTTCTAGCCCATGTGGGCAAGATCATGGTCCTGCATGAAGGGGTCGTCACGATGTTCGGAGAACGCAATGAGGTGCTTCAGGCGCTTGCGGAGCGCCAGCAGGCAGGAATGCAGACCGTTTGAAGCTTTTTGAAACCTGATGGAGACGGCTATGGCTGGAAAACAAGAATTGGCACACGAGGAATGGTTTGCGGAAGTGCCCCGCTCCATCGTCAAGCACTCGTTGTTGGGTTTCGCCCTTCTGTGCTCCTGTGTCGGTGGTTTCAGCGCGTGGGCGTTCACCGCGCCGCTTGCCGCAGCCGTGATCGCTCAGGGGAGCTTCGTTGCGACCGGGCAAAACAAGATCGTCCAGCATTTGGAAGGCGGCATCATCAAGGAAATTCTCATCAGCGAGGGGGATCATGTTCTGGTCGGTCAACCAATTATCCAGCTTGACGAAACCGCAGCAGCAGCCAGAGAGCGTGAACTATCTTTGCGGCGCGCGCGGCTGGAAGCAACCAATGCAAAGTTGATGGCTGAGGAGCAGGGTAAAGACCGTATTGAATGGCCGCCTTACATTTTGGAGCGCATGGCCGACCCCGAAGTGGCCTCCATTCTGCGAAGCCAAAAACTGTCTTTTGAATCCACCCGCCGCAAGATCAAATCCGATGTGACCATGCTCGGCTCCAACATTGAAGCGCTGCGTTTTCGCGCCCACGGATACCAACAACAACACACATCCATGAACCGGCAACGGGAATTGCTGTTGGAAGAATACAAAGGTAAAAAAACACTTTTTGACAAAGGTCTGATCCGGAAACCGGAAATTCACAAAATCGAACGCGCGATTGCCGACGCCGCGGGACAAATCGCACGGCTTCAAGCCGAGGTTGACGAAACCAACGCGCAATCGGATCGCTTCATCGAACAGATTGCCCAAACGAAATCCACCTATCGGCAAGCGGCAATCGACGAAATGCAAACAATCCAGGGCGAGCTGGATGCGGTGCGTGAACAATGGCGTTCCGCCGCCAATATGCTAGAACGGGCGACAATCAACGCGCCGGTGTCTGGCACCGTCGTTCGGCTTCATTATCACACGCCGGGAGGGGTGATTGAATCCGGCAAGGCAATCGCCGAGATTATTCCAACAGACGTGCCGCTTATCATTGAAGTGCAGGTTCCAAGATCGGACATTGACAGTGTGCGCAATGGTCAGATGGCCACCGTTCGGCTCACCGCTCTGAACCAGCGCACGACGCCCGTTTTAGAGGGGTGGGTAGATTATGTGTCAGCCGACGCATTGCCCGATGGCATCAAGGCATCGGAAGCCGAAGTCTACGTTGCTCGTGTCAGCTTGTCGGCCAAGGAACTCTCCCGGGTTCCCGGTTTCAAACCGACACCAGGCATGCCTGCCGAAATCATGATCCAGACAGCACAACGAACCTTTTTTGACTATCTATCCCGTCCAATTCGAGACTCGATGATCCGCGCGTTTCGTGAACAGTGAGCCAAAGACCTAAATGACCTCTCGCTTTGCGGACAACGTCTTTCCTGGTTTTGACGCAAGGAGATCATAATATGCAGAGTTGGATTAACGACGACTTCAAACATGACGGGTTGCGTCAATTGTTGAACGCATTTGGCCGTAAGCGGACGTTCGGCATCAGGCCGCCCAAATGCAGTTAACGCGGCCTTATGCATCAAAGGTAACAAGCTTTGGAACGGGGCTTAGGCCGTGATCGCTCGATCAGCGCTAGGCGTAGTGAGCCTGCTACAAAGTGCCTATAGGAAAATTATCCCCGCCGTAGACTTGACACATAGAATCGTTAAAAGACTTGACAGGGAGACAATTGTGACTCGCGCCCGTTGGGAGGACGCCTGCGCACAATTCAATGGTGATATGACCGCAACGCCGCAACAAATTGCAAACTATTTTCTTGACCGAGCGGACCAGGAAGGCATCACGATTACGCAAATGAAGCTAGTTAAGCTAGTTTACATCGCTTACGGATGGTACATAGCGTTGACTGGCAAAAAGTTGTTTGATGAAAAAATAATTGCGTTAGATCATGGCCCCGTAATCAGTTCGTTGCTTAACGAATTTAGACGTTTTGGCCGAGAGCCAATTACCGAGAGGGCAACTCAAGAGGATCTATTTACCGAAGAAGTCATTGAACCTCGTATTTCTCTTGAAGATAGCGAGCTTCAGTTCATTCTGAGCAAAGTTTGGGGTGGTTATAAGAGATTTAGTGCTTCAGCCTTGAGAAACAAAACACACGAAACCGACTCGCCTTGGGCGGAAGTCTATAGCCCAAAGAAGCGAGGCGCAGCATTGAATGACGAAACCATCGCCTCGCACTACAAAGAGCGCATCTCCAGATACCTCGACGCAGCACAAGAATAAACTTTCCGATTTAGAGCGTCTAAAGGAAACTGGAGATGATGATCTCGGGCGAGGAATTGCCCAAACCGAAGGCTTTTCAACTGGGGATGAAGATAACCACAAAAGAAAAGTTCGTTCTGATAATCGAACGACAACAAGCAAAATCCGCAGATGGTTTCTTTGGTTTGCTTTTGGCTTAACCTGCCTTGTAAGCCTTTTACTAACCTTAGGTTTCCTTTATCTGATAGCTATCTGGGTAGGTTCTTTCATTGATAATCCTACAAAGTTGGAGAGCGTTATTTTCAACGTGATTTGGGGCCTTTTGGTAGTGCTAGCAACACTGTTTTTGGAGCAAGCGTTTAGGCATAGAGATGACTAAATCCTAATTTCTCGCTCTCCAATCGCCTCCAGACACTGAAACAGAAACGCCGCACTGAATTTGCCGCGCGATAGCTTGTTGGCGATGTTAATTTCTTTCTCCTCAACACCAATATCGGCAAGCTTTTCAACAAGCTGACCGTAAGTGACGCCCTTGCGCTTCAATTCAGCTTTGAGGGTATTGGAGACCTTTGATTCCCATTCTGTTTGCGTTGGCATATATCGCTCCTGTTAAAATACTAACGTAAATGTTATATATCCTATTGCAAACGTTATGTCACCATACTATACTCGTTAGGAAGATAACGAGGATATTAGTTTCATGGCACAGCATTTCAGACTTTCAGCAGCTTCCCGCACCTTGTCTCTGAAAGAGATTTACAAGGGCGGTGAGGAAAAGGCGAAAGCCATGTTCCGCAAGCTGCGTTGGCCTGAGACAGACGGTCAGCCCGTATGCCCAAAGTGCGACTGTGAGCGTTCATATGACGTGCCAAGCCGTAACCGCTTCAAGTGTGCCGCCTGCCATCACCAATACAGCATCACTTCCGGCACGATCTTTGCCAGCCGCAAGATGGACTTCACCGATTTGCTGGCCGCTATCACGCTTGTTGTAAACGGCGCTAAGGGCATTTCCAGCGTCCAGCTTTCCCGTGATCTGGACTGCCAATACAAGACCGCCTTCGTGCTGGCTCACAAGCTGCGCGAAGCAATGGCTATGGACGTTCATACAGGCGAAGAACTGGACGGTGTTGTGGAAATCGATGGTCAATATCACGGCGGCCACGTTCGCCCTCACAACTGGAAAGAGGACCGGGTTGATCGTCGCCTCGCCAAAAACCAGACAGGCAAGCGCCGCGTTGTGGTGGCCCTGCGTGAGCGTTTCGGGCGCACATTGCCATTTGTCACCATGAACGAAAGCGAAGGCGTGGCACTGGCAATCGACAATGTATCGCGTAACGCAACCATGGCCGCTGACGAAGCCTCACACTGGGATTTGCTGCATGATGGTTGGGAAGTTGACCGCGTGAACCACAGCCGCGTTTATAGCGACCACGGCAAGCATACGAACATGGTGGAATCGTTCTTCTCGCGTCTGCGTCGCATGGTTGAAGGCCAACATCACCACGTTGGCCCACAGTATCTATATCAGTATGCAAACCAAGCTGCATGGCTTGAAGATCACCGCTTTGAAAGCAACGGGAAACTTGCAGCCCGTGCAGTTGGTAATGCCATGAAATCAGCTGTTAGCCGGAATTGGAAAGGCTATTGGCAACGAAAGGCTGCGTAATTTGGGGATAATCAGCATCAGCAGTTGTCTGTAGGCCCGATAGATTCAATCGTTTGAGTTTGATGGCTGATTCGCTGTCAAAAACGCGAAAGCCAGCGTGGGTTAGACGCTGGCTTCCTAAACCAACCTTGCGGCTGGAGTTTGTTATAACAAGGACACATAGTCTGATTTGGTGACATTTTGTCAACACCGTTATCCACAGCTTCAGCCGCATCGCATAAAGAAAGTTTAATGTGATGCAAGCACACTTAGAACTAATCCCTCACAAAGCGGAGGGTGCAATAATCTATCAACGGCCAGAAGACGGTTATATTAATGCCACGGCAATGTGCCAAGCCGCAGATAAGCGTTGGAACGATTATTCAATTCTGGCAGCTACACGATCATTCCTAGCAGCCCTTGAAACCGAAACCGGAATTCCGGTTTCGGGGCTTGTCGTGTCACAAAGGGGTGGGGACCTTAGGTTCCAAGGCACCTGGGTTCACCCGCAGGTCGCAATCAATTTGGCGCAATGGCTTTCTGGCGAGTTCGCAGTGAAGGTCAGCCAATGGGTTTATGACTGGATGAATGGCAAGGCACCGAAGTCTGCCAATGGTGACCTTCCATATCATTTACGACGATACGTCGCGAACCAGCAAAACCTTCCAGTTGGGCATTTCTCCATTTTGACAGAATTGACACAGGCGCTAATCGCCCCATTGACACAGGCGCTAATCGCCCCATTGACACAGGCGCTAATCGCCCCAATGGAGATTTGGGGATACACTTTACCTGAATCAATGATGCCCGACATATCAGATGGCCGCATGTTCTGTGCTTGGCTGCGGAAGAAGGGCGTAGATACAGATGCCCTTCCTAAATACACTCACGTTTTTGAAGATGGTCGCCGAGTAAAGGCGAAAGCGTATCCTGAAAGCCTTTTGGCTGAATGGCGACAACATTTCCGAGAGGTTTGGTTGCCAACCAAGGCCGTAGAATACTTTGGGTCACGCGACCGCAAGGCGTTGGAGTATCTCCCGAAACTACTTCCAACAAAAGCTGCGTAGTCATTTATCAGGCGGCTTAGGTCGCCCGTTTCCACAACGCCCCATTCGGCCCAAAATCCGACACAACCCTATCCGTATTCTTAAGCCGCTGGAGCGCATGGCGAACCCGCTTGATAATCTCCAGCCTTAACTCGCCATCGGCTTCCCAGCCCTTTGTCTGAATGATTTGGTCCGCAATTGCCCGATCATCGGCGGGGATTTCTTTCAAGCGCCCCATAATCATTAGCTTCAACTCATTCCGAACAAACATCGTCTTGTATTTGCCACGTGGCTCTATTCCGTGTGGGTCGCCCTTATAACCGCATATGGCTAGTGCGCGGTCCAATGCGTCCAGATCTGATTTGATTGCGTCAGCGGCCTTTACAGCGGCTTTGTGCTGGCCTGCTATCTCACCGCGCTTGCGGATAAGGCCGGAGACTAGGTGGGTATCAGTGCTTTTTGTCATTCACCGATTTTATCGCAATCGGGATTCTCATGCAGTCGGAAACTTGTTACCTTTGCTACCTAAGACCGAGTTAACGGACGTTCCGAGTGAACGACAGTAGGTCAGGAAAGCAATGCCTGAGGCGGAATGCCTATCAACGAACGACAAAAGGAACGTGCAAGGCGAGGGCGGCCTCCGCCAGCTCAAGGGGTTAAAGTTGTGAACGTATCTCGCTGCATTAAGCAGGAGCTGATGCAGCGAGCATTGGTCGTTGCTAACCCGTCAGCTTTCGGCGCTCTGTTTCGCTAATTCCGAAATGGCCGAAGTCGCTGCGGCTTCCTCATCCGGCTTCAGCCAACCGACATAACGGACGATCAAGCCGAGGCCGAAAGGAGCATGAAGGCCGACGTCGAAGCTGAAGCCGTCTGACGTTACGTGTTCGCGGGTATGGCTTATAGGAAGCAGCTTGCCGGGGAGCGGCACACCGAAACACCATCCTCGTTCGACATGCCAATTCACGCCCGACGCTTCTGCCTCAAGCCTCAGTTCGAACTCCAGCGGGCCGAAGCGCTCCCGAATGTGGCCAGCGCGTTGCGAGGGTCTTAGTTGCGACATGAAACGCTGACGCCCGAAAAAGCGTTCCCATCGCTCGCGCGGGGCACCGGGAAGACCGTGTCTCGTTTTCTTGACGCGAACGGATACACTCTCCGATGCGTTTGGAAATCCGAAGACCGTCCGCACGATACGAGCGACAAAAGAACGCCCTGTCTCGACCCGCGCGATACCCGAAAAGCTCTCCATCTCATGCACGTCGTGCAACTGACGAACCTCGGCGGGCAACGCATGCCAGTTTGACCCTATGGCCGAACGGAACAGCGAAGGAAATGGCCGTCGGTATCGTGTTGTTTTGACCGCCAGATCTCCCAAGGCATCCTCGATCTCCTCCAAAGTGGCCTCGGCCAGACAGGGGCGGGCGCCGGGCGCAATGTCCTTCTGCTCGTTGGCAATGCGACGCGCGAGGGTGCGGCAGACTATCCCCGGCATGAAGGGGCCTTCGCCCGCTTCCGCAACAAGACACCATTCGGAGAGTTCGACCTCTTGCCCTCCGGCCTTCCGCCCCACAACGGCGACTCGCATGCCTCCTCGGTCGGTGCCGAATGGCTCTAGGAGGGTGGCGAGCTGCCTTAGCCAACCAGCGCGTCGTGTCGTGACGGCAAAAGGGAAGCGGCGACGGACCATCGCGAGAATTTGCATTCCCCTGTCCAGTGGCCAGATCTCCATTCCCGCGCGGAACGTTACGGAACGGGCACCGAATTCCGCAGGAAAGAGCGCAAGATCGGGCACCTCGATCATGCGACCAACGCGCTTTAGGTCAGGTGCTAATCGGATAGCGGCCGGCTCTCCCCAAACGGGTGTTGGCCGCCAAACGCCGCCGCGCCATACGCGTATCGATCTGCCCAATTGGCTCACGATTCCGGCAATAACGGATGTACCCCGTGGCGCACGGTTTCCCGGGAGGATGGCCGTCTCAATCGAGACAACCTCGGACATGTCTTCCACTAACGTGCTCGCTACGATCGAGGACAGACCCGGCACGCTCGACGCCCCCGACAGGACGCGTCGGCCCAAACGTTGAGCTTCCTCGTCGAGCGCAACGATGCCCTGAGTATACGTGGCGTCGTCTGACAGATCGACATAATCGGCACCGTGGTGCAGGCAGGCGCGCGGGACCGCATAAGGATCGGGCCGGTCGGTATAGGTCCCGAACGGACCAACCGCATCGATGACAAGTTGCGGATTTGGTTCGAAGATCGGGGACAGATCGCCGTCAATATCCACTTCCAGTGGTCTGGCCAGTGATCCCAGACGCCGCACCTCGGCGTCCACCGCCGATCGACGCCGTCCGGCGATCCAGACCTCCATGCCGTCACGGACCAGAAGTGTCGCGATCCTTGATCCAAAAACCCCGTAACCGCCGAGAACCACAACGCGCATACATTTACTCCATCAACCGTGCGCGAAGGCGCGGATCGGGTAATTCGCACATCTGCGTGCGCCCGAACATGCGGTAGCGGTTGCGAGCAAGACGGACATAAAGCCAGTCCTGTACAGCCCGCGGGACAATACGCAACGACTGGAGGAGCCAGCCCACCCCACCGACCCTACGTCCAGCGCGGATCATTCCATCCATCGAGGTATATGCGTATCCATCTTCGAGATAGAGCCAGCTTTCGGGGTCGTCAGGATCGAGGTCAAAGTGCATCAAGAGGGAACGACCCAATAATGTTTGCGCCCGACAGATACGAAACTCCTCGCGCTGGTCGAACCGCGCGATAAGCCGTGCTCCAAAGCTGCACAGAGCACATTCACCATCCATCACTGTGATCGGACCGCTGTCGTCGAAGGCCGGCACATCCGGATCGGTGCGGTAACTGTAACGCGCTTTGTTCGGAAAGATGTTCATTGGTAGGAACCCCCTAGAGAAAAGTCTATCACGCAATGGCGGGACGTTGATGAGACCCTTTGCCACTCTGGCCGAAACCGGACGTTCGGTTTCGCATTGCGAAGCGCGATAAAGCGGATGGTGTGGATGGCTCCTCCACCGCGGCGTCTAATTCGCCATAGTGCAGTTTTCATCACTGTTATGAAGGAGCCACCTCATGCAGATTATCACGATTGG
>NZ_JBHTJV010000008.1:0-1059 GCF_042676045.1 Pseudahrensia aquimaris | reverse complement strand
CACCGAGGCTGGCGGTGACGTCACCGTGCCGTTTTCGGCAAACGCCTGATTGGTCACCGAACCCGCATCAAGATCGCTCTGCAATATCGTGTACGAGCCAACACAAGTCTGGCTCGTGCCCGGCAGGAAGTTGCCCGTGAAGCAGTCGATGGTGCCAATTCTGTCGTCCACAACCGTCGTCGTGCCCGTCAGCGTCAGATTGCCCGCATTCGTCAGCGTGAATGTGTAGTTGATGACATCGCCCACAGCCGCATAGCTGGTCTCGACCGCAGCCTTGGTGACCGTCAGCGCCGGAGCCTGCGTTGCCGGAATGGTCTCAGACGTGATCGGCGTCGTGATCGGCGGCCCACCCGCAGGCGTGGTCGAGGCGGAAGCAAGGTTCGTCACCGAGCCGTTATCCAAATCAGCCTGCTGAACAATGTATTGACCCGTGCAGGTCAGTGATGCTGTGGGAAGCAAACCACCTGCTGGCAGCGCCGGACAGGTGACCGTGGGGATTAGGTTGTCAGTAACCGTGATCGGCGTGGTGATCGTCGTGTTGCCGGTATTGGTGACGATGTAGTCAAAGTCAGCCGTATCGCCCGGCTGCTGGAAGGCCACATTGGTCGCGTTCTTGACCAAAGACATGCTCGGCGCACGCGGAACAACAGCAATTGTCGGATCGCTCGGATCGCTGGTCACGGGGTCGTCGGAGACTGCGTTGACCGGCGGGCCAGTCGGTGGATTGCCAGCGACCGTCGCCTGGTTGGAATACGTGCCAGCGTCTATGTCAGCCTGCTGGACCGCATAGCTCGCCGTGAACGTCGCCGTATCGCTCGCCCCCGGTGCCAGCGTGATCGGACCGCCCGATACCGTCGCACCCGGGTCGGTCACCGTGATACCAGACAACGTCACATTGCCCGTGTTCGTCACCGTGAACGTGTAGTTGATCGCATCACCAACCTGCACAGGCGACGACAACAGACCGGACGTATCCGCGCTCTTGGTGATTGCAATCAACGGGCTGGAGCCCAGCGGCGTCACCGTCGGGTCGTCATCCCCGCCGCCATCGGCTGGGTT
>NZ_JBHTJV010000007.1:0-1995 GCF_042676045.1 Pseudahrensia aquimaris | reverse complement strand
TCTGTGATCGTGATATCGGCAACCTTGATGCCGGAACCAATCACCGTGTTCTCGGCAACCGTCGTCACAGAATTGTCCAAAGCAACCGCAGTCGGCGCCTCGTTGACGTCCGTGACTGTCACAGTGATCGTCTGGTCAGTCGTGTTCGTGCCATCGCTGGCCGTCACCGTCACTTCGTAAACACCATCGGCTGGCGCCGCATCACCCGGCATCTCGAAGTCGGGCGCGCCGACGATGAACTCAAGCTGACCACCGGTGATCTGGAACAGGCTTTGATCCGCCCCGCCCGTGATCGTGAAGGCAACCGTCTCACCCGTCGTATCGGCATCCGTTGCCGCAAGCGTCACAACCGCAGTCGTGTTCTCATCAACATCAACAGCCGCATCGCTGGTGAACACCGGCGCCGTATCGTTCTCGTCCGTTACCGCAATGGTGAACGTCTCAACCGACGTCGAACCGTCCGCAGACGTGGCCGTTACCTCAATGTCGTGGCTCGTAGCCGCCTCGAAGTCGAACGGGCCGACCGCGCTGACAACGCCGGTCGTGCCATCAATCGCAAACAGGGCAGCCGCACCGCCGGTAATGGCATAGCTCACCGTGTTGGTTGTCGCATCGTCATCCGTGGCAGAAGCCGTCACGCCAACCGTGCCTGATGTGGCGCTTTCCGTGATCTCGTTTGCGGCTGTATCCGCATCCGTAACAGCCGACACGTTGAACTCATCGACATCGACAATATCGATTATGAACGTGGATGCCGTGCTCGCTGCACCGTTGGCAGGGGTTGCCGTCACTTCAATCGTGACCAACGAACCAACCGTCTCGGCATCGATTGGACCAGCAACACGAACCTGGCCGGTCGCGGCATCAACGCTGAACAGGCCCACACCCGTACCGCCTGTGATCGCATAGCTGATCGCACCCGCTGTCACATCCGCATCGGTGGAACCGACCGTCAGACCGATATACGTGCCATTTGCGGCATTCTCCGAGACGGAATCCGCCTGTGTATCACCATCAACCGGGGCGGTTGTCGCGTTGTCGTCCACATCCGTCACGTTGATCGTGATCGTCTGCGTATCGCTCAACGTGCCCGTGCCATCATCCGTCGCCGTGACTTCAATCGTATGCGATGTAGCCGTCTCCGCATCGAGCGAAGCGCCGGATGCAAGAGACACTGCGCCTGTCGTCCCATCGATCTCGAACAGACCGGATGGATCAGACGTGATCGAATACGTGATCGTATCACCCGCATCCACATCACTCGCCGAAGCCGTCGCAAGAACGTCCGTATCAGCCGCATCCTCAGCAGCCGAAACCGTCAAATCAGCACCAGAAACAGGCGCATCGTTCACCGGATTCACGTCAAAGGTTGCGGTGTTAGCGGTCGTGTCATTGATGGTGCCGCTGTCGTCGACGACATTNCGTTATCAACGATCGAACCGTTGTTCGTCGCCATTACATCGGCAACCGACAGAATGTCAGTCGCATCGGTGTCACTGGAACCGGCAAGCAATTGTGCCGCCGTGATCACAACAACCGTGTCTTCCGCCACATTGGTCAACGTGACAGGTGAGACCATAGGCGCGTCATTGGCACCCGTTACCGTGAACGTCGCCGTGCCCGTATCGCTCAAACCACCCGGATCGGTGACCGTGAACGAGACCACAACCGTTGCACTCTCGCCATCGGCCAGAGCCTGGAACGCGGTCGTGCTGGCGGCATCAATGGTGAAATCGCCGTTTGCTGCATAGGTGATGCCAACATCACCCAGACCGCCAACAGGCATACCGTTCAACGTGGCGCTGTCGAAGCTGAAGGAGCTGGCATCAAACGTGTCGCCATCAACGTCACTCACCAGATCAGCAACAGAGATGATCGGCGTGGAGCCGACGGGCGTGATCAGATTGTTGGTGAAGGACGGGCTGTCTTCTGGAATCGCAGCCGATGCCACGTAGTCAGCCGCAACAGGCGCTTCGTTCACGTCCGCGACGGTCA
>NZ_JBHTJV010000006.1:0-68016 GCF_042676045.1 Pseudahrensia aquimaris | reverse complement strand
GCACCGCATCACGCTTGAAATCGTCACTGAAATTGGCTTTGCCCATAATGGCCTCCTTGCCTCAAAATTAGGGAAGAAGGTGTCTACAAATCTAGGGGCTATTCAAAGCTGCCGATTGTAAGCTGGTTGAAATCACCCCTCACAAAAGATCATCAGAAGCACCTCGACCGTCAGCAAAGATCAAGGCTGAAAGTAAGCCGTCAAAATGTGGGAGGCCGCGTAAGAGTTTGAAGCCATCTCGACACTCAAATCTGAAATCTCAAAACCTCCCAAAAATGTCACATTGCCCAACATTTCCAATTCGAAGAGAGAATGACGATGACTGAGCTTTCAAATAAAAAAACGTACTTGGCAGTAGTTGAAAGTTCGGTGAAATCGGATACTCAAATTTCTGAGAAGTTTGACGGTCAAACTTCAGAGCCTCAGACACCGGCGAATACCAAGGATGATTGCAGGACTGATAAGTGCATTATGAATAGCCGTATACCGAATGCGAACTATAGCTCTGCTGTTGATGCGTTTAAAAAGATGGAAGCTTTGGAACAGCAATCAGATATCGGGCTGCAGATAGTTCAATTGGCAGCAATGCACGCAGCCTACCTAGTGTATTATCCGTTTCGCAATGACGAAACAGCATGGTGCAGCTTTCTGAGTGAACTTGGAATCACACTCAAAGGACAGACAAGGCACGTTATTTCGCCGCTGCTTGATTGTCTCTTCGCGTCTAGCAAATCCTCTGCATGCAAATCTAAGAAGAGTATGTGGTCGTCGTCCATTACCCATGCTGCCAAGAATGATATCGAGCCTGATAAATTTAAAAAATTCATTCAAACTTCAGGTGGCATAGCTAAATCGGCAAAAGCTGCGCGGAAACTAAAATTGACTAAAGATGATCGGCTGAAAGCAGCTGAGGCGGCGCATGAAGCTGAATTACGTTTTCGCGCGCGCGCGCCAAATCTGCTGCTTCAAACTTCACAATTTGTCGATAGCCTCAGTGTCGGATTTAACATCGTGGTTGTTGAGAAAAAGGCTTCAGGGAAGGCCAGCATTCTCGCTCGTCTAGAAGATTCAAGTGTGACGGCTCATCAAAAATTTCTGAAACTCATCACTAAGAAATAGGTGATGAAACAAAATAGAAAACCAAAGCAGCGCCACACGTC
Organism: Pseudahrensia aquimaris; assembly: GCF_042676045.1. NCBI lineage: Bacteria > Pseudomonadati > Pseudomonadota > Alphaproteobacteria > Hyphomicrobiales > Ahrensiaceae > Pseudahrensia > Pseudahrensia aquimaris. Next base: position 66,856 of record NZ_JBHTJV010000006.1, on the reverse strand, counting down.
GAAGAAACGACTGTCACCCATTTGTTTGGCGGCTGATGATCCTGCAATCATTGAGAAACGCTCACTTCATCCCAATCGTGTGCGTGATCCAAATGAGACGGAATGGGTCCTGAAAAGTGGCATGCATTCTAGGAAATATGGAGACCGAGTTGCCAAAGGAACCTGGGTCAATTTTCCGGTTTTCTCTTTTACTTTGGAAGAGCGTGCCACTTGTCCGGCGCATTGTTCCCAGTTTGCGATTTGCTTCGGCAATAGAATGAGCCAGCCAAGAGCTTATCGGTACCGTCACGGCCAAGCCTTGACCGATCAGTTGGAAACTGAGTTTCAGATATTGTCGTTGGAGCCTGAGACAGCTCCCGGCACTGTAGTCCGCGCTCACACATTGGGTGATTTCTATTCAATTTCTTATGTGTCTTGGTGGGCCGAGCAACTTGCAAGACATTCCAGTTTGCATGTTTGGGGCTACACCGCATGGACGCCCGACTGCCACATTGGAATAGCAATAGCGCAAGTTAAGCGCGATTTTCCGAACAGGTTCCGCGTACGTTGGTCGAACCGGCCAGGCGAAGAAGATTCTGTTTCGGTTGTTAGTGGCCTGGATAAGGTTCCAAATGATGGATCGATCGTTTGCCCATACGATATCCAGCGGGTGAAGAACTGCGCGGAATGTGGCATTTGCTGGGAATCCCGCAAACACGTCGTCTTTCTAGAGCATTAGTGAGCAGCTGTTTGGTGCTGCTTTTCTCTGGCAGCTCACTGTCACGATTGATGCCCAATTTTACATCTTCCACTATTTGACATATTAAGTAGACATGGGAATTAGATATTTCTCTTAAATTCCATACAAAAATTATCTTATTTCAATAGGTTAGATTGCATTGTAACCGGACATTTATCAGGACATATATGCTGACAAGTTATGCGTGAAGATAGAAATGAAACGACGGCTATTATGGAGCCTATGCTAATCGCTGAAGGCGCAAAAGCGAGAGCAGAGCTTATTGACCTAGCGTTGACACTGGCTGAGGAATCTGCGGCATTCAAGAACAGCCTGCCAGACGGCGTGCGGATCGCGTTGGCAAATCTCGTAAGGTCAATGAACTGCTATTACAGCAACCTAATTGAAGGCCATGACACTCATCCGGTTTCAATAGAGCGGGCCTTGAAAGAGGACTACAGCGCTGATCCAGAAAAAAGAAACCTGCAGCTGGAAGCAAAAGCTCATATCTTAGTTCAGCAATGGATTGATGACGGCGGACTACATGGAGCTGCCACCACACCAGACAATATATCAGCTATTCACCGCCGGTTTTGCGAAAATGTTCCTGATGAGCTTTTGTGGTCGGTGAATCCCGAAACCGGTGAACGGCTTAAAGTTGATCCGGGTGAGTGGCGGACAAGTGACGTTAAAGTTGGACGACACATTCCTATCAGTCCCGGAGCGGTACCCAGGTTCCTAGAGTATTTCGAGAGAGCTTACTCCAACCTTGGTCGGGCTAACTCAATTTTATCAGTTGCCGCCGCTCACCACCGGCTTGCGTGGATACATCCTTTCCAAGACGGCAATGGGCGTGTTGCACGATTGATGACGCATGCCATGCTGCTCGATGCATTGGATACCGGAGCTATTTGGTCGGTCTCACGGGGCTTCGCTCGCAGCAATGGTCGATACAAAGACCTTCTCGCTGCATGCGATATGCGCCGACGGAATGACCTTGATGGTAGGGGTACGCTGAGCGAGGAAGCTTTGATCGCTTTCACCAAGTTTTTTCTAGAAATTTGCCTAGACCAAGTGCGGTTCATGCGCGAACTCATCAGGCCAGAGAAACTTCACACGCGGATACAACTATGGGCAGAGGAGGCAATTCGACTGGGCGAGCTTCCCCCGAAGTCCGATAGAATTTTACAAACTGTGCTGTATCGCGGTGAACTTCCAAGAGGTGAAGTGCCTGAAATCATAGGCGCCACCGCCCGCCACGCCAGCAGACTTACATCTGCTCTCTTGTCTAGAGGCGTGCTGACATCCGAAAGTTCAAGGGGAGTATTGAAATTGTCATTTCCAGCAGAACTAGCAGCCCGATGGACGCCTGGCCTGTTTCCGGATCAACTGGATTGAGGAACCTGAACAAAGAGTAAGCGTTTGCAAATTCCAAGGCAGATGACATTACGCTTGGTGAGCATCTTGCGTCGCTCGCAAGGGGCTTCAGGAAAAGTCCAATTCAAGTCGCATAAGGTCCATTATGGAACGATAATTTTAAAATTACCAAGACTGCCCGGTGCAACGCTAAAACAACCACAAAATTTGTAGACACCCTCTTCCCCTATTTTCACAAACGGAGACTGTTATGAGGAAAGCCGCGCCAGAGTCAAACTAACTGCCCAGAAAAGTAGGGCAAATGTTCAAACTTTCAACTTGTTGAATAGTCAGATTTGCAGATTGTAGTTCCGCAATACCCCGACCATTCTTAGTCAAAGAAAGCAGCTCTATTCTCCTTGGTTTTTCAGATGGGCGCCGAAAACGCAAAATCCTCTTTAGAGGAACGCCATTTTTCAACAGCTCGATAGCTAATGTCTTTATCGCATCGATAGGAGTGTTTGGCGCGCAAGCTAATGAATTGACTGCAAATTTATCCGGCAATTCTGCGCGAGTAACAGAGTATGGGATTCCGCTTCGCTCAAGAGTTTCGGAAACTTTTCGACCGTCAGCTGTCTTCCTATAATATATGAGCTCCACGCCATCGAACAATTTATTTTCTGCAGCTACAGTTTGACTCCGCAATGTGCTTTTTCGAAGCCCGGCACCATCCGGCGACTTTGCAGTCAACTGACCGACAACGTGGTCGGATTTTGGTGAGGAAAACACTAAGTCGCCAAGTTTTCTGTTCGGACTTCTATCGTTACCAAATTGGGGGGTGAGATAGTCACTTGCCAATTGAGTATTTATATAAAAACCCAGTTCGCTAGCAGTCACAAGCTCGTCCTTATTCCTATCAGCTCCTCCCTCTATCCCATCGATAAAGGCTTGTGAGAATGATAAGTTATCAGGAACCTCTTGTTGAGCAGTTCCTGCAGTAATGTATTGCCAACCGGGTCGATCAATGTCCGACAAATAGGCTATCTCAGGAGGCAATGTGTTGCGACGCGTTAAGAATATGCTTCCTGAAAAGCAGCTATTAAATACCAATAAAACGTGCTTTGCTCGTCTGCCATTTGGGAGCATAGCACGTATTTCAGACATGCTAAAAGCCTTCTGGAAAAAATCGGCGTCGCCAAAGTATAGTGTGTCTCGTGGTAAGATGTACCCCATGTCTTCTGATTGATCTGAATGCCCATGCCCAGCAAAGTACAGTATGAGCCGAGTGTCTCGGGACCAACGTCTGTTAAAAAACTCTCTCACTGCCTTCTGCAGTGATATAAAGTCGGGATCGGTTACAATCTCTGTAGTGAAGCCTTGTTTGGTTAGGGCTGCGTTAACGTTCTCTATCTCTTTTTTGACTGCGGGCAAAACTGGCCAGCCAGTCTGTGGATCGTATTTAGACACACCAATTATTAGGGCATGGCTTTGATCGTACATTTTGTATACGCCGGATTGAACGGGTATGCTCATTTCCCCGGCAGCCTGACTAGAACTCATGCCTAGAATGCAAATCAATAAAAGAACGCCAATATACCTGAACATAGCCTAATCCAATCTTTTATACGATTCAACCAGACTTGTATAAATAGGAATATAGGCAGTTACCCTTTTTCCTTTTGAAATAACTGTTTTCTTTGCGTCAAAGTGCAGATGAATGGTCGTAGATGAATTTCCAAACGAGTTCGAAACCTTGCCGATTCTAGAACCGATTTTCACTTTATCTCCTTTGGCCACTGCAAGATCGTTCATTTGTACGTGCAAATATCGATAGATCGTTCCGCTAGAACCAAGCAGAGTTACGCTATATTTTCCTACATTCGTGATGACACCGGCTTCAGCTGCAACTGTCCAGTAGAAATCTTTATCGCATGTATTTGGCCTAATATCTTGGCCTTGATGTCCTTTTCCAGTGGGGCAAAATGGCATTTTCCAACGTCGCTTTTCGCAAAAATTATCTTGCCATGGATACTTGTAATTAGAAGCACTACATTGCCCTCCGCTTGGCCCTTTGTTTCCCCCTGGTCTATAAACTTGCGAGTTGGCGTATGCATTTTGTTTTTCTATTGGAAAACGAAGTTTGGGCAAAAACACACGATCACTTCGCCACCCTTTGCCGCTATTTGGTAAAAGATCGCCAGGCTCCATAAAACGATCATCTGCCATCCCTATTGAAATGCAACTAAAGAGCGATAGGAACACAATTATTAGGCATTTGAAACAGCGTATCATTTTTTGACACCCCCGATAGTTACAAGGTCTTCGCGCACTTTTTCCAAAAAATCGGGCTTGATACACTTTTCGTCATTTGCTTCTTTGCAAGTTAAGCGGATGGTGTAGTAAGCGCCGAATTGGACAAAGCTGCAATCAGCTGAATTCTCGCCTTCGTCATTCATTGGCTGAAAATCACACCTGCTGGAAAGTTGGAAAGTATTGAGCGTTTCATCCGTCTTGTCATCAAGGGAAACCTGAATTGCTTTGGACGAACCCATCACAGCTAATTCGCCACCCGTGTCCGACAGTAGCGCAGCATACGTTCCGCCATCGCCGACAATAAGCGGCGATGATCTAAAAGTCTCACCTTGCCCACTGGGGACGAGCACCGGCACATTTATACGCCCAAGAACTTCGGAAGAGCTTGTTGCAAAGCTTCGCATATTTGGTGGTAGCCGATCTTTATCTGACGCAATTGATTTTTGCACATTTTCCCAGTCAATATCTGCTTCAACTTCCACAACGCTCTGTTCTGTTTGTGCGTTTGCGTTAGATAAAAATGCCGAGAGAGTAATGCCGAAAAGGACAATTTTAATTCTATTTCTAATCATGATTTTCTCCCGGTATTCAATGAGGGTGATGAAAACATATTTTATGTTGTGGAGCAAACTAGTGCCAGCCCAACCCGTATTAATTCTTTCGTGTCTTTCTGATAGTGTCATAGCACGTGCTACGATATCGCAACAGAAGGCATCAGGCCGGCGCACTTTTCGCGCCAATTGTAAAACGTCGCAACGCTTATCCCGGCTTCACGGCACGCTTCAGCAACGGTCGCGTCGCCCTCAGCCTGCTTCAAAACAAAGGCAATCTCCGCCTCGCTGAACTTCGATGCTTTCATGGAAATCTCCTTCTCCCAATAACGGGATCATAAATGGAAAATTCCAGCTTTGGATGGTTCTAATTCTTTGCAGCAGACTACAATTCTTGAAGATCGTGCGAAGCCTTTCAGAAATGTTGTATGTCCTAGTGGCCATCGGTTCGACTAATTCGAACCTATTTCGGGCAGGTCTTATTCTCGCCCTTTGAGACGCTGTAATATTGAGGCTTATTTGCAAAACTATCAGTCAAATTGTTCAGATTAGTCCAGCCGTCAACTTGGCCATCATCGTCCGAATCAAACTCAACTAAGGTACTCGATCCAATATTGACTGACTTACCGGTTAAGTTTACGGAATTTGCGTGATACAGCCGACGAGGCTTGCCATCACGCGTCACCGCAATATCTGACTTTTTAAAAGTAGGTTTGGTACGAATCCAAGCCCGTCCGTCGCAAACAAATCGATGCGAACTAAATATAGCTTCAGATATTTCGGATTGAATCTTTGTCGTGCCAGCTGCATTCCAGAAACCAATATCCGCATCTAGATTTGGATTTTGTATATTTGTGTCTAAGCCTAACCCATTTTTGTAGCCTGATTTCGGCCCATATCGCTTCTTATCGGTCCAGTTTTGGAAAAGGTTCCATTTCATAGTGTTGTGAAAGTCTCGAGTCCCGGAGAATGATCTAGATGCCATTATCCATGAAAAGTCGAAAATAGGCTGTTCAAAGCCTTGCGAAAGCAGTTTAAAAGCATCTCCGCTACCATATATGCCCAATTTGTAACCATGCTTAGCTAATTCAGCTTTTACTGTTTGGACATAAACTAGCACACGCTTGTAAGCTTCGCTTCGTATGTTCCCCTTTATAGATTGTCCGCCTAGGATGTTTTTTTTCTCAACAGAATCGATACGTCCGCCAAAATTGAAGTCCAAACCAAAATATATTGCCGATCCCTTAGGTTGGCCTGCAAACTCGGCCTGCGCGATTGCAGCGCCAGCGTCTAGAAGCGCCTCTTTTTTGGGTCCATGTGGTTGCCTAGTCGTTTTGCAACCATCGCCCTTTATCGTCGAGTACTTATACTGATACCTTCCATCCTTCTTGACATGCTGCCCTTTTTTGTTTCGAATTTTTGCTCTAGTTCTACCGAAAAATTTCCCTATCCAGTTACTCTTGTACTGATAAATAGATAGTATCCCAAAATTGGCATTTAGGAGGGATTTAAGCTCCATCAATTTTTTCTCTTTGCTGCCTTTCAAAGAATTATTTGGCCCCATATTAATCAGCCTTTTCCCCGACCACTGATAACAGCGCGCATAATATCTTCCGACGATTTTGACACCGTCAGATTTAAGTTCGGTCAAATATGGAGTTGTACGTACAGCCACATCGACTATTGCAATGTCAGCACTTGCTGATCGAATTGTTGAAATAAAAATTATAACAAGGAAAACCGAAAATTTAATTGGCATTTTTAAATCCCCGTATCAGTAGGATATATTGATGTAAATTTCAATTCTGTGATTATTATATCTCGATATTTCGGCAGATGTAAATTGACGAGAAATCGTTTTTTTAATAATGCAGGTCACGCTAATATACATGAAGTGAAAGGCAACTATCTTCCAGCCATTTGGAGAAGTCAGTTTCTTTGTCTGCTTCCCCAATTTATAATACCCGGTTGGATTATTTTCGGGTCATTGCTCAGGGTGCGGATGCGTCATCTGTACCGCTTGCCAGTCATATCGGTGGTTTGTTTAGATGGTACTGTGGTGTCGAACGTTGTTGTAGTGAGCGCGCCGAGCTTCCAGTTTTGCCGGGCGTCGTCAAGGTTCATGAAGCAGTGTGCGTTAAGGCACTCAATGCGGAAGCAACAGTTTGAGTTCTAAACAAAGGTACTTTTGGTCGGTGTGGCAGAGCGCGAAAAGTCCATAACGCAGGAGCGTTTTTGGGACAATTTGGGGACAAAACGGTTTGGGACAGAAGGAAACGGTATGAAATTGAGTATTGCGTCTTGAAATGGAATGCAATAAAAACAAGGCCTTAGCGTTAAACGAAATCAGAGATTTCTCCCGATTTGGCGCTCCGAAGGCAGAGGTCGCGCGTTCGAATCGCGCCGGGTGCGCCAAGATTTTATTGTAAATCACTATGATGCTTCTTAGAAGGATCCAGAGAGTGAGAATTTTGCTGGAACTGGCACAGTTTTGGCGCAGTTTTGTTCGGGCGAGATGCGGAATCGTTACAATTCGTCAGAAGGCAGATAGGTTGGTGTGATCACATTTCATATGTTCGACCAAACTAGAAAAACTGCCAAAGCAACTTCAGCTGCAAAGAAAGACAAACTGATTGATTGGCCAGATTTGTCTACGATTATCGACGTCAGCCGCCCAATTGCTGCTCCTGCATAAGCGCAACCGACCATCACGAAGGCGATGGGAAGTGAAATCACAATGGCACCAATTCCGAGGCCTACGAAAAGAGCCCCATTGGCCGCCCGGATTTCCGATAGACCCAAAGTGCTGTCACCAGTTTTCAGATCAAGCTTTTCCATTGTATAGCGTGGCTTAAGCCAACCAATCATGCCGAAGCCAATGGTTGCTAGCATCGCAATGATGTTCAAAGCATAGATCATGAAAATTAGCCCTTTGTGATACCAATTGTTTTGGCATTTACGAATGCCAGAATTCCTTCGCGTGATAGCTCCCGCCCATAGCCAGATACTTTGATCCCGCCAAAGGGTAGCCTCGGGTCGGATGCAGACATCGAATTTACAAAGGTTGAGCCGGCTTCGATGCGGTTGATGAACAAGTCTTGTTCTGCGGGTTCTGTGGTCCAAACGGAACTGGCCAAGCCAAACTTGGAATCGTTGGCGATCACTATCGCATGTTGTGCGCTATCGGCCTTAAACAGCAAAGCGACGGGACCAAAGAATTCCTCCGTGGCGGCGGGGCTGTTATCGGGAATATCAGTCAAGATAGTGGGCTGATAGAAATGACCATCCATCTCTCCCTTACCACCACCAACCAGAACTTTTGCGCCCGCTTTGACTGATTTTTCCACCTGTTCAGCAAGCTCATTGCGAATATCTTGTGTCGCCAGAGGCCCCATATCAGTGCCGTCTTTCATGGGATCGCCCATTTTCATCGCCGCGACCTTCTCTACGAAACGATCTCGGAAATCATCAAAAATATCCGCATGAGCGATGAAGCGCTTAGCAGCGATGCAGGATTGTCCGTTGTTGATCATCCGCGCTGTGACGGCGGTTGTTACAGCCTTTTCGATATCTGCTGAGGGCATGACTATGAATGGATCACTGCCGCCCAGTTCCAGCAAACTTGGTTTCACCTCGTCGCCGGATTGGGCTGCAACCGCAGAACCGGCTGGGCCGCTGCCGGTCACAGAAGTCGCTTTCACGACCGGATTGGCGATCACGTCCGCCACCTTGCTGGAGCCGATCATAAGTGTTGTAAAAACACCTCGCGGTGCGCCTGCATCGGTGAAAATACGTTCAATCTCGACTGCACATTGGGGTACATTGCTGGCGTGTTTCAGCAGACCGACATTGCCAGCCATCAAGGTGGGCGCAGCAAAGCGGAAGACTTGCCAAAACGGGAAGTTCCACGGCATGACAGCCAAGATTACGCCTAAGGGAAAATAACGCACATAGCTTTCGTCTTTGTCGCTGTCGCGCTGATCGTCTGAGAGATAGGCCTGCGCATGTTCAGCGTAGTGACGGCAAACCCATGCGCATTTTTCAACTTCGGATACTGCCTCACTGAGACGCTTTCCCATTTCTCGAGTCGCAATCTCAGCAAGCCTGTCACGGCGTTCATCGAGAAGATCAGCAGCTTTATTCAGCACAACCGCGCGGTCTTCAAAGCTTCTCCAACGCCAATCTTGAAAAGCTATATCGGCGCGATAGAGAGCGTCGCTGACGGCCTGGTCCGACATTTCTTCATGTGAAAATTCGATCTCGAGTGTGAATGGGTTTTGCGATTTCACAGCTAATCCTGACTTGGCTAGAGTTTCGGCAGAAACCTACACGGCGACCCTGCCGTTCCCAAACTACGCGGCATGGGTTTTGCGTTGCTCGTTGGATAGAAAATTGGCGATATGCGCTGTTGAGTCGATGTTTTCGCAAACGGTCTTCACAATCACCAAGATCGGCACGGCAATAAGCGCACCGACGAAGCCCCAAAGCCACGCCCAAAACCCCACAGCAATGAAAACACTTACGGCGTTGAGTTCCAGCTTACGGCCAACAGTTAGCGGCGTGACGAACTGTCCTTCAATTGTCGTGAAGGCAAAATATGTGGCGGCGACACCGACGACGACCGGCAGCGTTTCAAACGTGACCGCAGATACCGCAACCACGACCCCAAGGCCTATCACAGCGCCAATATAGGGCATGAAGTTCAACAATGTTGCCATCGCGCCCCAAACATACGGGGTGGGCATTCCCCATGCGTGCATCGCAAGGCCGATCGCAACACCCAAGCAGACATTGATTGTGGTGATCGTCAGCAAGTAACGCGAGATCACGCGCTCAACATTGCGGGCTGTCCCCAATGCCTGCTTTTTATCCTCAAGAGACTCAAATCTGTGAACGAGTTTGGAGTAAAACAAATCGCCTGAACCCAGCAGGAACGTCAGCAAAACCAAGGTGATCGCCAGCGTCGTCGCCATGGAAAACATGTTACTGGCAGCTGTCTCAAACAGACCTGGCCCCTGGATTGTCACTGCTTGAACGTCGCTTGCAACTGCGGTTGTTACCTCGTCCATCTCTCTTTGCGCTTCCATCACAACCTGTAACGGTGCCAGCAGAATTGACGCCTTTTCCTTCAACGCAGCACCGATTTCAGGGACGCGGTTGAACCAATCGGACACTGGGAAAGCGAGAAGATAGATCAAACTCAGGGTGGCCATTAACAGGGAAGCAACAATGAGAACCGCTGACAGAGCGGCAGGAATCCCCAAACGCGACAGGGCTCGCACGAGGGGGCTGAACGTGAGAGCAAGGATGAAGGAGCCGGTGATCGGCACGAGAAAATCGCGCGCCAGATAAAGAATTGCGAGCAGGGAGAACGCCAGCATCCAAAATAGGGACCGACTGATATTCTCCAAGACATCTTGCCGGATTGACCCACCACCAGCGGCTTTGTCTACCTCACTAGAGGACTGATTGGGGCGCTCTGATCTTTCAAGTCTGGCGGCTTGCAACGTCATCGCACGGATCTCTCTCGTTTTGGGTCAGAACTCTGTAGCTCTCTCAAAAGCGCTTGCAGAACACATTGCGTTCTCAGCCACATACTCATCTCAACGCAAACAATCGCTCTTCGTTGCATAATTCATTGGCTTGCCTTGGAACTGCACGCTTAGCAGAGTGTTGCACTCAGCAACCTAAGGAGAGAGCGATGATCTGGATTTTGGCTTTGATTGCCTTCGCTTGCGCTCTCACCACGCTGGCTGGATTCTTTCCGCTGCCTCACGGATTGCTACGGATTTTCGATTTTCCACGGCTTCAGAATGCATTTATTGCGGCGGCAGGATTAATCACGACTCTTCTGCTTGTGGAGGCAAGTGTTTTGCGCACGTTGGTTCTGTTGGCCTTCGCATTCACCATGGCAGTGCAGGCCTATGCAATTTTGCGATTCACACCTCTTTGGAAATCGCGGTCCCATGCGTTTGATGGCGATCCCGAGTGCGTACCGACCGCTTCATTTTTTGTTTCGAACGTTAAAATGGGAAATCGGCAATATGAAAAAGTGCGGGAACGGATGGCAGAGGCCAATGCCGATATTTGTGTCTTTATAGAAACTGATGCCGACTGGATCGAAGGGCTTTACGTTGACAGCGAACGCTATCCTTTCAGCGTCTCACATCCGATGGATAACGGCTATGGGATGCATCTCGTCTCGCGCTATCGGATCATCAAGCACGAAGTGCTCTTTCGACTAAACGAAGAGGTGCCTTCTTTCGACTTGATGGTTGAACATCCCAGCGGTCCGCGTTTCAGGCTGATTACCGTCCACCCTGAACCACCAATCGCAACGCGCGATACGGTGGGGCGAGACGCAGAGCTGGCTCTGATTGGAAAAGAAGTGAGGGATTATGGCGAGCCACTGATCGTTACCGGTGACTTGAACGACGTTGCGTGGTCGCACTCAACGCGCCGTTTTAAACGCATATCTAAACTGCTTGATCCGCGTGAAGGCCGCGGAATGTTCAACACTTTCCATGCTGATTATTTTTTCCTGCGTTGGCCGCTCGATCATGCCTTTCACAGTCCACATTTCAAACTCATTGCCATCAAGCGCATGGCTCATATCGGGTCAGATCATTTTCCAATGTATTACCGACTCGCGCTAACCGATACACAAAAGCCAAAGCGTGAGAACAGTGAAGCGACGGCACAAGACTTTGAGGAAGCGGACGAGCTTATAGTGGAAGAAAAACAACGCGACCGCAGGCCTATCGGCACCGACTGGGAAAACTGAGAAAGGCACCGCCTGAATTGGCGATGCCTACTTGGTAAAGAGCAATTGGATTGATTGGGCTAGACCGCTTCGGTCACGCGATTGGCAGTCTCTCTTACCGAGCGCGTGGTACGGCGCGGTGCGAGGTTTTCACTGCTCAAATTTCTCTGCCCGCGTGAAATGCATAGCCAAGCGACAAGCGCCAGTGACACGCCAACCAAAAGGGCCGCCAAGGAACCAGGCATAAAATTGGCTAGGGCGACGACCAAGGCTTGCGTAAGGACAATCAGCGCAACCAACGCGATAATCCCTCCTGCCGCAATTTCAGCTACGCCCAATTTCACCTGCTCAGCTTTTTCGGCAGCCTCAGCTTTTGCCAGCTGAATTTCCTGACGCACAAGAAGCGTTGAATCCTGAAAGAGTTCCCGAACCGTCTCGACCATTGTGTTCAAATTCTTTGTCATTCTCTGCTCCCGCGAGCCTTAGGCGTTGCTTTTGTTTTTTACGATGCCTGCGATTGCGAAGCCAGCAAGCGCCAGAACGCCCATCGTCAGAATAGGATTTTGGCGAACGATACTCTCCGCCCGTTGGCCAATCCGGCCGGGATCTATGCCGTCAACTTCAGATGCCGCGTTTTTCATGCCATTAGCGGCGGCATTCACATAGGCGGCTGCACGGGGCATGCCATCGTTGTCCAAAGAGTGCGCGGCAGCTTCAGTTGCACGACTTATGGAGCTGAAGAAATGCTCTGTACGGTCAATGCCTGTTGAAGCAATTTGCTGCGCCTGGTCGCTGGTAGCGCTGACGGCACTCTCTGCGATGTCCTCCGCCCCACCGCTAACTTTGCTTGCGACGCGCTTCGTCGTTCGCTCAGCATTTTTCTTCGCCATCTTGGCCGCTGATTTCGCTTTCGTCTTCGCTTTCCCTATGGCATTTTTTGCCTTCACCGACTTTTCTGCCTTCTCCGGCGACGCAGCGCCGTTGAGACTAGCAAGAACGGCTTTTTGTTCGTTGTTTGATTCTGTGCTGGGCATGATTGTCTCCTGCGTTGTTGAACTTCACCGACACAACGCAAGATTTTGCATTTCGTTCCAAAAGACAGTTTTTCAATATCCGCAGAAAGCCGTGGAACGATGCTTCCTATTTGTGCGTTGCCATCGGTCTGGCGCTCTTGGCGCGATCCCTGAACACGGAACAGCGCATTGAGCGACTCTCGCGACCTAACCACCGGCCCTGTTTGGCGCAGTCTTCTGATTATTGCCGGGCCAATGGTGTTTGGCATCCTGGCGGCGATCTCCGTTTCTGTTGTCGACACATATTATGTGGGCAAATTGGGTACGGCTCCTTTGGCAGCCTTATCCTTTATTGCCCCCGCATCGCTAACGATTACGAGCCTCGCTATCGGGTTGAGCGCAGGCGCATCTTCCGTTGTTGCGCGGGCAATTGGCTCATCCGATACTAGCGAGGCAAAGCGACTTTCAACTGACAGTCTTGGGCTTGCGCTCGTGGTGGTCGTGCTCATCACTGTTACCGGATATCTGACGATCAAGCCGTTGTTTTCGCTACTTGGCGCCGAAGGTGACGTGCTTGATATGATCGTGCGTTATATGCAGATCTGGTATCTTTCGATGCCGTTTCTCATCATCCCGATGGTCGCCAATGCGATTGTGCGTGCGGTAGGAAATTCCTTTTGGCCAAGTGCGATAATGGTGGCTTCCGCCATCATTAACATCGCGATAACACCGGCGTTCATTTTCGGATGGGGTCCGATTCCTGCGCTAAATATCGAGGGCGCGGCGTGGGGCACGCTGATCGCGCGCGTGTTCACATTGTTCTTAGGCCTGTGGCTCATCGTCTATCGAGAAGAAATGGTGGCCTTTGCCAAACCAACGATAGAAGAACTGGTAAAGTCCTGGAGGCAGGTTTTGTCTATTGGACTGCCCGCAGCCTTTGGAAACGCGACCAACCCGTTGGGCATCACTGTCGTCACCGGCATTGTCGCAATCTACGGCGAAGCAGTGGTCGCTGGCTTCGGCGTGGCAACGCGCATTGAGAGCCTTGCCGTCATACCGATGCTTGCCTTGTCGTCAGCGATTGGACCTGTCGCTGGACAGAACTGGGGTGCCGCAAAAGTGGAGCGTGTCCGCAGCGCGCTGAAAATAAGTTTTGCTGTTTGCTTTGGCTGGGCTTTGCTTTTGGCAGTGGTGTTCCAGTTCTTCGCTGAGAGCGTTATTGGACTGTTTTCCAGCGACCCAGAAGTCATGCGGGCTGCTGCATCTTATCTTCACATCGTTCCACTGAGTGTGTGGGGCTATGGCTGGGTGATTGTCGCGGCTGGGGGATACAATTCCCTTGGCAAACCATTCACCGGCCTTGGCATGTATCTGACCCGCACTGCCCTATTTTACATTCCCCTCTCCTATGCCGCGTCACTGCTGAGCGGTTCGCAAAGCGTTTTCAGCGCCATCGCAATTGCCAACACGATCGCTGGAGCGGCGGTGGGATTCTATTCGCTGTGGTGGTTGCGTAAAAACGGCGAAGAGGCGGCAGGATAAACTCGCCAGAGCTTAAAGCTGCCCAATCTGGTCGCGGAATGGCTTAGTCATTCTGTTCATATGGATCATGTTTTTGAACGACAGCAGAAATGAAAAAGGGCTGCTCCTCTAAGAAACAGCCCAAACAGAATTTCTGAAACTGGCCAATACCGCTAGTCGTCTTTCAATGGGTCATGGCCCCAGTTCATAAGCGAATAGCGCCAGTTTGATGTCTTTACATCTTCCTCTGGCCCACCTTGTGATAGATGTCGTTTGATGTAACCAACGACTTCAGCCATGTGATCATATTGATCGTCAGACAGCTCGTCTTTGTTTGTGCGTTTGATCTTTAGGATACGACGACCCGATTTATGACCTTTGGATTCGCCGTCACCGGCATCTGCGCCGACTGATTTGGATTCATCCGTTTCCAACCAATCCTGAAGTTCCTGTGGCGCCATATTCACCAAGTCGCGCCATTCGTTCCAGATCGTTTCCCTAGATTTTGAACTGCTCATGAATCTTTTTCGTCCTTTCCTGTCTGCTATGGAAAGAGAACAACGGGGGATTTGGTTCCCGCCGACACAGGCTCAGGTCATCAAATCATCCAGAGCACAATCCCAGCGATAATGCTGCCTAGGGCCATCATTCCAGCCACCACACTTAAGTGCGACCGCGAGACAGGTTCGGCGGTGTGGGCGTCGAGGCGTGCAACCATCGCTTTTGCATTTTTCCAACCAGCATAGAAAATCAGCAAGCCAACAAGGATGAAAACCGTCGCGCCTGCCTTCGCAAACCAGCGGGGCTCTACTTCGCCAAAAATCGCTTGCATGGCAATTGCGATGCCAAGGCTTGCCATACCGGTGCGCATCCATCCAGCAAACGTGCGCTCGTTTGCTAAGACCGTGCGGTCTTCTGCCCAATCGGTGCGATCTTCAGCCAGTTCCTGGCTTGATTTGTCTTCATCGCTGCCGCGCTCTTCATTCGCCATCTGCGACCTCTAAATCGGTTTTGTTGCACGCATTGGAACCATTTCACGCGCCATTGGTTGCCTCACTGAAACACACCAACAGTGAGAAGGAAATTTGCATGAGCAAAGATATCGACAAACTCTGGGACATGATTTCGAAACCGACAGCCTGCATGGTGACGACAGTTGATGACGGCGTACTTCGCTCACGCCCGATGGCACCGTATATTGACAAAAAGGCGCGCACGATCCGCTTCATCACAGATCGGACTTCGGCAAAAGTCGAAGAGCTTCATCATGACCGCGACTTGGCGTTGAATTTCGTGAACGAAGACGCGATGCAATACGTCTCAATTTCAGGCCGCGGAGAAGTGTCTGCGGATCGCGGATTGATAACCGAAATGTGGGGTCCCTATTGCGATGTCTTTTTCGGTGGCGATCCGAAGACCGCAGATGTCGTCGTGATCACCGTGAAACCCGATCAGGCCGAATTTTGGGACAACGATAAAGGCAGCATCGCAATGGCCTATTCCTTTGCAAAAGCCTATTTCACAGACGAAGGCCCCGATTTGGGCGACAACGCCAAACTCGATATGGCCTCGTAATGGCAGGTTATACCGAAGGCACCAAAGTGGAATGGGATTGGGGTGACGGCACAGGCGTTGGTAAGATTGAGACCGTTCACACCTCCAAGATCACCCGCACAATTAAAGGCACTGAAGTCACCCGCGAAGCGAGCGAAGACGAGCCCGCTTATTCCATCAAACAAGATGACGGCGATGAAGTCCTGAAGAGTCATTCAGAAGTTCGTAAAGCCTGATCTTCTTTTTGCCCGCCATGTGAACCGCTTGGCGGGCATTTTTGCATCTTCATCCGGGAACAAATTCCTCCTCACATCGTTGGTTTTTCACGAACAACGATGGAGTTGAAAAATGACACACAGCCCCGAAATGATTGAAGATCAAATTGAACAGACCCGAAAGCGCATTGATGCACGGCTGAATTCTCTCAGTCACCAGTTAAATCCCAGCGAGCTTTTCCAACAGGCGATTGGCTCCAAAAGCAGCGATCCCGCGCAAATCGCCGAAGCGGCAATCAGCAAAGCGAAAGAAAATCCCTTTGGTGCCTTATTGTTTGGAGCGGGACTGGCAAGTCTGTTGACCGGGAAACCAAACCTTGCAGAGACCATTTCAACGCCCGACATGGAGCAGATAAAGGCCGAGGCCTCTGCAAAGAAGGCAAAGCTCTCCGCCAAAGTGGAAAACGCGAAAGACGTGTTGGCTGAGACCAGCGCCAAAGCTCGCAACACGGCCAAACGCAGCCCAACTCTGGTGCGTGGCAAGGCGGAAGGCGTCGTGGATTGGGTGGCCGACAACCCTGTCGCGTCTGGTCTGATGGCGGTTGCGGTTGGCGCAGCTGTTTCGTCAATTTTCGCCTCTCGCCCGAATAGGTCGCGCTTAGAAGCGAGCGAAGAATTGCATGACATTGCGGACGCCGAACAAGCGCCGCGCCAGGCATCAAAGAAAGCGGCTCCAGTCAAAAAGACTTCCGCAAAGCGCAAACCCGCCAACAAAGCGAAGCCATCGAAAGCCAGTGTTGCCGCCATCGAGCGTTCCACTGCTGTGCTGGGTGAAAACACCAAGTCTGCGCGCGGATGAAACAGATGACCGAGAGTTCTATAGGGCAATATGCTGCCAAACCGCACCAGATACCTTGGGCGGGTTGGAAGTCCATTTTGTTGCGAACCTATGAAAAAATCAGCAGAACCGACACTTCTTTGCGGTGTGCGGGGGCGGCATTCTTCACGTTCCTTTCGATTTTCCCAATTCTGGCGTGCATGGTTTTGGTGTACGGGATAGTAGCCTCTCCTGCTTCACTGGTCAGCCAGCTGGAGCCGTTGCGCCAATTTCTCCCGGCGAGCGTCTATGACGTTATTATGGAGCGGTTGCAGACTTTGCTTGCGCGACCGGAGACAGGCCTTGGCATAGGCTTGCTGGTATCTTTCGCCATTGCGCTTTGGAGCGGCTCACGTGGCACCAATGCCCTTGTTGCGACCGTCAATGAAGCCTATCGCGAAGCCGATGAACGCGGTTTTATCGCCAGCGCTGGTTTGTCGATCAGCATGACGCTTGTTGCCATCATATTTGTCATTATCGCCCTTTTCGCTATTGCCGCCATTCCAGTTCTGGTGGACGCCATGCCGTTCCCCACCCTTTTCGAGACGTTGGCCGTATGGCTGCGTTGGCCACTGTTGGGCGTTCTTGTTACAGGCTTGTTGGGTGCGTTGTACAAAGTTGGGCCGGACCGGGAGGACGCTAAATGGCGCTGGCTCACCCCCGGTGCGGCGATTGCTTGTGTTCTTTGGCTTCTACTATCCGGGCTGTTTTCGTTCTACGTCCAGTCGTTCGGCAATTTCGACGCTACGTTTGGGTCGCTCTCCGTCGCGGTTGTCATGATGCTCTGGCTTTACTATTCGACCCTGATTGTAGCGTTGGGCGCGACATTAAATGCTGAACTTGAACACCAAACACGCCGCGACACAACCGATGGACCTGAAAAGCCAATGGGCGAACGTGGTGCATATGTGGCTGACCGGTCCGCAGCACAAAGTTAGGAACTCCTTGAAGGATGAGGCGTTTCGTTAATGAAAGCCACCCAACAGGAGAAACTCATGCACAACGTTTTCTATATCATCGGCGTCGTGGTCGTCGCTCTGGCGGTCTTGTCTTTCTTAGGCATCGCCTAAGCTTTTGCGCAACTCAGTGTGAAAAGAGACCTCGAATTCCCTGATGCGGAATTCGGGGTTTTTGCTTTCAAAACAGCACTTTTGCGCAACCAAAATGTGATCTCCGCGTTTGGTTGATGAACACCAAAAACACAGCACCTAGTCGGGAGCCCAAGATGCAGTTTGAAGAATTCGAGGTCGCTTGGCCTGAACTTATTGAAGAAGCAGCCGAGAGATGGCGCCGGCTGACACGGCTCGATATCCAAGCCGTGCAATCTGATATGGATCAACTGATCGACAGCGTCGCTGAGCGCTATGGGAAACGCCGTAGCGAGGCCGAGAAAGAGGTCTATGAGTGGATCGTGCGTCAGCGCAGTCCCGCGAAAAAGCGGGCATCAGGCTAAGAGCCCGCGCAGCAACAACACGACAATCAAAATCGCCAACACCACAAGGCCGATGCGCCACCATGAGGCCGGACCCCACAGGCCCGGTCTCGTTTCGTTTTCGTCTTGGTGCTTTTCACCATTGTCTTTGTGGTCGTTCATAGCAGGCTCCTTTTGCTTGTTCGTTAGCCGCTCAACTGTCCATTAACGCTTTGCGCCGTCCCTCAAGAAAGTCGAGATCGGCTTTTTGCAAGTCGGCGTTCTTAGCGCCTTGAATGACCAGGTCAGCGTGTTCGTTCAAAACTTCACGAGCGCCGCCCTCGGCAATTTGAGACAGCCGGCCCAAGGCTTGCAAGATGTGCTTGCTCATCAACACATTGCCCTTGCTTGCCCTTCTGAGCGGGTGAAAGCTAGCGTTAATCAGATCATTGATTGTCAAACCCGGAACGCGCAATCGCGGTGTATCATCTTCGTCCGTGCGGATCTGGTCACGCAACCCACGCTTCACCGCCTTGGCAAGCGCGGATGAAAGACGATCAATACAGGCCACCGCCGTGTAGGTGTCGTTTATGCCGGGTGAGAGTGCCCGCAATGCGATTTCAATCAACAAATTGACTGCAAACTCTACGTCCGTGTTCGGCGAACGGCTGGAGGACAATTCAACCACTTCAAAAAGCGTCGTCTCAATTTCCTCACGGTCGCTTTCCGATAGTTCTCTGTTCAAAACAGCAAGCCGCTGGCCCTTGATGACAAAAGCTCCTTGCTCGTGCAGCAGAGAGAGAAACACGTCATGCTTGCGGCACAATTCAACCAGCTTCTCGGAGTTGATCGCAGCGATGTAGCCGGTCCCGTCAACCGGAATAGCCTGATCCTCATCGGAGACTTCCGGCAATTCACCATCAAAGCGTTCGGCGTCTTCTTGTGCCAACAGCCGTTCGATTTCGCTTTCGAGTTGGTCGGCAATTTCAGCCACTTCTTCGTCAATGGTCACGCTGCGAGAGGCGGTGTGGACGAAGTAAATGAGTTGCAGTGTGGAAAGGCCCGCAAGCAAAAAAGTGACCGCGATGGAAAATGCCGGAATGAAAGTGGCATCCGTTTGGTGGAGAACGGTGAGCGCAAAAAGAAAAGTGCCGCCAAAAAGACCTGCCGTGAACTGGTTGACGTTATCGCCCGTGAAGCGTTGCAACAGGCGTGGGCCGATATTGCCAGCCGCCGTCGTAAAGACGACCAGCACGATGGAATAGACCAAACCAAGAGTGGTGATAGCCGCAGCCGCTACTGTCGAAAGAAAGGTCTGCGCCGTGTCATAATCGGCATGAAATGCTTCAAACGGTTTTGTTTTCGCGAATTCAGGAAAATTCCCGTCGATCCAGAGCGTCACGATGGCCAACGACCAAAGACCCAGCGCAATGAGGCCAGGAACAGTGCCCAGACCCTTTACGGACCCCAGAGATCGAACCAGCCTTTCCATCAAATGAAATTCAGCGCAGGGACGGTCAATCGGTAAATCAGTTCGTTTTGGGTCTGATATATCTCAGCTTTTCCAGATATGGCTGATGGAACGACACGATTGAGCAGCAGAGAATCCACCGCTTGCTGGCCGCTGTTATCATTTTGGGCCAATTCGGTGATCTCCTCGCGCCATTCAAAAATAATGCCGTCAGTTGAACCTTCGCTGGGTTCAACCACGCTTGTCAGGGAAACCTTAGCCGCATCAAGACCAGCGCCGCTGCGGCGAACGGTGCCGACTGCTAGTTCCTGCAAGGCAAGTCCGATGTGCAGAGCAGCGTTTGGATTCAAAACCGGATTGACGCCTTGGACCGCACAGCCAAGGTGATCGGCGCTATAGACCTGCGTTTGCAACTCGACCAAATCGCAGAGCGTCGCTCCATCCCACTGGCCTTCCACCACAGCGGCCAAGGATGCTGACAGTGACCGCAATCGTTCGTCAAAGCGGCGCACGCTTTCAGCGTTATCAGGTGTGGAGAGGGTTTGGCGGGCGATGCTTTGAACGATGGAAAGCAGGTTGCGGGAGCGGTGGCTGACTTCCAGTAGCAAATCCCGCAGGCGTTCTTCAGTGCGCTTTTTATCAGTTGTTTCAATCGCGAAACACAAGATGCCTTGCAACTCTCCGGCATCGTCGAAATCCGGATCGATCCACAAATCGAACCAGCGATCGCCGTCAGGCATGTCTACCAGCAATTCGACCTTCTGATGGCTTTGAGTTTCCAGCGCAAACCGCTTTGCTTCTTCCGCACGCGCGGCTGCGGCTTGGGGCAAAATTCCAAATTCGTCCTTGCCGACGATGTCCTCAACCGTCCAGCCAGCGGGCGGGTTCTCCATCCAGCGATATCTTAGATCGGTATCTTGGTAGAAAACGGTGATTTCCGTGCCCGCCAGCGCACGCAAGAGATGTTTTGCTCGGCCTTGCTCAGTGGAATTGGGCATTGTCGGAATATGCCTCTCAGCAGTGTCAGTTTGTTTTCGCAACCTTGAACGAAACTCCTCTTTGGCAAACCAACAAGCGGGAGAGTGTTTCGTTCAGATTCTGCCAAGCAAACCGGATGATATGGTTGAAGAATGCTTACGCCGCTTTGTCCTCGCCAGCATTTTGCTCAAAAAACAGCGCTTGGCTCACCAGCGCCTTCACGGTGTCGGGCATAAAGGGCTTTGAGATCAAAAAGGCGGGTTCCGGACGATCCCCCGTCAACAATTTTTCAGGGAACGCGGTGATGAAGATTACCGGAACATTGATCGACTTCAGAATATCGTTGACCGCATCAATGCCGGAACTTCCATCGGCAAGATTGATATCCGCCAAAACCATGCCAGGCTTGCGTTCTTCAATAGCCGCTAGCGCTTCTGTGTGAGTGCGGGCAATACCCGTGACTTCATGACCAAGGCTCTCGACCATCTGCTCGATGTCCATGGCGATCAGCGGTTCGTCTTCGATTATGAGGATTGACGTCGCAACCTGCTCTGCGATTTCCTTACCTGCTTGTTCCAGAAGTTGGGCCACCTCATCAGTTTCAATCGACAAAATGGATGCTGCTTGCATTTTGTCGAAGCCTTCTACGGCAGTCAGCAAAAAGGCTTGGCGCGGCAAGGCTGAGAGACTGCCAACATTGCGCTCGGCGGCGTCTTCGTTCGGTTCTGTCTTTTGGTTGAGACTGATCGACTGCCAAATTTTCGTGAAAGCGCGGAACAAATCAATCTTTGGTTGCGTTTCGATAATGTTCATGTCGGGATCAGAAACCAGTGTTTCCAATAGCGACACCACATATTTGTCTCCACTTTCCTGCGTACCGGCAAGAGCACGCGCGTATCGGCGAAGGTAGGGAAGATGCGGGGCAATTAGTTCTGCAGTGGACATTACGAGTCTCCAGAAGCTGGTCTTCTTAACACGTGCAGACCAGTTGGTTGAGTTTTCCATCGCGGAAAACGCGGATGATAACGTCACTCAACGCAGACCGACACGATCGGGTTCCAAAAAAACTGAAAATAAATGCAACCTTTTTGTCAGGCCGGCATTGTTCACCTGACGAACAAAGCGCGATGATCGTGCGCCGCTGCGAAAAATGGAAATAGAAAATGACCAATGACGCGAACGACGCCAATTCAAAACCTGCCTTGAAGGCGGATATTCAGGCCAAAATCGGTGAAAAACTCAAGGAGGCGTATGCGGATGTCGTCAATGAGCCTGTCCCTGATCGTTTTCTCGATTTGCTGAATCAGTTGGAGGCTTCTTCGCCAAAAACAAAGCCGGATGATAAGGGGTCGAACAAAAAATGACCGTCTCAAACTCTTTCAAAAATGACCTTCTGGCAGTTATCCCGAACCTTCGAGCCTTTGCTCTTTCACTTACCCGCGCATCTGATCGCGCGGATGATTTAGTGCAGGAAACGCTCATGAAGGCTTGGAACAAGCATGAATTGTTTCAGGAGGGAACAAATCTAAAAGCGTGGGTGTTCACGATCATGCGCAACGAATTCTATTCGCAGATGCGCAAAAAGGGTCGTGAAGTCCAAGACAGCGAAGGTGTTTTGGCTTCGCAAATGGCAGTCCATCCCGAGCAGCAAGGCCATATGGATATGCATGACTTTCGCGCCGCCTTGGAACAATTGCCAGAAGATCAACGCGAGGCACTTGTTCTCGTGGGGGCTAATGGGTTTTCCTATGAGGAAGCTGCCGAGATCGCAGGCGTTGCTGTTGGCACAATGAAAAGTCGCGTTTCACGCGCTCGCACCCGTTTGGCTGAAGACCTGTCGCTCGAAGACGATGGTGAATACGGACCCGATGCCATTTCGGCCCACATCGTTGGCGCGGTGCAATCCGCCACCATGCGCTGAACCGGCGGAGACAAACTTGGCCAAGCCACGCCCGCTTTCAATAAAGCATCAACATCCTTGCGACCAATGCCCCTTGAAGAAGCACGATATCCTGCGTGATTTAAGTGCCTCCGAGACGGAGTTCATGACACGCTTCAAGACGGGTGAGTTTCAAGCTCAGGCTGGTTCAACAATCATCGTTGAAGGCACCAACAGCCCACATCTTTATACAGTGCTTTCGGGCTGGGGTTTTCGCTACAAGACCTTGCCTGATGGTCGCCGCCAAATTCTCAATTTCATTCTGCCCGGCGATCTTGTCGGATTGCAGGGCAGTTTGATGAAGGAAATGTCTCACTCCGTCGAAGCGCTTTCAGATATGATGTTCTGCGTCTTCGAACGTGAAAGCCTCACCAAACTTTTCAAAGAAACGCCTAGTCTTGCTTATGACGTCACGTGGCTTGCAGCACGCGAAGAGCAAATGCTGGACGAGCATTTGCTCAGCGTTGGACGCAGAACCGCCATAGAGCGAGCAGCCTATCTCATCTCCTTTTTGAGCCAGCGTGCGCGGCGCGTTGGGCAATTGGAGGATGGGCAGATTCTGGTCCCCTTCACGCAAAGCCATGTCGCGGACACGCTCGGCCTGTCCTTGGTTCACACAAACAAGACTCTCAAAAAACTGCAGGCTCGTGGTCTTATCAAATGGTCGGAGCGTTCGTGCATCGTCAAAGACGAAGAGAAGTTACAGCATGTGGCAGGCTGGGACGGTCTGCCTGACACACCACGCCCATTCATCTGAACTATCGATAATTTTGCGCACAAAAAAGGCGGCCCTAAGAGCCGCCTTAAATATGTTCGAACCGCTCAGCCTTATTCAGCAATCGTAGCGCGGAGCATCCATAAAGTCTTCTCGTGGAACGTCATGCGCCCCACCAGCATATCCTCACTGACGCCGTCGTCTTTGTCTGCCGCACCTTCTGCCACTTCGCGCATTTTGCGCACCAAGGCTTCGTGATCGGCAATCAGATCTTCAACCATTGCCTTTGCGTCAGATGCCTTGGCTTCATTGTTAGCGAAGCCCTTGTTGGGTGCCGCCATATCCATGGGCGCCAGAAAGCCCAGCGCGCGGATACGTTCTGCGATCACGTCAGTTGCTGCAAAGATATCGTTATATTGCTCTTCCAACATCTCGTGAAGCGAGTGGAAAAGTGGGCCAACGACATTCCAATGATAGATGTGTGTCTTGATTAGCAAACGGTAGGTGTCACTCAGAATTTCGCTCAATCCTTCAGCGATTTCGCTGCGATTTTCGCGACCAATTCCGAGCGATACGGAATCTTCGGAAGGCTTAGGTGTAAGTTTTAGTGCTGCTTCTGTCATCGTGTTCTCCTTGTTCAGGTTTCGAAAAAAAGCGGCGGCTTAGCCCCAGGCCACTTCCAAGACGGCAAAGGCCAAAGCGCTGAGCACTAGTCCACCGACGAGCACATAGAAAATGTTCATGTTGCTGCGCCCTTGGCGGGCGGCTCGTGTGGAAATCTTCTCGGTCATAAAAAGCTCCTTTTCCTTAAGCCGACGCGGCGAGTGGCGTGGCTTTCACCGAGACAACACGTTCAGGCCGTTTGAGTTCCCACATTCATTTCTTTCAAAAGAATGCGAGCTACTGGAAGAGAAAATTCGGGCGTTGCGGAACCAAATGCTCCTCAGGGCGTTATCTGGGCACAACCGAAGGAGAACACAGATGAAGACTTTTACAGCAATCGCAATCGCTGCCGTTCTTGCCGCTGGCACTGTCGCCGCTAGCTATTTTTTTGACATTGAGGTGACGCAAACTGCCGAGCTGCCTGACGTCAATGTGGACGTTGAGGGCGGTCAGCTGCCCAAGGTGGACGTAAACACCGGCTCCGTCGAGATGGGCACAAAAACAGTCACTGTTACGGTACCCGAAGTGAACATGGTGGAAAAAGAAGTGTCCGTGCCAACCGTCAATGTGGAGCCCGCGAAAGACTAAGACTTACGCCTGACACCAAATTTCAAGGCTCCAATGAGGCACCTGCCTCAAGAAAGGAATATCCCATGGACATTCTTCGCATCATTCTTTCCATCCTTTTGCCACCACTCGGCGTGTTTTTGCAGGTTGGTTTCAAAGGTCAGTTTTGGGTCAACATTCTTCTGACCATTCTGGGCTACATTCCGGGCATTGTTCACGCAGTGTGGATCATCGCACGGAGATAATTTGAAATGAGCAGCACAACCTCAACGCTGACAGCGCAAACAGTTCGCGTGGACGATCTCCCTAATCGTCCACGCGGCTTTCTGCGCGATGAACATTTGGTGTCTGTGGAACGTTGGCTGGACGCCAAGTTTACGCTGCCGGGAACGTCGATACGCTTTGGTCTGGACGGCATGATCGGCCTGATCCCCGGTATCGGCGATTTGGCAACGACAGGTATGTCGGTCGTTTTCATCGCAGACGCGTGGAAAATGGGAGCCCGCAAGCGGGTGCTGGCGAGAATGACTGGCAACGTTGCCATTGATATGTTTGTCGGCGCTATTCCGCTGGTTGGTGATCTGTTTGATTTCGCCTTCCGTTCCAACACAAAGAATTTAGCCCTGCTAAAAAGGGAGCGGGAACACCTGCTCACGCAAAAGATCGCACCCTACTCTTCCGAAACCGTCTAAGCGAACTCACGAACGATGCTGCGACAATGGTATGGGTTCAGTATGTCAAATATTATTGCCGCCTGCTCACGACGCCCGTAAGAAGGAGCCTTCCTTCAGATAAGGCCCAATGCCCATGCTGGCAGACTTGCACCCCGAGAACGAACAACGCTTGGAAACGCTGCGCTCGCTTGCGATTTTGGACAGCGGCGAGGAAGAGACATTTAACGACCTCTTGCAACTCGTGGCACAGATTTGCGACGTGCCGATTGCGCTTATTTCCCTCGTTGACGAAGACCGCCAATGGTTCAAAGCCAAAATCGGATTGGACGCTGCGCAGACAGGGCTGGAAATGTCGGTTTGCTCTCACACCATTTTGCAAGACGATCTGTTCATCGTTCCCGACACCGATGAAGATCCAAGAACCGCCGACATGCCAAAAGAAACTTACGGCCTAGACATGCGGTTTTATGCCGGTGCAAAGATCATGGCTGATGACGATATGCCAGTGGGCAGTCTTTGCGTGATCGATAACAAACCCAGAGTGCTGAGCGAAATGCAGAAGCGGGCGCTCAAGGTTTTGGGCGATCAGGTGGGAATGCAAATACGGGCCCGCAAAATGCTGGCGGAGCAAGAAGCGGCTCTCCGTGAAGAACAAGAGCGGATTGTGCGCCAGCAGAAAGAAAACGAAGCGCTGCAAAGACTTCTGGCAGACCGTGAAATGCTCACACGTGAGGTAGATCACCGCGTCAAAAATTCGCTGCAATTGGTAATGTCCATGCTCCGCTTTCAGGCCAATGCGACGCAAAACGACGAGATTCAAGAGGCTCTTGACGCAGCCCAAAACCGTGTTCGTGCCATTGCATCTGTTCATGCAGAACTTGACCATTCGGCCGAAGAGGGTCGCATTAACCTCGCCTCATACGCCACAAATCTGGCAACCGATCTCAACGCATCCACGCCATCAAATGTGACCGTAACCACCACGCTTCCCCCGGTAGTTGTGGATGCCAAGCAGGCAACATCTCTTGCCATCATCTTCAACGAATTCGTTGCGAACTCGGTAAAGTACGCATTTCCCGATGATGCAGAGGGTATGGTGGCAATGGTGATTGCTCAGCGGGCAGATAAACTGACTGTGACGCTGACCGACAACGGTATTGGTTACGATGCATCTCACGAAAGCAATAGCCGGAAAGGCCTCGGCATACGCATAATGGACGCTGCCGCTCGTCAGCTGGGCGCTGATCTTGCATTCTCAAACGATACCGGCGGCACGGAAATGAGTTTCGAGTTTACGCCGGCTTGACCGCAAAACAATTACTCAAACCGCAGATGCAGTTGGAACCATCTCCGACCTTTTGGGTTTTCATCAAAATAATACAAACTGGAGAGCGCCATGGCACTCGAAGCAATTCTGTTCGGCTCAATCGGAACAATCGTCGAAACCTCAGAACTGCAACGCGCCGCTTTCAACAAGGCCTTCGCTGAACACAATCTCGATTGGAATTGGGACAGAGAAACCTACCGAAGACGCTTAGCTTCCTCCGGAGGCACAGACCGCATCAGTGCCTTTGCCTTGGAACAAGGCGCAACGGTGGATGTGGAGGCCATTCACGCCGCCAAAACACGCATCTTTGACGCGGATATCATCACCGCTTCGCTGGAGCCCCGCTCGGGTGTGCTTGAAGTTATCAGATCTGCACGCGGTGAAGGTTTGAAATTGGGCTTCGTCACATCAACCTCGCGCAACAATATCGAAGCAATCTTCACGGCTCTGGGAAACACGCTCACCGAAGACGATTTCGATTTTGTGGGAGATAGCTCCATGGTCGAAAACAGCAAGCCCGCACCCGACATCTATCTGGAGGCACTCACAAGCTTGGATATCCCAGCTGAAAACGCCATTGCCATCGAGGATTCAGAACCCAGCTTACTTGCCGCCGCCGAAGCACACATCCGGTGCATCGCATTTCCAGGCGAAAACACACTGAACCAAGACTTTAGCCTAGCGGAAGTCATCACTACCAGCCTAACGCTCACCATCTTCCGTTAGCCCGAGAAAAACCAGGCACATTTGCGTATCTGTTGAGAGCGCCCTAATTCAGGCTTCCAGTGGATAGTGGATAGTGGATAGTTGATCTTGCCAATGTCAGAGCAACCGCCGATTTTCTCTTCAGTTGCTATACAAAAAAATATCGCTAGCCCCATTCTTCAGCATCAGATATCTACAAATATCGGCCATACGCTTTTTGGAAAAACACAGAGGTCAGCAATACGACCATTGTGGCTTGCTCATTGAAGGTGCCTGTACCTAAGGTGTCATAGTTGGTTTTAGAAGGTCATCACTTGGGCTCTAACGATAGGGCTTAGCCGATCAGTTTTTCCTTACTGTCTTTCCAGTGGACAATAGCTTCCGGCAAAGCTGACACTGGCTTTTAAACTCCAAGCACTTCGAAGGACCGTTCATTTGTCACGAGCCCCTTTCGCAACAGCGCGGCACCTTTAGAATATCCTGGCGCGTAAAGCGTTCCATCCAGTGCGCGGAACTGGAAGTAGAGATAGTTCCAATGTGTATCGCAACCGGTCAAGCGGCAGCTCAATTTGTGCTTTTGCCAGAGTTTCAATAGGCGTCGGTAAGTAATGAGGGAGCCCCCAATTACTGGCTTCCACTTGTTGCGGATCGGAGCTTTCAGAAATCCTCGGCAAAGAGCGGGATTGGTGCGCTCATCTCGCGTTTTAAAACCGAAGGGCTAATCCAGCGACGCCAATCTGAAGCAGATCAACGGGCATGGTTGCTGTCGTTTACGTCCAAAGGGAGATCAGTTGCCGTTCAAGCGCGTGGGGTTCAAATACAGTTTGTCTCGGTCATGGCGGCATCGTTCACCGATGCTGAGCTTGCGCTTGTCAAATTATGGATGGAGGACGCCGCCTTGCGCCTCGATAAATTGCGCAACAGTAGCAGTTTCACCTGATGAACATCCATCTCTAGAAAGGCTTCATAGCTACATGAGGCTTTTCTGGTATGAGTCGTAAGCTGGCAGAACCCGGCGAGAACACTGACTAGCCTTTGTATTAGGTGTTCATCTCCGCGAGATTTCTTGTATCTGTATCTGCAAGCAAACAACGCGGTCTTGAGCGGTGCCATGGTCAAAAGCCTTCTTCCACTAACCGCTCTGTTGATGGGGTCTGCGTTTCTGTTGTTTGCAGGCGGCGTGAACGGCTTGATCCTGCCGGTTCGTGGCGAGGCGGAAGGCTTTTCAGCCGCTTCATTGGGTCTGCTTGGAACCGGATGGGCGTTGGGTTATGTGGCAGGATGTCTTCGCACTCCTGCGCTGGTGGCCCGTGTCGGTCATATTCGCGCTTTCGGAGCCATGTGTGCGATTGCAGCAATTGCCGTTTTGCTTTCGCTGATTTTTCTAACACCTTGGTTCTGGATTCCCTTGCGCGCGCTTTCCGGCTTCTGCTTTGCGGGCGCAGCGATGATCGTGGAAAGCTGGCTGAACGAACGCTCCGATGCGGCCTCGCGTGGGCGCGTTTTTGGAGTCTATACGATGGTCAATCTGGCCGCCACGACAGCGGGGCAAATGGTGTTAACGCTGGGCGACACGAACGGCTACTTTTTCTTCGTTTTGGCTGCGATGGTCTATTGCCTCGCGCTTCTGCCAACAGCGATTAGCGCGACCACCACACCGCGCCCGCTGACGCAGGTATCGCTGAACATGAAAGGTTTGTGGAAGAATTCACCCATCGCCGTATTTGCGGTTCTGATGGTGGGAATCTCAAACGCAGCCTTCGGAACACTTGCCGCCGTATACGCAGCGCGTAGCGGATTGAGCCTCAATGAGGTTGCCCTGTTCGCAAGCATCCCGATTCTGGCGGGCGCGGCATTGCAAATTCCCGTCGGGATCGCATCAGATCGCTTGGACCGTCGTAAGGTGCTGATCGGTATTACAGTCTTTGCGCTTATCGCCGATGCGCTGCTTTTCTTCAGCGGAGCGGCCCAGCCGATGATGGTGCTGGCATTTTCGGCCCTGTTCGGCGCGACCGTCTTCTCGATGTATCCCGTGATCGTGGCCCATGCGAACGATCACGCCGAACCGGGAACGTATATTCAGGTCAGCGGCGGGCTGCTTCTGGTTTTTGGCATCGGCTCAATTGTCGGCCCGACGCTTGCTGGCTTTGCGATGACTTTAACAGGCGCTGCCAGTCTATTCGCTGTCACTGGTTTGGCGCATATCGTCCTGACCCTGTTCGCCATTTGGCGCCTTACTACCGCGCCCGCGGTCAAGGAGAAAGACAAGGTCGTGTTTCAGGCCAGCCCTCTCGCGCGGGCTTCCACCCCCGAGACAGCGGCTTTGGGAGCCAATCAAAACGAGCTGGATGCAGACCAGCAATCAGATGGTCTATTTGAGAATAATACTCCCAAGCAGGAGCCAGAAGAATGAGCGCTTCTTGGTTTGTGGTGTTTGGTCTTAATCGACTGGTGATTGACGGTGAGCTTCTGGTTTGAGGGTCTCACCCGACTTGAGCCCCTCAGCTTAACCATGCTTCCTCTGACGACGATAACAGCTTAATTTTCTTGCAGGCGAATAATTACCTTCAGCTTGGCGTTCAGAGTGACGCGGTTTGCTGCGGTTGGGAGCGATCTTGACGGTGGTCCGCCAAGGTCGCGGGGAAATCTGGATAGACGCGATCAGTAGAACTGGAAATCGCCATCATCAATGGTAACGTTTGAACCGCCATTGCCGTTGATGGTGATGGTGTTCTCTGCGGTGCCGTCGTTGAGGGTTAGCGTTACCGTGGAAGTACCATTTCCTGCGATGGTGAAATCCGACACGTCATCCGCCACTGCCGAGTACACACGCAGATAGTCCAATCCATCCTCATAATCCGTGATCGTATCGTGATCGAACTCGGCGAAGACGTATTGGAAGTAATCCCGATCGGCTCCACCCGTCAAAGTGTCGTTCCCAATAAAGCCTCGCAGCCCGTCACGCGCGCCCATGCCTGAAAGGACGTCATTGCCGACCCCACCATCCAGATAGTCCACGGTGTTACCGCCCGTCAGCGAGTCATTGCCGCTGAAACCGTAGAACTTTGCCCGGCCAGCGCCTGCAACCATGGTGTCCGATACTGCGGCAGAGTCCGAACCCCAGAAGACTTCCATCGACGCGAACAGGTCCCCCGCCGCGTCGCCGCCATGGGTGCCACTCAGGAGGTCTATGTCAATGCCAAGAGACCCGTTGCGGGCATCGAACGTATCTTGCCCTTGACCGCCGGAGAAAATGTCATTGCCGCCGGAGTCCAATACGAATGTGTCATCGCCGGCATTTCCCTCGAGCCGATTGTCGAGCGCGTTACCCGTGGCTGTGTGATTGTTGCCATCCAGGAACGTCAGGCGCTCCACGTTTTCCGAAAGCGTCCATGAGGAGACGCCATCGACATAAATGCGGTCGTATCCCTCGCCCAGTTCTTCGATGATTGTGTCGCCTGCGTCTTGGACGTAGTATTGATCACTGCCGCCAGCGCCCTTCAGCACATTATTGCCTGCATTGCCTATGATGATATCGTTGCCGCCACCACCGGTTACGTTCTCGATGGAGATCAGGGTATCTCCAACGGAGTTACCAGCGCTGGTTGGGTAAGCTTCGCCTGCCGCCAGATCGATTGTGATATTGCTGTTTGAATAGCTGTAGTCGGCCGTGTCGGTGTCGCTGCCGCCATCAAGCGTATCATCACCAAACCCGCCAATCAGGGTGTCGTTACCAGCGCCGCCAAAAATCGTGTCAGCGCCGCCACCGCCGTCGATGCGGTTGGCATGGTTATCACCGGTGATGATATCGTCGCCACCGCCCAGGATCAGGTTTTCGAAACCGGTCAGGGTTTCTCCACCCCAGCCTGCTGATGTGCCAAAGGCCTGACCTGTGTCCATGTTCACAGTGAGGTTGCCGTTGGTGTAGGTGTAGTCAGCTGTATCGATGCCAAGGCCTCCGATCAGGGTATCGGCACCTGTCCCGCCCGAAATGATGTCGTCATCGTCGCCACCGTCGATGTAATCATTACCGCCATTGCCCCACAAAATGTCGTCGCCGTCACGGCCGAGCAATCGGTCGTCGGTGGATGTCGCTTCGATATCGTTGTCACCATTGTCGCCGGTGAATTGCAAAAGCTGCTCCGGGCGCCCCCACTGCGTGAAGGTGAAGCCGGAAAAGTCCCACGACTGTGCCCCTAGGACAGAGATATAAAGTTCATCCTGTCCGCTGGCTTGCCCGTCGCTGCCAAGAACGTGCAGGCTTGTCGAAATTCCGCCTGCCGCGAATTGATCGCTGTCAAAATAGACGGTGTTATTGCGCCCCTGGCCGAGGCTGTTTTCGATGTCGAACTCAAGCTCTTCAATCGACTGAATGCTGATATTGTTGAACTCGATTTCGTTTCCGTCAGCCATGTCGACCACCAAACGGTCGATGTCATCCCCGCCGTCAATGGTTTCGTTCACATTGAAGTCTGATGATGAACTATAGAAGAAGGCATCATTGCCCGTGCCGCCACTGAGGATATCCTCACCTGCGCCACCCTCAATCTTGTCGGCACCGCTGCCGCCGTTGATTGTATCGACACCATCGCCACCAAAAAGCTGATCAGTATTGAAGCCGCCGTTCAACGTGTCGTCGCCGTCCAGGCCGTGAACGATTTCAGCGTCGAAGCCGCCGTCAAATACGTCAAAGGAATTGCCCAGGTAGAATTGTTCGATGCCTGAATAATTAACAACGATGTTACCGTTGATGGTGATTTGCCCAATGGATCCATCGACCTGTAGAGGCGTATTCGGCACATGGTTGAATGACGAATTTGTTGAGTGATATTCCATGCGGATCGTGTCTGTGCCCGCACCGCCTTCAATCGTGTCGGTGTAATCGCCTTGATACCATTGATAGAATGTATCATTGCCCGCACCGCCGCGGATCAGGTCGTTTCCAGCTCCACCAACGAGAATATCGTTGTCATCGTCACCATCCAGCGTGTCGTCGCCGGCATATCCGAACAGGGCGTCGTCGCCATCATTGCCGGACAATTTGTTGGCTTCCGAATCGCCCTCTATCATGTCGTCGCCAAGACCGGCGTAGACGTTTTCGATGCTTGTCATGTTGATTTGATGAAGGCCGACGAAGGACGTTCCACCATCCAGATCAATGGTGGCATTGGAGATCGTCCAGTCACCGAGGCCCCCGCCAACGAGATAGTCACGCAGATAGAGAGAATCCTCGCCTGCCCCGCCGCCATATGTGTCAGTCGTCGCACTGTTGACATCGACATGATAAAACTGGTCGTTGCCTATACCGCCACTGACGATATCGGAACCGCCACCACCGACCAGAATATCACCGGCTTCCTCGCCGAAGATTTCATCATCCCCGCCAAGGCCCATCAGCACGTCCTGACCTTCCTCGCCGACGATGATGTTCACACCGTTCGAACCGACAATCGTGTCGTTTTCGCCGGTGCCCCGAATATTCTCGATGGATGAAAACGTGAAAGTGTTGAGCCCCTGCGTGCCGGTGCCTGTATCAAGATTGAAATTGATGCCGTGAAGGACATTGTTGCCGAAACGGATAACGTCTGTTCCCTCGTTATTGTTCTCCACGATGGTGACGCTTCGCGCATTTTGGAAAGACTTGTATGTGTTGAGGTAATAGGCGTCATCGCCATCCCCCCCACGCAATTCATCATCGCCGTAGCGGCTGTAGAAACGGTCCGCAGCGCTGCCGCCGATCAACAATTCATTGATGGAGGAATCATAAATCCGCGCCCCGTTGTCGCTGGCGATGTAGCTTTCGAAGTTTGAAATTTCATCGAAGTTGGCAGTGGTGCCGTTAGCGATTTGCAGCTTACCAGTGCTCAGATACACATAGCGTAATGTTTGAGCTGCACTGTCATCATACGTGTCAAAACCATCGCCACCATTCGCGACAGAGCCTCCACTTCCGAACACGCCGTTGCTGACAAACGTGTCGTCGCCTTCCATCAGATAGACATCGAGGTTGGAACCAGCACCCTCCGTCAGGACATCATTGCCGGCTCCCATGTAACCGCGCTGATAGCCAAAGCCGGTTGCGGTGAACGTGTCGTCGGTGCCGGTAAACATGAACTCGTCAGGTCTGACTTGCAGTCCATTGGGGGCGTCTATGGTAAGGAAAGCCTGCCGGGTGATGTGCTCGACTGCGCCGTAAATTTGTCCGAAGTCAACTGCGAACGTCGTGTAAAAACTGTTGAGGTCCAAACTTATGGCCGTGCCAAGCGCCGCAAGCGTGCTGTCTATATGAATTGCAGTATCTAGGTACCTATCATAAAGGATAAACGTGCCGTCATCCAAAGCCGTCAGTTCTGCCGGTGTATTTGCCCCCAAACTTGCGCTAAGATTAGTTTCCGCAACAACAACATTTCCACTGTTGTCTAAAACCTGTCCGTAGACCTCGCCGCCTGACCTGTAGATCGCAACGACCTGATTGTTTACATCGTCGTAGGCAATTTGCACCTTGCTGGTGTTGCTAAGGTCTGCATCGAGACGGGTGCTGTAGCCCAGCGTTCCGTCGCCATTCACATATTGCAGTATCGTATCATTGCTCAGTGTATCAGAGTCTATATAAATCAGAGCATAACCACCTCCATCAAGTGCCACGGCTTCTCTGAGGCTGTAGGCTTCGTTGGTAAGGGTAGAGACTGGTTCGACCGTTCCGTTGGCGCGCAGCACAGCGATCGTTATATCGAACCCAAGCGCTAGACTTCCGGCATCTCGTCCCACTTCCACGAGAATGTCTCCGGTGGGGCTTTCCGCCAAAAACTGTGGTTGCGTAATGGTCTCAGCGGGGTACAAATCCGTTAAGTTGTAATCGCGAAGGACAGCGTTGTTCTCATCAAACACCACGTAGTGAACATCTCCATCGCTCGCTTCGATCAAGACGCCCAAATCTGCAGAACCAACTGCCAGCCGGTCTATATCCGAATATTCATAGCCAGTACCAGATATGTCTTCCGTTCCTAAAAGCTTTGCTGCCGGGTAACCCAACAACACGGAACTTGTTGATGTAACATTTTCGCCTTCGATGTCTCTTTCGACGCGAATGATATTGCCTGACGCATTGATCATCAGGGCCACTTCGCGCACCGGCGATAGCGGAATCCAATTCGTCGCATCCTTAAATCCGGGCGCGATCGCTTCGAAGAAGGAGTCCTGTCGAGTTTGAAAAGTTCCGAAATAAAGGGGCGTGTCTGGCATTGTGCGAATCCTGTCAAATCAGTTGGCGCTCCAGATTGAAAAACTGAGTTCTTTTCGCGCAAACGCGCACAAGTGAACCGCTGTCTCAACAACCGGTATTCGCGATCAAAGATACGTTCCGCACGCCCCCAGCCGAACAGTGCAAGCAAGCTACCCTGCCAATGTGGGGCCAATAAATTACATTCGGTTACATCCTCGGTGTAATTCGGTTACATCGCGCCGTTTTACTGGGTTTTCCGACGAAAACAGTACTCGTTGCACGGCTGAAGGCGATTCAAACCCACAACTCAGCATCGAAACAAGTCGATTTCCCATCCCTTTATTTCTTAGATATTCCGCATTAGATTTTTTTGTCAGTTGAGGGGTAAAAGCGTTTGGGGCGCGGCAAGTGGGCAGTGCATTACAAAATGGATGATCTCTCTGCGTTTGGAGTTCTGGTAAAGCAACGCAGGACAACGCTCGGCCTGACGCAGGAAGCGCTTGCAGCGGAGGCTTTGGGAAACCTTGACCGAAAAGGTTATATCTCCAACATCGAGCGCGGCACCCGACCTCGGATAACATCCGCCACGGCCAAAAAAATCTGCGATGCGTTGGAAATTGATCTGGCCGATGTGCCGGCTTCTTTGCGTTGGCGGGAAACCATTGATGAAGGACGGCAAGACCGGATTGGAAGCAATGATACGCTATCCCCTTTTGCTGGCTCAGTCCCTGATCACACTCTTGTAACGGCCCAGGGCTTTGATCGAGGAGGTTCCACGCCTTTCCAAAAGCAACTTCTTGGCATTGGCTTGCTGATCGCCCTGATCGTCTTGAGTGCTGAAATACTAGACGGTCTCTCATCCATCGCAGCAAACATCTGGCCCGATGGAAGGTTTTCGTTTCCACGGTTTTTCGCATGGTGCACCGCCATACTATTCGTCCTGTTTTACTTCTTCGGCTTTGAAGGCAGTGGAGCCAATTCAAGGGCGCAATGGCTGGAGCGCGGGACTTGGCGCGATCGTTATCTGGACGTAGTTGAACGAACTCTGGCCTGGACAGACCGCTTGTTTCTCACGCCCGATCAGTTCCGCAATCTGCCTCAAAACTCGATCAACAGAAACTGGAGCATCGGGCTTTATGAAAAGGCATGGGGCTTCGCGATTGTATACCCTGCTGCACTTTTACTTCTACAATGGACGATAACCGGAGCGGGACAGCAGCTAGGATTTCTCCAGCTATGGCCACCAGAACCCGATGCTTCGCGTCGCGCTTTGGTGGCCCTGTCTTTTCTAGTCCCCATCGCTTTATCTTTTGTCGCTCGCAGTCAGACCAACGATAAGAACCGTATCGCGCTGTGCGCACTAGCCTTAGTCATCAACTTGGCCGGCACGACATACCTTTGGTCTGTCTACTGGAATATCCTGGTGGGCGCTGGCGCCATGAACATGATTTCGTTTGCCTTCATCCTGGGCGTTGGACTGCGCTTGTTCGACACCGTTGCGGGCGCAATTGCTGCGGCGGCCATCGCTGGCGCTTCGCTCAGCTTTCTGTTTCTGCCATTGGTCGAAATATCGGAATTCATCACTGGCCGTGACCAGATGGGGTATACCGACCCTGTAGTGAACATCACCCACACTGTGCTCAATCACTCGCTGAACATCATCATTTTCTTCGTCTGCCTGAAACTGATTTCGCGCTTCATCAAACCCGGATACGCGAGAGGAAGCCAGAAGAAAGGCGTGGTAATCTATGCGATAGTCACGCTTGGGGCTGCCGCGCTGATGGTCATCGCTGCTGGCCAGCAGTTTTGGTTCTCATACTATTTCCTCATCGGTCTGCTGCCGCTGATCAATGCACTGTTTGATTTTATGTCAATCGGCCTCACCAGACTTGCTCTGCGTCTGGGTGCTCAGAAATTTGGTGTGAGAACGCTCTTTTTCAGCGGTCTTGATCTGACTTTGGCAGTGTTTCTGCTTGTGGCTTTGGTGCTCACAGCTTCTGCTGTGGCGGTCGGCTTAAACTGGGCTGCGGGTTTGAGCGCATTCCCTCTGCAATCCGGTGCACTAACCTGCCTTGAAAATATTGATCCTGCTTTGTCAGGCCTCGCACACTCTTCTGTGAAAGGTGTAACCGGCGTTCAAAGTGCTTGTTCGGATTCAATTATCGCCAGCCTAAGCACCTCGCCGCAGGATTTCACATGGTTGTTGTTGGTTTTCGGCTCGACCTTGCTGCCCACGATTTTGCATCTTGGATTTGCCTTGTTCGCGCTTGGCCCCGCTTTGCTGAGCAACAAAGTTCGCTTGCGTGTCGCTAGCTGGGCTCGCAAATCCGCTTATGATCCATTCATGAGGGGTGGTGCTGCTCTGTTTATCAGCGCCTGGCTCTCAGTCATCGTAACGGTCACTCTATTTGCGATAGAGCAACTCAAGATATTGGTTTGAAGGGAGCCGCAATTCCGGAACCAATATCAACCGATGACATGGTTTAATATCGGCAACGGTTCTCGCCACTTTCGAGATAATTAGAGATTGACCTTCACCACACCATCTTCAATCCATCCATCCAAAACCGTCAAAGCAGCTTGCGCAAACGCCTCGTCGTTTATGTGGCAATCAAGTTCCTGATAGGTGACCGGGTCATTGAACGCTTTGCGCATTTCATCGAGAAATTCTGCAAACGCCTCAGGGTCATAAGCATCGCCACCTGCCCTGTCCCATTCCTCAACACCTTCATTGGGCATCAGAACATGAACAGGTGCTTTGCTGCCGGCAAGTCGCTTTGCCATTTCGCGGGCGGTTTCGCGCCGCTCTTCACCATTGAGTCCGGATGATTTGATGAGACGGTTGTGGGCGTGGAAAGGACGGTCACGATAGTGTTCGGGGATTTCCTGCCATCCGGCAAAATCAATCAGGTCGAGACAACCGGGCGCTACAAGCTGCGGGATGCCAGCCTTGCCGGCGTTTAACATGCGGTCGGCCCCACCATTGACTACAGAGCCTGCAAGAAGATTGCCCAATTCAGGAAGCGCAAAGTCCATCACGCAGGCGAAGCCGCCTTCGGCGGCCACGCTTTCAAAGGCCATGCCACCCATACCGGTTGCGTGAAAGACAGCGACTTCAAAGCCACGCTTTTCAAGCTCGGGTTTGAGAAATTTCTGATAGCGCAGACAAGATGTTCCAAGGGCAGTCATACCAATCATGGGTTTCTTCGCGTCTGGCGGCTCGACGGCCCGGGCTGCGCCTAGCACAGCGCCTGCAGCTTGGCTGAGCGAAGATTTGCACAGCGAATTCAGGCCATACAAACCTCCAGCCCAAAGGATCATTTGAATATCAGCTGAAAGTCTTTCTGGAGGAATGAGCGGCGAGAAAGATACGGTCGAAACGACATATTTTGGAACACCGAGAGGAAGCGTTCGGCACACGTCGAGCGCCAGATCAGTCCCCATCGTCCCGCCCAGAATCACGACGCCATCAAATTTTCCGGCGTAGAACATCTGACGAGCCAACGTGCTGGCGCCCTTCGTCATGATTTGCATCGCACTGTTTTCGTCACCGCTGTTGATCACGGCTTGAATGGTGCTTTCAGCAGCAGCCGCGACATCGTGCTTGGAAATATCGGTTGGTTTTTCGGGGTCTCCCAAAACGCTGACGTCCATGGTCAGCGTCCTGCCACCGGAAGCATGGATGCGCTCGGCCATGTATTCCAACTCATCGTTTTTCGTATCGTATGTTCCAACAACCAATATCGTTTTAACTGTCACACTGTTCTCCTTTGCGCGGGCAGATCATGTCTCCTTCAACGTCATGGGAGGGAGAAAATTGTCCAGCCGTATCCAACATAGCTTTTGCTCTGCTCGCTCTCCCCGACCTAAACGAAAGCTGGTGCAAAGATGATGGATGCACCACCACAAATGGCAAGCGCACGGTGCCAAAATTTGGTGTAGCCGATAAGCCCAAACGACACGGCAGCCAAGCCAATCGCGAGCTGGATGAAGGTTAGAGTAGCGCCTGTCGGGTTTGTCTTCAGAGCCAAGATATCTGGGTTCGCAATCATGCCCAGCGGGATGAGATATAGCCCCACGCCCAATGCCATCGCGGTGAGTGCCACTTTGAGCCAATTCTCTTCGACCATGCCGGCAGAAATGAAGACCGCTCCGCACACAGGTGGGGTGATTGTGGACAGGAGCGCAAACCAGAACACAAAAAGATGTGCTTGCAGTGGGTCCAGTCCCAATTGGATGAGCGCAGGCCCAGCTACCGAGACACAGATTACATAGGCAGCAGTGGTTGGCACCTCCATGCCGAGGACCAAACATGCAATTGCCGTCAGCAGCAGCGAGGGCCACAAGAGGCCGCCGGATCCAGACAATATGAGCGAAGTGATCTTCACCCCAAGGCCTGTGATGGACAGGACGCCGATGATGATGGAAGCGCACAGGATGATCGCCGCGATCATAGACACTTGCTTACCTGCATTTAAGCATACGCTTTCAAACCGCGCCTTCGTTCGCACCCAGTCAAATGTAAACTGGCCGTCAATCAACAACATGCAAGCGCCTGCTAGCAATGCCAGACAGGCCGCATATTGGGGCGTGAAACCGACGGCAAACATCGCCCACAGCAAAATGGTAAATGGCACGAGAAAAAATGCTGACGTCACAACCACAGCCCGCAAAGCTGGCTTGTCAGAATCGTTCATGCCGCGCAGCTCATGGTGTCGGGCATAGGCGTTGATTCCCACCCAGACGACTGTAAAAAACAGAACGGCGGGCAGAAATGCTGCCGCAATAATGTCCACATATGGAACGCCGGTCAGCTCCACCATTACGAATGCGCCTGCGCCCATCAGCGGCGGCATGATCTGGCCTCCGGACGAGGCGACAGCTTCAACGGCAGCCGCCAACCGTTTGGGATAGCCGAGCTTCGTCATGGCCGGCAGGGTTATCGCGCCTGTGGAGGCGACGTTTGCAGACGCCGAACCTGAAATGGAACCGAATAGAGCAGACGAAATAATCGACACTTTCGCAGCGCCACCTTTTAACCTGCCGGCAGCGGCGGCGGCCACGTTCATGAAACCTTGCCCGGCCTCCCCCGCATTGAGCACAGCGCCGAAGATGACGAAAATAGCGACAACGGAAACGGAAATGCCGGTCAGACTTCCCCAAATGCCGCCTTCGGCAATTGTAAGCGTTCCGAGGAAGCTCTTCAGCGGCGTACCAGAATGCCCAAACTCGCCGGGAATATATTGCCCAAACAATCCGTAAAGGAGTGACAGAAGGGCGACGAGCGGCAGCGGCCAACCGATGGCGCGTCTGGCAGCTTCCAGAACGGTGGCCAAGAGTGTGAAAGCGATGGCGATCTGGAAGTCGCTCTCCAGAAACCCGTACTGGTCGCCAAGCATTGATTGATTGGCTGCGATCCACATGCAAGCACCGACACCCGCTATCGTTAAAGCCCAGCCGGACAGACGGGCTGTCGAAGAAACCGTGGCAAAGACGAGAACCCACGGTAGTGCGAGAGCCATGTGCAGAGGCCGCGCGACCAAGTTTGGCACCAGGCCGGAAAAGATCAGCACTAAATGGAAGCAAATGGTGACAGCACCCAGCACCACCCATCCGACCGAGGCCGGACGAGCGATAGATGGCGCGTCTTCTACGCTGTCCACGATTGGTGGTTCCCAGCGCGGGCGCGGTCTTACTTCTGCTTGTCAGTAAGGGCGAAGCCAGCTTCCTCATAATAACGCACAGCGCCAGGGTGCAGCTTCACGGTGAGGTTAGCCATCAAGCCTTTATCAACACCATTCCACCAAGGTGCGCCTTTGCCCATGCCGGCCTTGCTCTCCCAAAAGGTCTTGGTGAGCGTGTAGGCGGCCTCGTCGCTCATTGCCGTTGTGGTGAAAGCAGCAACAGGCAGAGAAGTCGTGGTGATATCTGCATCCTGTCCGGCATATGTGCCAGCTGGAATGACGAGTTTGGCACGGTTTGATGCCGCAATCTGATCGTCGGTCAGCGAAATTACTTTGACGCCAGTAGAAGCCGCAGCCTCGATCACGTTAGGGGCAGGCCAGGAACCGGCGGTAACGAATCCGTCAATCTGTCCATTCTTTAAGGCCGGCACCGCATTGGAAAGCTCCACCTCAGCCAATTTCACTTTGTCCTTCAGGCCGAATAGTTCGAGATACTTCTCGCCCTCGCGTGCACCGAACGAACCTTTGCCAAGGAGGATAGTTTTGCCTTCCATTCCAGCAAAATCGGTTACGCCACTGTTCGCCGACATGACGAAATGCATGGTCAGCGACGGAATGGGGAACAGGCCACGGATCGTGTCGAACTTAGGATCGCCCTTGTCCTTGAACATCGCTTTGCCGCCCTGCGCGAGGCTCACCAGCACAGGGGGTGTGGTGAACACATAGTCGCCGCCACGTGCACGAGTTTCCATCACGTTTTGAACGGAGCCCTGGCTCTCTTCCACCGTCACGATGATTTCGCCGTTGGTAGCAGCTTTCATCGCCTCCGCAATCTGCACACCCATCTGGTAATAAGACGAGGTGGATTTAGCTGATTTATAAGTGATGCGCGTTTCCGCACTTGCCGCACTAGAGAAACAAACGGCGGTTGCTAAAAGTGTAACGGAAGCGGCGCGAGTAATTGCTTTGTGCATATCGGTCTCCAAAAATGCGTTCTGCAAATGGCCGATCTCCTCCCGAAGCGGCGGCCGATTTCTGCGAAAAGCTGAACCGATTTACATCGCGATTGCAACCGCCTTCGTACGTTCATAAACCGACATGATGGGTTTGCCTGTTCTGCAAAATGCCCAAAGCCTTTGCGCTCTTGGCTCGTTGAACCGACAACCCGTGAATCAACCACCAGCAGTAATCCCCGCCCGTACACCTGCGGTTACGCTTTGCTCTTTGCATCACATTTGGAGCTGAAGCCTTGGAACACACACCTAAACTGGCCCTTCCCTATATTCTGGCAGCGCAAGCGCAGAAGCACGTGACACATAATGAAGCTTTGCGCAGGCTTGATCAGATCATTCATTTGTCACTGCGCACACTAACCCCCGCCTCGACGGCAACTTCCAGTCCTGAAGAAGGGGATGCCTACTTGGTGGCGACCAATGCTGACGGTGTTTGGACAGATCATCCGGGTGACATCGCAACCTACCACGAAGGCGATTAGCTGTTCTTTTCGCCCAAACCGGGGTGGATCGCGTGGATAGAGGACGAAGGGAGCGCGCGAATTTACAACGGAACAGAGTTCGTTGCGCTTTCCGGGTCTGCTGACGGTTTCAGTGTGTTAGGCGTCAATACTGATGCAGATGAGATCAACCGTCTTGCGGTGGCTGCGCCTTCCAGTCTTTTTTCGCATGATGGTGATGACCACCGACTGAAGATAAACCGGAATACCGATACCGATACTGCAAGTTTGATCTTCCAGTCGAATTTTTCAGGTCGTGCAGAATTCGGCTTGGCTGGAGAAGACGCTTGGAGCGTCAAGGTGAGTCCTAATGGCTCAAACTGGCAGACCGCATTGCGAGCGCAATCTGCAACCGGCGAGGTTGATTTTCCAAATGGCTTGAGTGTTTCCGGTGGCGATAGGTTTGATCATTTTGAGAGCGGCACATGGGTTCCAACCCTAAGTGGAAGCAATGGTGGCGCTCAGCCCAGCTATGCGGCGCAAGATGGAAACTTTATTCGCATTGGAAACTTTGTCTTTGTCAGCGGACGGTTGGGATGGAGTGCACCGGGAAACTTGGATGGGCAGTTGAGAATCTCAGATCTACCGTTTCCATGCGAAGCTGGGCTCCAAAACCGAACGGCCTTGAACATGGCTTGGTATGACGGGCTTTCCCTTCCCACTAACGCCACCCAACTGGGCGGGTTCATTGAGCCTGGCACAGATACCGTTCGCCTGTGGGGCGCAGTCAATGCTTACGAAGGAATCAATCTTATCATGCAGACTTCGCACTTGGGGCAAAGCGGGATCATGTATTTTTCGTGTATTTATCGAGCCTAATCTCCAAGAAGTTTTTGAGACGCAGCGGTTTCCTTTTTTCGGCTTTGCTTTAAGAGTTCGAAAAACGAGAAACCGCTTAATCCATTCATCTTTCCCTGCACCTTAGGCATCTGCTTCGAGACAGCACCGAGATGTTAACAACTGCGGTAAGATTTCAACATTCGAGACGAAGCCTTTCGCCCGATGAGCGCATCCCAAACAACCATTTCAAGTGGCGAACGTAAGCACGATGCCCGCAATGACGTGTTCCGGGCAGCCGCTATGTGGCGGTTGGCGCTTGCCAATGCGTTTATGGAACTCGACCAACGATACCGACGGACCTTCATCGGCAAATGGTGGATTGCACTCACATTCTTGCTGTTTGTAGGCGTCAAGGTGGTCATTTTTGGCGCATTGAACAATGTATCTTTGCAGTTTTTCGCGCCCTATTTGGCGATGGGATACATGCTGTTTCGCTTTATTTCTCAGTCTGTCACGGGTGGCGCTGCGGTGTTTATCTCGTCACAAAGCTGGATAAAGACCGAGCCTCTGCCAATTTCGATACATTTGTTTTCGTTCTTGGCGAAGAACTTCATCATGATGTTTTTCATGGCCATTCCGGCGCTCATCTTGTGTTTTTGGG
Source organism: Pseudahrensia aquimaris (assembly GCF_042676045.1). Classification (NCBI taxonomy): domain Bacteria; kingdom Pseudomonadati; phylum Pseudomonadota; class Alphaproteobacteria; order Hyphomicrobiales; family Ahrensiaceae; genus Pseudahrensia; species Pseudahrensia aquimaris. The sequence goes on along the minus strand of NZ_JBHTJV010000006.1, from coordinate 23,665 downwards.
CCGGTCGATATTCGTGGGTTGCGCTTGGAAGTTTGCCCTTCGTTGTGGTGCTCTATGCGATAAATCATTTATGGGTCTCATGCCTGCTGGGCATCATTGCGGCGCGATTTCGCGACGTTGTTTATGTGCTGGTGACGGTGATGCAGGTGCTCTATTTCGCGACACCTATTCTATGGGTTCCCACGGAAACCGGCATACGCGCCTGGGCAGCGGCGTTGAATCCATTGACACACTATATCGCTGTTCTGCGCGATCCGATGATGTATGGCACGGTTCCTTGGATCAGTTGGGCTGTGGTGATGAGCATGACAATAATTGGCTGCATCCTTGCTGCGATCGCTTTCGTGCGATACCGCAAGAAACTGGTCTACTGGATTTAGGAACTGCCGAAGCATGGCTTCCATCGTCGCCAAAGATGCCAGCGTCATTTTTCCGCTCGTTGGCCCAGACCGTCGCTTTGCGAAGCCGAAAGAGGGTGAGGACATTCCCGTTGGTGGCCGCATTTTGCGCGGCCGCGATGCAGGGATCGTGGCGATCGACAAGTTCTCAATCGAACTGGAAGATGGCGACCGATTGGGCATTTTTGGTCACAATGGATCAGGCAAATCAACGCTGTTGAGACTGCTGGCCGGCATTTATCCGCCCACTCAAGGGGCCTTGGAAATTGTTGGCTCAACGGCAGGGATGTTCAGCCTCAATCTCGGCGTCAACAAGGAAGCCACGGGGCTGGAGAACATTCGGTTCAAGGGTTTGATGCGTGGCATGAGCCATGCGGAGATCAACGAGATGATCCCGGAAGTTGCCGCTTTTTCGGAGTTGGGTGACTACCTTCACCTTCCGGTAAAGACGTATTCTTCAGGCATGGTTATGCGCCTGATGTTCGCCACTGCCTCAATGCTGAAGCCCGATATCCTGTTGTTGGACGAATGGGTTTCCGCTGGAGACGGTGCTTTCCGCCAGAAAGCCGACGAATATCTACAGAGTATGATTGAGACCAGCAGCATTGTCGTTATTGCCAGTCAAAATGACCGAAAACTGCGGGAATGGTCCAATAAGTTGGTCTATCTGCAGCGGGGTATACAGGGCGAAGTGCCCGAAATACCAAGCGGCAAATTCATCCCGGATCGCGAGAAATTAACAGGCTATCAACGAGCGTTGAACAACCGGGCGTTCGAAGATGCTCTTCGACGGGTTGGAGAGGTCTGGCCAGTGACAGAGGCGCCATATGAATTTCACTTCCATCGCGGCACTAATTTCCTGCGGCTGCAAAACCTGGACGAAGCGCAACTGGAATACCTCAAAGCGCTGAAGATTCGACCTGAAAGCCCCGGCTTACACAACCTGTTGGGCAAGGTTTTGTATCGTTTGGGCGAACCTGAAAAAGCGTTCCATCATATAAAGATAGCTCTCACGACAAGCGATGGTGCTGTTGGTGATATTGCTACCATTAAAAAGGTCGCTTCAATGGCTAACCTTACTGATGAATTGCCAACCGAGTATTTCATTTAAGTTTGTGTTTCCAATGTCTTCGTCTTATGCTTGATAACCGCATCAAGCCTAGATGGAGTGCCTCCAATGACTGTCCCCAGTGCCCGATCTGTCGTTGAGCTTTTTCGCCCACAAAAACATGAATCACGATCATCTCTGATTGATCGAGCGATTGCAGCAGAGCGTGGCGGGCAGGCTGAAGAAGCGTTTGCTTTGATGCTTGACGCCTCGAAGCGGACGTTAACACCGCATCAGATGGATATCGTTGGTCGGTTTTTCTTCCGCCATAAAGAATTTAAGAAAGCCGCCTCATTTATTTCCCGCGCATTGTTCGACAGCGCAGGCGCTGTGGGAGACGACCTCACTTTGGCAAAAGCGCTGAAGCGGGCCAAAATGGAAGCACCTCTAAACAGTCTCATTGAGACATGGAAAGAACGTCCGGATCTGGAATCCGAACGTTTGAACTTTGTGCGAACTTACGTTTCTGCAAACGCAGCCCAGTCTCTCAAAGCTGCGACCGCTGCGGAGAAGGCAGGAGACATTGATACTGCCCGCCAGATAATGGCGACCGTTTACCGTTTCAGCGAAGAGCCAAAGGCGATTGAAGGCGTCGGAAAGTTTTTCTATCGCAGAGGTGACTTGGGAACCTCGGTTGAAGCTCTGGGAAGAGCCAGAGAACTGTCTAAAGGCAAAGCCGGATGCGCTGCGACGCTCGTGAAAGCTCTGATGCGTTTGAACAGAACGACCGAAGCCGAAGCTATCGCGAAGGAGCTTGAGGGTAAAAAGGGACTGTCAGAGCCAGAACAACGTGTTGTTGACGATTATAAGGCTGCGAGAACCGTTCGATTGCTCGATCAAGCGCGTCTATCGTTGGAAAATGACGATCTCGACAAAGCTGGCAAAGCGATCAGAAGCTATCTCGGTTTCGATCCTAAGAGCGAAGAGGGATTGAAGCTAGCGGCAGAGATCGAAATGGCTTCGTCCAATTGGTCGGTAGCAGCCGACCATCTGCTGGCCCTGTTTCGTAGCACCAAGATGCAGCCGGCCACTTGCGGCATGTTGATAACCGCGCTGCGGAATTCTGATCGGCGCGCTGATCTGGCTTCGATTGCGGAACCCCTGTTTCAAAATGCCAAACTGACGTCAGACTTAGAGAAGTCGGTCGCTGACTTTGCTGCAAAGGGCAAACCCGACGAGCACAGCACGCAAATCATCTCGGTGTTGCAACGTTTGGGGAAAGATCCTGAAACGTTGGAGACCGTCGGGAAGTTTTTCTATCGACGCGGAGACCTCGGGACAGCTGCGGAGGTCTTGGAGCGTGCAAGATCACGTTCGAAAGGGAAATTCGGGTGCGCGACAACTCTGGTAGCGGCCCTTACCCGAATGGGAAAAAAGGCTGAGGTCGCTGCTATCATAAAGGATTTGGAGGGTCTCAAGACGCTGTCCGAGTCGGACAAGAAAGTAGTTGAAGACTTCCACGAAGCCGAGGCCTTGCGCCTTACCAAGCAAGCCCGCGCAGAGTTCCGTGACGGCGACAGTAAAAAAGCTCTAAAGACGTTAAGCGGCAGCTTGTCTCTCGCTCCCCATAACACAGACAGCATACGGCTTGTTGCTGAGATTGAGGCGTCGCTGGGCAATTGGAGCGGCGCTAGCAAGAGCTGGTTGAAGCTCTTTGATGCGGGCGGTCTTAACGCGAAAGACTACAATTCTCTGATTACGTCTTTGCGCAATGCCGATGATCAGAAGGGCTTGTCGCGTGTCGTCGAACAACTCTGCCTGGAAACCGGGTTGAATCCGGAAACGCGCATGACCATTGCGGAGATTCTCGCCAAAGGGGCTTTGAATGACCGCGGTCGCGCATTGGCGTTGTTTGAGGCCGCTCTTGGCGATGTGAAACAGCCGCGTCGTTATGATGCTCGTTACGGTCAGCACTTGATACGCTGCGCCATAGCAGAGCTGCGGGCGAAGAAGGATTTGGGCAAGGCAAAATATCTTTTTGAGAAAGGATCTGAGCTTTGCACGCCTGCGGACGATCAATTGATGCGGTTTGGCCAAATTCGCGGCGAACTGGGCAAACAGCTCGCAGAAAAGCAGCGCATCAGCGAGGCTGTCATCGAGTTGGAAGCAGCGATTGCGCTGACATCCGATAACGCCGAATACAAGAAACTGCTGGCAGATGTGCAACCCAAACCCGTCGCCGCGCCCGTTCAAGCGACCGCGCCCGTCACAAATGATGCAAAGGGGCGCGCTTTGCTTGCGAAGGCTAACGAGGCTGCCAAGCAGGACGACGAACTCGAAAATGCGCGTGAGCTATATGAACGCGCCATTCCGCTTTTGAAAAACGCCGAGAAGGCAAAGTCCAACCTCGCTAATACGCTGATTAAACTGGCTCAGTCCAAAGACGACGATCACGAAGAAGATGCTGTTGCTCTTCTGGCACGCGCAGTGGAGGTGCAACCCACAAATTACCGGGTGCTGATGCGAGCCGCGAACTTCTTCGTGAAAGCAGAGCGGATTGATGAAGCCTACGCACTGCTCAAGACAGCTCGCGAAAACGCTAACGGCGAAAAGACTTATCTCGGGCCACTGGGCACTGTTCTTGCGCGGATGCATCGCCATGAAGAAGCCTACAAGATTTTGGAAGAAGCTCTCGCAGCAGAACCTGACAAAGCTCTGGCTCACCTGACCCGCCTCGCAGACGTGGCGGCCGCGATGCAACAGTTCGACAAGGCTGCTCAGCACTATGAGGCCATCAACTCGCTCTCGGATGACACGCGAGCCAACGCCAACAACAATCGCCGCATCCACTTGCTTAACCTGCGTCAGGGCAAGTTCAGCGCTCAGGACAAAGAGCGCTTGGACGTTTGCAAAACCTTCTTCGATAAAAATCAGCCGAAACTGGACGAAGAACAGCAGCGTATTCTTGGTGAGTTGATCGACAAGGGCATCTGCATGTCAGACTTCGATAGCTTGTTCGGCAAGAAACATCAGGACTTGTGGGACGCCGCTGAGGCTCACGTTAAGTCTTTCACCGAAGACCCGGAAGTGCGCGCCTTGGAACAGCGGATTTCACAGTGCGAAGACTTCAACGCCGATCCCGAATTTGCAAAGTCGTTCAAGCCTTCAATCGTGAATTACCGCATGTTGAAGGGCGAGATGTATGCAACAGAAGCCGCCTATCAGATGTATCTGAACAAGCGCGTTCTGGACATCGCCAACAGCTACAACGAAATGCTGTCCAAGATCCGCAATGTTGCGCTTTGGCTGAACCCGCCGATCGGTGGCAAGAATATTGGCGAGCGCAAAGGCTCACAGATTTGGCACCGCGACCAGGAGGATGAAAATATCCTCAAATGTTTCATCTACTACACCGATGTGGAAGAAGGCTGCGGCCCGACGGAGTATATCCGCTATTCCAAGGTGAAGCCGGAACGCAAATATTCAAAAGTGATCGGCTATCCGCAATCGTCCGGTTATCCGGGCAGCTATCTCATCGACAAACACGTGCAGCAAGAAGATATGCTGTCAGCGATTGGTAAAAAGAAGTCGATCATGTTCTTCGACACAAACGGCTTCCACCGTGGTGGCTATGTCACGAAGGACCGCCGCATCATCACGATGGCGACTTTCCTTCGGCCCATCACGCCATACGCAGACACGAACACGAAATTGTCGCTGGAGGGCTTTGACGAAAAAGCCTACCCGTTTGAGGCATCTTATGGTGTTGCCCCTTAATTGTGACTAGTCATCCATGCAATCAATGGCAGAAACCGGTGTTTCTGCCATTGTCGTTTTTTACTCCGTTTTTCAAGGCCTTCTAAAATGTCCAAAAGCCCTGCTGACAAAGCCACCTTTGTTGCAAGAGACATCAGTTCACTTTCGCCCCTCAACCAAGGCGGCAGCGATGGCGGGTATGTCAAAGACCAGTACGAGCACCATTGGGGCAAGAAGATTGATGGCCTTAAAACCAAGATCGCTCGGGGCGAAACGCTGGAACACATGATCGCGGTGCTGCGAAGCCCGCCGCACTTGAACCGTGGCTATAACCGTGTGGGTGGCCACCCAGCAAAACAGATGCTGGAGGACTTCACCGGAACCCACGACGATATTCCCCTGTCGCGGCTGGCTTGTTCAGAGGGCCGCTACACGGTCATCAATAACTTCGATCCCGTTATGGCGATCACGCGGCTTGCCAACAGCTTCACTAACATCGTTGAGCTCGGCGCTGGCCCCGGCTGGAACCTCTTTAACATTTGCACCTATCTCGGCAACAAGGCGCAGGCTCGCAAGTTTTTCGGCCTCGAATATTCCGACGCCGGCATTGAAGTAATGAAGTTGTTGGGCGATCACGGCAAACTGCCCATGCACGCCACGTTCTTTGACTATACCGCGCCCGATATCTCTATGGTGCCTGACGATAAGCCAACGATGTTTTTCTCTCACTTGTCAATTGAGCAGGTTGAGGACATTTCTGGCGACCTCTATGAACAGCTTGCTGCTCGCAAGTCACGCACCAAGCTTATCCATTGCGAACCGATAGGCTGGCAGCGCTTTCCGGAGATGGTGGAAGCCCGTGTGAACGGTGACGACAAGTTCTTCCACGACCTGATTGAAAAACGTCTGGACGACGTTCGCGGTCCGGATGCCGTGGCGATCAACGGCGCGCTTAATTCATGGCGCGTGCGCTACAACCGAAACACACTGCCTCTGCTTCACAAGTTCGAAGCCGAAGGCAAACTGACCATTCAGCGTTGCTACTACGACTTCACCCACTCGACCAATGTAAACCCTGCCAATCCATCCACATATGTCGAAATAGATTTCCACGGCGCGGACGCCTAAAATCGTCATTGAGCCATGTCCGATCCTCTCAAACCTCAAGAACGCAATTGGCTTCAGGACATTGTTTTCAAAGCCAACGAGATAAGAGCGATCTCGTCTCAGGAAACTGGTGGGAACGACAAAAGTTATGTCAAAGCCAGCTACGAGGACCACTGGGGTGAGCAGATTTCTAGCATCAAAGACAAGATTGATTGCGGAGAGTCTCTAGAGCATATCGTTTCACATATGAGACAACCGCAGCATCTGCGTAACGGCTACAATCGCGTGGGCGGCAATCTGGCGGCAAACCTGATGAAGGAATTCACCGGTCAGCATGGTGACGCGGGACCACTTACGCGACTGGGCGTAAGCGAAAGTCGCTACATTCCTATGAACAATTTTGATCCGATCATAGCCCTCAAAGAGATGGCTTCGTCATTCAGCAACATCGTTGAACTTGGTGCTGGTCCGGGTTGGAACCTCTTTAATATCGCCACCTTTTTAGGAAACGCTGTTAGCGACAAAAGACTATTCGGGCTGGAATATTCAGATGCAGGATTGGCAGTGATGAAGATGCTGAGCGAACATGGAAACCTTCCGCTCAGCACATCCTTTTTCGACTACACCGCTCCCGACCTTTCGATGATCCCCGATGACGGCCCAACATTGTTCTTCAGTCACCTGTCCATTGAACAAGTCGAGGATATCGACGGCAGCCTTTACGAGCAGATGGCGCAGCGCCAGCATCCCGTTAAATTGGTCCACTGCGAACCTATCGGCTGGCAGCGTATTCCAACCTTTGCGAAGGCCCGGCAAGAGGACGAGCGCAGCATATTTCAAGCGATGATAACCCAACGACTAAATTCGCTTACTGATGAGAACGCTGTTGTGTTAAACGCAGCGATCAACTCGTGGCGTGTGAAATACAATCGCAACGCTCTTCTGCTGATCCGAGAATTTGAAAAACGCAAGGTTCTCAAGGTGGTGCGGTGTCATTATGACTTCACCCATTCAACCAACGACAATCCCGCAAACCCGTCCACGTACATCGAGATCGATTTTCCATCCCGCTTTCCAATGCCAGCACAGTAGGCGACAGTGATCCCCTCCCCTGCAATTCCTAGAATAGTGTCATTCGACATGCTGCGCGGCCTGGCTGCGCTGGGCGTTGCTGTTCCGCACATCATCCTGCTGTTCGGCCACGCCGTTGTGTGGGAGAGCGTGTCGATCATCGCGGTGGAGATATTCTTTGCGCTGTCGGGTTTTGTGCTGGCTCCGCAAGTCATCAAACTCCACAACAACGCGACCAACTACAATTTGTGGGTTTTCTTTTTGCGGCGGTGGGTGCGAACGATAACGCCCTATGCGATTGCACTGTTCTTGATTGCTCTGCTGACGTCGAACCTGTTCTCCGTCGATTTCATAAAGAAGCTGCTGTTTCTCGATACGCTTGTGAGCGTTCCAACCAACGACTTCTTTGCCATTTCATGGAGCCTCGCGGTTGAGGAATGGTATTATGTCGGCGTAGCGCTTCTGGTCTTTGTGTTTAGAAACAGTCGGCTGGCGACCATCTTTGTCAGTGCTGTGATCGTGCTGTTTTTCGTCAAATCAATCGGAATGGTGATCGATGACGATTGGACGATTTCCGTGCGCCGCGCCACGATCTACCGCCTCGACGCGATCGCGTTTGGCTTCCTGCTGTTCATCTGGCATCAGCGGATCACTCGTTCCGTTGCGATCACCAGCCTGTTTACGTTCGGCAGCGTTGGCTTGGTTTTGGCGCTCCTTTGGGGCTTCAAAGCCAATTTGGGTGGCGCGGGCGATCTGTTTATGTTGCTGGCCATTTATGGCTTGAGCATATTCTCACTCAGCGTGGTCCACCTCACGTTTCTCACAAATCCGTTTTTTGCGAATGGTTTAGCCGCGCGGGTCAGCAACTTCCTGGGCGCGATTTCCTATCCTGTTTATCTGTTCCATCTGCCAATCGCCTATGCAGTCCACAAGCTGGGACTTTCACTCGTGCCAACGCTCATTTTGGCGACAGGGCTTGTTGTGTTGTTTTCGTGGCTGTTCCACACGTTGATTGAAACCGTGTTCATTGATCGTCGGCCCTCCTATGCAACGGGCGACACTGCAGAAAGTCAGGTTGACGAAGTCACTCCGTTTTTCCGCAAGGCGGGCGTGATAGCCGCTTGCGTGGCTGGTGTCGTCGTTGTCAGCGAATTGGCGAGTTATGTCTATCTGAAGGCCAAGCGCTCGGATTATGCGTTCACGCCGTTTTATGAGTCGGGCGAGTTAAAACGGCGCGGCACTCGGTTTGTATTGGAAGGCATTGATCCCAATCTTGGCTTTGCCCATCCAAGGGTAATGGACTACGACACAAAGGCCTATGGTGTATCGATTACCCCGGGCTTTGGCGTTCACCGCCCAAAGCAGGGCGACTATTTCAAGATCGTCGTGTTGGGTGGCTCCACTTCAGACCCATATCTTGCAGTCCGAAGGAAGGAACCGCCTTGGTCCTTGTTCCTCTACAATCACTGCAGAAAGACTGGAAACTGCGGCATCTGGAACGGGGCGGTCGGAGGCTTCGGCTCGAACCAAGATCTACTAAAGTTTATTCGAGACGTGGTTCCTATCAAACCGGATCTCGTAGTGTCCCTTCACGGCTCCAACGAATTAAACCGAGTGGACCGTTCGCCATTTTCCACCCTTTATCAAATTCAGCAAGCTCGAGCAGAGGCAGAACGTTCTCAATGGTGGGCATCTGGTTGGTTTCCAAATGTCCTGGGTGCACTCGCCTTGTCGCGTGATGGCAACACCCGCCCTTTTGCGAAAAGAAATATATATCTCGGTCATAGATATGACCGCAGCAAATTTGAAAACTGGCGCGCAAACGTGACGATGATGGATGCCATAGCGCGCTCGCAAGGCACTCGCTACGTAAGTGTTCTGCAGCCGCTTATCGGCGGAGATTCCTATCCAAATGCCAAGAAGGTCTTTGGATACACCGCAAGAAACAGCGCCTACTACGAGAGTGTCCGCGACTTCTATGAAAACGCTCGCAGATTTTGCGAGACGGTCGACTATTGCTTAGACGTGAGCCAGCTCTTCAACGACACGGATGAGGAGGTTTACAATGATATTCGGCATCCAAGCAAACTCGGATACGAACTTATTGCGGCTGAGGTTGCCAAGCAATTGCGCGAGAAGGGTTTGATGCCATGACCGCCTCAAGAATTATCTCATGGACAGCGCTTGTGTTCATCGTCGTGTTCCTGTTTGCCATGCTCTACGGTCAGCCTGTGGCTGTGTTCGAGTATCAAGATTTCTGATCGACGGCCTGGTTAAAACCAGCGCGGCATAACGTTGTTCCGGGGGGAACGAGTTCGATGAACTATCGCGCTGATATTGATGGACTACGCGCTGTCGCAATTGTTCCCGTCGTGCTGTTCCATGCTGGCTACGGCGCATTTTCGGGTGGTTATGTTGGCGTAGACGTCTTTTTCGTAATCTCCGGCTATCTCATTACAGGCCTTCTGCTATCGGAAATGCGGGCGGGCAATTTCAGCTTTTCCAATTTCTACGAGCGCCGTATCCGGCGGTTGCTGCCAGCCTTCGTTCCAGTGGCCGTTTTCTCTTGGGTTTGCGCCAACCTGTTCTTGATGCCATCGGCCTTTAGCGAGTTCGCCGGCAGTCTGCTGGCCAGCATTCTTGGATTTGCCAATTGGTTTTTTCTCGCCCATGTCGGCTATTTTGACGGGCCTGCAGGCAGCAAACCGCTGTTACACATGTGGTCTTTGGCGGTTGAGGAACAATTCTATCTCGTCTTCCCGATCCTGCTTCTGGTTTTGCTCGCTCGCGTAAGAACGCGTGGTTTGCTGTGGGCACTATCGCTTATCGCGGCAGCATCACTCGCCGGAGCCTGCTGGCTGGTTTGGAACGGGTTGCCCGATCACGCCTTCTACAACAGCGCTGTGCGGATATGGGAGTTGATGGCGGGAGCAATAGTGGCTTGCATGCCCCGCACTGTTGAACGCCGAGACGTTGCGTTTGCTTTGCGCGGTTTGGGTCTGACGATGATCGCCATTGCCGTGTTTGCCTTCGACAAAGGCACCGCCGCAACGAGCGTTGCACCCTTGCTGCCCGTGTTAGGCACGGTGTTCGTCATTCTGGCCTCGTCGAACGCACGCGATCCTTTCGCTGCGCTGCTCTCCAGCCGGCCTATGGTTGCTTTGGGTCGCGTTTCTTATGGTCTTTATCTTTGGCATTGGCCGATTTTGGTCTTTCTGCCTATGGCTTTCCCCCATTGGGCGAAATATGGCGGCCCATGGCCCCTCATCGCGGCAATGGGACTGTCGCTCGCTCTTGCCATTCTTTCCTATTTCACGATCGAAAACCCAATCCGCCGCAAGGCCATCCTGCCAAAAGGCGTTCACATGGCAGGTCTGTTTGCTGGCAGCGTTGCTGTCTTTGCAGCTCTCGCTTCGACAGGCTTGGTGGACTCGTTGAACCGCATGCGTTTGGAGGCTGTTTATGGGCCAAAGGGCACGGTGCTGCTTACGCTGGAGCGTGAACGGCAACATTATTTTGAAACAAAGAATTTGAACTTTGACGGACGACAAGGCGCTTTCGATCCAGCCATCCATACGGGCTACACATGCAGCTACGATTTTGCTCCACCCCAAGACGAATTGGTGAATTGCCTGACTGGTCAGTCCGGATCTCGCACGGTGTTGGTTATTGGTGACAGTTTTGGCCGCGATACGTGGCATTCTTTGAAACGCGCCTACCCTACGATCTCATTTGTCATGCTGCACCAGTCTAGTTGCCCTCCCGGTGAGATTACCTATGGGAGAAGGAAGTGCTTTGTCGATTTGCTTGGAACTGTCGATGCGTTTCGTAAACAGGTGCCACTGGAGGCGATTATTCTTTCCTTCCGCTATCAGAAGATGCTTTGGACAGACATTGAAGCGTCCATTGCTGCTCTTTCTGACCGTGTGAACAACACCTTCCTTCTGGGAACAGCGCCGGTTTGGCGGCAGCCGCTAGACTATCGCATTGCCAATATGCCTCGCCAACAATCACTGGAGGATTATATTCCACGCACCGACAGGCTAACAATCGCTTTCGATATTTCCGCGATCAGCGATGTAGCCAGCAAAATAGCAATGCGTGCTGGCGCCAAATTTATCGTGATAGACCAAGTTTTCTGCCCAGAGGATCGGTGCTTCCAATGGAGAAATAACAATAGGGCGGAGCCACTGTTCTGGGATCAATTTCACCTGACCCGTCACGGCATGGATTTGTTTGCGGAGCACCTGAAGACAAATCCGCAATTGCAGCGACTATTTCTCGATACCGCCGATGCCGGAGAAACCACCTCACGCAAAGTGGATCCTGCACGCTTTTAGTTCGGCAGGCTTGCGCCGCCCAACCTCCCAGTTTGAATAAGGCAACCAAGCCTTACGGCAAAAAGAAACCGGCCAGATCGGGTGTCCCCTCTCTGGCCGGTTATTCGTCAATCGCAGTTCAGTCAGCCAACGCGACCTAGATGATGATGAAGTCATCCTCATTAAAGCCAGCCAGATTGGAACCGACGCCAAATTCAGCAAACTTGAAGTCTGCAAGACCATCGCCACCAGCATCGTACCAGATGCTTTGGTTCTCGCCGACACCTGTAACCGAGTCGACGATGAAGCTCGCCTGCCCCGGTTCGAAGCCACCATAGTTGTAGTTGTTCAGTGCCACATCAATATCTGCAAACACAACAGATCCAGACGAAAGAGCACCCGCATCCAAGGAGATACCGGCGAAATCGCCTGTATCGTCAATCACCAACTTGTCGGTAGTGCCTGCCGGGCCGGCGACGGAGAATGCGTTGATGATATCGGTATGTACATCAACGTAGGCCGTTCCATTGATGGCCGTCTGGTCCATTACGAAACCTTCAGTGCCCAGGAAGTAGAACAGATCCTCGCCTGAACCACCCGAAAGTGTGTCGAGCCCTTTGCCACCGATAATGTGATCGTCGCCAACGCCGCCGAAGATCGTATCATCGCCCAGTCCGCCGAGCAGAACATCACTTCCGGACAAGCCGGACATCAAATCATCACCGGCGCCACCGTCGATCAGGTTGACTTCATTGTCGCCCGTGATGTCATCCGCATAGTCGGAGCCAACCACATTCTCAACGGAACTGTCGTTGGCATCTGTAAGGATGATGTGGGTTGCCGTTTGAGCATCACCTCTGAACGTACCGGCATTCAGGCTGACCACCGCACCGACGGCCGGATCAGACATTCCTTGGTTCAGGTTGCTGAATGTCAGCGTATCGCCAGTCGTGATGGATGGAATTCCACCCGTCATGGTGATTGTTCCCTGATCGGTTTCACCGAGGTCTATCGTGATCTCTGTCGCAGCGGCATCGATGATGGTGTCGAATGCAACGGTGTCGTCGCCCTCAGCCACATCAAGGTTGATCTCCTCAACAGTAGAGAATTCGACACCTTCGCCGCCCATAGTGATGCTGCCGCCATTGGTGCCGGTATTCGGCATTTGCAGAGCACCAGGCTTACCGAAGGTAACAGTCTCATCAACATCAGCAGTAAGGTCGCCGTTGAAATTGAGAACATCCTTGCCGCCACCGGTGTTGGAGTTACCAACCACCCGATCAATGCCGTCACCCTTATCCCAATTAATAGTATCGTTGCCGTCGCCACCGTCGATATCGTCATTGCCAACGTTACCTTCAATGAGGTCATCACCAGTTCCACCGATAATGTCATCGGCAAATATGGAACCTGTGATCGTATCGTCGTCTTGATCGCCGCGAATGATGACGCCTTTCTGGAATAGACTTAGATCAGCAATATCGTCGCCTGCGCCAAGCTCAATCTCGACAACTTCGAAATCCGTGACCGTTGCGTTGGCAGAGAAGGTGCCCGTGTTGCCGCGATCGGACGACAATACAGCCGCCGTTGTGGCTTCAACCCGATCGACTCCGGCAAATCCGAGCAAGTTCAACTCATCCGCGGTTGTCTGCGCACCGCCGTCGAGCGTGTCAGTGCCGCCGTCGGTCAAGATGATTGCTAGGTCTTCCCCTGCACCGCCATTGAACGTATCGTTACCCGCGCCACCACGGAAGGTGTCGTTACCAGCTTCACCGTCAAACTCGATATCAACGGGATCAGTGCCCACCAACACGGCGTCAGCATCGACCTCATCGTTACCGGTACCACCATCAACATCTATGCCGGTCACAGATGTTCCGGAGAGATCGTTCACAGTGACCGTGTCACCGCCATTGCCCATTTGAATGTTGATGTCCTCGACGTTGTCCATTGTGACATTGGTTGCGTTGAGCGTTCCCAATGAAAGCGAAATGTCGGTTGTGATTTCAACGTCAGTGGTGGAGTTGGCACCGTCAACACTCGTGGCACTGTCATCTTCAGTATCAGTGATCGTGAAGCTGGTTCCGTCAATGCTTGGTGCGCCAACTGGGTCCAGATTGAGAAGGTTGATGGCGTCACTGCCTGTGCCGCCATCCAGCGTGACATCGCCGAAGGTGCTAGGGCCTGTGATGAGCGTGTCGTCATCAGCACCCAGATTGACCGTATCCGTTCCACCGAGCAGATAGACTGTGTCATCCCCGCCGAAGGTTTCAATCAGGTCGTCGCCCAGTCCTGGAGGGCCGTCGAAGATGAGATCATCCTGTTGTGTGCCCCTCAAAGTATCGCCCGTCGCAATCAGGTTTGATGTGGATGCAAAGCCAACGGCGTCTCCACCCGGGCTAGTGCCGTTCACTATGATGTCGGAGAGGTCAATGTCCCCACCAATTCCGTTGATGTATAGCGGTGCGAAGTCCGCGCCTGTGTTCAGCGTACTACCGTTCAATATAATATTCGTCAGCGCGGGTGTGTTAACGTCTTCATAGTCCTGAATTGCCAGAAGACCTTTTTGAACACTGCCAGTCACGGTCACGTTTTCAATGACAATGCTTTCGGAGGTGCTGCCTGCTCCCGTACCGACTATATTAATGCCTTGGTTAGCATCGGCACCGCTGTTGGCCGGATTTTCGACGTCCACATCGCGGATGACAAGCGCACCGTCGAAGTTAGACACGTTGATACCCACTCCCGAGAAGAGGGGAACTGCGCCGAAGCCTGAGATCGTTGCACGATCTCCCGCGGACCCTAGAATGCTCACTGCATCAACCGTTGCGCCTTCGATGTTGAAGCCGCGACGACCGCCCGAAATGTCCACATCCTGAAGGGTGATCGAGTCGTAGGTTGCGGCGTTGATGACGTCGATGCCATTGCCAGCCATCGCGGTGGCTACGACCGAGATGTTCTGGATCAACAACTCGTCCGCTGCCGTTCCGCCCTCAATTGAGATCGCGACGGAAGCTGACGCAGTGCCGTTGACGGAGACATTGCCGATACCGATGAGCGATATGCCTTCGGAGATCGTCAGGTCTTCGTTGTAGACACCGCCATTCACGCCTTCACCCACATAGATCACATCACCCGCATCAGCGGCATCGATAGCTTCCTGAATGGTGGTGAAGGACGATGCGCCGAGACCGACGAAGAAGACCGAGCCGTCCGCGAACTGGAGTTCCTCAATATTGGTTAGTGTGTCCGTGCCTTCGTCTCCGGCGGCCGCAGGATCACCATCCATATCCATTACCGAGACTTCAGTCGGGACCGAGAAATCGAAGCTGCTGTCTGCGATCTTGCCAGCAAAGACTGCAACATCGTTACCGCCGCCGATGGTGGCATCGTCGGCACCGCCGTCAATTGTATCATTGCCTTCGCCGCCGGTAAGGCGGTCGTCACCCGCACCACCAGCGATAGTATCGGCGCCATCACGACCCACGATCGTATCGTTGACGTCGGTAAAGTCGTTACCGTAGTCGTTGGCACCGGCCGTATCGAGGATCAGGAGGCCTGGACCACCCGTGTTGAACGTGTTGCCGGAAACATCAAGGGCGATGTCGTCCGAGGTACTTGCTGCTGGCAACGAGATAAACACCATGTCAGCATTGCTCTGTGTCGCTGCTTGGTAGGCCGACGATGTCGTGATCGTATTACCGGTAAACGTGATCGTTGCGTCGTCGGCAATTGCTGCGTCGCCGGAAATTCCAACCTTACCGTTTTCAACTACTGTTCCGGTCATGGTTGCACTTTCAACAACACCGTTGAAGCGCACGCCTCCGGAACCCAGCGATGAAACCGCACCCGATGGAATTGCGCTGCCAAGCTCCTGGGTAATCATGCTGTCAATGACAGAACCACCGTCCGCGTCGATCCGCACCGCCGTTCGCACCTGTCCTCCGGCTGTTAGGCCGACCGAGACATTTGAATTGATCAGAGTGAAACCAGTTGCATCGACATCTATCAGGTTCTGGTTCGAAGCCAGCGCTGCGCCGTCTTCAATCCGGAACCTGTCGATGGTTACATCGACAGCCGTTACGTTGACCGCCTCTCCAGATGTAGGTTCGATCAACGGTTTGTTGCCCGAAACATCTGCAATACCAACGATGGTAACGCTCTCATCAACCATCAGGCTTTCGGCATAGGTTCCGGGGGCCACCAAAATGGTATCTCCAGCTGCAGCTTCGTCGATTGCCGACTGAATGGTGTCAAAGCCGCCATTGCCGACGAGAAGAATACGCGAAACGAGGTTATCGGACGCATCGCGTGTTTCGATCATCTCGATTTCGTTCAGAGTATCCGTGCCCTGATTTAAAGCCAAGCCCGTGGCGTCGACCACAAAACCGCTGAATGGAGACCCATTGCTTGGGTCCGTGCCGTTACTTACCACCGAGACATTTGCAACGGTGATTTCGTCGCTCGTACCCGTACCACCCACGTAAACAGCGACGTCACCTTCGACAACAGCATTGTTGGCCGCAACGATATCGCCATCGCCGTCTAAATAGTCATCTCCACTCCCCCCTTCCAACGTATCGTTTGACAGATCGACATCAGAGTTCTTGTTGCTAGCGTAGAGTCGGTCATCGCCGCCCATGCCAATCAGCGTATCAGCGCCGATTTTGCCGTGAATGGAATCATTCGCTGCGGTGCCGGTGATCGTTTGATCGGTGGCATCCTGGTTGGCCTTTTCACCCTGAATCTCCGCCGCGATCGGTGCCGTGCCTGCGGATGGGAAGGTGATGTCATAGGCTGAGGCATCAATGGTTGCGTCTTCAACACCGTCGATATTGAACAGCGCCCAGCTGCTCTCTGCACCCGATAGATCAAGACCGGGGTTGGAGGCCGATCCACTGATTACCAGACCATCAATCTCCGTCATATTGAACAGAGCGATGGGGTTTTTGTCGAAGGAACCTGTAACGGTCACATTATCGAACGTTACCGTGCCGATATTTGCACTGTTGGCCGGAGCCGGATTGGCAGAACCAGGGCCAGCAAGACTAACGTTTATCTCGATAGCGTTGTTAGGCCGAGTACCATCGGATGAACCTAAAGGTGAGCCATTAATGGTTACATCTTTGAATGTTGCATCTGCATCGAAACCAAAGAGTTTGACGTGACCACCATTAGCACCTGTGGAGCCATTGTTGGACATGATAACGGTTTTGAGAACTAGGGTGTCAACCGGACGACCTGAAGGCAATGCTCCATCAGTTGCGAAAACAGCGTGATCGCCAAAGTCTCGGATCGTGGAGTTGGTAATCGACAGTGTGCCAATATCATCCGTCGGTTCAAGATTGAACGCCCGGTTGTTGGTAAGCGTGGCACCTGCCCCGTTACCATCAATGATGAAACCGTCAATGCTAACATCGCCACCAACTGTCGCAAATTCAAATGCGTTAGAAGTGCCGGCTTCAATGCGTGGAGCGCCTTCGCCATTGCCAAGATCAACACCAACAAGCGTGATGCCCTTATCAATGGTAAGCGCTTCATCATAGGCGGCAGTGCGACCGATGACGAAGATTGTATCACCCGGAGCCGCAGCAGCGATCGCGGTATCGATTTGAGTAAATGTGCCAAATTCGCCGTCACTGTCCACGATGGCGGCAAATGTGTCATCAAACGGGTTGGCATTGTTGTTGCCAAAGCGGATGAGCTCCACATTTGAGAGCGTATCCATCCCATCATCCAATGACATGGTAGGTTCAGTATCCTCGACGGTAATGGTAGCCGGGCTGCTACCTGCCGCCGCTGTGAAGGTGAAGTCGTAGCCGTCTATAGAGCCAGAGAACAACGCAGTATCAACATCTGCACCGCCATCGATTTTATCATCACCGAGTCCGCCGGAAATCAGATCGTTGCCAGCACCGGAAGATATGTCATCACCCGCGTCGCCGCCATTGATAATTTCGTCAAGTGGACCATTCGCATTATCGGTCCCGACGATTGTATTCTTTACCGTATCGCTTGGAACGCCGTTCACCAGCACTTCTGCGCCAGAACCGAAACCAAGCAGATCGCTGCCGACGCCGAAAATTGTCACACCAGTAAGATTGACCGACGAGGACACCGGCATGGTGTCCGGTGCAAAGACGTTAGCGACATCGGCATCAATTTGCAGGCCAACACCATATGACGTGCTGTCGATGATATTCAGACCGCTCGTCGTGCCGGATTGGGTGGTGGGCGCGTCCGTAAATGACAAGCGATCAAAGGCTGTATAGCCTTGAATGATCACCACGCCGTTTGAATAATCGCCCGTGATATCGACCCCGTCGAAAGTCACTGCTCCGATTGGTTTATCAACCGTGCTGCCCGTATCGTTAGCATTACCACCGGTCCAACCAGCAATCTGGATTGCGTATGGCGGGTAGTTCGTCCCACCGAAACTACTTTCTGTAGTGTTGGACGGACGATCTCCCACATTGGTGATATCGACGTCGGTGAACGTTGCATCGCCACCAAAATTGTACAGGTTGATATCGTTGGAGCCGTTGGCATTGTTAGTGCCATTGTTATCGAACGTGGAAGCAGTGATTACCACATTTACTTCCGTCAATGGCCGAGTTGCCGCTGCACCCGTGGTGGAAACACCAAGGCCAGCAGCTGCGAAGTCAGACACGTTAGTATCGATGATCGACAGGGTGCCTTCTGCCGGAGCATCTGAGCCTGTACCGTCCGTCTTATCGACAAAGCTGATGCCGTTGTTGTTCGACCCAGTAGCCGAAGTAACCGCTACGCCGCGAATGGTAACCGCATCTGTCGAGGCATCGAGCGCACCATCAATGATGGTAATCGAGTCAATCGTGACAGTTTCATAGCCGCTGCCAGTTCCGTCGTCGGCTGCACGCAACTCGATGGACACTGGAATGCTGACGTTTTCGTTGTAGGTATCACCAGCGACAATCACGACGTCGCCATCGGCCGCCTCATCTACCGCAGCCTGGATTGTATCAAACCCGCCGTTGCCAACGAGCAGGAAGCGACCTCCGGCGTGGTCGACGATTTCAATGCCGGAAAGCGTGTCGGTGCCTTCAGAGGCGCCTGCCGCCACAGTCCAGCCACCCGCACCGTTTTCGGTGATCATCGCTGCGGTGAGTGTGCCAGTGTATTCAGCCACATCGCCTTCGCCAGTTGCTGCTACTGTATAGGTCTCGCTCGTGTCGCCACCATCCAGAACATCGTTTCCGTCTCCGCCTTCTAGGACGTCAAATCCACCGCCGCCTTCGAGAATGTTATCTGTGGCATCGCCTGTCAGCATGTCGGCTTGATTGGTCGCCACGATGTTTTCAACACCGGAAACCGTCATGAAGCCTGTGGCAGTTTGCGGGCCGCTGAGATTGACCATTACGCCCGTAGTATATGCAGAGAAATCGAGGGTATCGCCGTTTGTCTGGCCGTTGTCGCCAGCAACAAACACGTTATCCGCAGCACCATCGTTGACGATGAATGTGTCATCGCCATCGCCTGACGTGAAGGATACCGTGGTCGTGCCGGTCATTGCGGAAGCGTTGACAGTGTCGCCACCATTTGTGCCAAGGCCGCCTTGCGGGTCAGCACCGACCGTCACTGTGTTGACGCTTTCGCTGGCCAGATCGCCCGTCAGCGTGACCGTGTCGCCGCCATTGCCGAGAATAAAGGAGATGTTTTCAACACCATCCACATCGTCTTTCTCTGTCGCGAAGATCGTGTTTGTAACATCGACGCCATTTCCGTCATCTTCTATTACACCAAATTGGGTAGAGAGCGTGTTGGCGGTAGGGCCAACAGGGAACACGTTAGAGACGATCAGTGTGTCGCCGGGAGTATCCACCGTGCCGCCATTGCTGCCGCCTGAAATCGTATCGGCGCCATCGCTGACGAAGGTCAGGATCGTGTCGTTGCCGCCTTCACCATCGATCTTATCCATACCGCCACCAGCGATGATGAAGTCAGCGCCTGCGCCTGCGTTGATTATGTCATCGCCTGCGCCAGTGTTGATCACTTCCACTAGGCCATTCGTGTCGTTATCTGATCCTGTGACCGTATCGCCGATCAGTGCCCCTGGTGCAGCATCGACGAAGATAGGTGCGCCAAGACCGAAGCCAGAATACGTGCCATCAACAACGGTAACCCCTGTCAGGTCAATGGCAGACGTCGTGGCACCTGGAGTAAAGGTGCCCGCAACATCGGCTGCAATTTGCAGTGCTGCGCCACCAGATGTGGTTGCGTCATCACCTAAAATAAGGCCATTGCCATCGCCGCCACTGAAGCTGAGCTTGTCAAACGCGTTATAGCCCTGAATAACGACCAGACCTTTGTCATAGTCGCCAGTGACAGTAACCCCATCAAACAGGATTTCACCGATGGGTTGAGCGACAGTGCCAACATCAGCATTGCTGCCTGTGAAGCCCGCGATCTGGATGCCGTAAGGAGGCAAGCCCTGATCGTTGAAGCCAGTCGCATCGAGGTTATCGTCGAAATGCGTAACCGTCACATCTTTCAACGTGGCGGCTCCACCAAAGTTGAACAGATTAATGCCGTTACTGCCGTTGTTGGCCTGCGAGCCAGCAACAGGTGGTGTCACGCCCAATTCGCCAACATCATTTGAGCCGTTATCCGTGAATGTTGAGTTGGTAACAAAAACATCAATGCTGGTGAGTGGTTCTGCGCCCACACCCGTTGTTCCAACCGAAAGACCGGCAGCATCAAAGCCCGTTACATTTGTGTCGATGACAAAGAGATCGCCCTCGGAAACGGAACTGTCGGTGTTATCAACGAAGGTGATGCCACTAGCGTTTGCAGCTGACGTCGAGGTTACAGCTACACCACGAATGGTGACGGCATCTGTGGAGGCATCAAGCGCACCGTCCACGATGGTGATCGAGTCGATTGTTACTGTCTCATAGCCCGTGCCAGTTCCATCATCAGCGGCTCGAAGCTCAATGCCGACCGGAATGCTGACGTTTTCGTTGTAGGTGCCATCACCCACGATAACCACGTCGCCATCGACCGCTTCATCAACGGCATCCTGGATTGTGTCAAAGCCACCCGAGCCGACCAGCAGGAAGCGGCCACCGGCGTGGTCGACAATTTCAATACCGGAAAGCGTGTCAGTGCCTTCGGTGGCACCTGCCACCACAGTCCAGCCGCCCGCAACGTTTTCAGTAATCATGGCTGCGGTGAGTGTGCCCGTGTATTCAGCCACATCGCCTTCGCCTGTTGCTGCTGTGTAAGTCTCGTTCGTGTCGCCCCCGTCAATCGTATCTGCGCCGCCAGCGCCCGCAATCTGGTCGAAGCCGCCTCCGGACGTCAGCTCATTTGCTACACCATCACCGGTAATGTCGTCTGTCCCGTCGCCTGTGGTGACGTTTTCAACAGTGGTCACTTGGTTGTCGGTTGCAGCGGTGCTGAGGCCAAATGTGCCTGCCGCAAGATCGACCGTGATATCATCAAACAAAGTGGATGTATCAAGCTCATCGGTTCCAACATTGCCGTAGACAGAAATCGCTACTCCAGCGTCTATGTTGTCCACATTGAAAACATCGTTGTCACCAGCACCCAGCGTTTCCACGGTTTCGATGCCCGAATAGTCAACTGACTCCGTGGTTGCCGGTGATTCCGCGGTCTCAACCTCGACATTCCCAGTCGTCAGAGTGAAAGTCTGGACGGAGCCATCGCCGTAAAGGGCGAGTGTGTCCGTTCCGGTGTCCGTGCCGGTATCGGTCACATCGTCATCACCATCGCCAACGCTCCAGATCACCGTGTCGGCACCGGCTTCACCGTCAATAAGGTCATCGCCCTTGCCGCCGGTAATCATGTCGGCATCGCCGCCACCTTTAAGCGTATCGACACCATCGCCGCCCTGGATGGTTTCAGCCGCAGAACCGCCTTGAATCATATCGTCGCCAGCAAGGCCCGAAAGCGTGCCTGCTGTTGAAACGCCAGTAATTGTGTCGTCGAAACGTGTGCCGCTGAACGCGCCCACACCGGTTGTGTCAGTTACATTGGCGATTACAGGAACGGTTGCCGTCGCTGTCGCTGTCAGGCCACCAGTGTCTCTAACAACCACATCGATAATACGGGCTTCGGTGTCCATTGCGAAGGTTGCTTCGGTGTTTACGAAACGCATTTCGTCCAACAGGGCGTTGGCTTGTGCCTGGGTGATATCACCAAGCGTGCCGGCAGCCAGGAGCAGCGATTCCGCACCGCCATCAGCAGCCACCACTGAGGCAGCAGCACCGTCCGTAATCACGAGTCCAAGCGACGTGGCCAGAGACCAGCCAGCGGCGGTGAGATCGATACGGCCTTTCAAGCCGCCCATGCCGTTATCGCCTGTTACAACGTCCTTAACACTGGCTTTGAGTTCGGAGACCGTGTCCGTTGCGCCATCAAGGTCGGCAATATTCGTTGGGCCGTCATTGATTTGCACGCCGGAAGACGCCGTACCCGCCGCGCCAGCCGCTGCGGACGCTGCCGCTTCAGCTTGCTCGTCTTCGGTGCCGCCAATATCGAGATCGTGGCGTTCCGCACCGATATAGTTTGCATCGGCTGCCGCTTCTCCCGAATCTGTATCCAGGTCAAGCGTTGGCACATCGTTTGCGCCTGTCACAGCGACATAGGCCGTCGAGGTTGCCGTCAGGCCGTTCTCGTCTTTGATGCCGTAAGCGATCTCGTCGAGGAACAATTCACCGCTGCTCAGACCCGTATGCGCCGAACCGGCATCATATGTGACGGTCGTGCCATCATACGAAACCATAGCGCCGGAGGCCAGCGTGATAACTGCCGGAGTGCCTGTTGTTGCGGTTGTCACGTCCGTACCGTTGATCGTGGAAAGCGAAACGCTGTCGCCAACATCGGGGTCGGTATCGTTGCCGAGCAGATCCAAGGCGACTGTGCCGGAGGTCATAGTTGCAAGATCAAGCGTTGCGAAATCGACGTTGGCGATCGGCGTGTCGTTGACGCCCGACAGAGTGATGATTGCGGCTGCCGTATCCGTTGCACCATCAGTGTCTGTCACCGTGTACGCAAAGGCAACTTCGCTTGTTGCGCTCTGTTCCAGCGCGTTGAACGCCCCGTTTTGCGTCAGCGTCACAGACCCGCTAGCAGCAACGGAAAGTACTGCGCCGTTTGAAAGCGTGATGTCTCCACCTGCCGCAACGGTCGAACCATTTGCTGTGAAGGTGGTTACAAAGAAGGACGGCGATACATCATCAACATCGCTGTCATTTGCCAGCACATTGCCAGTGACGGCGTTTGTCGCATCGTCTTCTATGGCGCTGAGCGTGTCGTCCCCAGCAACAGGCGCGTCGTTGACCGGATTCACGTCAAAGGTTGCGGTGTTGGCTGTTGTGTTGTTGGTCGTGCCGCTGTCGTCGACGACATCNCGTTGTTCGTCGCCATTACATCGGCAACCGACAGAATGTCAGTCGCATCGGTGTCACTGGAACCGGCAAGCAATTGTGCCGCCGTGATCACAACAACCGTGTCTTCCGCCACATTGGTCAACGTGACAGGTGAGACCATAGGCGCGTCATTGGCACCCGTTACCGTGAACGTCGCCGTGCCCGTATCGCTCAAACCACCCGCATCGGTGACCGTGAACGAGACCACAACCGTTGCACTCTCGCCATCGGCCAGAGCCTGGAACGCGGTCGTGCCGGCGGCATCAATGGTGAAATCGCCGTTTGCTGCATAGGTGATGCCAACATCACCCAGACCGCCAACAGGCATACCGTTGAGCGTGGCGCTGTCGAAGCTGAAGGAGCTGGCACCAAACGTGTCACCATCAACGTCACTCACCAGATCAGCAACAGAGATGATCGGCATGGGGCCGGGCGTGATCAGATTGTTGGTGAAGGACGGGCTGTCTTCTGGAATCGCAGCCGATGCCACGTAGTCAGCCGCAACAGGCGCTTCGTTCACGTCCGCGACGGTCA